>NZ_JAHVHU010000013.1 GCF_019802045.1 Membranihabitans marinus | reverse complement strand
ATGCAGCTCGGTATCCACATCCGATATTATTCACCGTTTCCAGTGACTATCCCAGACTTATAGGTAGATCGTGTACGCGTTACTCACCCGTCCGCCACTCGTCAGCAGGAGCAAGCTCCCCTGTTACCGTACGACTTGCATGTATTAAGCCTCCCGCTAGCGTTCATCCTGAGCCAGGATCAAACTCTCCATTGTATTGTTGTTCGTATGTCCTAACCAAAACCTAGCTTTAATGCTCTTCCTTTATATCAAAGAACTCTTTAGTTTCTATTTGTTCTGCACTAACTGCAGACCCCGGTGAATTTTATCATGATATCATTTATCATGTATCCGTAAGGGAATGCAAAGATAGAACCTTTTCATAAACTAAAAAGAATTTATAGAAAAAATACTGAAATTTATTTCATCATTCCCCCATAGTATGCCAGAATCCCCCAGCCTGCACCAGTTCCAGCCCGATATTTTTTTTCTGACTTACCTGGAAATTAGGATCATCACAATCCCGGTTTTCTGAGGTTTCGCACGAAAAGCCTACGATATTGTCCTCGACCATTCCCAATAGAACTGGATAATATGTACATTCGAACCACCATGAATGAAAAAAGCAAAATTCGTACAGCCCTGGGTCTGACCATCGGGGTGTTTCTTGCCGCCATGGAGGGCACCGTCGTAGCGACCGCTATGCCGGATGTTATCCGCGACTTGGGCGGAGAGCATTTGTACGCGCTTCCTTTCTCCATGTATCTGCTTACCATGACAATTTCAAGCCCGCTGTGGGGTAAACTAAGTGACATCTATGGGAGAAAGCACATCTACATCATCGGCGTAGTGATTTTTTTGATCTCCAGCGCGGGATGTGGAATGAGTCAATCGATGGAATTTCTGATTGCGATGAGAGTTCTTCAAGGGCTGGGCGCAGGCTGCATCACTCCCTTGACCTTTACCATCAATGCGGACATGTTTGAAGTTCGCAGAAGAGCCAAAGTACAGGGCTATATGAGTGCTGTCTGGGGTTTTTCCGGGTTGGTCGGTCCTTTGCTGGGCGGATTCATGGTGGATTGGTTAAGTTGGCGGTATGTATTTTTTCTCAATATTCCGTTTGGCCTTATTGCTTTAACCGTAGTCGCCTATCACTACCGCGATCGGGTTGAGAAATCTGCACTTCACCTGGACTGGCCGGGAACCATACTTTTTACAGCGGGAGCGGCCCTGCTTATCTACGGACTCGAGGAAATGAAATGGTGGTTGATCGGAATCAGCCTGATTAGTTTATTGATCAGCTGGCGATTCGAATCCAATCACCCGCACCCCTTGCTTCCCGTAAAAAGCTTGCACCTCAAAGTTCCTCGAACGGCCATGTTCCAAAACCTGATGGCCGGCATGGCCTATTTCGGAATTTTGGCTTTTCTTCCGTTGTATGTGCAGGAGGTAGAAGGGAAAGGAGCCACCACTGCAGGGCTGGTTCTGACGCCGATGGTGGTCGGATGGACGCTGACAAATATCATTGGAGGCAGACTCCTGGCCAGGTTATCATTATTTACGCTTATCCGGATCGGATTTGGATTGCTGGTGATCGGCTTTCTTGCGTTTACGTTGTTTTATAAATCCAATATTTTCTATCTCTCGGGTGCAGGACTCCTCGTAGGTGCTGGCATGGGATTCTCCATGCTCGGCACCCTGCTGGCCGCGCAGGAGCATTCCCCCAAACATGAATTGGGTTCGTCTACCTCCAGCGTCATGTTTGCCAGAACAATCGGAGGAAGTATTGGCGTTTCCGTACTCTCTGCCATCATATCTGAACAGTTAAACGCATCGATCTCCCTACTCCAGTCCGCTTTCTGGTGGGCCTATATGGTCTGTCTGGCGTTTGCCATAATCGCTTTTCTTACTTCCTGGTCCATTTCTCAAAAATCTTTGAAGTAATTCCATTTGAGCACCTATTTGGTCCTGGCGCTCCGAAATATTCATCAATTTTTCCATCAAAAACTGGGGCGTAGCGCAGACACCATATCTCTACACCACGTCAATCTATTATATTACATAAAATACTATTCATCAATAGCTTTCAATGTAAAATTTGGACATATTACTTAGCCCGATTTTGGGTGACGTTTGAATTTTTAGGGCTAAACCATTCCTTATTCCTCGATCGACTTTGACCAGGCTCAGCATCACTGTGATAATATCTTGCGCATTGGGTATCGATGCAAGAACATTGTTGACGCAAAAATAGGAAATTTAAATAATTTTTAGTAAACTCAGGGTTTCAGTCACCGGTGTAATCATTTATTAATCCATCTATATCCAAAGAACTATGAAAAACTTGATTTTTGCACGTCGATCACTTTTAAGTCCGTCTACTGTGGTTTTGTTACTTCGTCTTGTCCTCGGTCTCGTCTTCTTTATGCATGGTGCGCAAAAAGTACTGGGCTGGTACGGTGGGGGTGGATTGGATGGTACGGTTAACTTTATGGGCTCTATGGGCGTCCCTCCGATTCTGGCATACGTCTCTTCATTTTGGGAGTTTTTAGGGGGTATAGGTTTAATACTGGGATTTCTGACACGAATTTGGTCAGCTGGACTGGCCATCAATATGCTGGTCGCTATTATCCTCGTCCATTCCGGTTTTTTTGTTTCCGAAGGTGGAATTGAATTTGCATTGACTTTGATGGTTATTGCAATAGCGGTCTTTCTTATGGGCCCGGGAAGATACAGCGTAGATCATGCAATCGGGACCAATGCACGTCCATCAGACCACTATTAAACAGATGCGGTAAAGTTTCATCTATCTAAAGTCAAACCCATAAGAAGTCAACTCCATGGAGAAAAGCGAACATCGGAACCGAACTAAACCGTAATATCTTGTGATTCAAAGTTGAGCTTGCCTGACCTCAATCCGCTCCAATGATTAAACAACGACAGACCAAGGTTCTACATAATATAACACTAGTGCTCCAAGACACAACTACCGTACACTATTGACGGATTCTTTTTTCACATATTTTCATCATCAAAAGCCGTATGGAGCTAAGGCTATACTCAGTTTTGCTTCTTCAATCTATAAAAAAACAACCTCGTCAATACCGTACTACATTTGTTAATCGAAGCACTAGTACTCTTCGCGTATTACTAGGCCTCCTAATACCTAGTTACGTCCAGGTATTCTACTACCACCTAGGCATTTTCTTTGAGTTCTTCTGTGATTTCCTGCAAAGATGCTTTAGCGTCTCCGAAATACAGCTGGGTCTTATCATGGAAAAACAGCGGGTTCTCGATACCACTGTACCCGGTTCCACGACCACGTTTCATCACGATAATGTGTTTCGCATCCGTGGCATTTAGAATCGGCATTCCATAAATAGGACTGGACGGATCATCGTTGGCAGAAGGGTTGACCACATCGTTGGCACCGATAATCAGAACGACATCCGTGTCTTTGAGCGCTGCATTAGCATCATCCAAATCCAATAATTTTTCATACGGTACATCTGCTTCTGCTAATAATACATTCATGTGCCCTGGCATACGACCAGCCACAGGGTGTATAGCGTACTTTACTTCCACATCCATACTATTCAGCAAATCGTCCAGTTCTTTAACCGTTTTTTGTGCCTGAGACACCGCCAGACCGTAACCAGGAATGACAATCACATTCTTAGAGTACTGCAGTAATATTGCCGCATCGGGTTTGGTGATCTCTTTCATCACCTGGTCCGTACCGCCCCCTGCTCCGGATCCGGCCTTAAATTTACCGGCCAGGATCACATTCCACAAGGAACGATTCATCGCCTGACACATCAATAGGGTCAATATGGTACCGGACGCACCAACCAGGATTCCCCCAATCAACATGGTTTTATTATCATAAATCGCACCAGCGGCTGCGGCACTCAACCCTGTTAATGAATTGAGTAAAGAAATCACCACCGGCATATCAGCCCCGCCAATGGGAAATACGAAGAATACGCCGTAAAATAAAGCCAGTACAACTAAGCCAAGCAACAACGGAATATTGACACTTCCTTGCACGACCATGATCGCACCGATCACGACCATGCCGACCAGGATAAGCAGATTCCAGAAATTGTGCATGGGAACCACCCACTGTTTTCGAAGGGTTCCTTCCAGTTTCAAATACGCCAGGACACTGCCCGTAAAAGAGATGCCCCCGATAATAAGCGCAAGAATACTTACTGCGATCGAACCACCAGGTGTTTCGGCGGAAACTTTCATCAGCTCCACGATACCCAAAGTTGTGGCACTGGCTCCTCCCAAGCCGTTGAACATGGCGACCAGTTGCGGCATGGCGGTCATTTTCACCTTTTGTGCCAGTGGCCAACCAATCATGGTACCCAGCAACATCGCAGCTGCAATCCAGATGTAGTTGTTGTCCACTTCGCCCAGTGGCTGAATCAAAGCACCGACAATACCAATCAACATTCCGGCGAGTGAAATCAGATTTCCCTGCTTGGCGGATTTGGGCTGTCGCAACATGCGGATGCCTATTGCAAAACAAAATACCGCCACCATATATAGAATAGAAACAATTCCTGTCATGATCTATTTCTTTTCTTTTTTAAACATTTTCAACATTCTGTCTGTCACCGCATATCCTCCTACGACGTTAATCATCCCAAGCACGATGGACAAGGAACCCAGTCCCAGTGCTAAATAATCTGCAGAATCTGCAGAGCGCACCAAAATAACACCACCCAATGTCACCACACCACTGATCGCGTTGGTCCCTGACATCAAAGGGGTGTGCAATACAGTAGGCACACGGGATATCAACTCAAACCCCAAAAATATTGCCAATAACAGGACATATATTTCTATGATATGGTTGGACACAAATAGATTAAAAGCTTCCATAATTCTTATCCGTTTATTTTAGCATTTGAAATAATCTCGTCGTCGAGATCCAGTTGTATTTCCTTTTCTTTTACGATCAGCTCCATAAAGTTAAATGCATTGTTGGCATAAAGTTCACTGGCTGTCTGCGGCATGGAATCAGCCAGATAGGAATCGCCGATAATGGAAATACCTTCTATAGCTACTAATTTGTTATTCTCCGTGTAAATGGTATTTCCGCCTGTCGAAGCGGCCAGGTCAACTATCACAGCTCCCGGAGGCATATTAGAAATCACTTCTTCCGTAATAATTTTTGGCGCTGGTTTGCCACGCAACTGAGCTGTGGTGATAATAACATCCGCGCCTGAAGCACGCTCTGCCAATTTTTCCTGTTGCCTTTTCTTATAATCTTCGGATTGTTCAACCGCATACCCACCACTGTCACTTCGGTCAGTAGCTCCCTCCACTTCAACAAATTTACCACCCAGGCTTTCTACTTCTTCCTTAACCGCTGACCGCGTATCAAATGCTTCCACGACACCCCCCAATCGCCGGGCAGTAGCGATGGCCTGCAATCCGGCTACGCCTGCTCCGATCACTAGAACTCTCGCAGGGCGGATACTCCCTGCAGCGGTAATCATCATAGGAAAGTAACGAGGCAACAGGTCAGCTGCCTGTAGAACAGCTTTATAGCCAGCGATGGATGCCATCGATGACAATACGTCCATGGACTGGGCACGACTGATTCGTGGAATCATGTCCAGACTAAGTCCTGTAATTCCCATCGCGTCCAGTTTTCCGGTAATATCCGGTTGATTAAATGGCTGAAACTCACTGATCCAGTAACGGGCATTGACCGATTCCAGTTCACTATATCCCACACTGAGTAGAATATCCGCAGTCTTCAGTATTTCTTCGCGCGATACGTAGGGTGCACTATTCTGAATCAACGATTCCTCCCAATTCACGGATGATTCGGGTTTTTCTATCACCACCTCAGCGCCTAAATCACTCAGTTTTTTGATTACTTTCTGACTAATGGGCAAGATAGTACGGGCCGGCGTTCTAAGTATTCCTAATTTCATACTTGTTAATGGATATTAAAATCAGATGCAATTATACTATATAATATTTAATCTATTTAACGATTCGAATGATTATCTCCGCAAAGATCAAAAAAACATCACGACCTTCATTCCTCATAAAGTAAAATATTCCTTTTAAATAAAAAAAACCCCGGAGCCATTTGAATCCGGGGTAAGTCATATTTTACAACAGCTATCCTTAGCTGTTCCGAAAATTTAATATAGGATCTTACTCTTCTTCCGAAGCAGCTGAAGCTCCTTCCCCAGAGAGTTGATCACGCAATTGCGCCAAAGAACTGAGGTCTCCTAATGTAGTACGCTCAATTTTTCCTTGTTGTTGTTTCAGTGATCGCTTTGTTTCAGCCTGCTGTTTTTTACGTTCACTTTTCACTTTCTCTACAGACTCACGCTGGATATCCTCCAGGTAGCGCAAGTGAGAAACCAAAATACGTTTGTCGTCCCGGTTAAACTCGAGTACTTTAAATGTCATGGTCTCATCCACTTGTCCCATACTTCCGTCTTCCTTGCGGATGTGCTTAATCGGTGCAAAAGCTTCCAGGCCATAAGGCATCTGTACAATGGCACCGCGATCATGGATCCGGATCAAGGTCGCATCGTGATAAGATCCCACTGGGAATACCTTCTCAAATGTATCCCATGGATTCTCTTCGATCTGCTTGTGTCCCAAAGTCAACTTACGGTCTTCTTTATCAATCTCAAGGATGACAACATCCAGATCATCCCCTACGGATGTAAATTCAGACGGATGAGAATATCGTTTTGTCCAGCTCAGGTCGGATATATGAACCATTCCTCCGATGCCTTCACCCAACTCGACAAATACCCCATACGGGGTCAAATTCTGTACCACACCGGTCTGATGAGATCCAATGGGGAATTTTTGATCGATCTCATTCCACGGATCAGCTGACAACTGTTTGAGACTGAGTGACATCTTCCGGTCTTCCCGGTCGATGGTTACTACGATGGCTTCGTGTTCTTGCCCCAAATCGAAGAATTCTCTTGCGTTGACCGGCTGATTACTCCAGCTCACCTCTGAGACGTGAATCAATCCTTCTACTCCAGGAACGATCTCAAGGAATGCTCCGTAATCTTCAATATTAACGATGGTTCCTTTGACCTTGCTTCCCTCTTTGATCTCTTCATCCAGAACATCCCATGGATGTGGCTGCAACTGCTTCAAGCCAAGCGAAATTCGTTTCTTATTCTCATCAAAATCAAGTACAACGACATTAATTTTCTGATTCAATTCCAGAACTTCACTTGGATGACCGATCCGTCCCCATGAAATATCCGTGATATACAACAAGCCATCGATACCACCAAGATCCATAAAGGCACCAAAATCGGTCAGATTTTTCACTACACCTTCCAGTACCTGTCCTTTTTCAAGGCTCGCAATAATCTGGTCACGCTGTTCGGCCAGATCACTTTCGATTAAGGCTTTGTGTGAAACAACGGCGTTTTTAATAGCTTCATTGATTTTCACAACTTTGAACTCCATCGTTTTCCCGACGTATGAATCGTAATCAATGATTGGTTTGATATCAATCTGTGAACCGGGCAGGAAGGTCTCCAAACCGTTCACATCCGCTATCAGTCCCCCTTTGGTCTTGCTGACAATGGTTCCTTTGACGATGGTATCATTGTGATAACTATCTGTTAATGCTTCCCACGTCTTGAGCAAGCGGGCTTTTCGGCGGGAAAGGACAAGCTGTCCGTTTTCATCTTCTTTTCTTTCTACATATACATCTACCGGATCGCCCACTTTGAGTTCATCCACTTCCCGAAATTCCGAAAGTGAAATAACTCCGTTGGACTTGTAGTTGATATCCAAAATGACGTCTCCGTCACGAATCGTAACGACTTTACCTTGCACCACTTCAAACTCACTGATGTCACTAAAGGTAGAATCATAATCAGACAACATTTCATCATACACTTCCGGTTTGTAAGCGTGCGTCTGTGTTTTTTGAATACTCCAGTCAAAATCATCATGAGCAACTTCCTCCGCCGGTTCACTCTGAGCTGTCTGTTCTGAGGATTCTGTTTGTTTATCTTTTTCTTCCTCAGAAGTAGATTCCTGAGATTGGGTGGTATTTTCAGGATCTTTGGCCTGCGTCTTTTCCACAGCTTTATCAGCCGTTTCCTGCGTGGCTTCTTCCTGAGTATTTTTGTTCTCTTCAGTCATTGAAGATTGGTTTTGTATTCCGGCAGATTTTACCGAAAGTTGTTAAAGAAATTAAATTTTGGAGCGCAAAGGTATGAATATAAACTCAATAATGCAAAAATAATCCACTCTCTGGAGAAATCAATATTTTCTTTTATCTGAAAACCACCGCTTAAAAGATAAAAGCAATATATTTGCAATCCAATTTGTTGGAAAAACATCGCACACAACCATATCAATCAATGGGTTTATTGATTTTCTATTTCGCTTTCTCGATCCTTCTTTCTTTTTTATGTAGCTTATGGGAGGCGACATTACTCAGCGTCAGTCCTTCTTTTGTCGAAATAAAAGCACAGGAAAAGTCCTGGGTAGGCCTTAAGTTGCAGGAGTTTAAGAAAAACATCGACAAGCCCCTTTCAGCCATACTGACCCTTAATACCTTTTCACATACAGTGGGCGCCATTGGCGTGGGATCCCAGTCTGCAAAGATATGGGGCGACAATTACATCAATATTCTGGGCATCAATACCAATGCAGAGGGGATCGTAGCCGCTATCATGACATTAGCAATTTTGATTATTTCAGAGATTATACCCAAAACAATCGGTGCCGGGTACTGGAAAAAACTCTCCGGGTTTACCGTTCGTTCACTACATATTCTTATTTATGCGCTCTACCCGCTGGTTTGGTTGAGTCAGTACATCACTTCCCTCATCAAAAAGGATAAAAGCGAAAGCGTACTTAGCCGGACCGATATCTCAGCCATCGCTGATATGGGTGCCAAAGAAGGGGTCATCGAACAGAATGAACACAAGATTATTAAGAATCTTCTGAAATTTCGGAAGATCCATGCAGAAGACATCATGACCCCCCGTACCGTCGTAAAGGCTGCAGATGAGACGATGACCATCCAGGAGTTCCATGATCAAAATCCCGATCTCCGGTTTTCTCGTATTCCGGTATTTTCAGAAAATGTCGATCAGGTGTCAGGATTTATTCTGAAAGACCAGGTTCTATCACAAATTATAAATGAAAAGGGAGACCAGCTCCTGAGCTCCATCGCTCGTCCATTGCCAAATGTTTCAGAAGAGGTACCCGTACCGGATCTTTTTGAAAATATGATGAACAACCAACAGCAAATTGTCATGGTCCATGATGATTATGGCGGGATGGCTGGGATAGTGACCATGGAAGACATTATGGAAACACTCCTTGGTCTGGAAATTGTAGACGAAATGGACGATACAGAAGACATGCAAATTCTGGCTCGTAAAAAGTGGAAAGAGCGGGCACGACGTCTGGGACTGATCGAGAACAATGACGACCCAGGCAAACCTACTGGCAGTTCCCCAAATTAGGGTTAAAGTGTTCTTCGCAGCTCCAGTGAAGACCGATAAAAAGATTGCGGGGGTGAGAAATTATTAATGTTAAGTTTTAATCTTTTTAAATCAGTCGTTCCCGAGTCCGATCAAAGTGGTGAGCAAACCAAAAAAACAGCCTGAGTACTTATGCAACCCCGAACCGCCGGGCAATATTTGAAGAGAATATCTTTTTATCCATGATTTTTCATTGGGAGTAAGATTACCCAAGTCCATTCACCACCGAACCAAAGACTAAGGTCTACGGTCTATGGTCTACAAACTACGGCCTATGGCATAAATTCATGAATTTAGCTTTATTCAGATCTTAGGTTTGACCGAATAAAATCGGAGTTAAACAAGAAGACCATCAAACTAAGGACTATGAACGATGTTCTACATACTACGGTCGACGTACTACGATCTAAGATCTACGGACTAAGACCTAAGGCCTAATGGGCCTACCACTACAACTCCTTGCGAAGTCGAGCGACCGGAATACTCAGTTGATCCCGGTATTTTGCAATCGTTCGCCGGGCGATCTTATACCCTTTTTCTATTAATGCCTTGCGAAGTTTTTCATCACTCAGGGGTTTTCGCTTATTTTCTGCATCGATAATATCGGAAAGAATTTTCTTTACTTCCAGCGTAGACACCTCCTCTCCTTCACTGTTTTGAATGGATTCCGAAAAGAAATCCCTCAATTTTTTGGTTCCGTATTCGGTTTGCACATATTTACTGTTCGCCACCCGGCTTATGGTAGAAACATCGAGACCGGTCATTTCAGCAATATCTTTTAGGATCATAGGTTTCAGCGTTCTTTGATCATTGGACAGAAAAAAATCATACTGAAACTGAAGGATGGCGTACATGGTCCGGTACATCGTATCCCGGCGTTTGGAAATAGCATCGATAAACCACTTTGCTGAATCAAGCTTTTGTTTGATAAACAACGCCGCCTCCCGATCCTTGGATTTGATACTTCCTTGTTTTTTCCGGGTCTTATATGACTTTAACATGGCTCTGTACTGATCACTAATGCGCAAATCCGGCGCATTTCTGGAATTTAAGGACAGTTCAAGTTCACCATTATTATTTTCGATGATAAAGTCCGGAATGATGTACATGGAATCTCTTTTCCGTTCAGGTGCATAACCACTTGCCGGCTTCGGGTTCAGCTTGAGTATTTCATCAAACGCATCTTTTAGTTCTTCTTCTGAAATATCCAGGCTGGTCAGTAATTTACTGAAATGCTTTTTAGAAAATTTATCAAAATGCTTGGAAACGATTACATATGCCAGATCAAGATCGGGGTTATCTTTCTCCCGTCGTAATTTTTGACTTAATTGCAACTCCAGGCATTCCTGCAAATTCCGAGCACCCGTACCCGGTGGATCAAATTGCTGGATTCGTTTCAACACCCGCAATACATTGTCCTCAGAGGTAATCATGTTTTGTGTAAACATAAGATCATCCACCACCGCTGACGGATCACGACGCAGATAACCATCACCATCAATGCTGCCCAGTATCTGCAATGCTATGGTATAATCTTCAGGAGATTCAAATGACAACATTCCCAGCTGTCTTTCCAGATGATCATGATAACTATTTACCACCTCGATAGGCTTCTTAAATTCATCTTCATCATCCCCGGAACGAGAATAATTGCGATAAATGGTCGGGTCATCTTCTGCGAACTCCTTGAGGTATTCATCGACTTCAAAATCTCCTTCACTCTCTTCTGATTTTTGATCGTAATCCTGATCTTCAAATTCTTTTTCTTCTATGGTAGTCACTCCTTCTTCGAGTGCAGGGTTGCTTTCCAGCTCTTCCTTGATCCGCTGCTCCAATGCCAATGTCGGTATCTGCAACAATTTCATAAGCTGAATCTGCTGAGGAGACAGCTTCTGCGACATTTTTTGGGTGAGGCTCTGTTTTAACATGGGTCTTGTAATTTACTAGTGCAATATTATCAAAAATATCATCATATTACTAATAATTGTAATGTTTATATTTTCAATTTATTCCACCTTCGTCTTGTACATTACATTATAAAGTACTTAATTTGTAAAAAATTGTTCAGACGACTATGGAAGAATTAAGAAATCAAGGCAGCAAGGGAAGATTCGTGATGTGGGTCATCATCGTTTTTATTCTGTTGATCATATTAATGGTTTCAGTCTATCAGATGAACTTCGAGCTCCTTCCCAAATAGATCCTGTCTTGATCGCACCGTAATAGAACGATGGAGATATCAGAAAAGCACGTCGATCACTTCCGTCGAAACCGAAATTCCAATTCACCGCCCCCATCGGACGCATGAAAATGGAACTTTTTATGTGTTAACCTGGATATGTATCCGTAGAACCCAAAAGCATCTTGGTGTACCGGATCATAAAAATTCATTTGAATATAAAAGTTGTATTCCTGGTCTCCCTCGTGGTCATACCCTCTTTCAGCCACAATTTCCCAGTTTCCCTCAAATTCAAAGTTTAAATCATCATCGTAATAATACGCCCGCTGATCGGGTAAAAATTCAAACTCGTCATATTTGTAGTCGCCCGTGATTTTCTTTTTGAACAAAGCACCGTACCGATCATAAATCACTTTATCTATCTTCCATACACCAATCAACTTATCAGCCTTGCGATCCAGCCGATCCTCAATGGTGCATGCATTTATTACAACACCTGTGCATACCAACAACGTCCAATACATCCATTTCATAGCTTTAATATTTGCATTAAAAATACCAAATATTTGGCATATAGAGGGGAATACCACGTCTTTTAGCTTTTGATTAGCAGGTCCGTTAATTTTATATTTTACAGTTCGGATTTTGTAACAAATCAAGGGTACCCGTCGTCTTCTCATGTAGCAATATCGCACACCTGGTATGGCAACGGTTCAGTGCTAAGATCAAGCTTTGATCCAACAATTCTTTTGACACAGCGTTATTTCAGTGCACCAGCGAGACCTCCACCTCATGACCAGACTTATTTTCATCCTGTTGATATTTCTCACTACGACCGTTTTTCTGCACGGACAAAGTGAAAATAAACTGACAGGATCCGTCAGAGACTCGTTGTCCAACGAGCCGATGGAAGCGGTTTCAGTGTATGTGAAGGAGACTGGAACCGGCACATACACCAGGTCCAATGGTCAGTTTTCTATCGATCTGAAAAAAAAGTTCCCACTGACCCTACGCTTTTCCTATGTTGGCTATACAAATAAAACGATCACTCTTCACCATAATGACTCCCTCGGTACAGTACATGTGCTACTATCTCCGAAAAATGAAAAGTTGTCTGAGATCGTGGTCCGATCAAATTCTTTACAGGAAAAATTCAACAGCGCCTACACCAGCACTGAATCGTTGGAAGCTCGCGATGCAGAGGTCCTACCTGCCCTGTTCGGTGAAATAGATATTATCAAGACACTTCAGTTAAAACCAGGGATTTCTTCTGGTACCGAAGGGAGCTCAAACTTATTCGTCCGGGGTGGCAGTGGAGATCAAAACCTGGTATTGTTTGACGGAGTAAATATATACAACCCAAGTCACTTATTCGGTTTCTTTAGTACCTTCAACAATGATGCCCTGAGTTCGGTAGATGTGTTCAAAGGTGGGTTTCCGGCGGCTTATGGCGGCCGATTATCCTCTGTCATCGATGTACAGTCAAAAACACCCGATTCAGGAAAACTAAACGGATCCGGAGGTATAGGACTCATCAGTTCGAGACTCACCCTGGAGGGTCCGGTCATCAAGGATAAAGTCAGCTTTCTGGTATCAGGACGACGAACCTATGCCGATCTTTTTACCGAGATGGTCAATCAATTTAGAGACGGGAAACCAGATATCACACCGATTCCCCGATACCGGTTTTATGATCTCAACGCAAAGCTATCTTTTCAAATTTCCGACAGAGATGAAATAACGCTGAGCGGTTATCAGGGCGCAGATATATTTGGTTTTACCAATGACCTTTTTAAATTTGATTTTGAGTGGGGTAACCGAGCGGTATCCTTACAGTGGACGCACGGATTTTCTGATCGGATTTATATGAATGCTGCACTATTTGGGACCAATTATAAATACAGCATCCTCAATCAAGCCGGAGAGTTCGATTTTAATCTCGGCTCGGACATCAGCGATCGGGGCATACGATGGAACCTGTTTATCGACCATCTTGCGGGCCATTATTTACACGCTGGTGCACAGTGGATTAACCACAAATTTAATGTAGGTCGCTTTAAAGCCGGCAGTACGACGGACAATATAGCATTTTCCGCAGGAAGCAGCCCCAAAGGAAATGAGTTCGCCGCATTCGTCAGTGACCAATTTGCGCTCCTGGACCACATCAAATTGAATCTGGGATTTCGATATTCAGGGTTCACAGGTACGGATAATTTCTACCACAACCTGGAGCCACGATTTGGCATCAATGTTTCGCTCAATGAGCGTATTAATCTAAAGTCATCCTATGCCAGAATGAATCAGTACGTACATCTGATCGCCAACAATGGTATTTCGTTACCAACCGATATCTGGTATCCCACCACTGAACAAATAAAGCCCCAAAAGTCCGATCAATTTGTGATCGGATTAAATTACCTGCTGAGTTCGTCGTACCTGCTCACCCATGAATACTATTACAAAACTTTTCAAAATCAGATCGAACTAAAAAATCATGCTCAAATATTTGCCAATGCAAATCTGGAACAGGAATTCACATTTGGTGACGGATATGCCTACGGGACAGAGGTCGGAATCGAAAAACAAGTTGGCGATTGGAGGGGTTGGCTGGGCTATACTTTGGCCTGGGTACGCCGAGGAAATTTCGCGGACATAGAAGGAGGTGATTATTTTTCTCCGCAGTTTGACCGTCGGCATGATTTTAGTGCTGTATCAACTTATAAACTCAATAATAAATGGACGATATCAGGGACCTTCGTGTATGGTTCCGGCGATAAAGCCTGGCTTCCAGGGGGGCGATTCTCCCTACAGGACATTGATTCGTACAATAGTTTTCCCATGGTCCCCCTGTACGGAAAACGCAACACCATCACCATTCCCGGGTACCATCGTCTGGATGTGTCAGTGATCAGATCCTGGGAAAGCAGCTGGGGAAAACATAACCTCAATATCAGTTTTTACAACCTGTATAATCGCCGAAACCCCTATTTTCTTTATCTGGATTCTGAACTAAAAAGTCTGCTGGAAGGTACGAATGATCTTGAGGTGCCCATAAAGGTGACGGCCAGGCAGGTTTCTTTATTTCCGCTGATACCCAGCCTAAGCTGGAATTTTAAATTTTAACTGATGAAATTTATCCAAAGCATATTTCTGTCGTTCTGTCTGCTTCAACTTATAGGAAGTTGTAATCTTGACAAAGAGATTCAAATTGACATACCTGAATTTGAGAACGGGTATGTGATCGAATCATATTTGTCTCCGGGCCAAAAATTGGGCGTATTAGTCACAAAAAGCTATGGCTTTTTTGAAGTGTTTGATTCCAATCAACTAAGTCAGGATCAATTAATCGATATTTTTGTGCAAGATGCTGACGGGTACGTAGAGATCAATGATCAAAGACATCCATTGATTAACGAGATACAAATCGTTCCGGGAACAACTACAGTATACAATTACGTAGTTCATGACAAACTAAATCTCAAAGAAAAAGATCGGATCAAGTTGTTCCTCAGTTTCCCATCAGGGGACCAGGTCTGGTCTGAGACGAGCATTCCCGAGAAACGCCTCATAGACAGTTTGCGTCTCGAGAAAAATCAGGACATGAAGATGCGTGAAGTATCCTTTATCCATACTGACTCCTCAAAGACCGAATACTTCAGACGTCAACTCCTGCGAATTCGGGACAACAGGATCAAAATCATTCAGGATTTCATGGTTGACAATTCAACACTTCGCAGCGGGAAACTCGCCTTTGGTTCTGGCTACGAATTTAAGATGGGGGACACACTCATCAGTCGGGTGAGCCACATCCGGGAGGAATATTTTGATTTTTATCAAAGTGTTACCGGCAGTATCAATGCCAATTCGAATCCATTTGGCCAACCTGGATCCATCGCAGGAAATATCAGAGGTTCGGATCGGGTTATTGGTATTTTTACAGGAATCAACCAAAGCGAGATCTTCACTAAGATCGCGGAGTGAGGTAACGAATAGAACGCTTCTCATTCCTGCCTACCCACTTTGGAACAGGTAATTTGGGTGTTGATTACTGGTATCATTAAAAATCTCTGGAGGCCTCCACCGGAGGGTGAGTGGGTATCCAGGGCTGTCCAACATTCTTAATATTTTAAACCATCTTTACTGGTAACCGTACGCTGACTCGTGCAGGTGACTATATCACTTTTTACCCTTAGTCGACCTGGGCGGCATGCGCACATTTTCAATAAGTCAATGGACCGTCTTTGGGTTGCATTTCATTCCGTCTTTATTCAGTCATTCTTTACAACTGCACCTGGCTAACTTCCATTAAAAAATTATACAACGCCTGGTAGGTAAATCAAATGCCCTGAATTTTGCAGGATAAGTCTTATATTGTCCCCTTTGAATTACAAAGAATAAAAAAAATGAATCAACTCAAAAGCAAGAAAATAGTAGTTACGGGTGGATGCGGATACATTGGAAGTCATACTATCATCGATCTGATCAATGAGGGGTTCGAGGTCTTTTCCATTGATAATTACAGCAACTCTTCTGCGGACACTATAAATCAAATTGAAGCAGTAACCGGCAAACAAATCATCAATTATGAAGTAGATTTGCGCGATAAAACCGCGCTATTTGAGGTTTTAAAGAAGGAAAGTCCGGTGGATGGATTGATTCATTTTGCAGCGCTCAAAGCGGTCGGAGAATCTGTAGATCAACCTCTTGAATACTACGACAACAATATCAATGGTCTGCTCAATGTCCTCGAGGCACAGACCGTTTTTAAGATCCCGTATCATATATTTTCATCGTCGTGCTCCATCTATGGTAACGCTGAAGACCTGCCTGTCACAGAATCGACACCGATCAAAGAGGCCGAATCCCCTTACGCCCGGACCAAACAAATGAGTGAAGATATTATCCGAGATTTTACTGTCGCCCATCCCGGGTATGAATTTATCCTGCTGCGCTACTTCAATCCCGCGGGGGCACACGAATCTGGCCTTATCGGCGAATCTCCGATCAATCCACCCGCCAATCTGGTTCCTGTCATTACAGAGACGGCCTATGGATTGCGGGATAAAATGACCGTTTTCGGGGATGATTATGATACTCGGGATGGAAGTTGTGTACGAGACTACATCCACGTCATGGATCTCGCCCGGGCACATACGCTTTGTCTTAAATATTTGTTGGAGCAATCCTCAGAAAACCAAGTCGAAGTATTTAACGTAGGTACAGGAAACGGCGTGACCGTTCTGGAAGCCATTAAAGCTTTTGAGGAAAGTACCGGTAAGCAGCTCAATTACACCATTGGCGAACGAAGAGCTGGTGACGTAATCGCCGTATATGCAGACAATAAAAAGGCACAACAATATCTGGGGTGGAAACCATCACGTTCTATTGGAGATATCATGCAAACGGCCTGGGAATGGGAAAAAAAGCGTAGAAAATAAACAATTTTTTCTCCACCGAATTAAAATTAATGTGAGATTTCGGGTCTATCTCCCCTAAAAATTGATCACAATATGGCCGGTAAACGGATTAGGGCATTCCTGGATCGGTCGAAAAGCAGTCCGTATCACTATTTTAATGTAAATTAACACCTTCTATGGAAAACCAGAATGCATTCATCACTGCAAAGACGTTTTTTACCATCCTTCTCTTGACGCTTAGCCTGCTACCCGGACGATCTCAAGAATGGCAACAGCAAGTGGACTATGTGATCGATGTATCGCTCGACACAGCAAAAAAAACCCTTTCCGGGGAGTTAACGATGACCTATCACAATAATTCACCGGAGGCATTAAGTGAAATAAAACTTCATCTTTGGAACAATGCCTATAAGGATAAAGGAAGTTTTTTTGACCGTCAGAATCTGGCCTCCAATGACAGTAAATTTTACTGGGCAGATGAAGAAAAAATGGGCGGATATCAGGAAATCGCATTCACACAAAATGGAGATGAATTGGCATGGACCCACCCTAAGAACAACATCGAATATGTGTCCGTTGTTCTCCCAACTCCCCTGTCGTCTGGCAGTTCGACCAACATTGATATTTCATTTACTTCCAAAATTCCATATATTTTTTCCCGTGGAGGCTGGGCACCTCATTTTTTTGCGCTCACCCAATGGTTCCCCAAGGCAGCCGTATACGACCAGGAAGGCTGGCATCTTTTTCCATATCTCGAAATGGGCGAGTATTTTTCTGAATTTGGTGATTACAAGGTATCTATCGAGGTTCCCAAAAGTTACAAAATCGGTGCTACAGGTGTCAAGACTGATTCATCAGTCGTCGATACCAGTCATGTGCGGCACACATTCATAGCCGAGAACGTGCTTGACTTTGCCTGGTTTGCCGGCGATGACATGATCTCGGTGCACAAATCCATCACGCTGGATAACGGGCATCCGGTAGATCTTCACTATTACGCTCCCAAGAATTACATCCTCAACGATGTAAAAGTAGCCGACTCCCTGGTTCCCCAGATTGAAGGAGTCGTTAACAACAACCTCTCGCCGATTGAAATGCTGGAACGCTCGCTTCGGTTCTATTCGCAGGAGGTGGCGCCCTACCCCTACCCCCAGGTCAGTGTCGTCGTGGGTCCACTGAACACAGGATCAGGCATGGAATATCCGATGATTACTTTAATAGGTCCTACCCCAAACCCAATGAGCCTGGATCGCGTCATTGCTCATGAAGTAGGTCACAACTGGTTTCAGGGTATATTGGGTTTCAATGAACGAAAATCTCCTTACCTCGATGAAGGGATCAATAGTTTTTACGAAAACAAATACATGGATCAGCATTATGGGATCGAGTCACGCAATTTCCAGTTTATGTATGCTCGAACTGACCTGGACTTCAATCAATTGCTTTACCTGGGGTCATATCAACGCGGTGATCTGGTCCCAGTCAACACCCACACCCACGACATGGACTTGATGCAGTATTATTTCAATGGATATATGATTCCCCCCACGCTGTTCCAAAAGCTGGAAGAAGTAACTGGTCCCGCACAGTTTAAGCAAAACATCATCGACTTTTATCAAAATCATCGGTTTTCTCACCCGACCATTGACGACTTAAGGCGTGTTTTTGTAAAAAATGATCCTGAACAAAGGGATTTTAGTTGGTTTTTTGACGATATATTAACCACTATGAAGCCGTATGATGTAGCGATCACGGAGGTAAAACCAGACGGTGACATGTACCGGGTTACTGTCGAGAACCGCGGATCAATTCCTGCGCCGGTCACTCTCAAGGCCTACGATGGTGCTAAAGTGATGGCTACACGCACCACAAAAGATTTTAAAGGAACCACTACGGTGTCTTTTCCTATGGATGATTATGATTATTTTGCCGTGGATCATCGCCTTGTCATCGATCAAACTCCACACAACAACAAATACGAATTCATCCCGGTTCGGAAACAAAAGTTTCTTAACCCTGTAGCAGGTCTGAACAATCCCGGTATTAACAAAATATGGTTTGATCCCTATATTAGTTACAACTACATCGACGGTGCCACCTTTGGCCTCGGTTTGCACAACATCACCTTACCAGGAAATAATTTTGAATTTTACGTACAACCCGGATTTGGTGTGGGGTCCAATGAAATCGTCGGATTGGCTGGCATGGATTATTTTCTGCCGAAAAACAACTCTGCGATGCGCTATATAAACTTTGGGTGGTCAGCCAAACGGTATTCCTACCAGGCCAATGAGGAAGCAGGATACCATTTGAATTACTTCAGAATAAACCCGCACTTCAAAATCGCATTCCAGACTTCAGACAAATTCAATCCCTGGTACAAGACCTTAAAGATTTCTGCACCCATTGTCAATCAACAAACCCCAGCTTTCAATGATATGGGTGAATTTGATCAAAAAGAGAATTTTTGGCGGGTATACCCCCGGGCTCACTTTCAGCTCCGCAAATACTCTCCCGTCAACAATGTAGAAGTAAATCTTAAAGCTGAATTTCTTTCCTATGATGGTTTTCAGAACAGCGCTGAACAATACCTAAAAACATCGGTGGAGCTCAAAACCGACTACGCTTATGCTCCGGAACAGCGAGTCTATGCCCGGTTTTATTTGGGAGGATTTCCCGTGAACAGCGCTCGAAATATAGGTTCTGTTGCCAATTATCTGGTCCCGGGAACATTGGGCATATCGAGCCAAAGTTACCACGATTACGCATTTGACGGCTACTTTTTCGATCGTTCGGAGCAATCCAGCGGAATCTTAAAGCGTCAGATACGAATGGAAGATGGAGGGTTTAAAAACTACCTGGGATCCAGCTATGCTATGGTCACCGGAAATTCCAACTCATTTCTTGGCGCCATCAACCTCAGCCTGGATTTACCCGTTATAGGGAAAAAATTCCCGTTGAAACCATATGTTGATTTGGGAATTTATGATGATGCAACCCCCTCCGGAACCGGTTCAACTTTTCTCTACAGTGGTGGTATTCAACTCGGCCGCGATAAATGGCCAGTCGCCATTTACCTACCCTTGTTCGGTTCTGAGGAAATTATGAATATTCACAAGGAGCAAGGAAATCTGTGGAAGCGTTTGAGTTTCCGAATGTCACTAGAGAATTTTGGGGTATCTGAAAAACTACGCGATACACCTTTAAGCCAGATTGGGATATTTCAATAAGGGAGGTTAAGAAAAACAAGCCGTGGCAGAATTTCCGTGCCATCAGGTATGGTACATGGGTAGAATAACAAGCCGTGGCAAAATTTCCGTGCCGTAAGGTATGGTACATGGGTAGAATAACATGAGTGGAAAGGTGAATCCAGGGCAGATGGTAATGGGTAAGCCCGCTACCCCATCTGCCGGCACCCCATATTTTTTTTCCCACCATTCCCAACCGGTGCAGGTAAAAATGACCCATCATTAATAAGAAAAGCCTTCCGAATGGAAGGCTTTTTTTATCATGCAATTGCAAGAATTTTTTTCAAATATCCTTAATTGGCTGTTTCGGCGTTCCCTACAAGTTTTACCTTAATATCAAACTCATCGTAGATGGTTTTATCACCCAGGTTATCAAAAAACGAACCTGAACCATATCTGACATTATACTCGCTCCGGTCGATTTGGATATCAGCAGTGGCGGTCATCACACCATTCTTATGATCAACCTGTGCTTCAAACTTAATGGGCTTTGTAATTTTTTTTATGGTTAACTGTCCCTCCACTTTGTACAAACCGGTGGTTCCATAAGGAATGGCTTTATCGATCTCAAAAGTTGCTTTCGGATGAGAAGCCACACCAAAGAAATCATCCGATTTTAAATGGTTCTCAAGTTTCGTACGATATTCTCCTTCCAAATCGTGTACCTCGATAGATGGCATATCCATTACAAACCGGCCAGACTTTAATTGTCCCCCATCAAAAATTAACTCTCCAGACTCGATCGCCACACTTCCATGGTGCTGTCCGGTTACCTTATAACCATCCCAACGCAACGTACTCTTCGTCGGATCAATGATCACTTTTGTAGCTTCATCAAAATTGGTTGGCTGCACAGGATCAGGCTGGGAATTGAAAAACATCCCCGAAAGTGCAATAAAAAGTGCTGCAATCTTCAACATAACTAAAATAGGTTTTAATTTAATAAAAAAGCCTAACGAGCTTTGCTTCCAATAGTTTTTGCGTGATTCCTGTTTTAACACTTCGTTCCAAATCTTAAGAAAATGATCTTTCTGCCTGTCCCCTATTCAATTGTATTTGATAATGCCATATAAGACTTTGTAAATACTCAAAGATTGTCAAGAAAAAAAATGGAGGCATAACTGGATTTACCGAGTATTTCTGACGAAGGGAATCGAAGTATATTTCGGAATATATGCGGCAATTATGAATTCAAATGGTACTAGGTACATCAACCATAAAAAAGCCTTCAGATCCGGAAGATTCTGAAGGCTGTGTTAGCGGTGTTTAGCACTGTACGTAATTTACACGTTTTTCACCATTTATTCCATCAATATGATTTGTTTGGCTCCAATAAAGTCATTGTTTGATCGCATCTGAAGATGATAGATTCCAGGGCTTAACTTCTCCACCGGAATAGCTTGTCCCTGATAATAAACCCCATGGCGAACCGATCTTCCCAAGCCGTCGAAAAGAGTATAGTTCATTTCTTCATCGGATTGGATACTAACATAGATCCTGTTTTTTGCCGGATTCGGATAAACCGACCAATCTCCATGACGCGCGTGCGATCGGGAAACCATCTGAGACAGAGAATCGACACCAACCGTATCAGAACTTATCCATATTTTCTGCTCCTTGGAGCTTTCATTACCGGATGGGTCCCCGGCAGACCATGTCCGGACAAAACAAGTGGTATCACCACTCACCGTGTCCACAACTGCCGTGGTTTCGACATTCCACCAGTCCACATATTGACAAAAATCAATAATTTGCACTTTTTCATCAACCGGCGGAAGATCAGCCGGTGAAGCTACGGTCGTATCGGCTGGAAAACATTGGTACACGGGGGCACCATTATCATATAATCCCACATAGAATGTTAATTTATACTTCCGGTAGCAATACACATCCTCCACAATGTATTCATACTTCCAAAGTTGATACATCCCTTCCGGCGCATCGTCAGGCAAGTCCATTATATAGCAAAAGGTTTTAATTTTTGTGCAGGACCTTCTATACTTCGGATAGAAACCATTTAACCGATCCCGTACTGCTATGATGGGACCTTCGCATATTTTGCATAGTTCTCTGCGACATTGTCTGTATTTCAAATATTCATAATACTCCAAATCAGTCGGGCTGATACCCCATGGCACCTGGCAACTATTCATATGGACGGTATCGCCATCTTCCAGGCCACTCTTCAAAGTCAAATACTTTGCATCCCACCACCCATTATTAATATCACATTCATCTTGTGCATTCAACATAACACTTCCGCTCAAGAAAAGGAGGAAGGTTCCAATAATGGACAAAGTAAAACGAATTGGATAAAACTTGGGGTACTGTGTGGCAATCCGGGCCAAACGGTAAAAATAAGTTAAGGGCGTCTTCATGATAATATAATTTAAGTGTTGAAAATCAAAATTATACTGCAAATCAATCCAGTTGTATTCAATAGGTGAACAGATTGATTTCCACATTAATTTAATTACCCTTTCGATCCGACATTTGAGCAATGAGGTTAAACATCGCATTTAACTCCATAATCAGACAGGAATCCTTTTGGGTTTTAATCTTATCATGCACTTTAAATATAGTACAATTTTTCTAACTTAACAAACCATTGACAGATATTACAGAGAAATAAATTAAAATAGGGGAAATATCCCCTAATAAATGTCTGCATGTGGTCCTACCTGCAGCAACTAATTTACACAAGTACAACACTCCCGGTACAACCCTACTCATCTTCAAGACGGTCAAACAGGATAATTTTATGAGCACTAAAAATTAATCCGACTTGTCCACCACGGCCATCATTATTCCACTTATATATGTTGTCTATCCGTGCTTTATATGCAAAATATCCTAGACGCTATTCACAGGAACTCTGACAAATACTGGTTCTGGTCATCCCCTACTCTGTTGCATATGCTATACACCATTCGTAAAAGTCAGGCGTGGGACCCATGCTGTTCCTCTTCATTCAACTCCATGCGTCCCACACCTGCTAATACTAATCTGAATTCTGAAATCAATAATATGAAATCACTAAAACCCTTTTCGTACCCAGCAACTGATTCTGCTCACGCAACTGGAGATGGTATAAACCCGTATTCAAACCATGAACATCGATGGTTTTCCCTTGTTGATACTGACCTGATTTCACAGCACGTCCCAGTGCGTCATATATACGGTAATCCAATACCTCATCACTCTGAATATTGAGTTTCAGATATTCCCTGGCCGGATTGGGATACAGGTCCCAGGTTTTTTCCATGGGTTCATTCGTGCGAATCATTTCTGATTCAGCTGCTGGTCGTTCTGTTGCCATGGAATGAATGACCGCATTTCCCAAACACGATTCCGTAAGGACCCAACCTTGATCCACAGATTCCCCGGCTGCGACCGTCAGGGTATCCGACCACAACTGCTTATTAAATTTCAAAGTATCAATCAGACAAATGGCTGTATCAATCTTCACCTGATACTGACCAGGGTGTTCCGGTAAAAAGTAATACGTTCCCTGTGCGCCCTGCCAGTCACCCGTAGTCCAAGAACTGACGTGGGTTCGTGTTCCTGCTTCCACATCGAGACGGTACAGGCTCACGGGCAATCCATTGGTCCCGGCTTCACCGTCGAACTTAGCGTTTAGGACGTGATCCTCATCTGCGATGCGACCGGTAATCATACTATACTGCTTACGATCTCCCGATCCCAACCAGATCATCTGATCCTGGAAGCTTTCATGCCCGGATGGATCCCGCGCCATCCAGCGGCGGGTAAACCCAAGTGTATCTCCGCTGGATATATCCAAAACCGGCATCGTCATCACTTTATCCCACACCACATATTGACACACGTCAATGATCTTCACTTTCGGATCAACAGGTGGAACATCTGCAGCAGTGGCTACCGTGGTATCCCTGGGGAAGCATTGATACACCGGTGGGGCCAGGTCGTACATGGCTAGATAGTAGTTGAACGTATAGGTATGCGCACAGGCATCCTCTACCACGTATTCATACCGCCAAACTTCATACATCCCCCACGGCGCATTTTCCGGGACTTCCGCTCTGTACGAATGAACCTGTAATGTTCCGTGCTTGATAATCTCATCATAATTCAGGTCATAGCGCGATATTTGCCACGGAACCTGACAATCTACGATATGGATGGTATCCCCGTTGGCCACACCATGAATATTTTTAAAGTCCGGTTCGTAAAACTTCACGGTTACAAAGGCATTCATGCTCCCAATGTTTCCGCTCTGATCCCGAGCCTTTAAAACCACCTCATGGGTACCGGTATTTCCACAGTCATAATCAGTCTCCCCTTCCAACCACATGGCTACGATGGAACAATTATCCGTGCTGCCATTATTAATCGTGCTTACCGTGACATTTCCTTCGCCGTTTTCATCCAGGACCACCGTGACATTGCGTGTCCGAACGATGGGAATGATATTGTCTTCGACGGTTACAGTGGCATCGCACGTAGCTGAATTCCCGTTCACATCCGTAACGGTCAACGTGACCGTATTCGAACCCAGGTCACCACACGTAAAATCGGTCTTGTTGACGACAAAAGATGCAATCCCACAGGCATCGTTCGACCCGCCATCTACATCGGTGGGAACTATGGAAGCTTCACCTTGTTCATCCAGCTGGATAGTGATATCTTGACAAATGGCCACCGGCGGAACATTATCCTCTACAGTCACAACAGATGTGCACGTACTCACATTATCATTATTGTCTGTCACGGTCAAAGTAACGGTGACCGGATTATCTACATCAGCACAGGTGAACGAAGTCGGACTGACGCTCATGGTTTTTATTCCACAGGCATCCGAAGATCCATTATCCACATCGGCAGGAGTAATCGAAGCATTGCCTGTCGCATCAAGTTGAACTGTAATATCCTGACATAGAGCTAGCGGAGAGACGGTGTCCAATACGGTCACCGTAGCCTGACACTGATCGGTATTACCACTCGGGTCTTCGACAGTCAGAGTCACTGATACTGGTGAACCGACATCCGCACAAGTGAATGAAGATACATCAATCGATCTGGAATCAATCGAGCAATTATCCGTGGACCCGCCGTCCACTTCATCAGCTGTAATAGAAGCTTGACCATTGGCGTCCAGATAAACGGTGATATCCTGACAAACGGCTTGTGGGCTAATGGTATCTACCACGGTCACCGTAGCCTGGCAATCATCTGTTGCCCCATTATTATCCGTCACCGTCAAGGTTACTTGATTGGCACCAAGATCCGCACAGGTGAAATTCGATTTACTTACAGCTATATTGGTGATCGTTCCATCCGGATCAGAACTTCCATCATCGATATCATCGGCAGCTAGGCTTGCATTTCCGTTGGCATCCAGATAGATGGTAGCTGCTTTACACTGGGCCACTGGTGGTTGATTCAAGGTCACCTGATAAGAGATCGATCCATGATCCGGAGATCCATCAGTACCTCCATTGGTTTTTGAAGAACCGGGCTGCGCTATCGGATTGACATAACTGCCGCCACCACCTCCACGACCAGTGGAGCCACCGGCGCCACCACCGGAATAGCCGCCGCCACCACCAGCGGCTCCAGACCCGGCGCCACCTCCACCATATCCAGCACCTCCATTACTCCAGGAAAATGATGTGCAACCTTCCGACCAGCCTCCATAACCCATTGAGTTACCACCTGCACCACCTTCTCCATTAATGGAAGATCCATTGAAACTGACACATGTGATTCCACCACCTGCCGAATTTGCTCCACCACCGGCACCGGCAACCGCTAAAAGACCTCCATCTCCACCACCGGAGCCTCCACTGCCCCCACTTCCCACTCCGACGTCTCCATTCCCACTCCCACCACTGGTACTGGCTCGACCGCCTTGTCCAGATTCACTATCTACTGCTAAGTATGCAAACATCCCCTGGTACGCACCACCACCCCCACCGGCTACGGCCAGCAAAGTCCATCCGGCGGGCCCGGGAGGATTATATAGCACGGCAGATCCGCCACCACCACCACCATAAGAAAGTCCAACTCCTAGTGCACCGCCGGAATTTCCGCTTGAACCTGCACCTCCAACGACAAAACGTACTGTTGAACCCAGCGGAATCTCCCCGGGACCATTGCCTACCGGAAAAGTAGCAATCGTATTAGCTCCTGCTCCGCCACTCGACTTATGCGAAACATTTATAGTATTGAATGGCGGCAATGGATTAATGTAAGAATCGTGCACCCGCGCATAGCCCCCATCTCCGCCTGTCAAATCAAAAGAAATGGCCACTATTTGACTGTTGTTGGGTATGGTGAGGTCTTGAACTCCTCCACTAAAGTTTATGTTATTTACACTCCCATCATCAATGATCTGCGAATAGGCCGGTACTCCGACGAGTATTGTGGTCAAAATCGCCAAAGCCATGGCTGATATTTGATGAAGCCACCTGTCATTTTTGGGAGGATCTGCAAAATATATCTTTGCTTTGACTATTGCGGGTACAACGTATTTCATAATTTTTATAAATTAAAATGGTTAATTAATCGATTAAATATCAAGATCAGACATACCTCTGGCCTCAATAGTTATATTCCATTGGATAAAACAACAGAAAAAATCTATTTTCAACTTGGATAAATGCAATCTGACCTACAGATGCATTATGAATCATAATAAATTACAGGAACCATTTTAAAGGAGTGCTTCCTTTGGGATCCTGGTTTAGCTTTGTTTCATTGATAAATATACTAGATTATTCTTTATTTTCCCTAATATTAGAAGAAAAAACTACCACATTAGGGGATTTTCCCCCACTTCATCACCCAATTTCCCAATTATCACCCAATCTTCTATGTTATTTATGCATGAATATAGAAACATTACCATCGAACATAAATCGCATTTATTGAATAATCAGACCACTTACTTCTATAAATAAAAGCCAAAAAAAATGCAAATTAGATAGGGTGGTAATACGCCTACCTTGTGCATCCGCAAGCGAGCCCTGAATGAAAATTTAATTCGGACATGTAATCTCAGTTTGCTATAGTAGAAAAAAATGTTGTGCAGAATTATACATCAGAGCGTACGCCTGGGATTAGACGGCGTTTATACACCGATCCATAAATAATTTGCGTATTTTTGCCGCACAATGAATCAATCGATGGCACAGAAAGAATCAAAGGAGAAACGCTCAACAATGAAATGGATCAAGGGCATGGGCGTGGGCGCATTTCTGTTTTTCTTCATCAAGGGACTGGTGTGGCTGGCTGTGTTTTTCGGACTTTTTAAGTTTTGCACCTAACCAGTATATCGTCGTTATATCGTTTCCCTGACCGTAAACGAGGCCTTTTGATTCTGTCCTGACCGTCTTCAATAACTTGGATGTCTTTCCAACTGTACATTATCATTCATATTTTAAAAAATTTTCCTTATAATTTCAGTAAATTAGTCTGAAATTCATCGGACACCATCGCTCCGGAGTGGAGCGGTGTTTGGGCAACCGTTATTTTGATTTTAAAAATATCCCAATGAGAAACTCAACAACCTTCCTTTTTGCCGTGGTGGCTATTATTTCCGCATTCACACCAACCATTTTTGCTCAGACGGATCACCTCTGTCAAGGTCATTACTGGACGGAAGATGAAGGCAACCAAAAAATGAAAGAATTCGCAGCTCAATGGTCCGATAAAGTCTCATGGGAAAGTCGTGCCGATGTCATCAAAAAGGGAATCATCAATGGACTACGTCTTGAAGAAATGCCCCAGGAGCACTTCCCGTTCCAACCCATCATTCATTCGCCCAAACAGATGGATGGCTACACGGTGGAGAACATCGCTATCGTAAGTTTTCCAGGTTTTTATATCACCGGCAATTTATACAAACCTACCAATTATGAAGGTCGTATTCCGGCCATACTCAGCCCACACGGTCACTGGGAAGACCGACGTTTCTCCGATGAAGTCCAGACCCGGGCAGCTGTGCTGGCTCGGATGGGGGCTATGGTCTTCACCTATGACATGATCGGTTACGGAGAATCCACCCAGACCGAGCACCGGTTTGATTACACCTTGCTGTTGCAAACCTGGAATAGTAAACGGGTACTGGATTATCTGACCTCGCGGAATGATGTGGATCCTGAACGTATCGGAATCACCGGGGCGTCCGGTGGTGGCACTCAGACTTTTATCCTGACCGCCATCGATGATCGGATTGCAGCTTCGGCGCCTGTAGTCATGGTATCGGCCCATTTTTTCGGAGGCTGTGTGGGTGAAAGCGGCATGCCGATACACAAAAGCACTCACCATCAAACCAACAATGTAGAAATAGCCGCTTTATGTGCCCCCCGTCCGATGATGGTCATATCCAATGGGAACGATTGGACACGGAATAATCCCCGGGTAGAAGTTCCCTATCTTCAGCGGGTTTATGCCCTGTATGATGCCGAACACAAAATGGAATCGATTCATCTCCCTACGGAAAGGCATGACTACGGGTATAACAAACGGGCTCCGATGTATCTTTTCTTTGCCCATCACCTCGGACTTTCTGCGGGCAATGTCCCTTTTAATGATGGCGTGGATGAATCGTTTGTGGAGATATTGCCACGCGAACAACTCACTGTATTCAATGCGGATCATCCAAGACCGGATGATGCATTGATAGGTGTGGAAGCAGTGATGGGGTACTTAGGATATTAGGGTGCTTCGCTTTTAGGGATTAGGACGCCCCGAGGCCTCGGGGCTTTAGGGATTGATTAATTTCAGATATTAAATTTCAGATTTATGAATTAGCTATGAGCTATAAACTAAAAACTAAGCACTACAAACTAATCTCTACCCTCTCCAGCTCCTAACCCTATACTTCGTCCGTTCCTGATTTTCCGAACCTCCATAAATCAAGGTGGGTTTGGAAATATTTCCTTTCACCAGCTTTTCAAAATAGTCGAGACCCTGGAAATGCTTTGGCAGAATCGTTTGGGTAGATTTTATTTCAAAAATATTAAACTTTGGTCCTTGTTTATACAGCAGATCAACTTCATGGCCTTCCGAATCCCGCCAAAAGTAATAATCTCGTAGAAGATAATCGTGGTGGTTCCTTTTCATAAGATCGGAAACCACTAGGTTCTCGAAAAGGCTTCCGATTAATTTTCGATCTTCCAGGTCATTCACCTCACGTAAACCCAGCAAATGTGCAACAAGACCCACATCGTAAAAATAAAGCTTTGGGGCTTTCCGGATTCGCTTTCCAAAATTTTCAAAATAGGGCTGTAATAAAAACACAATGTAGCTACTCTCCAAAATACTTAGCCAGGATTTGGCTGTGGGCTGTGAAATACCGCTTTCATTGGCCAGATGACTCAAGTTTAGCAATTGTCCATTACGTGTAGCACATAAACCTATAAAATTACGGAATCGTCGCAGATCCTGGATATTGGTTAGCGCTGTTACATCCCGGTCGATATAGGTCTGTATATAGCTATTGTAAAATCCCGCCGGATCCAGATCCCGGTCATACACAGCCGGGTAAAAACCTTTTATTAAAAGAGACTTCCAATCCTCCGGTAACAAATCAGCCGAATTTAATTCACTGGAATCAAAAGGCAACAACTTAAATAATGCCGTTCTCCCAGCCAAACTCTGAGTTATCCCCTCAAGCAAATGAAAATTTTGTGAGCCTGATAAAATGTACTGCCCCATCTGCCGGCTTTCATCCACAATGGTTTGTAAATAAGAAAAAAGAGATGGCACTTGCTGAACTTCATCCAGAATAACATGATGGTCAAATTCTTTCAGGAAAGCCACAGGGTCGTTCTCAGCGTATGCTCTTATATTGGGATTCTCCAACGAAAGGTATTTGTAGTCAGGAAAAATATTCTTCAACAAGGTTGTTTTTCCTGATTGCCTCGGTCCGGTTATGGTTAAAATGGGGTACATCGATGTATAACCCCGTAGAACTCCTGTCAGCTTTCGATAAATCATAACAGCTTATGAAATTAAACACTAAATATATGACTAATTTTGAATCTGCAGGATGTTTATTTTGAAAATGCAAGGAATTTATTTTGAATTTTCATGAATGAAATCTTCAAAATACATGAATTCCAGGGATATGACCAAGTACTTTTATCAAGGCTTCTGTGCTATACTCTAATAAAGTGATCTGAAAAGCATCCATCGTAACTCTCTCACCACCAAAAACCAAACGGTTGAAAAACTCAAACTTCATCCGGTCTATTTTCTGCACCATAGCCCATAGACGATACTCTCTAAACCTTAACCTTATCCTCAACCTTAAAACTCCACCTGGCGTCCTTCCTCCGACGACTTATAGATTGCTTTGATCAATGCCAGCGCCTTCAATCCCTCTTGGCCAGTGACCACCGGATCGCGGTCTTCGCGGATGGCAGCTATAAAATCTTCGATCTGATATTTATGATAGGCATAATCGATGGCCATGGGATCCGACGCACCGGAATCTTGTTTTTCAGTATCTTCCTGCTTCTGAATATCATCTTCTCCTTTGATGTTCCAATCATGAATACGCCCCCCTTCCAGGATCACACTCCCTTCTGAACCAAACACTTCCAATCGTTCCGAATAGCCGGGATACGCTGCAGTACTCCCCTCAATAGTTCCCAGAGCTCCGTTTTCAAACTCAATCATCGCAACCCCCAGATCTTCCCCTTCAATCTGATGCACCGTGGTCTTTACTTTGGCTGTTACCGACTTGACCGGCCCCATAAGGTGTTGCAACAAATCGATGGTGTGGATCCCTTGGTTGATCAAGGCAGCTCCTCCATCGCCTTTCATCGTTCCCCGCCACGGGCTGCTGCTGTAATACTCTTCCGGACGGTACCACTTGATGTAGGCGTTCCCAAGCAGGAGTTTTCCCAGTTTTTGATTGTCCACCGCATCTTTTAATTGTCGATAGTCTGGTTTAAATCGACTCTGGAAAATACAGGCCAGTTTAACCTCATTTTCATCACATACCCGGATCATTTCTTCGGCCCGTTCCATGGTCACTTCCAGTGGTTTTTCAGACAATACATGCACTCCTCTTTTCGCTGCGGCCACACAAGGCTCCAGATGATTTCCACTGGCCGTGCAAATGATGATGGCATCGATGCTTTCCTTGTCAAACATGGTATCTATATCTGAATACGCACGTACTCCATATTTTTCAGCGGCCATTGCCGCACGTTTTTCACTCGAACTACACACGGCTACGACCTCTGCTTCCGGTATATCTTTGATCGCGGTAAGGTGCATCCCCGCGATCGACCCGGTTCCTATAATTGCAAAATTCATTGTTTCGTGGTTTGTTGAAGTTGCCATAGACTATTTAGATGTTTGTGTAAAGTTAAAATATTACGGTTACGTACACTAAGATACAGGAATAGCCGGTAAATAAAAACCACGGTGAAAAACGAACCGCAGCAATTATCCGAAAACAGTCTCGATATTCGGTATATCAGGACTTTGTCATAGAAGATGTTCAAACGATACCACCTTCATTTTACAAATAATCATACATCATTTTATCATTATTCCAGGGTTTGCACTCCTCCCCCATTCACAAAAATGGTTTGACCGCTGACCCATTCCGAGATGGGGGCTGCAAAATAAAGCATGGCACCTGCAATATCGTCAGCCCTACCCAGTCGTTTGATGGGTGTATTGGCCAACATTTGCTTTTCTATTTCAGGCGTCAGCACGCTTTCCAAGGCTGCCGTTCTGGTCGCACCGGGGCCTACCGCATTAATACGTACTTCCGGTCCAAAGTCATGAGCCAGATTGGCTGCCATATGATTCACCGCCGCTTTGGATCCGCCGTACCCACTCATATTGGGGCTTTTATTGACGCTGGACATCGAAGTGGTAAAAACAATAGAACCATAACCGGCTTTTTTCATGTGCGGTACACACAGCTGACACAATCTCCAACCGCTGAATACATTCAATTCAAAATCGCGTCGTATGTCATCCACGGATATCTTAAAAGGATTTTCACGGCCTCCGCCCCCACCACCGGCATTGTTTATCAGGATGTGAATCCCGCCCAGTTCTTGGATCGTTGTATCTACGAGATTGACCAGCTCTTCATCTTTCAGCACATTGCAAGAAACGGCGATGGCTTTCACGCCCAACTTCTTGATTTCTGAAGCCGTCTTTTCAGCATCCTCGAGGTTGAAGTCTCCGATTGATATATTAGCACCATGCTTAGCCAGGATTACAGCCGTCGCCTTGCCTATTCCATTGGCTCCGCCGGTGACGATGGCCGTTTTTCCAGTGAGATCAAATAATTCTGATTTGTTCATAATAATTAATTTGTAAATAGTATTAATCTACTTCTCCTGCTTTCACCACCTGATTGCCAATATTTCCACCCGTATACAGCAGAATTTGTGTTGGATTAACGGGTCGGCTGATATTCCAAACAGGAGACTTTCAATAATCGCTAGTCGTTTGCCACAAGACTCCCCATCATAAAACCATCTTAATCCTTTACTTCTTTTCAAATATCGTCCTACCTTCTTTAATGGTTTCTGCTACCTCGATATCTTTTATGGTCATTGCATCAACTGACAATGGGTTTTTTTCGAAAATTACAAAGTCGGCTAATTTCCCCTCTTCTATACTGCCTTTTGAATCTTCTTCAAAAAATTCATAAGCTGCATTAATCGTTATCGCTTGCAAAGCTTGGTAAGGTGTTGCCTTTTCGCTTTCTCCTATGGTATTTTGCCATCCTGCTCGACCACAGCTTCCACGTATTGAGGATTGTCCGACTGCATAATAATAATCTCACCGTTGTAGAATAATTGCGCAGGAGCTTCAGACATAGCTGGCGCATTTTGTTGCTTTTGCTTACAGCTCATGACAAAAAGCAAACTAAGTAGAGCGAAAAGTGTATATTTCATGATAGTGCTTTATTTATTTAAACCTGTATTCGCACCTACGCAATACTCGTGAGCCTTCGAACTATTATAGTCTCCCCTTCCACCATCAAAACCGGGTTTCCAAATCCAGCTTTATCACACGCAAGCGGATGGCTCCTGTGGTTCGTCCGAAGTGACTGGCCAAAGCATGTATGTCCTCCCCGTCATAATATCGCTTCGTTAACTCGTTATCCAGTTTTTTGGTCCAGGGCCTGTTCGCTCCCCGACGCGATGCATATTTTCCTTTTTCGGCATAGCCTGGTCCATCGTTCTCACTTTTTTCCCCCTTCCTATAAGCAAAGGTCGACTGACGGGTTCTTTTTTTGAAATCAGCCTGCTGCCTGGTGTTATTTGGACGTGAGAGAGCTTCTTCCGGTTCATCTTTCAAGATCTTAATCGCAGTCGAAGGTGGAAAATCAACAGGCACATAATCCTCAGGGATAAACAATTCACTTTTTGTTCGGGTGATCGCCACATACAGGAGATTAATTTCCTCATTGAGTCGGGCGTATTTCAAATTTGCACGATCGTTGGTATTTTCCGTGAACACCGAATTCGGAGTACTGACTTGTCCTGATCCTGGTCCACCGGTGTTTTTCTGAGTAGATCCATTACCCCGGGGCGCTGTTTCTCTGGCTATAGCGGCAATTTGCTTCTCCAGTTTTTCTTCAGAAACAAAGTCACCGACGATATGGACCGAATCATATTCCATCCCTTTACACCGGTGCACGGTCGAAAACACCATATCTGCCTTTTCTTTCTGATTATCATCAACGTGTCTTTCTTTTATTTCATTCAGCAGGCGCGGAATCTGATCTCCATATTCTTTTACGATATCGACCATCATCGCCAGTTGAGCATCCTCCGTTTTTTCAATGTAGTCCTCGAGTTCATCCAGGTTAGCCATCTTTTTTATAAGCTTATCCCGGATCAGTTTTCGTTTGAATTTATAGAGATTTAGCACATCGTACAGAGAGGCGCCTTCATCCGCATAGGTGTAGGAGTGAATATTTCCTTCAAAATAGATCTTTCGACCGTTTTTCTTGTCTTTTACGAACTCAATGGCTTTGAGCAGCAGCCCCAGATTTGTGCGGGCTATAATCGCTTTTGTTTTGACTTTACCAGATACCCCCTTCCCTTTTATTTTCAAAGTCGGGTTTTGGCCGATCTGCTTCTTCCATTCCAACACGGATCCGGCCAGATTAGCGATATCCTGACTAAACCTAAAACTGGTCGACAAATAGAAGTTTTTAAAATCGGTCTTTTCCAGTGAATTCACTGCAAAACGCCAACTGTAAATCTGTTGATGCGTGTCTCCGACAATCACTTTTGTCGCATTTTGCTTCACAAAAACATCAAGCATAGCCCCCGAAGCGTCTTGTCCTTCGTCAAAAAGAATGTAATCATACGGCAACTGCGGTCTTGAAAGTTGAAATTTCTTAAGATAAAAATCATGTGTGATTTCTATTTCGCCCCGATCCATCTTTGCGAGAAGTCGGCGGGTTTCTCGTTCAATGTATTTATAGAAAGTTTTCACAAACGTTCTCGCCCGGGCATCGGAAACAATTTCGAGGTAGTTCAGGTCCTTCACCCGCCGCTCCCGACTGTTGCAGAAATAAGAAATAAACTTGAGTATATGGTTAGCGATGACATATTCCGTGTGCTTTTCCCGATTGCCTTTTAAACCAAGTAAATCTGCTATTTCATGAATTTTATACCCATAGGGGCGTACTTTGTAATTGTATTTAAACACGATGTATTTATAGGCCAACGAATGCGCCGTTTCCACCTTCACGTTATTCAGTCCTTTAGCACCAAATTTCCTAATCGCTTCGAGTTTAACTGATTTATTAAAAGCCAGATAAAGAATCCGGCTTGAACGGGGGCGAGCCCGGGCATACTCTATGATGGTGGTCGTTTTTCCCGAACCGGCGATGGCATTGATCTTGATGTTGCCCGTTGAGTTGATGATGGCTTGTTGTTCCTGCGTTAACTCCATTTCCAGTCTAATGTACAATCATTGAACTTTCCAAGGTACGGATTATCTGACAGATTCCCCATTGGCGGCAAACTATTTTACTTTCGTTCCTGATCCGAATCCCAATTCTTTGTTCGCTGTAAAAATCGACCACAAACAGAACCAATAAACCGTCTATTTCAATCAGCACGCACCATTCAGGTCGTTTATAATGGTTCGAAAACGGACGATCAGCCACATACTTGTACGCTAAGTCCGCCTATAAAAGGGAGACAATATTTATTCTCTTGAAATTGTACAGGGAGTCCAGTCTGTTTTTTGTAAATTTGTAGTTGGCAGGTGGCTGCCCACGGAAACATTTTTTACTAACGGATTGCTAATCACTTACAAATGTATAATAATGAAAACCAGGAATTTAACATCCCTCGTCCTGATTCAAATAAAATCAAAGCCGTAATTAAAACCGCAAGACCTTTTATTATCGGGATGATATTGGTCATCATTGCATTCAGTTCTTTTTTTCAGGTCGAACCGGAGGAACTGGGAGTGATCACGCGATTTGGGAAATACACCAGAACGGTAGATCCGGGTCTTAATTTTAAAATGCCCTTTGCGGAAACCGTATATAAGGTTCCCGTAGAACGGCAACAAAAGTTGGAATTTGGTTTCCGAACCACCAGCAGTGGTTCGAGGAATTCCGAATTCACAAAATCCAATACGCAGGATGAGTCCTTGATGCTCACCGGCGACCTCAATCTGGCAGATGTAGAATGGGTGGTTCAATATCGAATTGACAGTGCATACAACTTTCTGTTTAAGGTGCGGAATCCCGTTCGTTCCTTGCGGGATATCTCTGAGGCGGCCATGCGACAAGTCGTCGGTGATCGCACCGTCAATGAAGTGCTGACCGTGGGTCGAACCGAAGTAGCCAACAGTGCGCAGGTCATGATTCAACGTTTGAGCAATGAATACTCACTCGGTGTGAAGATCGATCAGGTCGTGCTGCAGGATGTAAATCCACCAGATCCGGTCAAGGCCGCATTTAATGCAGTCAATCAGGCCCAGCAGGAACGCGAAACCCTGATCAATGAAGCCAAATCCGAATACAACAAAGTAATCCCGAAAGCCAAGGGCCAGGCGCAGGAAACCATCCAAAAAGCGGAAGGTTATGCGGCAGAGCGGGTCAATAATGCCCAAGGGGAAGTCGCCCGATTTAATGATCTGTATACGGAATACGTCAAAGCACCTGACGTAACCCGGCGTAGAATTTACCTTGAAACCATGAAGGAGGTCTTACCCAAACTTGGCAATAAGATCATCACCGATTCGAAAGGAAACAATGTACTTCCCCTGTTGCAAATGCAGATGGAGAAACAAAACACTCAAAAAGAAAATTAATCATGTCAAAAAATAAATTTTTCATACCGGGGATCATCATCGCTGTGTTAGTTGTTCTCCTCATATCGAGCATATACATCGTTAATGAAAAAGAACAGGTCGTCATCACCCAATTTGGCCGACCAATTGGTAATGCGGTGACCACACCGGGTATCAATTTTAAAATTCCTTTTATTCAAGAAGTGAATGTTTTTGAGAAACGATATCTCGAGTGGGACGGGGATCCCAATCAAATCCCCACAAAAGATAAGAAGTTTATTTTCATTGACACCTATGCGCGCTGGCACATCACAGACCCGCTTCAATTTTATAAAAGATTGACCAATGAACGAGGTGCTCAGTCCAGATTGGATGATATATTGGATGGGGAAACCAGAGATTATATCGCCAACCACAATCTGGAAGAGACGGTGCGAAACAGCAATCGGGTACCGACCGTGACGGACACCATTACCGAGCCTTCCACCGATACATTAGTGGATATATCGGTGGGTCGCGAAAGAATAGAAAAAATGATTTTAAAGACCGCCAATGAGCGTGCATCAGACTTGGGAATCGTGATCAAAGACTTTAAGATCAAAAGACTCAATTATGTCGAAGAAGTGCGTGATCAGGTCTTCAAAAGAATGAATAGTGAACGGTTTCGGATAGCGGATAAATTCAGATCGGAAGGACAGGGAGAAGCCTCACGAATAAACGGGGAAAAGGTACGGGACCTAAAGTCGATACAATCGACCGCTTTCGAACAGGCCGAAAAGATAAAGGGTAAAGCCGATGCAGCAGCCGCAGCCATCTATGCGAGCGCCTATAACCAATCCAACATGTCCAAGGACTTGTATTCTTTTCTAAAATCAATGGAAACCTTTGAAACTACCTTTGATCAACAAACCTCCATCATTCTATCAACAGACAGCGACTTGTTCAAGTTTTTGAAGTCCATGGATTAAATACAGTTCGTAGGATCTTCAGCTCGTACTTAGCATATTTTGCAGCTGGGAAGCAAGAGTTCCAGCTCTTGGGTAAAAGTGTTTGTGAAGAAGAAAGGGCTTGACGGGCTTTATTTCGTAACTTCAATGGTCGAGAGTCAGGCTTCAGATCTGTTCGTACTTGCTTTGCACGGGATATTTTGTCAAAGATGGGAGTTGTCTCAGTCATGCCAAGGTACGCACAGCGGTAGGTTATCCGAGGCTGCACCGCAGTGCTTCACAGCGCGGTGGACTTACCGATGGAGATGCTCCGGTTTTCCGAAGCTAATTCGCACTGGAAACTATCAAACTTCGAGATCTGTCAAATTAATTAGGGGACCAATACAATCTTCCCTAGTACTGACCCTTCTTTACTCATTCGCAATCCTTTTTCAGCTTCCGAAAGAGGAAGTACCTTCCCCACCTTTGTCTTAATTTTTCCGGCCTCCACCAATTCTGTAATTTCATTCATTTGCTCCGGATTGGGTTGAGATGCCATGATCAGTGCTTTCACCTGGTATTTTTCCATGAGTTCATCGGAAGGCTGCTGGACCAGGGATACCAAAATCCCTCCTTTTTTCAAGACCTTGTAGGAACGCTCATGGGTATCTCCGCCAATGGGATCCAATACCACATCGACGTCTTTTTCTACATCTTCAAAAGCGGTAGAGGTATAATCAACGAATTCATCGACACCCAGGCTTTCCACAAAATCCTGATTGTGCCCGGAAGCGGTTCCTATAACATAAGCGCCCTTTGCTTTGGCTATCTGAACGGCCATGGAGCCCACACTCCCGGAAGCTCCGTGAACAAGCAGTTTCTGCCCGCTTTTCAATTGAGCTTTATCAAAAACAGCCTGCCAGGAAGTCAAAGCCCCCATGGGAATGGAAGCCGCTTCCTCAAAATCGAAGTTTTCCGGTTTTCTGACCAATTCGTTTTCCTTCACAATGACATATTCAGCATAACAGCCCACAAGAATTTTTCCATAAACGGCATCACCGCTTTTAAATTTTTCAATTTTGCTGCCAGTTTTCTCCACCCTACCCGCAAAATCTGCCCCCAAAATCAAAGGCATTTCCATTCCAAATTTACGTCCCCGGCCGCCCCGGATTTTCCAATCGATGGGATTCACAGCTGCTGCATGCACCTTCACCAACACTTCATCGGCTTTGGGTTCAGGTCGTTCGACTTCAGTATAAGTCATCTCTGCATCGTATGCATATTCATGAATGAGTATCGCTTTCATTGTTGTCGTTTTTTTAAAAAAAAGTGTGTAAATATCATATTCCGTTATTTCAAAAGAATTTAAAGACAGACTATTTTCATACATGATTTTCAATCAGAGGGGAATAAAATAAAAAATGGAATGCATCATCTTGTCAGCTCAAGAAATTTCGATATTTTTTACAAATTTCACAAATCTTGTGATTTCATGTGGAAATGATTTTATAAGGCTTAGCAGCATTTCCATGGAAAAAAAGTCCCCAACGAGTTGGGGACGGCAGTTCATAGCCTGGGTGGTTAGACCCTGGATAATTGGAAAGTTATTTACTGAGTCCCATAGGGACGACTGATAAACCTGTCGTCCGCCAAAGGCGGACTCAGTGATATCATCATCCAGACCCTGTGTTTTACAACCCAGGCTAAGATCTTTTGCCCCAATGGGACATTTAACAGTACCCTACTTACATGCTAAAGTTCAAATGCACATTCCGAATTTTTTCAAAAAGGGATTTTTTACCGGAAATTTACGCAATACCGTGTCCGTACCGTTAATTAATAATGTCTGTCTTCAGTTTTTAAGTTTCTCAAATAGCCATTTGTTTTTCAATTGATGTTGCTCAGGGAATGCCCAATGGTGTGTCTCCGGAAATACATGGAGTTCTTTTTCAGCAGGAAGTACATTGTAAGCCGCATACATCGAGGTCGGTGGACAGACATTGTCATTGTACCCCCAGCTGTAGAATCCGGGCACTTTCACAAACCGAGCAAAATTGACCACGTCAAAGTACTTCGAAGTTTCGATTTTCTCTGGTTTATTCGTAAACTCATCTGTGAATAGTTGTGGCCAACCACCCGCACGATGATGCAGAAAACCGGTTAGGTCCGAAAGGGCCGGATAAAAGGCGGCCAAGTAGCTGATTCGGTCATCCAATCCGGCCGTAACAATCGAAAGCGCTCCGCCCTGGCTTCCACCCGTTACGCCAATATTTTCTCCGTCAAAGTTATCAAGCCCTTCAATAAAATCCACAGCTCTTACGCACCCCAGATAGACCCGTTTGTAAAACGCATGGTCTTTGTCGTCCAGATTGATGGTCATATAATTCTTCAAAGGCCCTTGCATCAGATTATCGTAAACGCTTTTATCCAGGTTGACCGGTATGCCATGAATACCTATCGTAAAGGATATAAATCCTTGCTCCGCATCTGACACTACGCCGTAATAGGGGCGGATGCCCGCTCCGGGAACATGCAATATGGCCGGGTACTTCCCCTCCTTTTTCGGGGTACACAGGATGCCATATATTTTACCATCAATATTGTCCAATCGGACATGGTAGACGTTGACATTGGCTGTGCTTCGTTCAGGCATCAGGGTCAGAACTGGATTCACAGGCACTTTTGCTAAATCTTCTTTGCCCTTGCTCCAAAATGATTCAAAGTCCGCTGGCAAAGTGGTCGTGGGTTCAATTTTTTCAGGGGAAAATCCGGCGGTAGCATAGGCAGCGTACTTTTTACCATCCACTTCCACGCTTGCCGTGAAGCGAAGAAATCCGGGTCGATCAAATTTTTCGGTCTTAATTTTAACTGATTCCTGTTTTAGGATAAAACTCCCTTCATCCAATAGCTCCATGGTTCGATACCCCGGATCGGGTTGTACGGTATACTTGACTTCAATCCCCTGAAGCGGGACATTGTTTTTTAATGCTGTAATGGTAAATTCTGCCTGGTCGCCCACCTCGTAGGTCCAGTCGTCGTGGTCGGGAGATACGATCACTTGAACCAGTTGTTTACGCGGCTGTGCATCTACATGAGTAACAAAAGGGAGTACCAATAATAGGAATAGATAAAATTTCGGTTTCATATTATGTTTTAATTGTTAATTGGCCGGGTAGTCCTGTAAAATGTGGAATATTGACTTCCGCCACTTGAATGAATGTAGCTTTTTCCGGGCTCCAAAGTACTACAAACCTATGTAGATACCAACTAAAAGTCGGTAGGCATCATTCATTGTTACACTGAAGACCTTTGCGCTGTCAACTTGTCTAGGCTGAGTCGCGGGCTCCGCTTGAGCAGGTCTCTAACGGATTTCATTGAATTTGGCTTTCCGTGATTTCCGTAATCTTTGTTACCTATCCATTGTATTCGATTTCTGATACAAAAACATATGTAATATGTGTAAACTTATCCCTATTTCTCGGTAAAGTCGTGCAAGGACTCATTTTTTTAATTCTCTATATTTTCTTAGGGTTTTATGATCTCGCTTCGGGCGGGCTGCTATGGAAAAATGCGTGGGTGCGGGAGCAGCATAGCGGGTAAGCCTTCATTTTTCCTTGACTTTTGCTCCACTTTGCGTCAAGGCAAAGTGGAAAATAAAGCATAAGATTTTATTAATACTCACCACTATCCTGTCTTTCTTATACGCCCTTTCACCGCAAGAAAAGTACTATCCATCAACCGGTTTTACCCTTTGCAACCTGCGCTCGGTTATAGGCAGAAATCAGCGCATTGACCCCCGATCGGCGAATGCTCGTATGCACCCCACATCCCCAAAACCGCATCGCCGGATCAGAATTTAAAGAGATCTGAACATACGAAACAGAGAGGGATGCGGAACTATGACCGATGGAATGCGACCGAAACTGCTCTACATTGAAGTCCTTCCAGCCTTGTTGCTTCAAAGCATACACCACCGAATTAATGGGCCCGTTTCCCCTCGCTTCGAGTTCCATTTTTTCACCTTTGTAAGTGAGAGATATTTCACCCAAAACTTTGGTTTCGGTCATTTTCGTAATTTCAAATTTCTTGAGATCGATGACGTCTTTGCGGTTTACAAATTCCTTTTGGAACTCATCCATGATTTCTTTGAACGTCAACTCCCGGCCATATTGATCTGCCAGACCATTGATATACAGCCCGACCTCAGGATGCATCTTTTTCGGCAAGTCATAATCAAATTCCCGCTTCAGGATATAGGCCACGCCACCCTTGCCGCTTTGACTATTGATTCTGATAATGGCTTCATAACTCCGGCCAATATCCACAGGATCAATCGTCAGATATGGAACCGCCCACTGCGTATCCTCGTCTTCTCTCAGATCCATCCCTTTTTTGATGGCATCCTGATGACTACCACTGAATGCGGTAAACACCAGTTCTCCGGCATAAGGATGTCGTTCATGAACCTTCATGCCGGTATTTTCTTCATAAATCTTTCGTACCGCATCAATATCAGAGAAGTCCAAGCCGGTCTCAATCCCATGGCTGTTCATATTGAGCGCCAACGTAGCGAGATCCAGGTTGCCCGTGCGTTCTCCATTTCCAAACAAAGTACCTTCCACGCGATCAGCGCCGGCCAATAAGCCCAGCTCTGTTGCCGCAATGCCGGTTCCCCGGTCATTGTGGGTGTGTAAGCTTACTAGAATGGATTCGCGGTTTTTGATCGTCCGGCAAAACCATTCGATCTGATCTGCATAGGTATTGGGCATATTCCATTCGACGGTCGATGGAAGATTGAGTATCATTTTGTGCTCCGGGGTGGGCTGCCACACATCCATGACAGCTTCGCAAACCTCGACGGCATAATCTTCTTCCGTATCAGAAAAACTCTCTGGTGAATACTGCAGCGTAATGTTCGTATCGGGTACTTCGTCTAAAAGTGATTTTATCAAAGTGGCTCCATTCACCGCTATGGCTTTAATTTCATCTTTAGTGGCGTTGCCAAATGTGATCCTGCGTTGAAGCTTTGATGTGGAATTGTACAGATGAACTATGGCGTGCTTCACACCATCCAGCGCTTCAAAGGTGCGACGAATCAGAGGTTCACGAGCCTGCACAAGCACCTGAACGGTGACATCGTCAGGAATGAGATCTTCCTCCACCAATTTTCTTAAAAAGTTGAATTCAGTATTCGATGCGGAGGGAAACCCCACTTCAATCTCTTTAAATCCGATGGCTACCAACTTCTTAAACAGCCTGACCTTTTGATCTATATTCATGGGTACCGGAAGGGCCTGATTCCCATCTCTTAAATCCACGCTGCACCAGATCGGCGCATGTTCCAGTTTTCGATCGGGCCATTTCCGATCCTTTAAGGATACGGGTTGAAATGGTGAATACTTATTAATATCAGATGCTTTCATACTTTATTTGTGTCTTTATGCCATGAAGAAATGAGCTCACACCAAAAAGTCTCTTTTGACCACCGCACCACCCACGCTAATCCCCACACCAAGTGGCTACTAGGGTAATCAGCCCCTAGGCGTTTACGTAGCAAAATTAGGGCATAAGCCTATACCTCCATCTTTACCATGAGCGAATGCCCAATAGCATTCCATGTAAATATGCATTGATTTTTTGAAGAAAAAAAACTTACTACCCGAGATGTAACCAGTGGATCGAGGAAACGGAATATTGTGCTCTTTCCGGGCAAATTTCTATTCGTACCGCCCATCCACCCCACCTACCTTACAAAGTGAGCCGAAGTAACGAACATAGTCGCAATGGCTTACTCATTGTTTACTACTTTTTGCAACCAAATTTCTGCTAAAGCAGGCCAAGTCTCAGCTGCAATATTTCCAGTCCGCATACCATACCCATGACCTCCTTCTGGTAATAAATGCAATTCAACTGGTATTTTATTATCCCTTAATGCAGTCGCCATGACTAAGGAGCTGTTTCCGTGACTGTCATCAGCAGTTCCAAAGATAAACATAGGAGGTGTATTACGGTCGACCAATAATTCAGGCCTAAGGCTTCGATTGATTCCTTTATCTAGATATGCAGCATAGACTAGTAGAGCAAAATCAGGACGGCACGATATGGAATCAATACTATCCATCTTTGGATAAGATTCTATATTATACCTTGTGCTTGCAAGAGCGCTTAAATCTCCCCCAGCCGAGAAACCAAGAACACCTAACTTGCTCGTATTCAGACGCCATTCAGGTGCCATGCTACGAATTACTTTGATTGCCCTTTGAATATCATACAAAGCTTCCTTTGGTTTATTTGGTACGCGATATTGCAATACAAAAGCAGTAAAACCAAGTGTGTTGAGCCATTCCGCTATTTCATAACCCTCCTTATCCATCGCGAGTATTCTATAACCTCCGCCTGGACAAACAATAACTCCGGCACCATTATTAAGAGAAGCTTTTGGTTTAAAGACCATTACAGCTGGGTTCGTAACGTCGGTTAACCGAACAACATGGCCACTTGTATTTGCAGTTTGTTTAGGTTCATGTTTTGGCTTATTTTCACCAGGTACTTTATCCGGCCACAAATAAATCGTATCTACCGTTTGGGCATAATTCAATGTCGTAAAATAAAAAATTGAAATCAGAGTGATCAATAATTTCATCCACAAGTCCCGCATTGAGAAACAGTTGAATAGTAATCGCCTATCCTCAAATTCTAATATCTTTTTACGGAGCTGATTGCCTTTCTTTATCCAATTCATTTTCTAAACCGTCTTTGATGAAACAATAAGTTGTACTTCCCCTTTCATAGGAGCTCCACCCTAAACTATTCACCACAACCCATAAATCGGCATTTTAGAACGATATATACTTCATTATCATGAATAATACAGGCTATATTCCAATCACACCTTGTTATTTGCGAGCCCTATTGCTCATGGGTGTAATATACTTTATAATATTTCCTTCCATCAGGGTCTATTCCGTGTTCTATTTGATTTCTGTCCCCATGAATATAAATGTGGAAGTTTTTGTCCAATTTCAGAACACTCTTAAAACCTTTTGACTGTTTCTTTACAGCGTGCGATGAAATTTCAAAATTATCCTGATGAGGTATGTCATTGGTTTCTCTATACTGATCATCAAAATTCCGGAATGACTCTATCAATTCATTATCACTGAATACATCGTTTTCAAACTCTTCTTTATCGAACGAATCATGTGACTTAAAGTATTCCACCGACTTATTGAGCAAATCAATTTTGTCTGCTTTCTGTATTTCAAACTCTTCCGAAACCTGCGTGGTCAGGTACTGTTTGGTGATGTTCAGAAAATCTTTGGTCGAATGGTAATCGTCGTTGCATGGTTTTAGGTGAAGGAACGTATCTTTCCAATACTGCGCTTCATTTGATTTGTTGGATTTATCAATAATACAGACTTTATATCCTTCCGCTTTGTCCTCGTTAAAGATCAAACACCCCTTGTCCAGTTTATCGATATTGATACCATCCTCATACGTCAGGTGAAATTCATCTGTTTCATCTTCAAATTTTAAAAATGAATGTTGGTTCTCCGATTTGAAAATACCAATCGCTTCAGCAGGACTTCCGTCCAGTTCGATATTCGAGAACTTCGCCACAAACAAATCACCTGGTTTTATATGCGGGTGACTGGAGACCTCGAACAACTGCTTGGCTATGCTTACGGAGGTATCGTGAAGTGATGTTGAATCTTCAAAGATGGTACTTGCAAAACTGAATATAGGATTCAGCCTAAAGTCTTCATTGGAAAAGGTCAAATTATAAAATTCCGGGGTCTTAAAAGGCTTAATAAAAAAGCGGGCAAGCAGCTCCCGGAGCTTTAGATCGGAGATGTCAAGCAGCTTTTTTGAACATCGTAGGTCTTCTCCATTGGTCTTGTTCCCCACTCTGTGCACCGCCACGCTCTCAATAGTACAATGTGTGTAGTCTATCATATTCTGTCAATCGTTGTACCCATATACCGTTTACTTAGCAAAAGCAATAAAATTTTCAAAGGCGTTGTTGGTCAAGCTATTAAATGCGTAACTCATTCTTACAAAATCAAGGTTCCTGACAATTAATGGGTATTGGATAATGGTTTGTTAGGAACTGGAAAATACAGTGAATTTTTGTGGGGCCAAACTAATACATATTCTTCGGATATCGTATGAATGATTGCGTAAATATATTACGTCCACACCCTGAAAAGTAATTCATTTTTGAGGCAAAGTATGTGAGAATCAATCAGACCGAAAAGGTAAATATAACCTGAATCCCAATGTAGGATTTCGTTCTGTAATTTATCGGGATGAAAGGAACAGCTCCCTATAGAGTTAATAGATGTAAGGTTCCAAATTAGGCTGATCCTGAAAATGGGAAGAAACTTGAAAAAGGCCTGTCCGCCCCCAAGTTGCAAGTGATTTTTGTGTTTCAGAGCACGCCCAATCAGAGTTTGGATCGCCTGGAAACACAAAAGCCCTGGCAATCTGCCAAGGCTTTTTTTATTTGTCGGGGTGGCAGGATGAGCTCCAATTATCTTTTAAATATAATATACTGGTAAAATACGCTGATCCTGTAGGTGGGGGAGGAAAATGAAAAAAGCCTCCACGTTCCTTCGTCACGTTAAGATTTTGTGTTTCCATACGCTCTCAAACAGAGTTTGGATCGCCTGGAAACACAAAAGCCCTGGCAATCTGCCAAGGCTTTTTTTATTTGTCGGGGTGGCAGGATTCGAACCTGCGGCCCCCGCGTCCCAAACGCGGTGCGCTAACCGGACTGCGCCACACCCCGAACATATTTTTCGAAAGCGATTGCAAATATAGTATATGATTCGATATCAAAAAATTATTTGCCAATAATTATACATTTTTTTATGCTTGAACCACAGAATCCGTCTACCACCGCCCAGCACACCCATACGTAGTGGATCCCCAGCTCAGACATCCAGTGCGGATGCGATGAAAACCTTCTTTTCCTGAGTGATTTATGGGATTCCTTCTTTCCCGGATCAGCTTGGCTATCCTGCCCCAATAATAACTGCCGGTTGTCAATAAGGTTATTGCTCCCAACAATTGCGATTTTGAAGGAGTAAAACATAAAAAAAAGACCGTGTAGAACGTTTAGTTGTATCCTTCATTTAATAATATTGAAAGTGAACGACGCGATTTAAACAATAAAATTAGAGCTTTGCATGATCGGATGATAGCAAAATAAAGCGCCATCCACATTTTCCCGGAAAGCTTGCCGTAGCCATTGCAAAATACAATAAACACATCACATGACTAACCTGCCCATCACTGAACACGCCTCCATAGAAATCCGCAATCTGAAAATCTCAGATTTTAAAGAACTGACACAGTCCATGAAGGAAGCTTACCCCCAATGGACCGACGTGAGTTGGACGGAGGAACAGATCCGTACACTGATCAAAAAATTTCCGGAAGGTCAATTTGTCGTTGTCGTGGACGGAAAAGTAGTCGGAAGTGCATTGTCGCTCATCGTTGATTATGAAAAATTTGGCGATGAGCATACCTATATGGAAATCACAGCCAATGATACATTTTCGACCCACGATCCGGAGGGAAGTGTGCTTTATGGAATCGATGTGTTTATGCACCAGGAATACCGGGGTATGCGGATGGGACGTCGACTTTATGATGCACGAAAAGAGCTGTGCGAAAATCTCAACCTTCGGGCGATCATTTTTGGCGGGCGGATTCCAGGGTATTTTGAGCACGCCGAATCCATGAATGTTAAAGAGTACATCCAAAAAGGTCAGAAATAAAGAAATCCATGATCCGGTGCTCAATTTTCAGTTGTCCAATGACTTCCACGTCAAAAAGATCATCAAAGATTATATGCCTGGAGATACCCAATCCATGGAATATGCGATCCTGTTGCAGTGGGATAACATTTACTATCAAAAGCCAAATAAAAAGGAAGCCGGAAGCCAGCACACAGACCATGGTGTTGTTCGTATCGGACTCGTCCAATGGCAAATGCGATCTTACACCACCTTGGAAGAAGTATTTGAACAGATCGAGTATTTTGTGGATGCCGTGGCAGACTACCAATCAGACTTTGTGTTGTTTCCCGAATATTTTATCGCCCCATTGATGGCCAATTTCAATGATCTGACCGTGGCCGGCGCCATTCGAAAACTGGCACAATACACCGATCAGGTCAAAAATAAATTTAGCCAACTGGCCATCAATTACAACATCAATATCATCACAGGAAGTATGCCCCAGATGCGAAATGACCAGCTGTACAATGTAGGCTTCCTTTGCCATCGTGACGGAAAAACAGATCAGTATGAAAAATTACATATCACACCCGATGAAGTCCAGTCCTGGGGGCTTAAAGGGGGCAATCATTTACAGACCTACGATACAGACTGTGGAAAGGTCGGCATCCTGATTTGTTACGATGTGGAGTTCCCGGAATTAGCCCGCACCCTTGCCGAAGAAGGCATGCAGATGCTTTTTGTACCCTTTCTCACAGACACCCAAAATGGGTATTCTCGCGTTCGGCATTGTGCACAGGCTCGGGCCATTGAGAATGAATGTTATGTGGCCATCGCTGGTAGCGTTGGCAACCTGCCCAAAGTACACAACATGGATATTCAGTACGCTCAGGCTACCGTATTTACCCCCTGTGACTTCTCTTTTCCGGCAAATGGCATCAAAGCAGAAGCTACACCCAATACTGAAATGATCCTGATCGCCGACCTGGATCTGGATCTTCTGAAACAACTGCATAATTACGGAAGCGTCAGAAATCTAAAAGATCGACGCAAGGATTTATATACCCTCCAGTTCAATAAATAACAGAAGTTTTAACCCATGACGTATTGCAAAAGCTCTACGACTTGATCCGGAGTCGTTGCCCAGGCATGTGCAGCGGCATCCACTTCTTTAAGCGGATGAATAATGTCTTCATCGTGCAGGGTAATGTAAGGGGTTCCCAAAGCTGCACAATAACCGGCATCAAACGCTGCATTCCACTGTTTGTATTTATCGCCAAAACGAATGACCGCAATATCGCAATCTTCGATCAACGTCCTGGTTCGGATCGCATTGACTTTGGCCGACTTGTGATCTCGCCAAAACCCCTCCGATTCCGGTTCCAGAATATCGCCCGCTGCATCACTCGCCGGATGATCTGTGACCGGTGATGAAAATGTCACATTCAACCCCTGTTTTTCACATCCTGATTTGATCTGATCCCGCCAGTCCGTATGGATTTCACCGGACAAATACACTTTTAATTTTTGCATCAATTTCTGTTTTTATGAAGAAAAGTAGTTCTATCTAACTATGCAACAGAATCTCCACCAAAAAGATCACCCCTTTTCGGGTCTTTGGCAGATCATCTATTGTAGCGAGTATTCCATTTATAAATCATAATAATTAATCCAGGCGCTTCCAGATCGTTTCACGCTTGTCTGTCGGCAATTAAGGACACATATTATAGCCAAGTCTCACGAATCGCCTGGCTCAATCTGCGATTCGTGAGCCCGTAGGGATCTGGAAGCGCATTTATTTAAACATATAGAATTCTGATTCACAACACTAATGTACAGAAATCATAAATAATGTATAGCTAGTATCTAACGCTTCCATCCCCAGGTGGTACGTGTTTAGTCCCCCATATAAACCTTGGAGAATGGAGCACCAGTTCCATTTTTTGTTTTTGTGTGGGAGCAAGAATGTGCGTAAGTCATCATTTTTCCTAGGGTTTTGCTCAACTTTGGGCTATGCCAAAGTTGAAAAGAATATGAAGGGATAGTGCGACCTCTCCGAGGTCGGAGATAATTTGATTATGCTAGTTGCTAATATACTATGACCCACTCCGGGGTCATTTTCCTTCATGCTTAGCATCAAGGTAAGGTGGAAAATAAGAAATAAGAATTTATGAAACACTTCAATAGTGCAAACCGAACCAGAGAATCAATCTCCTATTCCTCTGCAACCGTGCGATTATTTTCGATCCAAATGCGAGAACAATGGAGTACTTCCTGTGTTTCATAATGAAATAAAAATCATGGCAAAGCAGAAAAAAGAGATTTCAAAAGACCGCATCATTGAGTTGTATACAGAGCACCTTCTGGAACATGGCCAGGAACCACCTTCTGTCTATGCATTTGCAAAGGAAAATAAATTCACGGAAGCTGAATTTTATAACTTCTTTGGTTCATTTCCAAGCGTGGAAGCCGCTTTTTATGAGCATATTTTCCATCATTCTTACACACTGATCCAACAATCAGATGATTGGGAAGAAGCAGACGCTCGTGAAAAGTTATTAACTTTCTACTACACTTTTTTTGAAAATTTGACCGCAAACCGAAGCTTTGTGTTGGTCAGTATCGGAAAGGCACCGTCGATGAAAAGTCTTAAGAAACTTCGTTCGTTGCGAAAGGCCTTTAAAGCAATGATTCATGATCTCGATATTGACACACTCGATCTTAACCATGGCCAGTTAAATTCGCTCCAACAAAAGGCATTGGAAGAATCTGCGTGGATACAGCTGATCACGACACTGAAGTTCTGGTTGGAAGACAGTTCACCCGGATTTGAGAAAACAGATGTCTTCATCGAAAAAGCAGTGAATACCAGTTTTGAATTAATGAATGTAAGGCCCATTCGCAGACTCCTGGATTTCGGTAAATTCATTCTGCATGAACGATCATTCACCTCCTAAGCCAACGTACTGACCGTTCTTTGATTTTTATAAGCACTATAATATTTTCTCCGTGAAGACCATTAACCATATTCCCAAATCCAAAATTGCCCGAGCTTCTCAACTAGCCAAAACCGGAGCGAAAGTTGGCGTGAACTATCTGAAGTATTATGGGGACAAATTGACAAAAGGAGAACAAAAAGCCCGTGAAACCTTAAATGAAAGCAATGCCGAAGACATTTATGAAGGATTTAGCAACCTGAAAGGCAGCACACTCAAAGTAGCTCAGATGCTCAGTATGGAGCAGGGCATTCTCCCAGAGCAGTTTGTTGAAAAATTTTCTCTGTCTCAATTCTCCGTCCCGCCCCTTTCTACCCCTTTAGTTCGAAAGACCTTCCGAAAATACTTTGGTAAAAATCCCGAAGACATTTACGATGTGTTTAGCCCTGTTTCTGTTCATGCCGCCAGTATCGGACAAGTCCACTATGCGGAGAAGGACCACAAAAAACTTGCGGTAAAAATCCAATATCCCGGGGTAGCCGACAGTATCGTATCGGATTTGACGATGGTCAAACCACTCGCCATGCAACTGTTCAATCTTCGTGGAAAGGATTCCGGGAAGTATTTTCAAGAGGTCGAGGATAAGTTACTGGAAGAGACCAACTATTTACTTGAAATAAAACAAAGCAAGGCGGTGCGGGAAAGCTGTGCCCATCTTCCACATTTACGGTTTCCTGATTATTATGAAGATCTGTCGTGTGAGCGAATCATCACCATGGACTGGATGGAAGGCAAGCATCTTTCTGAATTTTTGGAACAAAATCCTGAACCGACACAGGCTGTACGGGACAAAATCGGTCAGACGCTATGGGATTTCTATATGTACCAGATCCATTCATTGCGAAAAGTTCACGCCGACCCACATCCTGGCAACTTTCTGGTATCAGATACGGAGGAACTTATAGCGCTTGACTTCGGATGCATGAAGGAGATCCCTGAAGACTTCTACCAACCTTATTTTGACCTAGTCAAAGGGGATACCCTGCATGATAAAATCATTTTTGAGGAAAAACTCTGGCAGTTGGATATCTTACGGGAAGATGATTCACCCACTGAGATTGAGTTTTTTAAATCTATCTTTCACACCATGATCACGCTGTTTTCCAAGCCATTCTGCCAAAAATACTTTGATTTTTCGGATGAAGCGTTTTTTAATCAACTCTACCAGTTTGGCGAAAAGATGTCCAAAGACAAAGCATTGAGAAAAATGAACGCCAACCGGGGCTCCAAACACTTCATATATATGCACCGAACGTTTTTCGGTTTGTATAATTTACTGTTTCAACTCAAGGCACGTGAAGTAGATATTCATCGGTACCCCCTTTATTAGTGAGGTAGTGGAAAAGCCTTTGTCCATACTCAGGTGTTATGAAAGCTCTCGATATTTTACTGAACTTTTATGATGAATGTAGAGTTATGAAAAGGTATTTGGAATAATGTAAATGTTTTGTGTGATAGTAATTATTTTGTGTCTGTCGTCCCCAAAGGGGGCTTAAATTACTAGTACAACTCAATCCAGGGTCTCACGACCCTGGCTATGATCTAACGTCCGCGATGCGGACTAAGGTTAAGCCATATTTCAAGGGTTGCTCTGTACAAGATAATCATTTTCATTCATCCCTAACGCCGCTAGTCAAAGTCCTCATAAAGCAAATACTTCTTCCGCATCTTCTTATATGCATCCAATTCATCCTGCCAACTGGCTTCGATCTGATCATAGCTCCAACCCTCTTTTATTTTTTTTCGAAGTGTGTCATTGCCAGCCAGTTTATCAAAAAATTCTGGTCTCGAGAAAAAACTTTCCTTGAATGGAGCCTTTTGGTAGAAATCGATAAAATGCCGAAGATTAAACGTCCATTTTTCGGCATCGACATCCCTCAGATCAACGCCATAACACTTCTTACCTTGTTGTTCCACATGAGCAGACATGCCTTCCCGCGATCCGGGCACAAAGGTAAAGTCACCAAAAACCGGATTGGCATACCCAATCGCCTGAAATGGAAAATCGGTTCCGCGCGCCACACTAATGTCTGTTCCTTCGAACAAACAGAGCGAAGGATACAGCCGAATGGACAAATAATTGGGCAGGCTCGGTGACGGGATGACCGGAGGTTCATAGAATGTGGCATGGGTATATCCTTCCACAGGAATGACGGTTACATCGCATTGGGCTCCACCGTCCAGCCAGCCCTCTCCATTGATCATATGTGCCAACTCGCCCACGGTCAGGCCATGCACCATGGCTATTTTGTGGTAACTGACATTGGATTTGAATTTATCGCTTTTCCGCACCGGCCCATTCACCTGATCTCCGTTGGGATTGGGTCGATCCAGCACCAGCAGCGGCCGGTCCACGTCGACGCACAGTTGCATCAATCGATGAAGCGATGTGATGTATGTATAGAACCGGGCTCCGACATCCTGAAGATCGTAAATCATGATATCCGCCGAAGCCACGATAGAATCTGCTTTCGCATTTTTCCCATACAATGAATGGAGGGTGATCCCCGTTTTGACATCCACGTCTTTGCTCACTTTCTCTCCCCGTTCGATCTTACCTCGAAAACCATGCTCGGGCGCAAAAGCAAACCGGACATCAATATCATTTTCGAGCAACACATCAACCAAATGATGATACCGGTCTCCGACCACAGAGGTCTGATTACCAAGAATACCTACTTTTTTTCCGCGAAGGAGGGGGAGGTATTTCTCGAGTTGGTCTGCGCCGGTTTTTACCAATTGCCCCTTGTCCCCTACATTATGAGATGGATAGAGGATGCTGTTCCGGTTGGGATCTCTGTATAGTACATATCGAGCCAGGGTCTCTTCAGACTCCAGGGAAGAAACCAGTTTATAATCAAATTGATGGAAATAATTTAATACTTCAACCAAAGAATGAAACCGAACCTCCTGTCCATTGGAATCCTTCACTTGAGATCGTTTAAAAATCCAGGGATTGTTTAATTGACCGTAATCGACCATAACCCGTACCTGTCCGCCAAACAACTGGTTCGACAGGACTACCTCCAGATAGGCGCCTTCTATCTCAGCAATGGGTTTGCCGTCGATGGTCTGGGAATGAGCAGTGGAAAATCCAATAAATACCCAACTTATCAAAAAAAGAAAATACAACTTCATAAATGATCCGTTTTAGCACATTGAAAGTAGAAAATTATTTTATCTTTCATCACAAGATATGAACTTCATAATCATATCAGCCAATTTATACCACTCTAAAATGTACTACCTTTTCCATGGGCAAACACTGTGGAATGAAATAGAATGAAAATAACCCGTCGAAAAATAGTTGTTCTGACCGGAATCCTGATCATCATAGGAGGGGGCTTGTGGGGCGCCAACCTATGGGTGGGAAGTAAAATCAGATCATTGCTGGATCAGCAGGTCCGGGAGGGCTACCTCCATTATGAATCAGTTGATGTAAACATATTCTCAAATCGAGTTGATATCAAAAACCCTCGATGGAGGGATGACCAGTCCAAAGACATCCAAATGGATCGGCTTCTCATTTCAGATGTTTCATTGGTTTCTTATATCCTTCGAAAAGAACTTGAAATCGGACACGTTCATATAAATAATCCAACGACGATCCTTTACCAAAACCGAATCGATACGGTCAGCCAAAAACAGAACTCTCAAAAACCTGCTCCAATCAAGAGCATATTGATCAAAAATGCAGATCTCACCAATGGAACTTTTCAGTACTTCAAACAAGACCAATCAAAGTTTTCAATTTCGTGCCAGCTCCCCAGGTTTGAAATGGAAAATATACGCATAGATTCTGCGACCATGAAAAACTCCATCCCTTTTTCATATGGAAATTACAACTTGATCGCCGACTCCGTATTTTACAGAATGAATGAATTGTACCATTTAAAAGTCTCGCATATGACGGCGAAAAACGACTATATCCAGCTCGATAGTCTGACAATTAACTCCCCACACAATAAGTATCAATTTCAGGCATATATTCCCCACGAAAAAGCCTGGGTAAATCTCAGTATACCCCGGACAGAAATAACGAACACAGATTGGTTACTGAATCAAGACAGTATTGGTTTCTCGGCCTCTCATGTCAAAGTCTCCGATGCAGATCTTTATTTGTACAAAGACAATCGATTAGCGGACAATCCGTACTTCAAGCCATTGTATAGCCGATTGATACGAAATTTACCCATACAGCTGAAGGTAGATAGTGTGGAGGTGGCCAATGCTGCCATCACCTTCCAGTTGCAAACCAAAAAGGATCCACCACCTGGAAATGTATACTTCAGGGAGATCAATGCCAACATCACTCACCTGTCAAATGTAGACATGAACCATTCACAGTTTCCTAAAACCGTGATTTCGGCACAAAGCCGATTTATGGACAATTCGAAAATTCATTTGGATTGGTCCTTCGACATAAGTAATCCACAAGATGATTTTCTTGTTTCCGGTACCCTGTCCCGAATCGAAGCTGAGGGGATCAATTATTTTATCAAACCAGCATTGAACATCTCAGCCGATGGAGCCATTGATCGATTAGCATTCAATTTTGCGGGCAATAATGCGATCGCCACTGGTGATATGTACATTAATTACGATGCCCTTCGAATCAATCTGCTGAAAAAGGACGGCACCAAAAGGAGTCGATGGATCTCTGGTATACTCAATTTTATACTACGTAATAAACTAAACGGCCCGGTAGAGAAAAAAGGGCTCAAGATCGAACGCGTCCAAACCAAATCCTTTTGGAACTTTCTGTGGGAGATGGTCAAAGAAGGAACCCTAAAAACGATCGTTTGATGAGATAATACAGTGTTTTACTCAATTTTTTATCTCCTTCGGTTGCCTGTTAACTGTTTCCCAACAACATGGAGCCATGTCAATTCTATTAAATAACATATGAATAATGTCACTATTTGTACCAACCGCGCCGTATTATACCATTGAATTTGATTAAATTAACCGATGATAAAAGAAATTTTTATTATCCATCATTAAAATTTGACAACCTATGAATTACAAAAGAATTTTGCTTGCCGGATTTCCACTACTGTTTTTATTATTGAGTATGCAACCAGCTACAGCAAAGACTGATCCCAATCCAATCATTGAAATTGATGCATTGGAAACAGAAGCTGACTTTGAACAAGCTTATGAGACGCTCAAAGAGCATGTAAAAGAATTAAGAACCGCCAAACGAAGTGCTGAGACCAAAGCAGAAAAAGATCAGGTCAAAAAAGAAATTAAAGAAACCAAAAAAGAAATTAAAGCAGTAAAAGCCAAAGCATTAAGTGGAGGTATTTATATTGGTGGTGGTGCACTAATTGTAATTTTATTACTTATCATACTGCTTTAAATCGATAAACATTTAATATCCTTCTATGGGTTAAACCTCCTGAAAATCCATTTCAGGAGGTTTTTTTATTGTGTCCCGAACCGGTAGCCAATAGCTAGTTTACCCGTTCCATCAATATTAAATCCAGGCCAGTCACCTGCATCGAACGAAGCGTCATTTGACGAATAATTATTCAAAAAAGCACGTCCTAATCCCAGTCCAAGTTCAAAAATAATATGGCCTTTGGAGACCCACTTGTACCCCGCATAGAATCCGACCGCGAGCCGAATATTCTTCACTTTATCACCTGTAAAATTGATTGAATTATAACCGAATCGAGCGTAAGGACCGATATTAAATTTATCAATTCCCTGATCGGGCTTAAAATAGTATTTTCCCAAAGCGCGAAGGCCAAACCCATTGCTACTGAAGTCATCACCAAATACATTGTAGGGTGAAAAACTAAAGTTGGCAGTGCCTTCCAGTCCAAAATTATCGGAGATCGGTCGTTCCGCTGAAATACCAATATTACTAAAAAGTAATCCAATGGGATTGATGGTTACATCAGTTTGGGCAAAAAGCCCGGAAACGAAAAAAAGTAATGGGAAAGAGAAAAAGAAGTTTTTCATTTAAAATCGAATTTAAGATAGATTAATAGTTTTCGCGATTTCCAGTAGCCAAGATTATGATGAAGATGCCCTTTAGCATATAATAGCTTCATTTTCGTTTCAAGATAAAAATCGCAAGTCAATTGTTGAGGATTTTTGTGGCTTTAGACAAGACTTCATTTGCCGGTATTGAGGTTGCTTTTCCGGCGTCAAAGCCTTAATTCATGCTAAATTACATAAAAAGGATTTGTAAAGTTTATCTTGGACATTAAACTTGATTACGACAGGACTTTGGCTTTGGCAAAGTAGGTAACTAAAGTTACGTATGTGTCTCGCATCTCATATACCTGGGAGAATGGAGCCCCAGCTCCATTTTTTGTTTTTTGCGGGAGCAGGTGCTCCCACGTCCCAGACAATTCCCACATTCCAAGGGGCAAATAACGTAAAACACATACAAGGTTACCTATGGAATCTATAAACATAAGCACCTTTTGCTCGTTGTTATCTTAATTAATCAGATTTCATCGATGGACAAATACATTGACCTTATCCTTGGTTCTTTCACTGGCTACTGGAACTACCTCGTGTACGAAATCACGCATCCCGGATGGGAAAATTATTTCTACTGGCTGCTAACCTTGTCATTGATGGTCTTTGCACTCGAAATTATATTGCCATGGCGCAAAGACCAACCCATTTTCCGGAAGGGGTTCTGGATGGATGTATTTTATATCTTTTTCAACTTTTTTCTTTTCTCACTGATCGGATACAATGCCCTTTCTCACGTCGGGGTTGAACTTTTTAATGATTTCCTCGGACTCTTTGGGATTGAAAATATAGTGGCTTTTGAGGTTCAGCAATTCCCAGCCTGGGCGCAATTATTGATCATGTTTGTGATCGCGGATTTTATTCAGTGGAATGTGCATCGGATGCTCCACACGGTACCCTGGATGTGGGAATTCCATAAGGTGCATCACAGCGTGAAGGAGATGAGCTTTTCGGCCCACTTCCGCTTCCACTTCATGGAAACGATCATCTACAAAACAGTGCAATACATTCCTCTGGCGATGATCGGATTTGGAATCCAACAGTTTATTGTGGTTCATATGTTTGCCTTGTTTATCGGTCACCTGAATCACGCCAATCTCAGCTGGGGCTATGGCCCGTTGGGGTATATATTCAACAGTCCAAGGATGCACATCTGGCACCATGCACGAGAATTACCGGACGATCATCCGTACGGAATGAATTTTGGCCTATCTCTGAGTCTTTGGGATTATCTTTTTGGAACGGCATACATACCACACGATGGTCGGGATATTGAATTGGGATTTCACGGTGATGAGGATTTTCCGCAACGTTTTGGTGGACAAACAGTTTATCCGTTTCGCAAAGATAGTGGTAAGAAGTTGATGTAGAGTCTGTGCCTGTGCGATATGCCTTAAACCCGAAATTGATGGAAAATCTGAGCAGTGTGAAAGGCAGATCAAGTGCATTGAAATAAAAAAGATGATTGATGAAGTACCTACTCCGAATAATTTATGGCTTTTGATTTACCTACCTTGCGTTGATTATTGTATTAGTGGCAGTTAGACAGGTGCAGATCGGAGTGAATGTAGTCTAGGATCGACCATCGATTTTGCAACCTAAATCATACAATTTTGTGTAAAAAGCTTCCTTTTCCCCAAACGCAAGGAAGCCTTAAGCTTGAAAACAACCACTACAACCCTTGTATCGGCCCCAAATTCCATACGGGGCAAGCTGACTTTAGTCCCTCGAGATGAGATGAGTTTTTCTCATCTCATTTAAAAATGTATGAATCAAAAATCAAACGTCACCCAATATTGGACTGTGTAATATGCCCAATTTTGGAATTGAAGCAATTGATACACTATATATTATGTATCATAACAGATTGACGTGGTGAATAAGCGAGCTATAATCCGTAGCGGTAAGTACGCACTTGGGGTATAAAATTGACGACGAATAATTCCGTACCCCAGGTAGCGGTGCATGGAAAGACACCTTCTTTCTCACATGCATATACTATATATATTCTTTGATGAATACCAATGACCGGTCACAAAGTAGGGAAGTGTCCTGCTTCGGGCGCCGAAAATTGAGCGAAAGTGATCCCCTTCTCTTAAAAGCGAAGGTGGCATCTATTCCCTTCTACCCCATCACTTCTTTCATCGTACTACCGATCTCGGCAGGTGATTTCACGACGGTAATACCACATTCTTCGAGGATGGCCATTTTGGCTTCTGCAGTATCATCCTCACCACCGATGATCGCACCGGCATGTCCCATGGTCCGGCCTTTCGGCGCCGTCTGACCGGCGATAAACCCAACCATCGGTTTGGTGCCGTGTTCCTTGTACCATCGTGCGGCTTCGGCTTCCAAATTACCGCCAATTTCTCCGATCATCACAATGCCTTCGGTCTCGGGGTCATTCATAAAGAGTTCTACCGCCTGCTGAGTCGTTGTACCAATGATCGGATCTCCACCGATTCCGATGGCTGTGGTGATGCCGAGACCCGCCTTCACGATCTGGTCAGCGGCTTCGTAAGTCAACGTACCAGATTTGGATATCACACCGATGTTTCCTTTTTTGAAAACAAATCCAGGCATAATCCCAACTTTGGCTTCATCCGGAGTGATCACGCCGGGACAGTTTGGTCCAACCAACCGGCAATCAAAATCAGCAATGTAAGCCTTTGCTTTTGCCATGTCCTGTACGGGAATCCCCTCAGTGATGCAAATAATAGTTTTGATCCCTTCCGATGCAGATTCCATGATCGCATCCGAAGCAAAGGCCGGCGGTACAAAAATGATGGAGACATCCGCGTCTGTCGCAGCGACCGCTTCCTGAACGGTATTAAAAACGGGTCGGTCTAAATGAGTTTGTCCGCCTTTACCGGGTGTCACACCACCGACCACATTCGTACCATATTCGATCATTTGACCGGCATGGAAAGTACCCTCTGATCCGGTAAATCCCTGTACGATAACTCTTGAATCCTTATTAACTAATACTGACATATGCGATTTAATTCTTTTCGATGATGAAGACATCTTCATCGCTCTTTTTTAAAAAATATTTTTCCCGAGCAAATTTCTCAAGATTATTATTCAAATCCGCTCGTGCTTCTTTGACCACTTCGATCTCTTCAGTGTAGTATTCTTTATTTCGTTCCAACTCGTTGATTTCTCGGGTCAATTCAATCTGACGTGTCAATTTGTTCTGATCGAAAAAAATCATCCAGACAAGGAAGGCCATTGCGGCAACGACGTATTTGTTTAAAAAAACAGGTGGTATTGCAGATAAAAATCGGCCATAACTATTTGTGATCCATTTCATTTGCTTGTTGTTTGGGCATTCAACCGTTTGTGGTTTGTGGTTTGAGGCTTGAGACCTTTTCACCTTTCACCTTTCACCTTTCACCTTTCACCTTAATAATCCCAAGATATAAAATAAATTTATCCCAGCAAGGCTTTACCCAAATAAATACCACTGCTATCTAACTGTTCCTCAATTCGTAACAATTGATTATATTTTGCAATACGATCAGAACGAGAGGCAGAACCTGTTTTGATTTGGCCTGTATTCAAACCAACTGCAAGATCAGCTATCGTCACATCTTCCGTTTCACCACTCCGATGGCTAATCACTGAAGTATAAGCATTGATGGTAGCCAGATTGACCGCATCGATTGTTTCTGTAAGCGTTCCGATCTGATTCACCTTAATCAAAATCGAATTAGCTGCACCGTCGATAATTCCACGTTCCAGGCGATCCACATTGGTTACAAAAAGATCATCTCCGACCAATTGCACTTTCTGTCCAATGGCACTTGTTAGATTGGTCCACCCGGTCCAGTCATCTTCGTCCAGGCCATCTTCTATGGAAAATATAGGATATTTATTCACCCATTCTTCCCAGTATGCCACCATTTCGTCGGAAGATAGTTTACGCCCATCCGATTCCGCAAAATGATACACTTTGTTCTCCCGATCATAAAATTCAGAAGCCGCAGCATCCATGGCAATGTAAAAATCATCTCCTGGAATATAGCCTGCTTTTTCAATGGATTGCAGTACGATTTCGATTGCTTCCTGATTCGATTTGATATTGGGTGCAAACCCGCCTTCATCTCCTACATTTGTCGAATATCCTTTTGATTGAAGTACCGTTTTCAAATGATGGAACACTTCGGTTCCCATTCTAAGACCTTCGCTAAATTGATCAGCGCCAATAGGCATAATCATAAATTCCTGGAAGTCGATACTATTATCGGCGTGGGATCCTCCATTTAAAATGTTCATCATGGGCACTGGTAGAATATGTGCATTGGCCCCCCCGACATAACGATAAAGCGGCATACCTGATTCATTGGCTGCTGCTTTTGCGGCTGCAAGCGAAACCCCTAGAATAGCATTAGCACCCAATTCAGATTTATTGTCCGTCCCGTCCAATTCGATCATCAGATCATCAATAAAGCGTTGATCACTCACTTCTACACCTACCAAAGCGCGAGCGATTTCATCATTGACATTCTCTACTGCGTTCAGTACACCTTTTCCCAGGTATCTATCCTTGTCAGAATCTCGCAATTCGACCGCTTCGTATTGGCCCGTAGATGCACCTGAAGGTACAGCTGCCCGCCCCATAAATCCTGTCTCGGTCAATACTTCCACCTCCACGGTCGGATTCCCCCGGGAGTCTAAAATTTCCCGGCCTTTAATCTCAATTATTGCACTCATGCTGATTCTTTTTTATATTTTTTTACTTCTGAAATAAATTGATCAAATAAATAACGGGCATCGTGAGGTCCAGCAGATGCTTCAGGATGATATTGAACTGAAAAAGCGTTGCGCCCTTTAATCCGCAACCCTTCGATCGTTTGATCATTGAGATTGCGATGTGTCACTTCTACTTTATCCAAATTATCATTAATGGCTTCTGCACTCACCCCGAATCCATGATTTTGGGTGGTTATTTCACCCAATCCATTATCTGTATTCAATACCGGATGATTCGCGCCACGGTGTCCATGGTGCATTTTGTAGGTCGGAATCCCCGATGCCAAGGCAAATAACTGATGCCCAAGGCAAATGCCAAAAGACGGACGGTCATCTTCGATGACCTGCCGGGCCATTTCAATACCATAGTCCATGGCCGCAGGATCTCCCGGACCATTGGAAATAAATATTCCATCTGGATTCCAATTTACAATATCATCGTACACAGCGGAAGCCGGAAAAACACGAACCAATGCACCACGTACGGCAAAATTCTCGATAATACTGGATTTTACACCGTAATCAACCACCGCTATCCGCAGATCAGATTCGGGATCCCCCACTTCGTATTCGTCAGCATTCCCCACTTTGGAAGCCAACTCCAGACCGTCCATAGATGGTACTTCTTTGACCTGTCGTTTTAATTCTTCTACATCTAATATCTCCGAAGAAATAATAGCATTCATCGCACCTTCTGTCCGAATTTTACGAACCAAAGCGCGTGTATCAATATTCGATATTCCTACGACTTTATTATCTTCAAAATAAGCCTGTAACGATTGATCTCCTTGTTTACGGGAATAGTGATCACTAAAATTCCGACATACGAATCCGGCAATTTTCACCCCGTCGGATTCCTGTTCGCTATCTTTGCATCCATAGTTACCAACATGTACATTGGTACTCACCAAAATCTGACCGAAATACGACGGATCTGTAAAAGTTTCCTGATATCCTGTCATTCCAGTATTGAAGCAAATCTCACCGGTTGTCGTTCCTTTTACGCCAATAGCATGACCGGTGTACACTGTACCGTCTGCTAATACTAGATATCCTTTATCTGGTGCCGTATCGTGTTTCATGTAATCAGTTTATGTGATAAGTTACTATTCGATTTGTGCAAATATAAGCAAAAAAAAAGCCGGTAAAAACCGACTTTATAAATTTATTCTTCTTCCTTCCCGGAGTCGGTAGCTGCAGCTGCTGCAGCCGCTCCTGTAGATCCTCTACCGCTTCGACGCGTTCTCCCTCCGCGTCGCGTTCGTTTTTTGCCCGGAACATTTCCATCGTTGGGATTGTATGTTTCGTTGAAATCAACAAACTCAATCATGGCCATTTGAGCGCCATCTCCTTTTCGAAAACCCATCCGGATAATTCGAAGATACCCCCCGGGTCTTTCACCTATCGCAATCAAAATTGGTCCAAACAATTCTTTGACGGCCTCTTTATCCTGTAGATATTGAAACACGACACGACGGGCATGCATGTTATTCGCCTTTGACTTGGTAATGATCGGCTCCAAATGAGGTCTCAGAGCTTTCGCTTTGGCCAACGTGGTAATGATCCGCTTGTGCTTGATCAAAGCCACTGACATGTTCTGCAGGGTTGCTTTTCGGTGAGGTGCTGTCCGCCCCAGATGGTTAAACTTTTTTGCGTGTCTCATATCGTTTTACATTTTAATTTACTTCGCAGCACCCAAATTAAATTTTCAGTAACTGCAATCTTTATTATAGAATTGTGATTATTCTTCGTCCAACTTGAATGGCGCTAAATCCATCCCAAATTCAAGGTCTTTACCTTCCAGTAATTCTTCGATCTCAACCATTGATTTCTTACCGAAGTTTCGGAATTTCATCAATTCATGTTCTTCATACTGGACCAATTCCCCAAGGGTATTAATTTTGGCCGCTTTAAGACAGTTGTAAGCCCGTACGGACAAATCAAGATCTTCCAAAGCAGTCTTCAACAGTTTGCGCATGTGCAAGATGTGCTCATCGACAATATCATCTTCGGACTGTGCATCCGCTTCAAAAGTGATGTTATCATCCGTTATTAATAGCAAATGCTGAATTAAAATTTTAGAGGCTTCTTTGATGGCATCTTCCGGATGGATGGTTCCATCTGTTTCGATGTTAATATTGAGCTTCTCATAATCCGTACGCTGCCCTACCCGAGTATTCTCAATTGAATATTGAACATTTTTAATGGGCGTATAGATGGCATCTACTGGAATTACTCCAATCGCACTATCCGTTGGCAGGTTTTCATCAGCCTGTACATATCCCCGACCTTTTGTAACTGTGAACTCCATTTCCAGGTTGACTGAAGGATCCATAGTACATATCAGTAAATCAGGATTGGTTACGCTGAATACATTTGTATGCTCTTCGATATCTCCGGCACGGAATTCACCTTTTCCTTTTAGGGTCAGGTAAATTTTTTCTTCTTCCAAATCAGGATCATCCAGCTTATTCTTAAGTCGTATTTGCTTGATGTTCAACACTATTTCAATCACATCTTCCACGACGCCCTTGATCGTACTAAATTCATGATCGACTCCGGCTATACGAATTGAAGAAATAGCGAAGCCCTCCAATGAGGAAAGCAGTACTCTTCTCAATCCATTACCAATGGTCTGACCGAAGCCCGGCTCCAGCGGCTTGAATTCGAAGTGTCCATCAAATTCATCGGATTTCTGGAGTAAAATTTTATCTGGTTTTTGAAAATTTAGCAGACTCATATGCGATATTTTTAATGTTTTCCTATAACGACTAAAGGCAAAGACCCGAAGGCCTTTGCCGATAAGCTATTTTTGTAATTCTTATTTAGAGTACAATTCAACGATTAATTGTTCATTAATGGTTTCGGGAATATTCTCTCGTTCAGGGACGGAGACGAAGGTTCCTTCCATTTTATCTTTATTGAACTCCAGCCATGGGAACTTACGAACGTCTGATTTACTGTTCACAGACTCGTTAATGACCTCCATACTTTGGGATTTACCGCGAACGGCAACCACATCTCCAGGACGTAGTATCACAGATGGAATATTAGTAAGAACACCGTTCAGCACAATATGTTTATGGGTCACCAATTGACGAGCTGCACGGCGTGTAGGAGCTATTCCCATACGAAACACCGTATTATCCAATCTTGATTCCAGGAATTGAATGAGGATTTCACCGGTCACCCCACGCGCACTCTCTGCAGCATGAAACAAATTCCGGAACTGACGCTCCAATACACCATAAGTATATTTTGCTTTTTGCTTCTCCATTAACTGAAGTGCGTAGTCAGATTTTTGACGGCGTCTTCGTCCTCCGCCGTGATGGCCGGGTGGGTATTTTCGTCGCTCATAGTATTTGTCATACCCATAAATAGGTTGGCCAAATGCTCTTGATTTTTTTGTTTTTGGTCCGGTATATCGTGCCATGAACTATCTGTATTTTATAATATTCAGTAATTAAGGATTAAACCCGTCGTCGTTTGGGTGGGCGACAACCATTGTGCGGCAAGGGAGTTACGTCGACAATTTTACGTACTTTAATCCCCAAGCCATCAATTGCTCTAATCGCAGCTTCACGTCCGGATCCAGGCCCTTTGACATACACCTCCGCAGAACGCATACCGGCATCATAAGCCACCTGGCCTGCATCGCTCGCTGCAATCTGTGCTGCATACGGCGTATTCTTTTTGGAACCCCGAAATCCTGCTTTTCCAGCTGAACCCCACGAGATCACATTCCCTTGCTTATCCGTCAGAGTGACTATGATATTGTTGAATGATGCCTGAATATAGACTAGCCCTTCAGGCCCGACATGCAACTTCTTTTTTTTCTTCGATTTTACTTTTGCCATTTTCCTCGATTAGACTTCGCGTTATTATTATTTAGTTACTTTCTTCTTATTTGCGACCGTTTTCTTCCGACCTTTCCGGGTTCGAGCATTGGTCTTGGTTCGTTGTCCACGAACAGGAAGACCTCTACGGTGCCGAAGCCCACGATAGCTGGCTATATCCATCAAACGCTTTATATTGGTTTGTACTTCAGATCGAAGTTCTCCTTCGACTGTATACTCTTCCTGTATCGCATTGGAAATATCTCGGATATTATCATCCGTCCAATCTTCCACATGGATATTCTCATCGATTGAAGCATTCGCTAACAATTCCTTGGAACGGGTCCGCCCGATTCCATAAATGTAGGTCAAAGCGATAACACCTCTTTTGTGACGAGGCAAATCAACTCCTGCTATTCGTGCCATAATTACTGGATTTTAACCTTGTCGTTGTTTAAACTTAGGGTTCTTTTTATTAATGATATAAATCTTCCCTTTCCGACGAACGATCTTGCAGTCCGCCGATCTTTTCTTTACCGAAGCTCTTACCTTCATTGTATTAATTTTTTATAATTACTTATACCGGTAGGTAATCCGCCCCCGGGTCAAGTCATATGGTGACATCTCTACAGCCACCTTATCACCAGGCAATATACGAATGTAGTTCATTCGCATCTTACCGGAAATAGTTGCTGTAATCAAATGATCATTCTCTAACCTCACCCGGAACATCGCATTGGACAACGCCTCCTCGATGATACCGTCTTGTTTTATGATGCCTTGTTTCGCCATATAATTTTTTAATTCGGAGTGCAAATATCGCTAAAATATCTTAGAAATCAAGAAGATTAGCGTTCTTTTTATAATTATCTTCGACCTCGTCATGGCTGGACAGGATATCCGCATCCCCTTTCCCCACCGCTATCGTATGTTCAAAGTGAGCAGAAGGTGCACCATCGCGGGTCTTTATGGTCCAACCATCCTTTTCCTGATAAATTTCTTTTCGGCCCAGATTGATCATAGGCTCGATCGCAATGACCAAACCTTCTCTCAGTTTACGGCCTCGACCGCGTTTGCCATAATTAGGAACCTGAGGTGCTTCGTGCAGATTCTGCCCTACACCGTGCCCCACCAAATCCCGTACCACACTATACCCTTTTTCTTTCTCTGTATAGTCCTGGATAGCTGCTCCGATGTCTCCCAATCTATTTCCCACCACAGCCTTCTCAATGCCCTTATAGAGGGATTCACGGGTCACACGCAACAGTTCCAGCACATCAGACTTTACGGCACCCAATGCAAAAGTATAGGCAGCATCTCCATAATATCCTTCTGAAAATGAACCACAATCGACAGAAACAATATCCCCGTCTTTAAATTCATAATCTCCGGGAATACCATGGACGACAATGTCATTGTATGAAACACATAAGGTCGCCGGGAACCCTCCGTAGCCTTTAAAACCAGGCGTTGATCCTAGATCACGAATGACTTCTTCTGCTGCTTTATCAATCTCCAGCGAAGTTATACCGGGTTTTAAAAGCTCTGCAACACGAGCCAATGCCTTGGAAACGATCAGGCAATTCTTCCTGATAAGTTCAATCTCTTCTTCGTTCTTGTAAATGATCTTGTTGCTCATGGTGCAGGTAACTATAAATCGCTACCAATTGTTTGCATAGAGCTGCTTCTTCCTTTGATTTTACCTGATTTGACCAAGCCATCATATTTTCGCATCAAAAGATACGATTCGATCTGTTGCAAGGTATCAAGTACCACACCCACGATAATAAGCAGTGAGGTTCCTCCGAAGAAATAAGCAAATAATTGATTTACTCCAAACAATGTCACCACAGCCGGGAGAATCGCGATCAGACCCAAAAAGATCGAACCGGGCAATGTCACTCTGGTCGTGACGGCGTCAATAAAATCTTGCGTAGGTTTTCCGGGCTTTATGCCAGGTATGAATGCATTTTGTCGTTTCAGATATTCTGCGTACTGCTTAGGGTTCACCAGCAAGGCGGTGTAAACATAGGTAAACACGACGACTAAAATAAAGTACACGGCATTGTAAGGGAAAGAAGAAATATCTGTCAATTGTGCCAGAAAACCGGTCGAACTGGTTGTTTCACCCATAAAGTACTGAGAAACAGTCGACGGAAGAAACATTAATGCCTGCGCGAAAATGATTGGCATTACCCCTGCAGCTGCTACCTTAATCGGAATATAGTCCCGGGCACCCTGAATGGGTATGTTGCTGCTACGCCCCACCATCCGTTTGGCAAACTGAATGGGTATTTTTCGAATTCCTTGTACGATCAGCACACAGACCATGGTTATAGCAAAAAGTGCAGCAATCTCAATCACAAAGATCAGCAAGCCACCTGCAGCCATTTGAGAAGTAAATTCAAATATAAAGGCCTGAGGCAGGGTAGCTATAATTCCGATCATGATCAACAAGGAGATACCGTTTCCAATCCCTCGGTCGGTAATTTTTTCACCAAGCCACATCGCGAATATCGTTCCTGACGAAAGAATAATCACATTGGATATCCAAAAGATGGATTCGGGAATATTGGGATCTATTGCGCCCTGGCTTTTGATCCAGCTTAGATAGGCTCCACCTTGTACTAAGGTAATCGCCAGCGTTAACAGACGCGTAATCTGGGTTAGTTTTTTCCGTCCGGATTCCCCTTCCTTTTGTTGAAGTTTCTGGAAATAAGGCACTGCAAATCCGAGCAACTGCACGATAATCGAAGCCGTGATATATGGCATGATTCCCAGTGCGAAGAAAGCAGCGCGGTTAAAAGCTCCACCTGCAAAAGCATTGATCATGCTAAGAATATCAGTCGGAGCAGAACTGGAAGTAGCTGCTTCAAGTACAGCCCTGTTTACGCCCGGTAACAGGACGTAGGTTCCAAACCGATAGACTAATAAGATCAAAAGCGTGAACAGTATCCGTTCACGCAATTCTTTAATCTTCCAAATGTTCTTTATGGTGGATATAAAACTTTTCATTGGAATCTTTATTCGTGTATTTTTACAGTACCTCCTTGGGCTTCAATCGCATCTTTTGCTGACTTAGAGAAAGCATGAACTTCTACTGTCAATGCTTTATCCAGTTCACCATTCCCCAGGATCTTCACTAATTCTCCTTTTTGAATATACCGGTGTTCTTTCAGGAAAGGCAAATCAATCTCAGTCACATCATATTTTTCTGCAATAGCGGCTAATTCAAATAGATTAAAGGTGTTGTAATCCTTCCGGTTTCTATTCTTGAATCCGCGTTTAGGAAGACGCATCTGCAACGGCATTTGTCCCCCTTCAAAATTTCTTTTATTCTTAAATCCGGACCGGGATTTTGCGCCTTTGTGTCCTCGGGTAGCGGTATCGCCGTTTCCACTTCCTTCTCCTCTACCGACCCGTTTACTATTGTGAACGGCGCCCTTCGCTGGTTTTAAATTATGCAACTCCATATCGTAATCTATTTCTTTGTGTTATCGTATCTGACAGTTATTCTTCTTCGGCTATCGCGTTTACAGATTGTCCACCTGCTGCTTTGGTTTCAGAACCATCGGTTCCGCTAATTTCCTCGACCTCGACCAGGTGGGAGACCCGAAATATCATACCCCGGATATTGTCATTTAATTGGTGTTCCACACTTGCATTGATCTTCCTAAGACCCAATGCCTGAAGGGTTCGCTTTTGTTTGGTACTCCGATCGATGGCACTTCGTATCTGCTTGATTCTTACTTTTGTCATTGTTCAGGTTGTTTAATAAAAGGAATAAATTACTTTTCCTTTTGATGAAATAACTGTTCCAGTGTAAGACCGCGTTCACGGGCTATCGTGTAAGGATCTCGTAACTTCATAAGTGCATCAAGCGTTGCTTTGACCACGTTATGTGGATTGGATGAACCTTGTGATTTGGCCAGAACATTGTGTACTCCGGCAACTTCAAGAACAGCCCGCATAGGACCACCGGCAATAACCCCGGTACCATCCGTAGCTGGCTTCATCAGAACTTTTCCTCCACTGAATTTACCTTTCTGCGTATGAGGGATGGTTCTATTCAAGAGTGGAAACCGGATCATATTTTTCTTCCCATCTTCAATTCCTTTTGCAATACTCTCAGATACATCCCGGGCTTTTCCCAGTCCGTATCCAACTACACCATTTCCATCGCCGACTACGACCAGTGCTGAAAAACTAAAGGTACGCCCCCCCTTGGTTACTTTTGCTACCCGGCTCAGACTGACCACCTTTTCGGTCAGTTCACCAGCTTCGTTCGGATTTACTCTTTTTATCGCCATTATACTGTGATTGTTCTATTCTTAATTAAAATTTGAGACCGCCTTCCCGTGCTCCCTCCGCCAAGGCTTTGATGCGCCCGTGATACAAGTACCCGCTTCGGTCAAACACCACCGATTCGATATTTTTAGCTTTGGCTCGTTCTGCGATCAATTTACCGATTTCTTTTGCTTGATCAGATTTTGTTCCTTCAGCATTAAAACCTTTTTCTTTGGAAGACGCAGCTACTACCGTTGTGTTCGTCACATCATCAATCAACTGACAACTAATTCCTTTATTTGAACGATATATGGTCAATCTAGGTTGATCGGCATTTCCGTTAATTTTTCTACGCACGCGTTTCTTAATACGATTTCTTCGTGCTGTTTTAGTCATTTTCATCCTTACTCAATTTCACGTTGGATCAAAAAAAATTATTTAGCGGCTGTCTTACCTGCTTTACGTCGGATGTACTCCCCTTTGTATCGGATTCCTTTTCCTTTGTACGGTTCTGGTTTCCGGAAACCTCGTATCTTGCTGGCTATCATTCCCAAGAGTTCCAGATTGCAACTTTCCATAACAATGCGTGGATTTTTACCTTTCTCTGTAATGGTTTCCAGTTTTATTTCATCCGGCACGTAGAACATAATCGGGTGAGAATACCCCACGGTTAGTTCCAGCAAGTTTCCTGTATTGTTTACCCGAAATCCCACACCGACTAATTCAAGTTCTTTGGTGTATCCCTCTGAAACTCCAACCAACATATTGTGGACCAAGGCGTTGTAAAGACCATGTAGGGCTTTGTGTCGTTTTTGTTCGGTTGGTCGAACCAATGATACGGTGTTGTCTTCGGTCTTCACTTCCATATCAGGATCGATTTGTTGAGTCAATTCTCCTTTCGGCCCCTTTACGGTTATCATATTGCCTTTGGAAACTTCGACTTTTACATCTTTTGGTATTTCCAGCACCCGGTATCCAATCCTAGACATAGCTTATATATTTTAAATTCTTATTATTAATAGATGTAGCAAAGTACTTCTCCGCCGAGGTTTCTATTTCGAGCTTCAGTATCCGTCATCAGACCATGCGAGGTAGATATGACAGCGATTCCAAGACCATCGATCACTCTGGGAATATCAACCGCTTTCTTATAAATCCGCAAACCAGGTCTTGACACCCGTTTCATGCTTCGGATTAATGGCGCATTATCCTCTTTGAGGTATTTTAATGCGATACTCAGGGTACCTTGCGGTCCGTCTTTATCATCGAATTTGTATCGATAGATGAAACCGTTCTCGTAAAGAATCTCTGTCAGACTCTTTTTAAGGTTAGACGATGGAATTCTCACAACCTTGTGTCCGGCCATCTGAGCATTCCGGATACGAGTCAAATAATCTGCTATAGGATCTGTAACTGCCATTTCGCTTCTTTTATAAAAGTAATTTTACCAACTGGCTTTTGTGACACCAGGAATTTTACCGTTGAGTGCCATTTCTCTGAAAGTCACCCGATTAACACCAAATTTACGCATATACCCTTTCGGACGTCCGGTTAACCGGCACCGATTGTGCAACCGTACAGGGGAAGAATTACGCGGTAATTTATCCAACGCTTCCCAATCGCCTTCTTCTTTCAATTTCGCTCGCAATTCCGCGTACTTTTTTACCATACGCTCTCTTTTCTTTTCTCTCGCTATAAGTGCCTTTCTGGCCATAATCTATGGATTAATTTTGATTCTTGAATGGCATTCCGAGTCCTTTGAGCAGCTCCAATGCTTCTGCATCAGTATTCGCTGTTGTCACAAAGGTAATGTCCATTCCGGTAATCTTATTGATTTTATCGATATTGATTTCAGGAAAAATGATTTGTTCTGTGATGCCTAAGGAATAATTACCCCGTCCATCAAAGCTTTTATCGCTAATTCCCCGGAAATCTCGTACACGGGGAAGAGCTACAGCTACCAACCGGTCCAAAAACTCATACATTTGATCTTTTCGGAGTGTAACCCGGGCTCCTATGGTCATTCCTTCCCGCAACTTAAAGTTAGAAACGGACTTCTTGGCTTTCGTCGGAACCGCTCTCTGACCTGCGATCATAGATAATTCCTCCAAGGCTGAATCAACCAATTTTTTATCCTGGGTGGCTTCGCCAATCCCCTGGTTTATACAGATCTTTGTTAATTTCGGAACTTCCATCACGCTGGAATAGTTAAACTTTTCCATCATGTGCGGAATCACCTCCTTCTGATACTGTGTTTTTAATCTTGGTGTATAACTCATCATTTAATAGTTTCTCCTGTTTTCTTGGAATAACGGACTAATTTACCGTCTTCTACTCTACGACCTACGCGTGTAGCCTCCCCACTTTTGGAGTCAATCAACATCACGTTGGAAATATTGATCGGTGCCGGTTGTTCGATAATACCACCGGGATGATCATTTGTCGGCTTCTGGTGTTTTTTGACCATATTTACGTCATCCACCAATACACGTCCTTGTTCAGGAAAGACATGGAGAACTTCAGATTCTGTGCCTTTGTATTCGCCGGCGAGGACCTTTACCTTATCTCCTTTTTTAATTTTCCACTTGGGGGCAAATCTCTTTTTCATAATCTTTTCTTTATAGTACTTCAGGCGCAAGTGAAACAATTCGCATGTGATCTCGCTCACGGAGTTCTCGTGCAACGGGACCAAATATACGCGTTCCCCGGGGCTCTCCAGCAGCATTGAGTAACACCACCGCATTGTCATCAAACCGGATGTACGATCCATCCTGACGACGTATTTCTTTTTTTGTCCGAACAATAACAGCCCGGGAGACCGTTCCTTTCTTTATTTGTCCGTTGGGCGTCGCTGATTTGACAGATACGACGATCTCGTCTCCGACATGTGCGTATCGTTTTCTGGTACCTCCCAGCACCCGGATGCATAGTACATTTCGTGCACCTGAATTATCTGCAACTTTTAATCTGCTTTCCTGCTGTATCATTTCTACACTGCTTGTTTAAGGTGTCTGTTATATTATTTTGCTTTCTCGAGAACCTCGACGAGCCGCCAATGCTTCTTTTTACTCAATGGCCGCGTTTCCATAATCACCACTTTATCACCGATACCACACTGATTTTCTTCATCGTGCGCTGTAAATTTCTTTGATCGGGTAATGAATTTACCATACATCGGGTGTTTGATCTGACGTTCTACCACGACAGTAATCGTCTTATCCATTTTGTCACTACTGACTAACCCTGTTTTGGTCTTTCTGAGTTTCCTTTCTTCCATGATATTATACAAATTACTCGATTAAGAATTTTTTGCTCTACGCGCTCTGATTTTACTACGACGATTGAGAACAGTTTCATCGCTGCTTTTTAATTCTCGCGCACGTAATTCGGTTTTCAGCCGAGCGATATTCCGTCGCAATGAACGAATCTGCAAAGGGTTATCGATCCCTCTGGTCGCATGATCGAACTGTAACTGAGACAATCGAGCTTCCGTACCTTCCAATTCCCCGGACAAATCTTCCAGGCCCAGGTCTTTATAATCTTTTGGATCCAATGCTGCCATTATATTTCCTATTTTTATACGTTTCTCAAATCTCTGCGCATAGAGATTTTGGTATTTATTGGTAACTTTTGCGCAGCCAGTCTAAAGGCCTCTTCAGCTACTTCTGCAGGCACTCCCGCTACTTCAAACAATATTCTTCCTGGTTTCACCACAGCCACATAATGTGATAAAGCTCCTTTCCCCTTTCCCATACGCACTTCCTGCGGCTTGGACGTTACCGGCTTGTCTGGAAAAATACGAATCCATACAATCCCTTCTCTTTTCATATATCTAGTCAGAGCAATCCGGGCTGACTCGATTTGTCGGTTTGTTATCCATCCGGCTGTCGTGGCTTTCAAGCCATATTCCCCGAAAGAAATGGAACTACCTCTGTGGGCTAATCCGCGGTTTCTCCCTTTTTGCTGCTTTCTATATTTCGTCCTTTTTGGCTGTAACATGACTTTTTATTTATTCTTTTCTACCGTTTCCGCAAAAGTTTTGCAAAGGTACAATCTTTAGAGAATATTCTATAATTAATTTTGAGAAATATTACTTTCTCCGTCGTTTCCGGTCACGACCTCCGCCGCCACCACGCGGTTTTTGCTTCAGACCGACAAGTGGAGATAATTCTCGTTTGCCCAGAACTTCTCCTCGACAAATCCACACTTTCACTCCGATTTTTCCATACACCGTCTGCGCTTCGACCAGAGCATAATCAATATCGGCTCGGAACGTATGCAATGGAATTCGGCCGTCTTTGTATTCTTCAGTTCGGGCCATATCTGCTCCGTTTAACCGACCGGCGATCCGTACTTTTATCCCTTCAGCATTGGCACGCATGGTTGACTGGATAGTCATCTTAATCACTCGACGATAATTCATCCGAGCTTCCAGTTGCTTCGCAATGGATTCGGCTACGATATAGGCATCGAGTTCGGGTTTTCGAATTTCTACGATGTTAATCTGAACCTCTTTCCCGGTCAGCTTATTGAGCTCAGCACGAATGCTATCAACCTCTGATCCTCCTTTTCCAATAATAATTCCTGGTCGTGACGTCGTGATGGTAATCGTTATTCGCTTCAAGGTTCGTTCGATAATAATCGATGATATGCCACCTTTGTGCACACGGGCACGAAGATACTGACGTATGCGTTCATCTTCGACGACTTTATCAGCGAAATCTTTATCTGCAAACCAGTTTGAATCCCAGCCGCGAATTATTCCTAAACGATTTCCAATTGGATTTGTCTTCTGCCCCATTCTATTTAATTTGCTTGTTGTATTTAATTATCATCATTGTTAGTTTCTACCTCTTCCATGACGGGTTCTTCGATCTCCTCGTCCTCCTCAGCTTCAAAAGGCAATTTGTTTTCTACGATCAATGTCACATGATTTGATCTTTTTCGTACCCGGTGTGCCCGTCCATGCGGTGCAGGACGGATTCTTTTTAGCATACCGGCTTCATCAACCAATGCAGTTTTGATGTACAAATCAAAATCTTCTGCACTGCGACCTTCACTTTTATATTCCCAGTTGGAAATAGCTGAGATCAATAGTTTCTCAATCCATTCTCCCGCTTCACGGTTTGAAAACCGGCAGATATTGAGTGCGTCATTCACACTCTTACCTCGAATGTTATCTACCAGCAGTCTCATCTTTCGTGCTGACATCGGGCAATTTTTTAATTTCGCAACTGCTTCCATATTTTTTTATCTTATTGAGTTATTGGGTTAATGAGTTCCTGAGTTTGGCTTTAAAATTCGATAATACTCATTTATTAAACTCCCAACTCATCACTTATCAATTATATTATCTACCTCCCTTTCGGTTACCGGCATGGCCCCGGAAACTTCGTGTAGGAGCAAATTCTCCCAATTTGTGTCCAACCATGTTTTCGGTAATAAACACCGGAACAAAAGTTTTACCATTATGTACCGCAATGGTTTCTCCCACCATATCAGGAATGACCATAGAGGCTCGTGACCATGTCTTGATCACGGTCTTTTTTTTCGACTCTTTCGCTTTTTCTAGTTTGGTCAAAAGCTTATGAAATACATAGGGTCCTTTTCTTATTGATCTAGGCATCTTTTATTCCTATTTTTTCTTTCTTGAAATAATTAAGTTATTTGACTTTTTCTTCGGGCTTCTTGTTTTTTGACCTTTCGCCATCACGCCGGTTCGGGACCGAGGATGACCTCCGGAAGCTCTACCTTCACCACCTCCCATCGGGTGATCCACCGGGTTCATAGCCACACCACGTGTCCGCGGTCGACGTCCTTTCCAGCGGTTCCGACCGGCTTTCCCCATCACCACATTGGAGTGAACCGGATTGGAAGTAGATCCCAGTGTCGCCTTACAGCTCGCCAATATCCGACGAATCTCACCAGAAGGCAATTTCAAGACCACATACTTTCCTTCTTTACTGATCAACGTCGCAGAAGTTCCAGCACTTCGAACCAGCTGCGCCCCTTTGCCAGGTTGCATTTCTATCGCATAAACACTGGTCCCCAATGGAATATCCTTCAGAAAAAGCGCATTACCATCTTGTACCGGTGCCTTCGATCCAGACATCACTTCATCTCCCACTTTCATCCCAACCGGGGCAATGATGTACCGTTTCTCACCATCTGCATAAGCCAACAGTGCGATATAAGCTGATCGATTTGGATCATACTCAATAGATTTTACCTTTGCCGGTATATTATCTTTATTGCGTTTGAAATCAATCACGCGATACTTCCGCTTGTGGCCACCCCCACGATGACGCATCGTCATTTTTCCAGTACGATTTCTACCGCCAATTCGATTCCGGCCTTTTGTCAATGCCCGCTCGGGGCTGGAGGCCGTTACCTCGGTATTATCATTCGCCATCCGGTGACGCAGTCCGGGAGTAATTGGTTTATATTTTTTCAGTGCCATTTTGCCTGTTTCTGTTTATTCTAAAAATCGTATTCTTATTCGGTTACAGCTCCCCGTACAGATCAATTTCTTCACCGACAGCTAAGGTAACCACCGCTTTTTTAAAGCTGGAGATACGTCCTTTTTCCAATCCGTGCCGAGTAAATTTCTGGCGGAGTTTTCCGGGCATGATACCGGTGTTCACCTGATTTACCTCCACATTGTATCGATCTTCGACCGCTTTGCGAATTTCTATTTTATTCGCTTTCCGATCTACCACAAAGGTGACCTGATTCAACTTTTCGTTCAGTTGATCCGTTTTCTCGGTAATCAGGGGTTTTATTAAAATACGCTTTGCCATTTTCTTCTATTTTTCCGGTTAATTAGCCTGGTTAAAATGCGCCACCGCACTTTCTGAAAGTAATACCGTACCTGCCTTCATAATTTCATACGTATTGAGATTACGCACTTCAGTAACCTGGATGGATGGATAATTCCGACCGCTAAGATACACATTGCGATCGTGCTCATTCACCACTAGTAGGACTTTTTGCCCATCCAGTTTAAGGTTTGTCAATACTTCAACAAAAGATTTGGTGGAGGGCTTGTCAAAAGAAAAATCTTCAACCACAGAAATTTTACCCTGACGTGCTTTTTCAGAAAGCGCACTTTTTCTCGCCAAATCTTTCACTTTGGAATTCACCTTGGAACTGTAGGTTCGTGGTTCCGGACCAAAAATCCGTCCTCCCCCTCGAAAAAGTGGATTCTTAATATCACCAGCTCGAGCGGTACCAGTACCTTTCTGTCTTTTAATCTTTCGGGTACTTCCGGCCACTTCAGAACGTCCTTTCGTCTTATGTGTTCCTTGACGCTGGTTATTCAAGTAATTTTTTACAGCCAGATATACGGCATGCTGATTGGGCGTAATCCCAAATACCTCTTCGGGCAGTTCTACCGATCTGTCCAGTGTTTCGCCGTTTGTGCTTAATATATCCAATTTCATAATTCTATTTACTTTTCGATGATCACATAAGACCCCTTGTGGCCAGGTACTGCACCTTTTACGACCAAAATATTTTCATCTGCATGAATTTTAAGAACTTTAAGGTTCTTCATTTTCACCCGGCTGTTTCCAGTTTGACCTGCCATACGCATGCCTTTGATAACTTTTGCTGGATACGAAGCTGCACCGATGGAACCAGGCGATCGCTGACGATTGTGCTGACCGTGCGTCGCATCACCGACTCCACCAAAACCATGGCGCTTCACCACGCCCTGGAATCCTTTTCCTTTGGATGTTCCGATCACATTCACCAAATCACCTTCCGCCAGAACATCGTCCATGACAAGCTCATCACCCAGGCTTTTATCACCTTCAAAGTCCCGGAATTCTGCAACAAATTTTTTCGGTGTGGTATTGGCACCAGAAAAGTGTCCCATCAATGGTTTGGATGTATTCTTTTCTCGTTTCTCACCAAAACCTAATTGTACTGCGTGATAACCATCTGTATCAGTGGTTTTCACCTGTGTTACAACGCATGGTCCTGCTTCTATGACTGTAGCAGCTACATTTTTCCCATCCGCATCATAAAAACTCGTCATGCCGATTTTTCGACCTAATATTCCGTTCACTATTCTGGAATTTTAATTCTTAAATATATTTCCTGTGCTTTAGCCTTCAGGCTGAAAAGCACCTCAAAAATCTCTCTTTAATACTAGTATGGTCATTACAGACCCGCCTATTATCCCGGAAGTCAAGAACCCCATGATATCTTTGGAGTATCAGACTATATATAGCCCTTATTGTCTTTCCTGGCCCAGGCCAAAGAAATGAATGAATCTGATCTGATCAGGTCAGTTTGACCTGAATATCAACCCCACTGGGTAATTCCAATCGGGAAAGTGCATCCACTGTGTTCGGCGTCGGCGAATAGATTTCTATAAGGCGTTTATGGGTACGCATTTGGAACTGCTCACGAGCCTTCTTATTGACGTGCGGAGAACGAAGCACAGTAAAGATCTCTTTTTTTGTGGGCAGCGGAATCGGACCCGAAACAACGGCGCCGCTACTTCTTACAGTCTTCACAATCTTTTCCGTAGACTTATCTACCAAATTGTGATCGTAAGAACGCAGCTTAATCCTGATTTTTTGATTCATAACCTCTTTTTTATTGACAAGACTTGACTTGTCATTACCTGTTTATTATTAATTATACATTAACCTCACCTCTTGCTTTCAGAATAACATCTTCAGCAATACTATCAGGTACTGGTTCATATTTTGCAAATTCCATCGATGACGTTGCACGTCCGGAAGTAATCGTACGCAATTGCGTCACATAACCAAACATTTCCGACAATGGCACTTCTGCTTTTACAACGACAGCGGTCGCTTTCATATCTTGACCAAGAATAAGGCCTCGACGTTTATTCAAATCACCAATAACCGGTCCGGTATACTCTTCCGGTGTGGTCACTTCCAGCTTCATGATTGGCTCGAGAAGTACCGGCTTACACCGAGGTGCTGCTTCACGGAAGCCTTCTTTCGCACATAGTTCAAAAGCAATTGGTTTCGAATCCACTGCATGTGTACTTCCGTCATAGACTCGTACTTTCATGCTATCGATGTTATACCCAGCCAGTATTCCGGTTTCCATCATGGCTAAAAAGCCCTTTTGGATCGGTGAGATAAGTTCTCTTGGAATAGATCCCCCCGTAATATCGTTAACAAACTGCAACTTCTCTTTTCCTGATTTGAACTCATCACTGTCCAGGAACTCCTGGTCAGCAGGTCCCAATTCAAACTGCATATCTGCAAACAATCCCGATCCACCGGTTTGCTTTTTAAGTTTTTCCCGGTGATCTACCGTTTTTGTCAATGCTTCTTTGTAACTGACCTGAGGTGCTCCTTGATTCGCTTCTACATTGAACTCCCGCTTCAATCGTTCGATCAACACTTCCAGGTGCAATTCACCCATTCCACGGATGATGGTCTGATTCGTTTCATCGTCAAACTCGACCCGGAAGGTAGGATCTTCTTCCGATAACTTGGCAAGTCCAACACTCAACTTTTCCATGTCCTTTTGTGTCTTGGGCTCAATGGCCAATCCAATCACAGGATCAGGGAACGTAATCGACTCCAGGATAATCGGTTTGCCTTCTTCACAAAGGGTATCACCAGTCCGGATGTCCTTGAAACCAACGGCAGCGGCTATATCTCCAGCCTCTACACGGTCAATAGGATTTTGTTTATTGGAATGCATCTGATACAGACGCGAAATTCTTTCTTTTTTCCCAGAACGAGAATTATATATGTATGATCCGGCATCCAATGTACCCGAATAGGTCCGGAAGAAAGCCAATCGACCAACATACGGGTCGGTAGCGATCTTAAAGGCCAGCGCTGCAAATGGATCATCATTGTTCGGACGTCTTTTTTCTTCTTCACCTGTGTCCGGATTAATTCCTTCGACGGCCTCCACATCCAATGGCGAGGGCAAATAGGAACATACACCATCCAACACCGCCTGAACTCCCTTGTTTTTGAACGCAGATCCACAATACATCGGCACGATTTTCTGATCAATCACCGCTTCTCGTATTGCACTTCGCAACTCATCCGGCTCGATAGAAGATGGATCTTCAAAATATTTTTCTAAAAGTGTGTCGCTGTACTCCGCAACACCTTCGATTAATTTTTCACGGTATTCTTCCACCTGACTTTTAAGCTCGTCAGGAATTTCTATCGTTTCGAAAGTCATTCCAAAATCGGAATCGTTCCAAATCCGGGCTTCATTGGTGATCAAATCAACCACACCACGGAATGTTTCTTCTGCTCCGATGGGCACTTGCATAGGAACCGCGTTGGCTCCCAACATTTCCTTCACCTGTCGGACCACTTCAAAAAAATTGGCACCCTGTCGGTCCATTTTATTTACAAATCCCAATCGGGGAACTTTATAGCGGTCGGCTTGTCGCCATACCGTCTCGGACTGTGGCTCTACACCGCTCACAGAGTCAAACAAAGCAACCACACCATCCAGGATACGCAATGAACGCTCCACCTCGACCGTAAAATCAACGTGACCCGGTGTATCAATAATATTGATCGCATAATCGTGATCATCCCAGGTCCAGCTCGTCTTAGTCGCAGCTGATGTAATGGTAATTCCACGCTCTTGCTCTTGCTCCATCCAGTCCATCGTAGCAGCACCATCGTGCGTTTCTCCGATTTTGTGACTAATTCCGGTGTAATACAAGATACGCTCTGTAGTAGTGGTCTTACCCGCATCAATATGCGCTGCAATTCCTATATTTCGAGTGTACTTTAAATCTTTCTTGGCCATGATTGAGCTCTTCTGTTAATTTGTATAAATTCTACTTAGCTGTTTGGTCACACTCTGAAGTGTGCAAATGCTCTGTTGGACTCCGCCATCCGGTGAGTCTCATCTTTTCGTTTTACTGCAGCACCTTCTCCCTTAGCAGCCGCCATCAACTCTGCGGCCAGTTTTTCGGAAAAACTTTTGCCGTTCCGCTGACGAGCAAATTTGATAATCCACTTCATTCCGGTCACCATCTTTCGTTTTGGTCGAATCTCAGTAGGTATCTGGAAAGTAGCTCCACCGATTCGTCGGCTTCGTACCTCCACCTGAGGCATGGCTGTGTCCAGCGCTTTCTTCCAGATTTCATACCCGCCTTCTTCCTCTTTCTCATCAATGATATCCATCGCACCGTAGAACAACTGATACGCCAATCCCTTTTTTCCGGAATACATCATATTGTTTACAAACATCGTCACCATAGGATCCTTAAATCTTGGATCAGGTTCAATGCCTTTTATTTTTGGTTTTCTTTTCCTCATGGCTGCTTAATTACAAATATGATTATTTAGGTTTTTTTGTTCCATACTTTGACCGCGACTGCAAACGACCTTCTACTCCGGCGGTATCCAAAGCACCACGCACGATCGAATACCGAACACCAGGCAAATCCTTGACCCGTCCACCTGACACCAACACGATAGAGTGCTCCTGCAGATTGTGTCCCTCCCCAGGTATGTATGCAATCACCTCAATGCCATTTGTCAATCGCACCTTAGCCACTTTACGCAACGCAGAGTTTGGCTTCTTAGGCGTTGTCGTGTATACACGCGTACACACCGCCCGCTTTTGCGGACAAGACTCCAGCGCCCTGGACTTACTCTGTTCTTTGATCTTCTTACGACCCTTTCGGACTAATTGATTAATTGTTGGCATATTACAAATTCACTGCTTATCAAAATATTTATAACAAAATAACTCTGAGCCTGAGGCATCCCGGTAAGGACAGCACTTGCCTCTCTCAAAAGCGATTGCAAAGATAGTTTAAATATTTTAAATAAAAAACCATAGTTAGAATTTTTTAGGAAAAGTGCAAGCAGAGAACAGGAAAGAAAACCGTAGACGTAAAGCCCAACAGAGAAAGTGGAATGCTCCCTGACCCAATCTTCAGCCCCTAGCCTAGCAAACGCTGTGTCTCTCAGGCTGATGTGTCTGCTGTAATTAATAAACGGAATTGGGCGAGAAGATTGTGGGATTATTGCTTTTTCTCTAAAATTCTTTTACCTGATTCTTTCATGCGCATGTATTTAAACTATTTGACTTTCATGATTTGCAAGTATCCATTAATGAACAGCCCATCGCTGATGAATCCTCTTTCCACGTGATACTCCTCCAGGCATCCTATGGATCCATGCTATTATAATCACTTCACCCATTCGATCGGAAATTTCACAAACGTATTCCGAGAATAGTCATCCCGTTCAAAAAACACGCCAATCTCCCCATTTTCCAAGATTGTTATCGAAGAATATGCAGCGGATCCCGGGTAAATCACCTTTCCGTCCGACCAGGTTTTTCCCTCATCATAGCTTATCCGTATCGTTAGATTTTTACGCCCTTTCTCAGAATTGGTGTTGCAAAAAAGCAAACGGTTTTGATCATCTCCCGCACTTTTGGAGGAATATCGAATAATTCCTGCATTGTTGCCCGGATCGGTTAATTGGTTCGCCGGCCGACTGGTCCACGACTGACCTTGATCGTCAGACACATGAACATATCTTCTACCGCCTTGATTCACCCGCGAATTAATCATCCAGTCCCCGTTATCAAGCTGTATGATTTTGGACTCATCACCCACTTCTATGGGTGTATCGATCAGAAACCAGGACGCCCCATGATCTTTACTACCAAAAATATGCAAACCATTCTTGAGATTAACCAAGGTATGAAGCAGCCAGCCGTCTTTGGTCTGTATACCCCGGCCAGAAGTAATAAACTTAAAGTCGTTGTGCCATTCGGCCTTGGTGATCTGATCGGTGATGTCGAACGGTTCACTCCAGGTATTTCCATTATCACTGCTTTTGACCACATGAAGGTAATAGACATCTTTTTCTTTATCCAAATCCATATAGTTATAAAACATGAAGACTTCACCAGTTTCCTCATCGACAATCATACTCGGATCTGAGGCCGATTTTCCATCCGGAAAATCCACGACGGTCTGGATATCCGTCCAGGAGTCGCCGTTGTCCATACTACGACGAAGCACAATATTAATATCACGGCTTCCGCGTAAATCTGCACACCCTGGTACCCGTTCGTCAATGGCCGCAATCAAATCCCCGTTCGGTGCCGTCACGATAGCCGGTATTCGGTAACATTCCACATCCGGGTTTTCCGCTGCTACAAAAAGATCATGAAATTCACTGAGTTCCGGTTTACTCTCACTTTTCAATGAAGTTCCTTTTCTGGAACATGCAATCATCATAAGCACCACAGCAAAGAGTAAAAGTAAATGTCGCATATATCTAAAGTGTTTATTTGTGAGTACCGGAACTGGTAATATAGTAATTCTACGAGAATTTTTTGTGTAAAATAAAATTTGATCTCATATCCAATAAAAAAAAATCCGTCAAATCTCTTACCACAGCTTATTATAAGGTGCGGAGCAATGCCTTTCCCGCATCCTCTGCCGTACGTGCCGGCCACCAGGTCATCAAAGGCGTGCCCCCCTCTTCGGGAGCCGGTCTGCAAAGGTCACCGCCAGGGTGCTTTCAAATTAAAAAACTAATCATTCAAAATTAACAATTCAATTATACCCCGGCGTCTGCTCCAGCAACGGATTCCGACCGATCATATCCAATGTGATCGGCAATAGCAATTTATATTCTTCAGCAGAAGTCAGGTAAGGAACATGTTCAAACACATAGGAAGCCCCCGCTCTTCGCAAATCCCACCAACGTTTTCCTTCGCCGACAAACTCTTTATATCGCTCAGCGAGAATGGTCTCCGTATTGGCCGCCTTGGTTCCGGAGGAATATTCATGGGTGGTTGCATCATAGGCATCACCATACGCTCTCGTTCTGATTTGATTGATTTCATCAGAAGGATCCTGACCAAGCAGATTCTTGGCCTCCGCGATCATCAGCAAAACATCGGCATATCGATACAACGGAACATCATTGTCCATGATTCGCAATGAGCCATCCACAGATCCGCTAAACTTGTTTAATATGGAACCAAAATACTTTTCGGCATTGTAGGATCGATAACCCTGACCGCCATTATCATCGGTATAAAGCTGAATGAAAGTTGCATCTTTCCGGCTATCCTCGTGATCATCCAATCTCAGAAGAGTGGTTTCTGAGGGGCCAAATCGATTAGCTCCGTTCGTGACATAATCAGCCATGGAATTCCCGTGCTGATCAAACTGCGGATGAATCTCCGTCGTCCGACCAGTCATCAGACTATAGAAGTTTGTTGCCTGATCCTGCTCAAACTGGAAGGCAAATATAAATTCCTTGTTGTTTTCATTCTCGGTAGAAAATACATTGGCATAAGAAGGCAGCAGTTCGACATCCATGGCCCCCACCTGGTTCAGTGCGGACAACGCTTCATTAAAATCGGCGTCGCCACCCCCCATCAGATTTCCGGACCACAGGAATACATCACCCTTGAGTGTCAGTGTGGCCGCTTTGGACCAATACACCCGTTGACCTTCCCAAAAGGAATCATCATCACCGAATGCATCGAGTGAACGCTGCACATCTGCTTTTATCAGAGCCATCACTTCGGAGGCTGCAGACCGGGGTTTGGACAAACTTTCAGGATTCTCTTCGGTGAAGGGAATCGTAGATATGGGCACATCCCCCCAGGTTCTTAGCAGCGTATAATAATAAAACGCCCGCATTCCATAAGCCTGCCCCATCATATGATCCCGGTCTTCTATATTAACAAAATCAATTTCCGGTACATTGGATATAAAATCATTTAACCGGTGAATGTCACTATACAGGCCGGCCCACCCGCCAAACGGGGCGGTGGATACGGTAATATTGGATTCGATAAAATCCGTACTGGATGGTGATTCATAGGTCTGCCCACCCCATATGTCACTTCTCAATGCGCCCAGCGCCCAAAAAGTATATACTTCGCCTCGAAACGTACCGTACAAGCCGGTATGCGCTGCACGAGCACCCGTTTCCGAATCCCAAAATCCTTGATAGGTCAATTCACTCGGAGGCTTCAGGTCAATCAGACTATCACATCCAGTGAACATTAATAAGGAAGCTACTACTATGATTATATTTTTCATCGCTTTCATTTTCATATCGTATTAAAATGTAAGATTCAACCCAAAGGTAAGCGTACGCGGCAGTGGAAATTCTCCTGCCTGATACCCGCCCTCCTCCGGGGTATATCCACTGTAGCTTTTAAAATAAGCCACGTTCGATCCGGTCAGATAAAAATTGAGTCGTTTGACCTGATCCTGAAGGATGATTCCGGATAGATCATAACTCAAAGTAATCTCACGAAGCGCGAGGTAATTTCCTTTTTCCCAAAACCGACTGTTCACCGTTCCCTCATTCCCGCGAAATATATTTTTCTGCGCATCTACAAAGACAAATCTCGGAACGTCTGTCTCTGTATTCTCCGGCGTCCAGGAGTCCAGGACGATGGCGTCCTGATTCAGGTTCCCCTGGGTCTGTCCCAGTCCTTTCCCCCGGATGTGATTATAAATCAAGTGACCGAAAACAAAATCAGTTTTCACATAAAATCCAAAATTCTTGTATTGAAGGTTGGAAGAAAATCCGCCATACACGTCTGGTGTAGACCGCCCGATAACCTGCCGGTCAAAGCTGTTGATGGTGTTGTCCCCGTTCACATCCACCCAGGCGACGTCACCCGGGTAGCGCTTGGTGTTGTTCGGGAGCAGTACATCCACCCGGCCTTCATGCTCAGCCACTTCTGCTTCATTCGCATAAATATAATCCTGGATATAGGTTACGATCAGGTCGTTTCCAACGCGCTGCCCTTCCTGCAGCCCGCCTACCCATTCGAGTTCGCCATTGGAATTGTAAATTTGAACCCCTCCTTGCCGGTTGAGCTCGTTGTCGTTTTCCGGGAGTTTGATTACATAATTCTTATAATGCGTAAAGGTTCCGGTCAGATACCAGCTCAGGTCTTCCGTACGGAATGCTTCATAATTCAATTGTAGTTCCAGCCCCTTGTTTCTAAGCGTTCCATTATTGGTTCGAATCGAACTAAATCCGGTCCAGTATGGCAAGGTGAGGTTAGCAATCTTATCCTCCACATCCCGTATATAATAATCTGCAATCAATGACAACCGATCATCAAGAACGGACACATCCAGACCAAAATTCAGTGTAGTCGATCGCTCCCACCGTAAATCCAGCGTAGGTAGTCCTGTATTGGCGTATCCTGTCTGTCCACCATATATACCCTGGGAACCATACGACCCAAAAACGGAGTAATCTCCACCCACGGATTCCAGATTACCATTGACTCCATAACTAAGCCGCGGCTTAATTTTACTAAATGTATTACTTAAACCAGAACCGGAAAAGAAGTCTTCATCATGAACATTCCATCCCAATGAAATCCCCGGGAAAAAACCATATTTGTTATTTCCTAACTTAGAACTTCCATCTCTTCGAAAAGTAAAACCGAGCAGGTATTTGCCCCGGTAACCATAGTTCAATTGACCAAAAGCGGACACTATAGCATTTTCTGTCTCAAAACTGCTGGGGACTCCATTGGCTTCACTACCTGCATTTAGAGTATAAATCAGATCAGTGGGAGAATCTTTGGTCGCTCCGCTGAAGGTATAATAATTATCATTGTAATATTCAGCACCTATCAAGGCATCAAAGGTATGATCTCCAACTGCCTTACTATAATTTAACATACCAGTAAACTGATTCCGAAGCGTCCGTGCCAGACTCGCTGATGCGCTCCGTGTAGTGATCAGTGTTCCTCCATTGAGGAATGCTTTATTGAACGCAGAATTATGATTATCAATCATAAAGTGATTAGCCCGTAAGTCCAGGCCCAGGTTGTTCAGAATCTTCCAGTTCAATCCGACCGAAGCCGATAACCGTTGCTCCAGATTGTTCCGAATAAACTTATCCTGGTAATAGAGCGGGTTCCCAAATCCAAAGTTCGTCCCCGGATTGAGAACATTGGAAAAGGTCCCATCCGGGTTGTTATTGTAAGTTCGAGATGTCGGAGGCTGACCGGCAAAGCGACGAAAAACCGTATTATCGCTTCCCAATGGGCTTCGATCCAGATTGGAATGCGAATACAGTATATCCGAATTGACGCTGAGATTTTCGCGAATGTTATACGACCCGCTAAATTTACCGCTGTACCGCTTAAACCCGGACCCGAGTATCAGACCATCATTATCCAGATACCCGGCACCGAGGTAGTAGGTTCCTTTTTCATTCCCCCCATCAAAAGACACATAGGTGTCACTAGCCTGACTGTTTTGATAAATCAGATCGCCAACGCCCTCGTTGTTATAATATAATATTTCTTTGCTAGGATCCAACGGATCAGGGATGGTCGACCATCCAGGTTGTTGGAGCAGATACTGATTGTCCGCATCGAGGTACTGGACGGTAAATGACGAATTCGTGGTATTATTCCCGGTTCCAAACCCCAGGGGACCATCCAAAAAAGCTGCAAATCCATTGGGACGATTGGCAGCTTCCCGATACTAGGCCACGGCTTGACGGTTGTATTTTATAAAGTCACCAGCACCTAAGTATTCCGGCGTGGGGCGGCGGTAATTTTTACTAAATTTTTGCTTGACATTGATGTTAGCCTGTCCGGATTTCCCCCGCTTGGTCGTCACCAGGATCACCCCATTGGCAGATCGGGCGCCATATATGGCCGTAGCGGCTGCATCTTTTAGTACTTCGATGGATTCGATATCATCCGCATTGAGCGCATAAAAACTTCCGGGCACACCGTCAATCAAGATCAGCGGAGAACCGCCACCGCCAAATGAGGTCCCTCCACGAAGGACAATGCGCGGCGTAGATCCCGGTTGCCCGGTGGTGTTTGTGATCTGCAGCCCGGCCACGGTGCCCTGCAACGCTGTGGCTGCATTGGACCGGGTAGAAGTTTCCAGTATCCGGGTATCGAGTTTTGATACGGAAGTAGTCATGGTGGTCCGGGCTTGCTTACTATACCCGGTAACGACGACTTCATCCAATACGGATGCATTTTCAGAAAGTGTAATCGTTAATTCGGTTTGTGCTCCAACGGGTACCTCCTTGGTTTGATACCCAATATAACTTACCACTAAGACATCATCGGGGCCCGCAGTGATCGTAAACTGCCCATCAAAATCTGTTTGAGTTCCTTGCGAAGTCCCTTTGATGAGCACATTTGCACCGATTAATGTCATGCCTGATTCATCCACTACAGTTCCGCTTAATTCTGCTTCTTGAGCTTGCGCTACAGGGACCAGAATGACTAAAAACAGTACGGACAGGAACCAGTGAAGCATCGTATTCCTTTGACCTGAGTAATTCATACTATACATAGTCTTAATATTATCTGTTCAAGTGTTTGTATTACAAATGTAATATTAAGAAAGATTTACTGATTTCCCAAAATTTCAAAAGGATTATTTAAATAAAGCTCAAACTATTCATACGGATTCCCGGACGACGGAAGATATTTGATCAAAGTTAATGCGAGCCAGGTCCTCGGAAAATATTTGCGGATTCGCGATAGGCCCCACCGGGGAGCGAAACTCACCACAATCTAAGCCAATGTGTTTCATAAAATACTTTCCTGCCGGAATGCCTCCATGGCGTATTAATACATCTACGACCTCAATAGATCTGGACTGAAGTTCCCGGGCATGCGCCATATCACCGTTTTCAAATGCTGCCATCAAATCCAGATAAAGTGGAGCAGCGTAATTGTAGGTACTACCTACCCCCCCTTTGGCCCCCATGGCCAAGGCTGAAATCAGAGTCTCATCCATCCCCCACAACAGGTCAAACCGGCCTTCTTCGAAAGTCAGGCATTTTCTGTAATCATACAGATCCGGAGCAGTATATTTGATGCCGGCCAGATTTGGTATGGTCCGAGCCTCCTTCAAAAAAGAATACATAGAAACAGCGACTCCGGACAGCGCAGGAATGTGGTAATAATAGACAGGCATGTCAGGGACTACGGATGCCAGCTCTCGGCAATAGCTCGCCAGATCAAAGGCTGACTTAATCTTAAAATAAAAAGGGGGCAAGATGGCGATACCATATAACCCTATTTCTGAAGCATAACGGGCCAGATCCTGGCCTTCCCGCAAACTATTGGAACTGATGAGAGCAATGACTTTAAAGTCTTCGGTCTGCTCTTCTTGCCAGGCCAGCACGACCTTTTCCTTTTCCTCCCGGGTCAAAGAAACTCCTTCCCCGGTGGAGCCTATAATAAAAGCCCCCTGAACTCTGTTCTCTTTAAGATTATTTGCTAATTGCGGAATCATATCCACGTTTACGTTCCCATCTTGATACAGTGGGGTAAATGGAGCGGCAATCAAACCGGTAATTTTATTTATTTTCATCGTTATATTATACGTAATGAATGATTTAATTTGGTCGATCAGGTTGGCACCAAAATATAAAATGCGAACCTAAATCTACATATTTGTATGATATATCAAATTAATGATATTATTATTGGAAGTGCAAATAATTTCACTTAAATTATTAATTTTGCTGAAATAAAAATCCGGTATGAACAAAAAAAGCCTTGTAGAACAAACTGAAAAAAAGCTATTAGCCTATCTCAACGAAGCAGATACCAAGGCGGGTAGCCCTTTTCCCACGGAAAAGGAATTGGGGGAAGAATTGGGCGTCAGCCGAACCGTGGTACGGGAGGCCTTAAACCGACTCAAAGCTATGGGCATCATCGATTCCCGAACCAATCGGGGATCTGTGGTGGCATCACCTGACATTCTGCATCTGATGGAAAAAGCGATCGTTCCTCAGATCCTGGATCAGGAAACACTAAAAGAAATTTTTGAGCTGCGTCTCGTACTCGAAGTAGGGATGTCAGACCTGGTATTTATGCGTACCACTCGGACCGATCTGGTTGAGCTACACAAGATCGTAGAAGAAGAGTCCGAAAAAAACGGTTCCATTTTTGATGTGGATCACGAAGTAGCGTTTCATGGCAAACTATATGAACTGACCGGCAATTCAACCCTGAGCCGTCTGCAAAGTCTTTTGCTTCCTTCTTTTCAATATGTGTACGATAATCATCTGATCCAACATTCGGAAGATACGGCGTTTATGTCACACAAGGATTTGATACATGAATTGGAGAACGGAACCGCTGAGTCTTTTCGAAACGGCATGCGAAAGCATCTGGAGAATCATTATTCGAGACTATTCGCTTCTTAAGGCAGTGGAAAGTGGAAAGTGTAAAACTTCTGAAATGGAAAACGGAAAGTGGAAAGTGGAAAACGTGTCCTACAAAACATACTATTCCTGACGGTAATATTTGAGGTCTTATCAATTTAAAGATAGTTATAATGGAAAAGAGCAAAAGTATAGTAATGAACAAAGCTTATGCTTTTTCGATCCATATTATCGGACTGTGTAAGGATATGCAATCACAGAAAAAGGAATATGTTCTATCAAAACAATTGCTAAGAAGTGGCACTGCGATAGGTGCTTTAATAATGGAAGGTGAACATGCCCAATCTAAAGCAGATTTTTTAAACAAAATGAACGTTGCTTTAAAGGAAGCTAATGAAACCAAATATTGGTTAATGCTACTTCACGATACAGGGTACATAGATGATCGTACATTCGAAGCATTTTCGCCAGATATTAAAGAAATCCTGAGATTATTGGTAAGTATTGTAAAAACCACCAAAAATCGTTTAAACAGATAATTGTCAAATATTACACAAATTCTATTTTCAGCTGCATTTTCAGCTGCATTTTCAACTTTCAATTTTCAACTTTCAATTCTCCGAGTTTTCCATTCTGATCTTTCAACTTTGGGCTTCCCATTGGAAAAGAAGACTAAAAAAGTAGCTCAACACATAACACGATACAAAGCCTGTAGCCGCAAAGAGCAACACATGCATATTGGTATTCATCGTCAGATAATACTGGACCATCCCACTCAATATCAATCCGGCGACTGCCCCGCGCCCGTTGGCCCGTTTCGTAGTCATACCCAGCAGGAACAAACCGCCCAGGCCACCGGCGAAAAGTCCGATATACAATTGAAACTGATCCCAGAGTGACTGGATGTTCCACGAGGCCATCATCAGTGCAAAACCAGTGCCCAGCACCCCAAATACAAGAGTGGCTACCCGTGCCATTTTCAGCTCGCTACGAGCACTTCCCCATGAAAATCGATGGTAAAAATCCGTAATAAATGCGGTTGAAACAGAGTTCATACTACTGCTAAGACTGGACATCGCTGCAGAAAATATTCCTGCAATCAACAATCCGGACACCCCCTGCGGCAGCTCTGTCACAATATACCACGGAAAGATTGCATCATCATTGGCTAATGTAGGATCAAGGTGTTCTACATGCGCCGAATAGTATAAATACAGTGCGGTCCCAATACTAAAAAATATTAAGGTCGCCGGTATCGCCAGCAATGCGAAAGTCCACACACTTCGACGAGCTTCCTCTTCATCCGAAGTGGTTAAATATCGCTGCACCATGGTCTGATCACTTCCGCTGGTGATTAGGTTAGCAAAAAACCCACCGATCAAGACGACCCAGATCGTTGGTCGTGTCATATCGAAAGAGGTCTCCAGTAAACGAAATTTTTCGGCATCAGCCGCAGCCTGATACGCCTCTCCCAGAGCCATGTCGACCCGGGATAACAACAATACCAGGCAAAGAGCAGCACCCCCCATCAACACGACCACCTGTAAAACATCGGTCCAAATGACGGCTTCGATTCCTCCCATCATCGTATAAACAATACTCACCACCCCCATGACGACAATACACAGCTCGATACTCACGCCGGTCACCAAACTGACTGCAATGGAAGGTAAGAACAGGACGATACCGACCCGTCCCATTTGCAAAACCATAAATGATAAACTCCCCAGAACCCGGGTCAGTAAATTAAATCTTTTTTCCAGATACTCATACGCACTGGTAATATTAAGCCGCCTAAAGTAAGGAATATAGACAGCGATCAAAATAGGCGCTGCAATCAACGGAGTCATCTGAAAAAAGAAATACCCCCAATCCGTCATGTAGGTTTTAGCTGGTATGGCCATAAAAGTAATCGCACTCAGGCTCGTTCCGAACAAGCTCAGACCCGCCGCCCACCAAGGAATTCGACCGCCTCCTTTGAAATAATCTTCTGTAGATTTTTGGCGCCGACTGTACTTCACCCCGATCATAATCATAACAAGAAAGTACAGCCCGATCACCAAATAATTCAACCAACCAAATGCTCCAGCCCGCTCGGTTTTACTGCCTTTCCAGATGATCGGAGTACGAACCCCCGGGTGAATTTCACCGCTGGTAATGAAATATTGATTTTTCCATGAAAATGCATTTGTGGTAACAGGCAGTAACCCCGGAAAAGTGTCGAGAATAGTCCACGTATTTGTAATCGTGTGGTATGCGCGTATTGTACGTGAAAATCCGGAATGATTGACAAACAGAGTATCCAGGTCATTTTGGAGCTGTACTTTAACCTCTGCATCCTGCGCTTCCTCAATCTGTGTCAATAAACCGATCCGTTCCATTAATTCCCGGCCATCATCCCCGCCAAAAACAAGGATATGACTGGCTCCACTCCGAATCGAAGAAGCCCCCATCAAACACAGGTTCTCCCTATCATCCGTATTTAGCCTCCCGAGTGGAGCCCATTCTCGCTGAACAGGGTCGTACCGGAAACCATCATAAAGCAATTCAATTCTTCCCTGTGAACCTTGTGTCCTGCCGCTGAAAAGATACAAGGACTCTAACCGGCCGTTGCTCTGCACCTGTGACACGGGATAGTACCGCGGCGGTCCCGGACACCCCGGCAACACCTCCCATTTTGCATTATTGCCTTCCCCCAGTTGCACCAAAACATTCTGTTCGTTTTGCACACCATGAACGACAATATGCTTTCCCAGCAAACCTCCGGACACTGCTTTAAATCCATCGGGCAACGGAGTTAATTCCCTCATCATAATTCTTTGGTTTCCGTCATCCCATCTTAAGGCAAGAACCTGAGACACCACCCCCGATTCGTTTTCCCCGCCAATCAAAACCAAATCACTTCCCCGCTGAACCACCGCACCGTACGCCATATTTACCGGAAGACGTACATCGGATAAAAGCCAATTCGCAGGGTCCTGACCGTCGGTTTTTAGCACGTATATTTGATCCCAATACACTTTCCCGCCCCCTTCCCACGGTACGTCATAGGGAAAGTTTGCTCCACCAGCTACGATCATGACACCATCGGACATTCCCGAGTAGGCTCCGGCCAATCCAGGCTGGCTGGTGTGGAATTCATCTTGCTCCAGTTCGGGATTCGGCGGCAAAGTCGTCCACTCCTGCCAAGTGAGATGGGATTGACCCACTCCAGGCAGAACAACAGAACATACTATCAGAATAATACTACAATAGGTGTCAAAGATTCGATTCATTGGCATGAAAATAAATAAGAAGGTCGCCCCGATAGCCAGAAAACAACAGCCTCAATTAATAATACAAATTGAGGTAAATATAATATATTATTTTTAATTGCAGCTGAGTGATTTGATGATAAAAGGTAATTTTTGGTATGACTGAATCCATGAGATCAGCCCACCTTCATCAAAGTACCACTTTTATCTTTCTCCTTTTTCCTTTCCCTTTTTACCTCTTAGAATATAATTCCTCATTGGATATCGATGCTAGTTCTATCAAAAACTCTGCTATCTGATCGGTAGTTTCTTCGACAAACTTTTTCCCTTTCTCAGCGGTAGAAGCTTTTGGATCACCCACACCGGTGTCGACCGTTGCCTTTGTCCAGATTCGCTGACTCGTCACTTTTCCTTCCCGCATTGCTGTAATTCGGTAAGGAATACTGGCTCCCGATCCTGCTTCATTCAAGGGCCGAACGAGATCAGGAAAAAAATGCATGACGGCTGATGTTTCCAATTCACCGGCATGATCTCCAGGCTCCTCGAAAATACCTTCTACATCTCCAAACTGCCACCAATTCAGACTACCCACAAACACATCCGGAAAATCGAGATATACCTCACGGATCATTTGTTTGAAATGATTCCCGCCATGCGCATTAACGATTACCAGCTTGTCAATCCCATGATGATCCAGCACCTGGATAAGATCCCGGAGCACCATCAACTGCGTCGATGGATTCATGTTCATACAAAGGTTGACATCGATCTGGCCCGTGTTGACTCCAAATGGAACACAGGGCAGAACAATTATTTTATGCCCTTTTTCCCAAACTTTCCGTGCTGCTTCGATCGCCACTTCTTCACCCAGGTAAGAATCTGTCCCATAAGGTAAATGATAGTTATGAGCCTCTGTCGCTCCCCAGGGCAAGAGCGCAATTTTATATTCCGTGTCTTTAACGACTTTCCAGTTGGTTTCTTTGAGGACGTAATCTCTCATGGTTTTAGTTTGTAGTTTGTAGTTTATAGAATTTGGATTTGAGGTCACTTCAAAAGGTCTAATAGGATCTGGAGCCTTGGCGCAAAACCGTAGTCTATTTGCACAAAACCGACTTTTCGGCACAAGCTCAGGTATATGAATTTTGTGACGATTCGTCCAACACCTCAACACCTCAACAATCTAAACTAATTTTTTTTTCGAAACGATACCGATTATGGATTTTTTTTCACTTCGTGTTTTATTTTTTTTTGATGTGGCACGCAGCGCTGAAAACATTGAATTAGCTGAATCATGTACGGAAGTAAATAATAATGCCTCATCAATTTGATAATTGCAATAATTCCTTATATTACGTATCATTTTTAGAACATTATCAAAAAACTTCCTGCTGTCATGAAAAAAACCCACCCCATCATCGGATTTGTCTTAATTCTTATTCTTCCTTTAGCACTCCATTCCCAAACCAAACTTCCGACCTTTTTCTCTGATCATATGGTTCTTCAACAGAATGAAGAAGTAGCTATCTGGGGCTGGGACGATGCTGGAAAAAAAATAAATATAGAAGGAAGCTGGGGACAAAAAGCCACGACAAAAACAGATGGGTCCGGAAAATGGGAAACCCGCTTGCAGACGCCCTCCGCCGGGGGACCCTATACCCTGACCATTTCGGGAAACGATGAAATTCAATTACAAGATGTCATGATCGGTGAAGTATGGATATGTTCCGGTCAATCCAATATGCAAATGACTTTGAACGGATACGGTAATCAACCCATCTTTGATGCTGGTGATGCCATTCTGTATGCCAATCAATCCGGAATCCGGATGTATACCGGCGCTCGCAAAGCGAGTGTAGAAGCCATGACCGATATGGAAGGAACCTGGCAGGTATCCAGCACTAAAAATGCCCCGGGGTTTAGTGCAGCAGCCTATTTTTTTGGAAGAGTATTGGAAGATGTTTTAGAAGTACCGGTCGGACTGATTATCACCTCCTGGGGCGGGTCCAAGGTTGAGGCTTGGATGGATAAAAAATCACTCCGAAAATCCAACGTCAATGAATTTCCCAACGAGGTACCCGAAAAGGCTCCAAACCATGCACCAACCTTGCTCTACAATGGAATGATCAAACCACTTGTCCCCTTCACAGCGAAAGGATTTTTGTGGTATCAAGGGGAATCCAATGTCAGCAATGCCGACGAATACACTCAACTATTTTCAGACATGATCACTTTGTGGCGATCGGATTTCCAAAATCCGGATATGCCTTTTTATTTCGTGGAAATCGCTCCATACAACTACGGCGGGCGAAATTCATCCTTTTTGCGTGAAGCCCAGTTGCAGACCATGCTTCAGCTGCCTAACACGGGGATGGCAGGTACCATGGATTTGGGCAATTGCACCAACATTCACCCAGGGAATAAAAAAGATGTTGGGCGCAGACTGGCGCTGTGGGCCCTTTCTCAGACTTACGGTCTCGAAGGGTTTCAATACAGCGGGCCTGTGTATCACTCCATGAAAAAAACGGACGACCACAAAATCATCCTGAGTTTTGACCATGCCGGAAACGGACTCTCCACTTTTGGGCAACCGCTCAAAGGTTTTGAAATCGCAGGTAAAGACGGCAACTTTGTTCCGGCAGAAGCAACCATTGGCCGTAACGCTCAAGTGACCGTTTGGTCTAGTCAAGTCAGCAATCCGCAGGTGGTAAGGTATGGGTTTTCGAACTGTCCCGAAGCAACCTTGTATAATATGGAGAAATTGCCGGCGCCGTCTTTCCGTACGGACTTTAAGTAATGATTGATGGTGAATGATTGGTGAATGATGTCATTAATTCCAATCCAGTATCATAAATCAAACATTGATACATGGAAACATAGTGCTCACTTTCGGAATAATTGAAAGTAGCCGGAGCTTCCAACCCCTGGGATGCCCATAACACGGCACTGGATTATTAGGGATAGGCACGGAATAGGCACGCTAAGGCCACGCTGGAGCTTGTCAGGCTGTGGCGGGCTCTATCAGTTTTGACTTGATATTTAAATTTGCCCCCATCCCTTAGTGTCCCAAAATCAAGATTTTCTTGAGCTTATCTCATGATTCATGTCCCCTATCGTCATACGCAGCCCGGCAGGCTCTGACAGATAATTGTGAATATCCATATCATAAGAAGGAGGTACGCTTGCTCCTCGAAAAGGTAGGATATAAATTATACCCCTTATACCATTTGAATTCATTATTGCCGTATATATTCCGAAATATTATATAGCATTATCGAATACAAATGGTATTATTCCCAAGAGCTGGAGCTCTTGCTTCCCGGGTCGATAGTTACTCCCGACACGAACCAAGTCCCAAACCACCAAACCACAAACAATACCACTGCTAAATAAAAATTTTCACGAAAAAGGAAGCTACTTCCTGGGACCAAAAGCAGTGTCATCACCATAGAACCAAACCACAAACAATACCACTAAAGGCAAGCCGATGCTCTACCGCTAAGATTTCTGCAAAACCAGGGAGTTTACACCACATCCTATTTTTCCGCTTGTTCCAGCACCCGGATTCCAGCATCCAACCTTTAGTCCATCGCTTTTAATAATACTTCGACAGCTTTTTCCAACTGGGGATCTTTGCCCTGGGCCTTAATCCCGGGTGGATTCAGAAGAATATAATCAGGAACCGCTGGCGTTCCTTCCATGTTCGCGTGGGTCGCTTTGACAAACCAGCCCCGAAACGGCAAACGAACAAATGAACCATCCATCAATGAGTGGCCACCGGTTGATATGACGGCTCCAAACGTGGGTTCCCCGATCAAGGGACCCCGATCCAACGTTTTAAAAGCATGTGAAAATATCTCAGCATTGGAATAAGAGGAATGATTGCATATTGCAGCAGCGGGCATGGTCCAGGCAGACAAAGGCAGTCGTTCTCCAAAAGGATAATGACTGCTAAAATCCTCATGATTTTGGAGGTTCTCGGTGGATCCGCGTGGGACCGTATATGCGTGTTGTCGGACCATCAGGACGGTCATCAACATGTCGGTGGTCCATCCTCCCCCATTGTAGCGAACATCAATCACCAAACCTTCTTTTCCATATCCCGAAGCCATTAATTCTCGTTCAAAGGACTCAAAACTCGGCCAGTTCATGCCTTTAATGTGAATATACCCCAGGCGACCTTTGGAATATTTTTCGGTTAAATTTCGTCGTTCTTCTACCCATTCATCGTATAACTGCGTGCCAATAGAAGATGCAGGTCGTATGTAGACATTCTCCAGCGTACCGTCCCGCTCAATCTGCAACCAAACTTTCTCATTCTCTTTTTCCATAAAAGCCGACCAAAAATTAACGGACTGATCCAGTGCATGACCGTCTACAGATCTGATAATATCTCCTTTCTTCAACTTGCTCTCTTCCCGATCTGCCGGAGAATGAGGGACCACATGCCGAATTTCTACGCCATTGGGAACCGGTTTGACTTCTATTCCCAACCGTCCGGTACTAATATTATCTGTATCCTCAGGATTGGATCCATACAGCCCCATGTGGCTGGCATTCAGCTGTCCTAGCATCGCATTGACTAGATCCCGAAAATCCTGGGCGGTCGAGGCTTTCATCACCCAGGGCTGATATTTTTCTTTGAGCTTTTCCCAATCTTTACCGTGAAACTTCGGATCATAAAAACGATCATTCAACACGCGCCACAGCTCTTCAAACACTTGTCGGCGCTCCGCCTGATGATTCATTTTTTTCTTTGCAGAAAAAGGGATGGTTTCCGATCTTTTATTCGCTATCGTAAACACCTTCATCTCCCCCCGCGACCGGTAATAAATTTTCTTGCCATCTTTTGAAAGCGTGGGATCAGAAAGTGTTTGGCTGGCAATGGACTTTAAATCACTCCCATCCCATTTTACCGAAAAGAGCTTCGAATTTTCTCCTTCTTTTCCATTAAAATAGATCGTTTCTCCTTCGGGTCCAAACAGCGCCGTAGATTCATCGCCCGGCATCGAAGTGACCTGCTCAATCCGCCGGTATATCTTATCAAAATCAATAGATACCGGTGCTACCGAGTCTTTTTTTGCATCCTCTTTTTTATTCTCAAAAGGCTCTTCTTTCCAGTCCTGCTTAGACTTTTCCCAATCTTCTTTTTTCAACCAGACAAACCATACATCATCGTCTCCATTATTGCGATTGGATATAAAAGCCAGTTTCGATCCATCCCGGCTCCACACCGGTCCGCGATCACTTCGCGGGTGCATACTTACGTTCACGGGAGTCTGTTCACCGTCTGCTGACGCAATGAACACCTCTCGGTTAAAGTCCAGATCAGGTTGGCTATAGGCAAGCCACCGGCTATCGGGTGACCAGGCCAGATCGGTCGGCTCCGCCCATCCCTTAACAATGGTTTTTTGATTCGTCATATTTCCGGAAGAATCGATATCAAAAACCAGCAAGGTGCCATAATCCCGGATTAGAGCCACCTTGGAATGATCCGGGCTGACCGACATACGCAGTTCCCTTTGTTCCGGTGTCCCGATCATATGTTCAGTCCGGGTCTGATAACTTGAAAACAAGCTAGGAAAGGCAGGATCTCCGGGACGAATTTGATAAATATCTTCCTGCCCATTCCGATCTGAGACAAACAGCAAGGTGCTATCTGTATTCCACACGGGATCGTAATCTTTCCATGCATGTCGAACGATATGGTTGGCACGTGGATTTTTTTCATCATTACGCACCACAAACAAATCTCCGTGTGCCTCTAAAGCTATATACTTTTCATCGGGCGAAAGCGCATAACCGCTTATCTTGCGATCCAGCGTCTCAAATTTTTTCTGGTATTGGTGTGCATCCCCTGGAAGATCAAATCGCATCGATGTCGGCTTCCCATTCCGGACATTGACAGTTTGAAATTCATCCATCCGTTCTACGACCATGGTTTTCCCATCCATCGATATTGAAAAATCCCGGATACCGTCATTTTTGAACTTCGTCACTTGTCTAATGGATCCCGGGGTCCCGTCCGCACCGATTAGGACAGCATGTACATTATACCGTCCCGTTCGCGCAGACATAAAATAAAGTTCGCCATCAGACGTCCATTGTGGATGCGCATCCTGGCCCTGATCTTCCGTGATCTGCGTATATGTTTTTGATTCTATATCATACATCCAAATATCACGGTTTGCCGGTCCTCGGTATTGCTCTCTGGCTAATCGGCAATTTCCCCGCACAAACGCGAGCCATCGACCATCCGGAGACACTACGGGTTCCGATCCCATGCCATCCATAAATCGATAAGGTGTAGCTTCCCCTTTTGGCAATATCATAATTTCCGGAACTCGTTCTACTTGTTTGTACGCCCGGGAGCTATTAAAATAAATGTTACCAGACCCATCGATCGACGGATCTGTATCACTTGTGGAGTAGTAGGTGACACGGTTGGGCAGCCCCGTAGACAAATCCATCATCATCACATCAGCACTGCCAAATCGATTGGTCGTAAAAACCAGCCGTTGTCCGTCAGGATCCCATGCCGGGTCCGCCTCGTAACTTTCATTGACCGTTAGCCGCGTAGATTGTTCTGTTTCCATATTATACGTCCAGATATCGCCTTGCCAGGAAAATGCCAACTGACTCCCGTCGTGATTAAGAGCCGGAGAACGGGGAAGTATATTCTCCTGAGAAAACAATGGGCAAATGGCCAAAAAAGAGACGAAAAAAAGTATATTTTTATACATGCAGATTGCGATTGCGGTTGAATAATAGCGTAAATATACGACATACAAATAAAAAGCCCCGTCACCAAAACAAATTGGAACGGGGCTATTAATATTTTCGAGCTGGATTCTAAATCCAGGCTTCATATCCCTTACTTATTGAAAGGACTCCATGACCTTCACTAATTGCCGCACACCAGCCAGGTCCATGGCATTGTATATACTGGCGCGAAAACCACCCACAGAACGATGTCCTTTCACACCCACAATTCCTGCATCTGCGCATGCCGACAAAAATTCATCCGAGCGAGAAGGCTCGTGCAATAAGAAGCATACATTCATTTTGGACCGGTCTTCTTTAGCAGCAGTGCCGTAAAACAACGGATGATTATCAATCGCTTCATATAGAAGATTTGCCTTTTCAGTATTTCGATTGACCATGCCCTCTACGCCACCATTTTTCTTAATCCAACGCAAGGTCAACAACGATACATAAATCGAAAAGACCGGACCTGTGTTGAAAAGAGAATTCTTTTCGATAAACAAACGATAATCCAGCATGGAAGGCAGCTCACGGGTAACTTTTCCCAATGCACCCTCGCGAACAATAACCAGGGTCGCCCCTGCCGGCCCCATATTTTTTTGTGCGCCTGCATAGATCACATCGTATTTGGACACATCGATTGGCCGGGAGAAAATATCAGAAGACATATCCGCTACCACAGGAACATCAAAATCAGGAATTTCCTGAAACTGTGTACCAAAAATGGTATTGTTCGTGGTAATGTGCACATAGGGGGCACTTGCAGGAACGTCGATATTTTTAGGGATGTAATTGTAGTTTTTATCTGAAGAACTCGCAACAACATCGACGCCACCACAGCGTTTGGCCTCTTTAATCGCTTTTTTGGACCAGGCGCCTGTATCCACGTATGCGGCTGTTTTTCCCGAATCCAACAAATTAAGTGCCGTCATGTAAAACTGCAAACTGGCTCCGCCTTGCAAAAACAATACCCGATACCCTTCCGGAATGTTGAGCAACTCACGGGTAAGAGCAACAGCTTCTTCCATGATGGCGGTCACTTCGGCAGATCGATGTGACATTTCCATTAATGACAATCCGGTGTTTTCATACTCGAGTGCAGCCTGTGCGGCTTGTTTTTTCACCTCCTCTGCCAAAATGGCTGGTCCTGCATAAAAATTATAAGTCTTCATTTTTCTATTTTCTGTTCGAATAATGTGGGGGCAAAAGTAGGAATAATCCATTACTGTCAAGGATAATTTGGTCGATGAATTTGAAAATTATTCCACAATATTTATATATTCCCCTCGATCTTCTATAAAAGATGGTTTTTGACATATCTTACCCTTTTGTAAGAGATTTTTTACATTATACCTTGAAATCAGAATAATTTAGACATGAAAATAGGAGTTCCAACAGAAATCAAAGCAGATGAAAACCGGGTCGCCATGACCCCATCAGGGACTTTTGAGTTTACAAAAGCGGGGCACGACGTGTACATTCAGAAAGATGCAGGTCTGACTTCGGGATTTCCAGATGAAGCTTATACCAAACGTGGCGCCAAAATCCTTCCTGACATTGAATCGGTATACCAGACAGCCGATATGATCCTGAAGGTAAAAGAGCCGCTCGAAAGAGAATACGATCTAATTCGTAAAGGTCAGATTTTATTCACCTATCTCCATCTTGCCTCTTCCGAAGAACTCACCAAAGCCTTGATCAAAAGTGAAGCGATCTGCATGGCTTATGAAACCGTTGAAAGACCAGATGGCAGTCTTCCGCTTCTCATCCCCATGTCAGAAATAGCCGGTCGAATGGCTGTTCAGGAGGGTGCCAAATACCTGGAAAAGCCCTTTGGGGGCAAAGGAGTGCTACTGGGCGGCGTGCCCGGTGTACGACCTGGCCGTGTTATGATTCTCGGTGGGGGTGTAGTCGGAACACAAGCTGCTATCATGGCTGCAGGACTGGGTGCACAGGTGATTCTTCTGGATATTAATCTTTACCGGCTCCGAAAACTTGACAATATATTGCCTGCCAATGTCACGACCATGTTTTCAACCGAAATGAACATTCGCAAATTAATCCCCAAACAAGATCTGATTATCGGTGCCATTTTGACACATGGTGCCAAGGCAGCTAAACTAATTACCCGGGATATGCTGTCTGACATGGAACCAGGCACCGTTCTCGTAGATGTCGCTATCGATCAGGGTGGTTGCATGGAAACCAGCCGGGTCACGACACATCAGAATCCAACGTTTACCATTGATGGAGTCGTGCATTATGGAGTCGCGAACATACCGGGCGCTGTCCCCCAGACCTCGACACTGGCTCTGACGAATGCGACATTGCCGTATGCATTGCTTGTAGCGAACGAAGGTTGGAAAAAGGCATGCAAAGAACAACCAAACCTGACACCGGGTGTAAATATAGCACATGGACAGGTTACCTATCCGGCCATCGCCGACACCTTTAACCTACCACATGTCGATATTCAATCTATTTTATAGTTTTGCATTATGGATGCAATCGTATATTTTGCTTCGGATTTTCATCTGGGCATCCAGAACACACGGGTTCGGGAACAAAAAGTAGTAAGTTGGCTCGATCAAATTTCCAAAGATGCCACGCACATCATATTGTTGGGCGATCTCTTTGATTACTGGTTTGAATACCGACACTATATACCCAGGGGGCACATCCGTTTTCTAGGCAAATTGGCCCAATTGCGTGACCAGGGTATTGAAATTCATATTTTTACCGGGAATCACGACATTTGGATGTTTGACTATTTCCAAAAAGAACTGGACATTCCAGTTCACAAGGATGGGAAGATATTTAGTTTCAATGATTTAAACTTTTGGGTGGGTCACGGGGATGGTAAAGGTCCGGGTGACACGGGGTATAAGAGACTGAAAAAAATATTCCACAATCCAGCGTTGCAGTTCTTATACCGGCAATTCCATCCTGATCTGGCCCACCGGATAGCCGGTTATTTTAGCCGTAAAAGCAGGGCAAAAGAAGCCACTGAGGTGCCCTTTTTGGGTGAGGACAAGGAATGGCTTATCCAGTATTGTGAGAGAAAAATCATTTCTCACCCCCACATTGATTATTTTGTATTCGGTCATCGACATCTGCCTGTGTTTCACACTTTATCAAATAATAAATCCATCTACATCAACACAGGGCACTGGTTTACCGGCGGTTACTATGCATGCCTGAGAAATAAAAACTGTTATCTTTATAGTTATGAAACCGGTGACAAGATTTTTACTAAATAATAATTGGCTGATTCTGTTGCTACTAGCATGGAGTTGTACTGGAAATAAAAACACCACTACTGGATTCATCGAACGAGGTCAATTGATGTTTGTGGACCAGTCTGACAATGGATTTGTTCTCCGTGGCGGACGAAGTCTGATCAAATACGACTTCAGAAACCGCCCTACAAACAGGTATGATTTTGATTTTTCAGTATCAAAAACCGGCTTGTCGACTGACTTGAGGATTTATGCCTTTAATCCCGATTTTCAGAGCTTTTACATTCTGGACAGGTATTTGAACGAAATCACGCATTTCTCTTTCAATGAACATTTTGACTTTCTGGTCAGCCACCCCATACTGGCTAACGGACAGAACATATGGCTATACAACGAAAATGAAAATAAAATTCAAAAGTACACGTCACAACTTAGATTTTTGAATGAATCAAGAAATCTGAACTGGGAAATTCCCGGTTTCAGAATCGATCAATTGCTGTTTCACAACAATGAAGTTTATCTGATCGACTACCGAAAAGGAATTTTCATATTTGATTACTCCGGACGACTCCGCAAACACATTCCCACCCCCATGCTAACCAGACCGGTGCAGATTGATCACAGCATGTCCAGGATATTTGCCTATTTTTCCAATCAATGGAACGTTTCAGACCCCGATCGATGGGGGACGGATTTCCGGCCGGTCATAGTGCCTGAGTCCACTGAATATGAATACAGCAGCCAGGAAAATTTTATTTTTCAAAATGGTAAAATCTACCTTTGGAACATCCACAAGCAGGAAATTGAAGTGATCAGACGCGAGATCGTCTTTCCCCGAAGTAAATAATCCCGTAGAGGTCTGTTTCAAACCAAAAAATTTTATAGTATTTGTGTTAAAAACCACTGCCTTTCCAATATTCTAACATATTTTAAGTTTTTCTTTTACAGAAAACACACTTTCCGCCATATGAAGTTAACATATTATTGCCCCGGCTTGTCCGGGTCCGTCCGTTTATTGTTTGTTATTGTGTTCTTTTGCACCCTGTCAATAGCAAAGGCACAGACCAGCGGTATTACGACTTTCACCTGGCCAAAGGAATCGCGTAGTCAAACACAGCAAGAACTTTTTACCCGATCACACACAGAAGTATCCCTGGACATCCCTCTCCCGGGAAACCCGGTTCAATTTTCCATTCAGTCCAAATCATTCATCAAACAAGCTGATGGAACTTCTGATCGGTCCTACCAGACATTTAGCGGACGAAACAACCAGGACCACCCGGTGTTTGGCTATTTTAGTGGTGACCAGATTTACTTATCGTATTTTCAAAACGGGGAAATCATCACGATATCACCGGGAAAGGGACCAGACCATTACACCATAGGATCCTCGAAAGATCTGGAGGCCATGGGAGCAATCCAATGTGCCGTCAATAACACACCTGATCAAGGGGTGCGCCGAGGTGGTAGTTCAGTCCCTTGTCAAACCCAGAGTTACTCCAGTCTGACGTACAACCTGTTTGTGGTATGCACCGGAGAATGGGGCCAGGAACTAGGAAGCATCTCAGCAGCCCGACAGGCGATCATGAACAATGTTAACGCACTGAATGCTCTGTACACCGGCGAAATGAATATTTCTTTCAATTTGGTCATGGATGATGACTTTATATACACGGATCCGGATTCCGATCCTTTTGATCCAGCGGGGTTCAATCGTGCTGAGCAGGCTCGTCAATTCTTTGTAGACAGTGTGAATGTCTCTGCCTTCGATATTGGGCATGTGCTCCATTATATGGATGTTCCCAATGGCTATATATCAGGATCCGGAGTCGCTTATTTACCCGCCAGTTGTAGCGCATTCTACAAAGGAGGCGGATGGACCGGAACAAGCAGTCCGGGAAACACTGGCTTCAATCTTAAAATTTTTGGGCATGAAATCGGCCACCAGTTGGGGGCACATCATACTTTTTATGGGTCCGAGGGCAATTGTACTGCGGGACAACGGAGCAATGGTCATGGCTTTGAACCCGGATCAGGTAGCTCTCTGATGTCCTATGAAGGGAATTGTGGCTCACACAATCTAGACGGTCCCCAATCTCCCTTTTTATATTTTAACACACACAGTGTCAACCAAATTCTAAATCGGATCAACGGACAGTCTGGATGTGGAACCAAACTGGGCAATTCCACCATCCTGCCAGTGACTTTGCCCGCTGATTTTTCCATTCCCAAAAACACACCATTCGACCTCATCGCCACCAGTCCGAATAATGCCTTATCTTATACCTGGGAACAATACGATACAGATGTCATGGGCGCAGACGATGTACGATGCCATCCCATCAACGCGGGTCAATATACCACGACACCCTTGTACCGGAGTTATGCTCCTTCCGCAGAGGGGAGACACCGTTCATTTCCATCAAAAGATGTTCAAATGTCAGGAAGTATAGAGAAAGGCGAGGTCTATGCCACAAAAGCCCGGGACATCACCATGCGACTGACCACCCGGAGTGGCGGGAACATCCAATGTGAGGAGATGACGGTTACGGTGCGGGATGATCCGGCCTTCAAAATTCTTAGTCCGGTCCAAGACGATATGATTGCCCTATCCAAAAGTGCAACCCGGGCTGCTCAAAACCTGACTGTTCTTTGGGAAACGGGAGATACAGAGACCAATGGGTTTACGCACGTGGATATCTATTACAGCCTAGATGGAGGCCAGACATATCCGTATCTGCTCGCTGAAGAGGTGCCCAACGACGGCGAACACGAAGTCCGGCCACCAGAAATAGACACGGATATGGCCCGGTTGAAAATCGTGTTAACGGATGGAGCGGAACGAATGGCCATATACAATCAAAACCAGGGGAATTTTACGGTAGGATTTTCTGTTACACCGCTGGAAATCGAACAATTTGACGGGGCTGTTTTCGGTAATCACCACCGGTTATCCTGGAAGCTGAACAACACCGGAATCCCCATCCAAACCGTCAACATGGAATACAGTTACGATGGGATCCACTTCACTCCGGTCAAAGTCGATGGCTATGAATTGCTGAATTCAGAATCTCAGTGGAAGAGTGCGTATGAATCTTATTTCACTGAAGGAATAAAAACGTTTTATCGATTGGCTGTGCACAACATCCAAAATAAAATCACCTACTCCCGGGTGGTTTCCCTTAATAATGAGACGGAATCAGCCGAGTTTCTGCACGTGTATCCCAATCCCGTCAGCACTGCGGATCTCCACCTGACTTTTCAAAAACACCTCCGGCCCGATGCAGATTTATCCGTCTGGTCGATAAACGGGAAGCCACTGCAAAAAATCCATATACACGGCCGGTCAAAGTCTCTAAAAATTCCATTTACCTACCCAGCTGGTGTATATGTCCTCAAAGTCACTAATGGACAGGAGGTATACCGGCATAAGGTGATCGTTCAAAACAATTAAGAATGAAATAATACCCCCGACAAATAACTTTCAAAAGATCGTAGTGGTTCCTAAAACGGATCTAGTGGTTTTTTACTATCTTGATCGTACCAAAAAACCACAGTAATCCATGTTAGTAAAAACCCATGCCGGCGCTGTACAGGGTGTTGACTCCATACCAATCACCATAGAAGTGAACGTGGGAGGAAATATAGTTGGCAACAAGATTACGTATTATTTTGTTGGTTTGCCTGACAATGCCATCAGAGAAGGATACCAGCGGATCGAGTCGGCTATTCATTCGCTTGGATGCCGGATGCCCCGTCAAAAAATAGTGGTCAATATGGCTCCAGCCAATATCCGAAAAGAAGGCAGTTCCTATGATCTTCCTATCGCAGTGGGCATCTTGGCTTCCACCGGGCAAATATCGCCTGATTTTCTGGATGATTATCTGCTTATGGGAGAATTGGCCCTGGATGGAGAAATCCGGCCTATAAGAGGGGTACTTCCGATTGCAATTATGGCCCGAAAACAAGGAATCAAGAAACTTATCCTTCCCCGTCAAAACGCCCGGGAAGCTGCCATTGTGGACCGGGTCGACGTCTACGGCGTATCAACGCTGCGCGATGTGTATGATTTGCTCCAGGGCGAATCCACCGCAGAGCCTATTCGGGTCAATACACGCGAAGAATTTTCATACGAAAACAATAAATACGCAGCGGATTTCCGGGATGTACGCGGCCAGGAAAACATCAAAAGAGCATTCCAACTGGCCGCAGCAGGGGGTCACAATGTCATCTTAATCGGGCCACCCGGCGCAGGTAAGACGATGCTTGCTAAACGACTCCCCACAATACTACCCCCGTTAACACTTCACGAAGCATTGGAAACAACAAAAATACATAGTGTCGCAGGATTACTTGATGAGGACGCTTCGCTCATAAAAATCCGGCCTTTTCGTTCCCCACACCACACCATCAGTGATGCAGCACTGGTAGGTGGCGGCTCGAACCCGTTGCCTGGTGAAATATCGCTTTCCCACAATGGTGTTTTATTTTTGGACGAACTTCCAGAGTTCCGGCGTTCCGTGTTGGAAGTACTCCGTCAACCGCTGGAAGAACGTCGGATCACCATCTCCAGAGCCCGAATGACTGTCGATTATCCCGCGTCTTTTATCCTGGTGGCATCCATGAATCCATGTCCCTGCGGTTATCTCAATCATCCGGATAAAGACTGCGTTTGTGGTCAGGGCGCCATCCAAAGGTATCTGAATAAAATCTCAGGACCATTGCTCGACCGGATTGATATTCACGTCGAAGTAACTCCGGTCTCTTTTGATGAAATCATAGATACCGAGGCCACCGGACAAACCAGTGAACAAATCGCAAAACAGGTTGTTCGTGCCAGAGAACTTCAGGTATCCAGGTTTCAGGAATTTGGGTTGGATATTCGATCAAATGCTGAAATGCCTGCGCGGATAGTCAAGCGGGTTTGTGAAATCAACAAGGCAGGTATAACACTGCTTAGAACGGCTATGGAAAAACTGCAGTTATCGGCCCGTGCTTACGATCGAATTCTTAAAGTAGCCCGCACAGCTGCCGATTTGGATGGATCCGATGAGATCCAAATCGGACACCTGGCTGAGGCGATTCAATACCGAAGTCTGGACCGTGAAAACTGGGGATCGTAACTTTCACAAGTGTCAAATGTAAAGAGCGTCAATCATGGTAAAAAAGATCGTAATCGCCCTGGCCGGCCTGTTGGTCGCTGGTGTAATAAGCCGGTATTATTTCGTCAAAAAAGAGGTGTGGGTTGGGGATGACGCAGAAGACATTTCGTTTATCGATCGGCGAAACCAGAGCAGGAACCTCTATGAATTCGGAGGAAAATATGTCATCCTATCCTTTTGGGGGTCATGGTGCGGACCGTGTCGGACTTCCAATCAAAAACTTGTTGAATTTTATAGCCAACAGGACACCGCCCGTCTTAAAATTATTTCGGTAGGGATCGAAAAAACGACATCAGCATGGAATACAGCGATTCGGGAGGATTCCTTGTACTGGGATGAACAATTTACCCCGTTGGATATGTTTAACAATGAAATCGCAAAAAGCTATGGTGTGAATGAAACACCCACCTATTTTTTGATTAACCCCGCCCAGGTGGTGATTTCAAAATCTGGAAATATTGATGCCATTATTCAAAAATTTCAGGCGATGAACTGACAATTTGGCATCATATGTCCGATGGCAAGTAATTTGCGATAGATATTTACTCACATTTGAATACAGAAAACATGAGCAAAAAAAGGAATAACCAAACCGATGAAGAGACATTGGATCAGGACGTGAATTCCGATAAGCAGGAAACCACGGCTGATTCCGATTCCCGGGAGGAGACAAATACGGTATCGGATCTCGAGACGGAGATTCAGGAATTGCGTGATAAATACCTTCGTTTGTTCGCTGAATTTGATAATTTCAAGAAGCGGTCACTACGAGAAAAAATAGAGCAGTCCAAAATGGCCGGACAAGAAGTCATTCAGGCACTGCTACCGGTGTTGGATGATTTTGACCGTGCAAAGAAAAATGCCGATGACCCTGAAAACGAGGAATATTTTAGCGAAGGGGTTGAATTAGTCTATAACAAGCTGTATCAGACATTGCAGCAACAAGGGCTTGAGGTCATGGATCCATCCAATATTGATTTTGATCCGGAGCTTCATGACGCCATTGCAGATATAGAGGTGCAGGACGAGTCACTCAAAGGAAAAATAATTGATTATATAGAAAAAGGCTATTTGCTGAATGGCAAGATCATACGACATGCCAAAGTGGTAGTAGGTAAACGATAAGTATATGACGAAAAGAGATTATTACGAGGTTCTTGGGGTAGAAAAATCTGCCGATGGCACTCAAATAAAAAAAGCCTATCGGAAAATTGCGATGAAATATCATCCGGATAAAAATCCGGGGGATTCCCAAGCTGAAGACATGTTTAAGGAAGCTGCTGAAGCGTATGAGGTGCTGAGTGATGATGACAAAAGAGCACGTTATGACCGGTTTGGTCATGCGGGGGTCAACGGACACGGCGGTTTTGGTGGTGGCGGCAGAACGATGGAAGATATTTTTGAGGACTTCGGAGATATCTTCGGTAGTGGCAGTGCTTTTGGTTCATTTTTCGGCGGAGGCCAACCGGGCGGTGGTCCTCGAAGCCGTGGAACACGCGGCTCCAATCTGCGAATAAAGGTAGCGTTGACGCTTGAGGAAATTGCGGACGGTGTCACGAAGAAAATAAAAGTAAAAAAACAAGTTAAGTGCAGTACTTGCCATGGATCCGGGGCCAAAGATTCTGGTTCTATTTCTACCTGTGGTACCTGTGGAGGAAACGGTGTAGTTCGTCAGGTCAGAAGTACTTTCCTCGGGCAGATGCAAACCACCACTACATGTCCCAACTGCCACGGTACTGGTGAGATCATCAAGGACAAGTGCTCTACCTGTAAAGGCAGCGGTACAGAATACGGAAATGAAACCGTTGAAATTAAAATACCCGCCGGTGTCGAAGAAGGCATGCAGCTTTCACTGCGTGGAAAAGGGAACGCCGGAAGTCAGGGTGGAGCAGCCGGAGATCTCCTCGTTCTCATTCAGGAAAAAGAGCACGACATACTAACCCGGGATGGCAATCAGATCATTTACGAGCTTTATCTGAATTTTGCAGACGCTGCTTTGGGAACAAGTGCTGAGGTTCCGACGTTGAAAAACAAAGTCAAGATTAAAATACCGGAAGGAACCCAGTCAGGTAAAATATTCCGCTTGAAGGGCAAAGGTTTACCCAGCGTTCAGGGTTATCAAAAGGGAGATCAACTCATTCACGTTAATGTCTGGACACCGAAATCACTGAATAAGAATGAACGAGAAGTCCTGGAACAGCTCCGAGATATGGAGAACTTCAACCCCACACCAGGTAAAAGTGATAAAGGTTTCTTTGAAAAAATGAAAGATTATTTTAGTGGGCAGAACTAATTTGGGGGTAATTCTTGGCGGGTTGCTTATACTCATGAGTTGCACCCGCTCCAATGTTCTTGAACATCAATCTTTCACCCTGCCCGAATCGGGCTGGGAACGTTCACACAAGCTAAAAGGGAGCTGGACTACCGATAAGACTACTACAGATGGGTCGGTAGTCCTTCGCATCACGCACACCCCAGAATTTGGTTATCAAAACATCTACCTGACCGGAATGCTTAACCGGGACAGCGAGCAGGTGTTTTCAGACACCTTTTCGATACAACTTGCGCGCCCAAATAACGGACAGTGGCTGGGACAATCTGTGGGAGACCTCATACAGGTCATCGATACCCTCCCGTGCAATTTATCTTTAAATCAAAACGAAACATTTCAGTTTGAAATTTCACAGCACAGCCGTCAGGCAAATTTAGAGGGCATCGCAGAAGTTACAATACAGCTGGTCAGTCCGTGACACAACGGGGCGAAAGGCTCAGGTCAACTTATAGCATCAATTTATTAGTCTGACTGTCAGTCTTTATCCCGAGTATGACCTTTATCTTCCCGAAAAGTTATGGTTCGATAGTGCGTATAAATGGTATTGATAAAAGCCAGAATAATCCCTATTCCAACTATTATATAAAAAATGGTAAACAACTTACCACCCGTGGTCTGCGGTGTAAAATCACCATATCCAATGGTCGTTAAAGTGATGATCGAAAAATACAACGCATCCACATAATCCCACCCTTCCAAGTAGTGAAACACAACACTACCTGCGAGTAAAATAACGATGGTAGTCATCAATAAGTGTCGATAATTTCGATCCCGAAGAAAATTCAATACGGACTTAAAAAAAATCATTTCTTTAATTTTATGGAGCTCATACCATTTAGTTTCATTCTTGTCGCATATTCCGAGGTATTCTTCGATGACCATCGTCAGGAATAATCGGTGTTACTCCGGTTATTCCTTTGTTTTTTCTCGATAATCTGTGAACACCTACATCATCTTATACGTCAATTCCAAATCCAATTGGTTTAAATTCATTTTTTAAACAGAGGTAAATATCGAAATTTAAACCAAATCTCCGTTTACTACTTTCATCCGACTTCCACTTACTGCAGAAATCATTTTTTTAATAATTACTAAAATTTTACTATATTCAAGTATGATCAAAAACCAAATTTGCTATCATGTCAAAAAACTCTACTCGGAGATCTTTCCTGCAGAAATGTCTTATTACCGCACCGGTTATGGGCATAGCACCTCATACGATTGCTCGTACAACAGATAGGGGGCGCGATTCAAATTCCATCAAAAAAGCAAACCCCATTGGGGTTTCCACCTATTCTTTTTGGCGATTCAAGGGGCCAAAGGAAGATACACCCATCGAATACTGCATTGATCAAGCTGCTTCGATGGGATTTGACGGGGTGGAACTGCTGCTAATTCAGATGAAGTCCGATGACAATGGATATCTCCAGCAGCTAAAACGTCGTGCTTTCCATGCGGGGTTGGATCTCATGGGATTTTCAACACACCAGGGATTTGTCTATCCGGACAAAGAAAAACGGGAATCAGAAATCGAGAAAACCATACATCAGATCGAGTTAGCGTATCAACTGGGTATTCCCACCATGCGCCTCAATACAGGACGATGGGGGACCATCAAATCCTTCAATGAACTCATGGCGAATAAAGGAATCGAACCAATTCTCGATGGCTATACCGAAGACCAGGGCTTTGAATGGGTGATCGATGCGATCGAACGATGCATACCTACTGCCGAGAAATGCGGTGTCACGATCGGCCTGGAAAACCACTGGGGGCTGGGCCGTACTGCTGCGGGTGTATTACGTATAGTTGATGCGGTAGATTCTCCATGGTTTCAGATCACCTCGGACACCGGCAACTTTTTGGAAAACTCGTACGAACAGTTGGAGATGATGGCTCCGCAGACAAGTCTGATCCAGGCCAAAACCTATTATGGCGGTGGTACCTGGTATACGCTTGACATTGACTACGACCGCGTGGCTAAAATATTCCAGGATGCCGGATACCAGGGCTATGTTTCTGTGGAATTTGAAGGCAAGGAGGATCCAAAGACAGCCCTTCCAAAAAGCCTCGAGCGAATCCGGAAAGCATTTTCGTAAGTAGAATAGTTGAATACAACCCAAAGGGCAATTCGAAATATCTCAATAGCATAGTTGGAGAACCGCAGCTATAGTGCTTATCCGATCAATTTGATTAAAAAATATCATCAAATATCAGATAGAGCTTTTGCGGCTAAATAAGCGCCAGTCCAGGCACTTTGAAAATTAAAACCACCGGTGATAGCATCGATGTTCAACACCTCACCGGCTAGATAAAGATTGGGGTGCAACTTACTTTCAAAAGTTTTGAAATCAATTTCGGACAGTTCCACACCACCTGCTGTGACAAACTCTTCTTTGAAGGTGCTTTTACCATTCACCTCAAATCGCCCACGGGTCAACTGTTCCGCCAGATTTTGAAATTGCGTTTTCGTTAAATCGCCCCAGTTATTATTGGGTGAAATTCCGGCTGCCGTGACCAGGCTTTGCCACAGTCTTTTGGGCAGCTTATATTCTGCATGCTTGATCACTGACTTCCTCCCATCAGTCTTCCTTTTTGATTTAAGATCAACAATCACGTTCTCAAAATCTTGATCCTTCAACCAATTCACTTGAATCGTGAAATGATAATTCAAAGATGCCAATATCCGGGTTCCCCACGCCGATAATTTCAAAATTGCCGGACCACTCATCCCCCAATGCGTGATCAATAAAGGTCCCTGATTTTCCAAAACAATACGCCCCTTATCATCCAGGATGTTGACAACAGCCTCCCGAGCGACACCAGGCAAATCTTTAATTCGAGAATCTTTTATATTGAAAGTAAATAAGGAAGGCACCGGAGGGACGATCGTATGTCCTGCCTTTTCGAGCAAATTCCACATTCTGGTATTGCTTCCCGTAGCAACAAGTACTTTTTTGGAAGTGAAGGAATCGGTGGACGTTTGGATCCGCCAGGTGTCCTCCTCGCTGTGAAAGCTATGAACCGACTGTTTTTTCAAAATGGTAATCCCCAACCGTTTTGCCTCTTCCAGAAAACAATCAATAATCGTTTGTGAATCATCACTGACCGGAAACATTCGTCCATCGGATTCGATTTTTAATTGGACGCCCCGTTCTTCAAACCATGAAACCACATCCCCGGTCATGAACCGGTGAAACGGACCAAGCAACTCTCTTTTACCCCGGGGATAATGATTTATAAGCTCCATGGGATCAAACTCTCCATGAGTTACATTGCACCGGCCCCCACCGGAAATTTTTACCTTGGCTAAGAGCTTCGTGCTGCGCTCGAGAACAGCCACCGATAAATTCGGATTCATTTCTACTGTATTAATGGCCGCAAAGAAACCAGCTGCACCTCCACCAACAACCAGAATGTCATATTCTTTTTTAAGCATGGTTCAAAGGTCAGAAAAAACACCTGCTTTGTATGGGTTTTGGATTAGATAATTTCAGACTGTTCAATCACCAAATCTATATTTCCTTTTTTCTTTGGGTGACCGATAATGGCGGATCGTCTTCCATTTTCTTCCCTGAACCAGGATCTGCTTTCTAATTATAAATTTTCAAGTTCCTCCAACATTGTGGGGATCAATTCGCTCACTGTGGGATGAATGTGGACCGCATCTCGGATGACGGTATGCGATTGTCCGGCATACATCTGATCGATCACAGTATGAATATATTCATCGGCTCCGGTGCCTAAAAACGTGGCTCCCAAGAACCTTTCCGTGCTTTCTTCGATGTATATTTTGAGCATACCTTCTGTTTCACCCATTTCCTTGGCCCGGGCTACTTTACTCATCGGCATGGACGCTACTTTAGCCTTTATACCTGCTTTCTCGATGTCGGAGGCATTCATTCCCACTCGAGCCAGAGGCGGATCAATAAATGCCGCATAGCAGGTAAATCGATCCGATAACGACCGTTTTTTATCTCCAAATAATTGAGCGTTTACAATTTGAAAATCGTTGTAGGCCGTATGCGTAAAAGCCCCTTCTCCGTTGCAATCTCCGAGTGCATATATATGGTCGACGCTGGTGCGCAAATCATCATCCACCTTAATATAACCCTTCTTATCCAAGGCGATACCGGCATGCTCCAGTCCCAAGGCTTTGGTATTGGGAACACGTCCGGTGGCCAGTAACAGATGAGAGCCATTGATCTGGGGGCTTCCCTCCTTGCAGTTAATATTAACCTCAATCTGGTCGCCGGCTTTTTTCGCACCGATACACTCAGCATTCAGACGGACCGCTATGTCTTCCCTCTCAAATATTTTCACGACGGATTCTCCAAAATCACGATCTTCCTTTTTCATCAATCGGTCTTCCATCTCCAAAATCGTTACTTCACTACCAAAGCGCCTGAACATTTGGCCAAATTCCAATCCTACGTACCCACCACCCACGATGATTAAGTGTTCTGGGACGTCTTCCAATTCCAAAATGGTTTCATTCGTCAAATAATTAACTTCTTCAAAGCCTTTGGGAATTCGAGGACGTGCTCCTACGTCAATATAAATGCTGTCTGCTTCGTAGATCTTTCCATTTGCTTCCACTTGTGAAGCGTTTACGAACCGAGCTTCCCCACGAATGAGGGTAATATTTTCATTGGAAGATAGCATCTTATGGAGGCTGGACCGGGATTCTTCGATAATTTTGTCTTTGCGACCTTTGATGGTCTTCAGATTGACCTCAATGCCGCCTTTTGCATAAATCCCGTGGGCTGTGCTGTTTTTGGCCACAAAAGCACGTCTTGCACTGGCCACATACGTCTTGGTGGGGGTACATCCCACATTCACACAAGATCCTCCCAGCAATCCTTTCTCAAAGACCGCTACGTTGTAATTATTCTTGGCCAGGCTTGCGGCCAGCGGGGGACCGGCTTGGCCTGTTCCTATTATTATTGCATCAAACTTCATACTATCTGGATTCTGGTCTTTTAAATGTCCACCACGGTTATACACAGGGCAAGGATTGTATATCTTTCGGTTCATCACTGTGTGACTCATTCGATTGAACTCGCCCTATCTTATTTTCGATTAAGATACAAATTATTTCAGGCACGACGTCAAACGCAGAGCAACAGATTTTGAACATTCATCATGGAGGAATACTATAAAAAATAAAACTTGAGACCTTCTGTGCTGATCAGCAGTGCTTAAAAAACATGCTTCTCTTCCAGTTCGCTGCCAATAGAGCTGATTCCAAAGCCCACCACCGATCTTACTGCCTCCTGTATTCCAAGGAAGCGTTTATTGGCAGGATTGTTGAAATAAAAAAAGGCTTTCCGTTCCCAGAAAGCCTTTTTACTTAGTAGCGGGGACAGGACTTGAACCTGTGACCTTCGGGTTATGAGCCCGACGAGCTACCAACTGCTCCACCCCGCGATATAATCGAAGTGCAAATATACGCAATAATTTATCCTCAAACCAAATATTTTACGAAATATTTTAAAAACACCGATTCGTGTGGCCCGGAGTTGATATATTATTAGAGGATTCATTTTAGATCGGAGGAGGTACAAGACAGCTGAGGTCCTACCCCATCACTCCAGTAAAACCAGCGCATTCTCCAATCCAGATAAATCAACTTCAATCTTCCAAAATTTTCTTATATTTAGTCAAATCAATTGATTGGCAGGTAAAAAAGTTATCTTCTTATGAAAAATTTTAAAGTTGGGGACCATGTAAAATGGAACTCTGAAGCCGGTCATGTCACCGGTAAAATCATCAAAGTCCACCATTCTGATTTCGATTATAAGGGGTACACCCACCATGCGTCCAAAGACGATCCACAATATGAAATCAAGAGTGACAAAACAGATCACATTGCAGCACATAAGGGTTCTGCTTTGTCAAAAATATAAACGAATAAAATTGATATTTCCCTGGTCTTCCAGAACGATTCATTGCATCACTTCAAACCAAAACCATGAACACCTCTCCGCTCGCAGGAAAAACTGCCCCTGAAAGTATTCTTACCAACATTCCACGGTTGATCAGTGCGTACTATTCAGAAAAACCAGATCCTTCTGTACCTGCCCATCGGGTTTCCTTCGGTACATCCGGACACCGCGGATCATCGTTGAACCATGCCTTTAATGAAGATCATATTCTGGCGATCACTCAGGCAATCTGCATCTATCGGCAAAAAAACAAAATTGACGGACCTCTTTTTTTGGGTATGGATACCCATGCGCTTTCCATCCCTGCCCATATATCAGCCATTGAAGTTCTAGCCGCCAACGGAGTGAATGTGATGGTGGCAGCCAACGATGAATACACCCCGACTCCGGCCATATCTCATGCCATTCTTACTTACAACGAAAACCGTACTGATGGTCAGGCCGATGGCATTGTGATCACACCCTCTCACAACCCGCCTGTCGATGGCGGGTTTAAATACAATCCACCCCACGGAGGCCCTGCTGAATCCCCCATAACCAGCTGGATAGAACAAAAAGCCAATGAAATATTGGAAAATGAGCTGAAAGCGGTTCGACGAATGACGTATAAAAAAGCCTCTAAATCGGCTACCACGCATGAACACAATTACATCGATCCTTATGTGGCAGATCTGAGTCAGGTGGTGAACATGCATAACATTCGGGATGCAAATTTAAATCTAGCCGTGGATCCACTGGGTGGTGCCGGTGTCCATTATTGGGGGCCCATCGCTGAAAAATACAATCTAAACCTGGATATTTTAAATAAAAGCGTTGATCCTACCTTTCGTTTTATGACCGTCGATTGGGATGGCAAGATCCGAATGGACCCATCGTCACCCTATGCTATGGCGGGGCTGGTTGACTTAAAAGAAAAATATGATGTGGCATTTGGTTGCGACACTGACCACGACCGGCATGGAATTGTAACTGGAAAAAGTGGTTTGCTCCAGCCCAACCACTTCTTATCTTCCTGTGTTTATTATCTATTCAATCATCGGCCCCAATGGAGCACCGATACCATGATCGGTAAAACTTTGGTTAGTAGTCAGATGATCGACCGGGTAGCTAAAAAAATTAACCGGAAGGTTCTGGAGGTGCCCGTCGGTTTCAAATGGTTTGTAGAGGGCATGTATAGTGGATCATTGGGTTTCGTAGGTGAAGAAAGTGCCGGCGCTTCATTTCTTCGGACCAATGGAAAGGTGTGGGCTACAGATAAAGATGGGATTATCGCGTGTCTTCTTGCAGCAGAGATGAAAGCTGTGACGGGTCAGGACCCCGGTGAAATTTATGCGCAACTCTCTGCAGAATTAGGGGAACCAGTCTATGATCGGGTCGAAGCCATTGCCACTCCGGAACAAAAACAAAAACTAAGTAAGTTATCTCCTGCCATGATTCAGCAAAAAGAGTTAGCCGGAGAAAAAATTACAGACATTTTAACCAATGCCCCGGGTAATGGTGCCCCGATCGGCGGGCTAAAAGTCACTTCAAAAAATGGATGGTTTGCAGCACGACCATCCGGGACAGAAGATATTTATAAGATTTACGCAGAGAGTTTTTTAGGAAATGAACATCTGAAAAAACTAATTGGAGAGGCGCAGGAAATCGTTGATAAAGCGTTGAAGTGATTTGTTTTCAGTATAGCTAATGCTCTGTTTCATACATTTTTATAATTAAAATGTAACGAACCAAATTATGCAATTCACAATCTAATCCGACATCTCTGAGGTCTGTTACCTGCAAGGATTCTGGCCCAGTCAGGGTCGGATTAGATTGAACTCAGAGTCATTTTGAGATGTATGAGATGTTTTTTTTAATGACTTATGAAACATGCCACTAGTAGTGCAATTCAAAAGTTGTAGGCATTAGATGAAGCACTTTCCTCCACAACAAGTTGGGGTGCTTGCTTAGCGCTCCAAATGTAGATTCTAAGCAGACCTGCAGCGCAGGTCCAAATATACTTGCGACGGTTATGGTCAAAATATCGACCTCCGAGAGGCTGTAATGTGCCCTTGGACATTGCTATTTCTCCAAAGTCGAAGCGGATTTCCAACGCATACTGCGAAAATCAGGGAATAATCTCAAACTCTTTCCCCAATCCACTGTCCTCAGTTAGTTTTATAATTCCCTGCTCCACATACTTTTCATTCCCAAAGTCAGACCGAATCAAATACTCTCCATCGAGATCCAGATAATCAAAATGAGAAGCTAAGTGCGCCATGGCTCCGATACCTACGGAAGATTCCGTCATACAACCCGCCATAAGCTCAAGCCCCAAACGTTTGGCTTTCTGAATCAAGGCCAGTGCAGGTGTGATGCCACCGCATTTCTGTAATTTGATATTCACCACCTGGTAAATTTTGGCAATTGACTCCAGATCACCGATCCCCTGAAGACTTTCGTCAGCAGCTAGTGGTATGGTAGTGTCTATTCCCTCCAATTCATACTCCGCTTCCCGAGGTACTGGTTGTTCAACCAGGTCCACCCTGTTCGTTTGCAATTGAGGCAACCGGCCCAAAAAGTCAGTCACCGTCCATCCACTGTTCGCATCAATCCGCAATGGCCCATGGTAGTGGTATCGAATCTCTTCGAGCAGATCCATATCTCCTTCGAATCCCATCTTCAATTTTAGCACAGGCCAGCCCCAGTTCAATTTCGTTTTCCAGTCATCCTGTGTGATGGTCAGACTGGAGGTAGCCGGAATCGTCAATGATCCACCTGTTTGTTTCCACACCGGTACGTCATGGATTCTGCCGTGTAAATCATAGAGGGCACAATCGATGGCCGACAATAAAAAAGAATCTGGATCTAACTTTTTACTTAATTCCAGGTGCAACTCCTCGGGTGTCCATCCATCGGAAAAGTGATCTAAAAAACTTAGGATTGCCTGTAGCTGCTTTTCTATAGCAGCTTCTTTTTTACCGTAGTAAGGGACAAAGCTCATCTCCCCATAACCCCGATGTTCACCCTGGCGCAGTTCGATTATAAAACTCGACCGCTGATAAAACGTCCCGTAGGATAATTTAAAGGGGAATACCAGCGGATAAGTGACTTTTATTCTTCTTCCTTCCACAGTCATTTCAATTTATTATTCTATCCAAATAAGCATTAGCATCTGGGGGTGTCATTTGCTTTAAACGATCCATTTCCAGTTTTTGATCATCGTTTTTACACCAAGCTTTTAGTTTTTTGACATCACTACTCCACACGTTCCCATCGGAAAATTCAACCCCCTTAAAGTCTCGGACTTTATAGAGGGAATGAGCTCCATAGCAGGTTCCCAGATAACAATAACGCAGCCCTTTCTCCTTACTGCGTCGTATGACTTCCAGCATCATGTATTTCCCAAGCGGCAGGTCCTGAAAATCTTCTAACTCAAAAAAACTATACCAATAATGTATGATTTCTTTGTTTTGAGAACTCAATACATAGCCCGCTGTCTTCCCCGCTATCTCAAATATGATAAGATGGGTCAGAAAAGGAGACTGCAACACATATTCCAGACGTGCTTTGGACATCTCTCCACCACGGAATCGCTCCCGGCTATAGCGTAGGCAGAAATTTAAAAAATCCGCTGACTGAACATTAAATTCTTCCAGGGGTATCCAATTAACCGACACGTCAAAATCTTCAAATTTCCGGGCTACTCGTCTGTTCTCGGATCCCATGCCAAACTTCGCCAAGTTAACTCGAAGACTTCTGGCTTTGTAATACAGAAAATGATCCAACTCCAAATTCCCCGTGTAAGGCAAAAATCCGGCTTCATACGTTTCTGTCATTTTATTTCGGTTTTGAAACACGACATAAGGCGCGTAGGAAAAAGTGTAAGAATCATAATCTTTCACATATTCGGAAAATATCAGTTTCATAGTGTGACCTGTGGAATTATTTAAATGGGCCAAGATAAAAAATCCCGACATCAATACTTGATCAACCCGACCGGAAGTTACTTGCCACGTGATGTATTTCGCTTTTTGTACTATCTTAGTGGTAGATTTCAGTAAATTGAATATCAAATATATGATTGCAAGCATATTTGCCCTCGCCGCAGGAATTGACTTATCCAATCCATACATTCTTCTTAGTGGAGCATGTATCATATTGATTCTCAGCTACTTCTTCAACAGATTGTCGGATCGCACAAACGTACCTTCAGTGATACTACTCATTATCACAGGGATCTTAGTACGGTTTGGGATCGAACAAGCTCATTATGACATGCCCAATCTCATGCCCTATCTGGAGATACTGGGAATAGTGGGACTGATCATGATCGTTCTGGAAGCCGCATTGGACCTTCAACTTACCCGGGAAAAATACCCCATGATAGGCCGGACAGTGATCGTAGCTACCACTTGTCTGATTGCGACCACCTTTGCAGTAGCCTGGTTTTTGAAAAGCCAGCTCGATATTACCTTTGGAATTGCATTTTTGTATGCCACGCCATTGTGTGTCATGTCCAGTTCGATCATCATACCAAGTGTCACAGGTTTATTGCAGGACAAGAAGGAATTTATGATTTATGAGGCAGCTTTTTCAGACATACTGGGTATTTTGCTGTTTTATTTTGTCATATCCTTTCTGGAAGAGGGCGGGATGGTAGCCACCTCGCAATTTTTTGTGAGTCTTATTTTGACGATATTGGTTTCACTGATAGCCACCGCGATCCTGATATATCTTTTCAAAGATCTTAAAAGCCAAACCAAGCTTTTTTTATTGACAGCTAACTTGGTCCTGTTGTACAGCTTGGGTAAGCTTTTTCACCTGTCTCCCCTGATTATTATCATGGTATTTGGAATGGCCCTGGCGAACCATGGCAAATTTAAAAGTTTGCTCAACCGTTATGGGGTTGGTACGGAGAGTATTGAAAAAATTGAAAAAGAATTTCATCTAATCACGCTGGAGTCCGCTTTTCTGGTTCGGACCTTCTTTTTCGTCGTTTTCGGGATGACGATCGATGTGGGAAATTTGTTGAACTTGGAAGTTTTTCTTATCAGCCTGGCTGTCGTGGCTTGTATATTTATCTTCCGGGCGATCATGTTGCATTTCTTTGCCCGCGAAAATTTTACGCCGGAATTATACATTGCCCCCCGTGGATTGGTGACTATTCTGTTGTTCTTCCAGATTCCAGATGAATTCATCAGTTCTGAAGTAAAACCAGGAATTCTGCTTTATGTAATCATCCTAACCAGTTTGGTGATGACCTATTACCTTATTAAAGACAAAATGAAACGCGACCAGCAAAACGGGAATGGAGGGGCAGAAGAAAAAGTGAAGGTAAGTACGCAAGAACCCGAACTCAATCCGGTGGATGTGGCGTGATTAATTTTCCATTAGTCGTTTGTGCCCCGTGCCTTTAGGCCGGGGAATGGTGCATCTCCCGGGATCTGGCTTTACCCGTTAATCATTTCCCGGTAAGGGCTAAAGCCCGAATCTTTGTTTATCTATTATAACCCCAGGCTAAAGCTCTGGGGCTAAATGACTTTCAGAACCAGAATGAGTCCATAAATCAATACCATCCCAGGCTAACCGCGTGCGCTAAAGCTATAGCGGTGGCGCAAGCTGTGGGGCTAAACTCTTCATTTCATAATCATCCCTTTTGGTTGAGTAATTGCGATGTATTTTGCCCCGTGCCTTTAGGCCGGGAAAAGGCCTGAACATAGTTACTTTCTTCATCGGTCTAATCTTTCTTTTTATCGATCAGATTTCTTCACTCATCTAAATTACCTTCCATTAACAGGTATTATGCTTTGCAAAGTACTATATCCATTGTATATTTACCATCGTAATCAAAACAATCTTTCGTTATGAAGGTAGAAAACATCAAAGCACAAATGAGGAAAGGAGTGCTCGAACTGTGTGTACTCGGACTCCTGTCCAAAGAAACCATGTATCCTTCCGATATAATTCAAAACTTGAAAAAAAATGATCTGATCGTCGTCGAAGGAACAATGTATCCTCTGCTGAACCGATTGAAGCGGGATGGGTACCTGTCCTATAACTGGGTGGAATCGAGCTCCGGCCCACCCCGGAAATATTACGAAATTACCCCGAAAGGAAATGACCTCAAAGAAGAACTCACTAAAGCCTGGGAGAACCTGGCTCAAACCGTCAATTTTTCAAATTCAATAAATACTACGAACAATGAATAAGATCGAATACATTAACCTTGGAGGAATACCATTAGCGATCGATATGGACGCATCTCAAAGACTGCAGGATTATCTCTACGAATTGGACGATTATTTTGGCAAATCTGATTACGCCGATGAAATCATCCGCGATATTGAACTGCGGTTGGCCGAACTGATCGAAGAGTCGATGGGTTCACGCAAAGTAGCAAATATGACCGATATCGAAAAGAGTATTGCGATCATGGGAAGACCTGATCAATTTGAGCAACCCGATCGTGATGAACCAGGGGAAACTTATGCCGGAAATAAAGAAAGCGCCTCCTACCGGAGAAAGCTATACAGAGACCCTGAAAATAAAGTCATCGCCGGCGTATGCAGTGGAATAGCAGCATATTTTGACATTGATGACCCCATCTGGGTCAGACTTGCCTTTGCCATTATTTTCTTTACTGCTGGTGCTGGTGTTTTACTTTATATCATTCTATGGATCGTAATGCCCAAAGCCCGGACTTCCATTGATCGGCTCCGCATGAAAGGCCAACCAATCGATCTGGAAAATATCGAACGAATGATGGAAAGCGGTATTGACCACATCTCCGATTTTGCTGATAAGGTCAGCGATAAAATAAAGCGTAAAAACCGGTGGTAAAAACATTATCCCATACCGGAATCCTCCTTCAAGTACCATAATTGAAGAGTTTTGATGAATACAAATGTTCAGAATTTGAATGATCAATATTTCCTAAAATAATATACTTCGGCTAATAATAAATTAAAAATTAGTATATTAGGTCATCATCACCGCTGGAAACGCAAACCAAATCGGCTTCCACTTTTATGGTTTTCCATTCTGGCCAACACCTAATATACTTCGAATGATCAGAAAATTTCCCATAGTAATTTTACTGCTCTTGTTTCCTTTCATTTCTCAAACCCAAAATGAAATTGAAGTCGTATACGATGACCACAGCCGCAGTATAAAAGTGAATCCGGCGCAGAAAGTCATCGAAGCCGGTAAGCAATACCGTCTTAAAATTACTTCTATTAACCCGGTCTATATTCAGGATCGGATCTACATCAGAAGTTATCGTTATATCTCTCCCACGCCGGAAATACTAGAACCGCTCCTGCCCGGGATCCCAGGAACGGATGTATTTGATCATTTTGAGGTTATACCTTCCGGGCAGCGTGAATTTTTCCTCAAATCTTTACAGTTTTTTAATGAACTGGAAGTGTTGCGCAGTGCGAGTGATGAATTGTACCAACGGACTCGTCACGCCCCCGATCCTGATTTTGCAAAAGAAACCCTGGAGCACATCCAATCTGTTTTCGATACCACGGAATTGCAGGATATCGTACGTCAAATCGCCTATTTTCAGGACTATATTCGAGCTGCTGAATCTATTTATAAGACCAATATTAAAAAAATAACACTTCGAACCCCCGATACTGATATTGTTTTGCGGGAATATGCCCGATTGACCCGCATAATGCAAAAGACCCAACAAATTAACTATATCCAATTACTGGATTATATTGTCCGATCCGTTCATGCGGTGGATAACATTTATTCCGATGTTTTTACCGGTCAAAAGGATGTTACGGAAATCAGGCTGGGATTGTATGACCACTATATTAACGATACGATATATTCTGGAATTTTAAGGTTCCATACAGAACAAAACTGGCGTGTAAATTTTTCTTCTGGGCTATTTTATACGAATCTGCATACCAGAGATTACTATTTGAGAGAACGCACCGAGACCATAAATGATATCGTCGAAGAAACCAATTTTAAAGGGGATATTTCTGTCGGTGCTTTGTTGCATTTTTCATACAAGGTCAAAGCGAATGTAAGCATCGGCCCGGCCCTCGGTGCCTCGATATCGCCATTGGATGGAAAGATCCGCTACCTGGGTGGTTTGGGTACAATACTGGGAAAGAAAAGAATTTTCAGTATAAATGCCGGAATATCTATTGGTAAGCTGTCCGTCCTTTCGGGACAGATACCCATTGATCAAACGGGGCCTTATCTTCCCGCTAGTAGCACAAAAATCCCTCGGTATGCCCGGACTAAGGCAGGTTTTTTTGTTAGCCTGAGTTACAATCTCACACAATTTGGAAATCCATAGATTATGAAGAATCACATCATTATGGAGGCTTATCCGGATAAAATCCAGGCTCGTCTGGAAGCACGGAGCCGGCAACGAGCCCAGGGTATTCCCGGCTCAATCAATCATTTTGCCCGGGAATTGGTTTTTGAGGATTTAAAACTTTGGCGAGTAGGGGCATTAAAAGTCAGCTTTAAAGGAGGCGATAGCGACTTGCACACGCTCATAGCACAAACTGCCAGCAGCTGGTCTCAATGGGGAAATATTACTTTTGATTTTGGATGTAATGAAACGGAAGAAACGTGTCGGTTATGGCACGAACAGGATACAAGCCACATCAGGGTGGGTTTTGACCAGCCTGGATATTGGTCGTTAGTAGGCACGGACAGCACGGATCAAGCTATTGTAGGACCTGGTGAAATCACACTGAATTTATCTGGCTTCACTGAGGTTTTACCTGAAAACTGGAAAGGTATTGTGCTCCATGAATTTGGTCACGCTTTGGGATTTCATCATGAACATCAGACCCCTGCTTTGGAGTGTGATTTTGATTGGAACAAGCTGTATGATTATCTGGGGGGGCCGCCAAATTACTGGCCCAAATGGAAAGTGGATCATAATCTTCGGCAGCTGCGCAATGGGGGACTATCCTTTTCTGCGCACGATGCCCAATCCATAATGCATTATAGCTTTCCCGCCTGGATGTTCGTTCAAGGCGAGAAATCTCCGTGCTTCACCTCAGAGAACACCTCGCTTTCTGAAATGGATAAAGAAATGATGGCTCTGGCCTACCCTTTTGATGAAGAACTGATAGCAGCTGTAGATGCTGAGCGAATCAACCACCTGCAAAGCTTAATTGCTTTCCAATCACCGGGCTCTTCAATACGGCAGTTTAACAAAAAACACTTGGCGTACTACCTGAGCATGAGCTAATCACCACATTGTCATTTCTTCCAATTCTTTCGTAGTAGAACTTATATTCTATCTTAGCGTTGAGATAGAACCACTATAGATCGCGTTCAAAAATCTGAAGCGCTATTTTTTTCTTAGAATTTAAAATACAAAATTACAATGTCTACACAAATGAAACCATGCCCGGTTTGTAAATCTCCTTATGGATATTCGACAGGAACCGAGCTTTATGCTTGTCCGGAGTGTGCCCATGAATGGAATCCGACCACGCAAATCGAAGAAGACACCCTCCGGGTATTGGACTCTAATGGCAATCAATTGCAAGACGGGGATTCGGTTATCATCGTAAAAAGTCTTCCCGTGAAAGGAGCTCCCAAGCCCATTAAGTCAGGTACGAAGATAAAAAACATACGATTAACAGACGGAGATCACAACATTGATTGCAAGATTCCCGGTTTTGGATCCATGGCTCTTAAATCAGAATTTGTCAAAAAAGCGTAATCGATGGGGGGAATTTCTGAGGTTAAAAATAAATAAAGTAATACAATATAAGACATTCCACGAAAATACGTCGTATCTTTAGGGCTTGGTAAGGCATATATACTTTATGTGCCATGTTTTTTAAAATTACAACAATTTAACAATGAGTATCGGAACAGTAAAATTTTTCAACAACAGTAAAGGATTCGGATTCATCACACCTGACGATGGTGGAAAGGATGTATTTGTACATGCTAATGATTTAGACGGCGTCTCTATTACTGAAGGCGACAAGGTCGAATATGATGTTGAAGAAGGAAAAAAAGGATTGAATGCAGTGAATGTCACTTTGATATAATACAACCATTCATTTTTAGAAAAATTACAGGCTCGTCATTCATTTGACGGGCCTGTATTTTTTAATTCTACATGGAAGTTTCATCAGTCCGGATTCCCTTAAGCAATAATCCAGAAATCGTGAATTGGTACTGCCCCTCCTTTAGGATTTTTTCATACGCCCCATTCAGTTTTTATTCGTTTTACAAATGTATTTCATCAAACAAAGCATCCTGTCAAGATGAGGACAGTTCACATCATTGGAGGCGGACCTGCTGGCCTGATGCTGGCAGCCCATTTGGATCCTAGCAAATATCGAGTTACTCTGTTCGAAAAGAAAAAAACAGTGGGACGAAAGTTTTTAGTTGCTGGGGAAGGCGGACTGAATTTGACCTACACGGCCTCTATAGAAGAACTCACGACACAATATTCCCCGGATGGATTCATAGACCCCATCCTTCGACAGTTCACCAATGATGATCTGAGAAACTGGCTGAACCTCATTGGGATTCCTTCTTTTATAGGGTCGAGTAGCCGCGTATTTCCGGATCTGAACTTAAAACCAATCGAAGTGCTCAACAAGATCCTAGATCACATTTCCACCAGAGGGATCGCATTTCAGTTGGACACACCATGGACGGGATGGAATACAAAAGGACAGCTGTGTTTTGAAGGATGTGAGGCTGTGGACTCTGATATCGTGGTGTTTGCACTGGGTGGATCCAGCTGGAAGGTGACCGGTTCTGACGGTAGATGGCGAACCACCTTTGAAGAACGCGGGGTCCACGTAGTCCCCTTTAGGGCAGCCAATTGTGCATTTGGCGTTGATTGGAATGGTGATTTTATAGCGGTGCATGAAGGGAAACCATTAAAGAATATTGCGTTGACTTACCAGGACCATTATTCGAAAGGAGAGCTGGTTATTTCAAATTTTGGCCTGGAGGGAAACGCTATTTACGCCCTGAGTCAAAAAATACAGCACACCCTGCTGACCGAAGAAAGCACAGTCATCCATTTGGATTTGAAGCCGACATTGACCATTCATGAATTAAGACAAAAATACGAAAACTCACATCGCACTAAGGTGACTGATATTTTAAAAAAGGATTTGAACCTGGACCGCACCGCCATTGGGCTATTAAAGCAATTCACCGATAAAGACACTTTTCTGGATCCCGATCGGCTTATAAAAACGATCAAAGCCGTCCCGGTTATTATCCATTCTGCGGATGAGCTCGATAAAGCCATTTCGACCTTGGGGGGTATTGCGTTGGATGAGGTTGATGCGCATTTCCAATTCAAGAAAATACCGGACACTTATGCCATTGGAGAAATGCTGGACTGGTATGCGCCCACCGGAGGATATTTATTGCAGGGCTGCTTTAGCATGGGTTTCGTATTGGCAAAGCACCTGAATGAGCTGGAGGTTGGGGAGGCAGAGTGAGCGGACAATTCGGTGCTTTTTGCAAGGTATTTACAATTGGAAATAGCATTTTTGAGCAATAACCTGAAAATTGTCGGTTAATCGTTCGACTTTCGAGTAAAACGAATATCTTGTCAATGTCATCTATTTAGTTCAACCTTTAACTCCCTCCCGATGAAATACAGGCTCGTGTTCTTACTTTTGCTCTTTGGTTTTTTAGATATACAGGGACAGACCAACACCTCGTCTGAAAATATCACAATCACCGCTAAAAGAAGTAAAACCAGGGTGCAGACCAATCAAAATGGTGAGCTTCAGATCAATGTATCTCCCGGGGATGCCCGTAAATTCAAAGCAGCTGGACGGGTTCATTACAGTAACTTTGGGGCGAAAGGTGACGGAAAAACCGATGATATAGATGCTATCGCTGCAACACATGCTTTTGCCAATCTGCATCACCTGGCTGTGAAAGCAGATGAAGGGGCCACCTACTACATTGGCGGTAAAGCCAGAACCGCGACCATCCAGACCGATACCGATTTTGGTACGGCAGCCTTTATCATTGATGATACCGATGTCGAGAATCGAAGTGCATCTGTTTTCAGGGTTCGATCCAGCCTTGAATCCTTTACTCCCGTGGGAATAACTTCTCTTAAAAGAGACCAGGACAAAATCAATGCCAATCTCCCGTCACCCTGTCTGATCACGGTCACCAATTCTCATAAAAGGCGGTATATTCGCTTTGGGCCAAACCAAAACGATGGATCACCCCAGACAGATATTTTTCTAGTGGACAAAGAGGGCTACATTGACCAAAACGCACCGATTATCTGGGACTTCGATCAGATCACAGAAATCACAGCCCTTCCTATTGATGAAAATAAACTTTACATCACCGGAGGTCATTTCACCACCATCGCCAATAAAGCAGAATCAAAATACACCTATTATAGTCGAAACATCTCGATCAGCCGATCGAATGTATTGGTGGATGGACTGGAACACGACATCATTGGCGAAGGAGACCATGGTGCACCTTATGGTGGTTTTATCACCATCCGGGACTGTGCTTTCGTTACGGTTAAGAACACCACACTGACCGGGCACAAAACCTACCGAACTATTGGTTCCGCAGGAAAACCCGTTTCCATGGGCAGTTACGATATTTCGGTCGGCCGTGCCGTCAACATATCCTTTGTGAACTGCAAACAGACCAATGATATTAACGACCGTACGTATTGGGGCATTATGGGATCCAATTACTGTAAAAATCTGGTATTTGAACAATGTACGTTCTCCCGATTTGATGCACACATGGGTGTGGCTAATGCCACCATCCGGAATTCAACTTTGGGCCACATGGGAATTAATGCTATCGGCAGCGGTGTTTTTATGGTGGAAAATTCCACCATCTATGGTAGTAGACTCATTAACCTGCGCTCAGACTATGGCAGTACCTGGCGGGGGGAGTTTATTATCCGCAACTGTACCTTCGTACCTGCCGGAGGACGTAGAACCAGCGCCAGCTTATTTGGTGGTTCCAACTCAGGTCAGCATGATTTTGGTTATACTTGTTACATGCCAGAGCGGATCACGATCGAAAATCTTAAAATCGATGACTCCAATCATCCGGACGATTATCAGGGTCCCGCAATTTTTGGAAATTTTAATCGTCAATTGACCGATAATTCTTACCGGGAGAAGTTCCCCTTTATTCTAACTAAAGAAGTCATTCTTCGAAATGTGACGACCACCAGCGGAAAGGACTTGAGGCTGAGTGATAACCCTTTTATGTTCAAAGATGTTCGGATTGATTCCAGGTAACTCGTATATTTTAAAGCAATTTATTTAATAAAATCGGGAGTTGCTTCAATAGACAAAGCGCGTATGACGTATTACTCCAAATTTACCATAAAATAATCCGACCTAAGCCGCTCTATTCACCACGTCAATCTGTTATGAACAAAAGAGGCAGTGCATCAATTGCTTAAATTTCAAAATGGGACATATTACATCGCCCAATTTTGGGTAACGTGACTTTTGCGGGATAACTTCATTACCCAAACAAACACTATTACTTAAGCTATCGCCGTTATACTGCAGTAGCATAAAGAACTATTTCTTTATACATATTTTAGCACACCTCTTAAATTAAATGATTCGTGGTTTTTCCCCGGTTAACTAAAATTATATTCTCACCGGTTCTTATTCTGGTTTTAAGTGCGTCACAAAACCTTCATGCCGAGCAGTTTCTAAAAAACAGAGTAATTGTCCTTACTGATATTGAAGCGGATCCGGATGACACGCAATCATTAATTCGATTGTTATTATATTCGAATCAAATTGATATAGAAGGAATTATTGCTACGACTTCTTGCTGGCTTACTTCAGCGGTGCACCCTGAATCCATTGAAAAAGTTATCCAAGCTTATGGTAAGGTGCAGCCAAACCTAATCAAGCATGAAGCTGGTTTTCCTGAGGCGAAAACACTATCGGCAATAGTCAAAGAAGGTTTACCAGAATATGGTATGAAGGGTGTCGGAGAAGGAATGGATTCCGAAGGTTCTGAATGGATTATTCAGGTTTTGGAAGAAGACGATGAGCGTCCGTTGTGGATATCAGTGTGGGGTGGTGTTAATACACATGCACAAGCTCTATTTAAAATAAAAAATACCAAAGAAGAAAAAGAAGCAGATCGGTTAATTTCAAAACTCCGGGTTTACACCATTTCGGATCAGGATGACAGTGGGATTTGGATCAGAAACAATTTCCCTGAATTGTTTTATATTGTCAGTCCGGGTGATCATTACAGCAGCGCCACCTGGACCGGAATCAATGCTTATGTCCGGGGCATTGACAACCACAGTATAAGCAACCAATGGATAGCACAAAACATTCAACAAAACCACGGTCCGCTCGGCGCAGCATACCCCGACGTAGCTTGGGGGGTAGAAGGGGACACCCCAGCTTTTTTGTCACTAACACCCAATGGTTTAAATCAACCAGAACATCCGGAATGGGGCAGCTGGGGTGGTCGCTATGAACTTTATAAGCCAGATTTTTCGAAGACCAAAGAAGGAGGTTCAAGAGTAACGATAGCACCAGAAACCAGACCGATCTGGACCAATGCCATAGATCATTATACACCATACCTTCCTAAAGAATACGGCCGTTCAGTGAAACAAGATACGGTTTCATTTCATAACGATAAGGTTACTTTATGGCGGTGGAGAGATGAATTTCAAAATGATTTTGCCGCGCGTATGGATTGGTGTATCCTATCGTATGAAGAAGCCAATCATCCGCCAGTTCCTGTCCTCAGTCATCCTGAAGAAATCTCCGTTAAATCGGGTGAAGGTTTTACGCTGGATGCTATCAACACGACCGACCCCGATGGTGATAGTTTTAGTTTTCTGTGGTTCAACTACCCGGAAGCTGGCACCCTAAACAAGCCCATAAACGTGAATGGAGCAGAGAATGTGTACAAGGCTTACTTCAAGGCCCCGGAAGTAACCAAAGAAGAAACGGCGCATTTCATATTAAAAGTAACGGATCGGGGTAAGCCTCGATTAACAAGATATAAAAGAATAGTCGTTACCATCTCCCCCAGATCTTAAGCGTATTGAGTGATGAAAAATGTTAAAATCCTGAAAATCAGAAAACTTTTTACATTGATAGCAATCCTTTTGATGTCAACAACTGGCTTCACACAGAATAAGCAGGCTACCCCTAAAGAATTACTAAATAAAAGATGGAAAGATGTGGCTACTAATATGCCAGCAGAATGGTACAATTCCAAGGAAGCGAAATTAGTGGCAGAAAATGTATTATTGAGCCAAAAAGAGATTGGTGGATGGGAGAAGAACAAACCTTATCATCATACCTTTTCTGAATCTGAAAGAGAACACTATATTAACAGTAAATCTGAAATTGGCGCCACATTCGACAATGGTGCGACGATAATGGAAATGAGGTTTCTTGCCAGAATGTATTCGCATATCAAAGATGACAGATATAAGCAATCTTTCCTAAAGGGATTGCAATATATTTTCACTGCACAATATAAAAATGGCGGATGGCCGCAATTCTATCCCGTTCGCCAGGGAAGTGTTGCCTATTCTGGTCACATTACCTACAACGATGATGCCATGGTCAATATCATGGAGTTTCTAAAGGAAATTTATACCAATGACGGGATTTATACTTCTTTAAAGATAAGCAATGATATAAAGCAAAACGCCCGGGAGGCCTTCAATAATGGAATTCGATGCATACTTGACACCCAGATCATCGTTAACGGGTCACCTACTGTCTGGTGTGCCCAGCACGATTCTGTGACACTAGCCCCGGCCAAAGCCCGCAGTTACGAACTTCCCTCCTTTAGTGGATCGGAATCGGCCGGAATCGTATTGTTATTAATGGATATTGAGCATCCTTCCGAAGAAATAAAAGCCGCGGTAAACGGCGCCGTAGAATGGTTTGAGACCAATAAGATTGAGGGCATAAGAATAGAAACAGTAACCTTGGATGACGGTCGGAAAGACAGAATTGTGTTAGAAGATGAAAATGCGCCGCCACATTGGGGTCGATTTTATGATTTGGAATCAAATGAAATCTTTTTCTGCAGCAGGGACGGCATCAAAAAAAAGTCGATGCGTGAAATTAGCTACGAGCGACGAAACGGGTATAGTTGGTATACACGGGCGCCGGAAAAAGTGCTGACACGATATCCCGACTGGAAAAATCAAACAGTACGGAAAAAATAAGGACTCTCCACAATTAAACCCGGTATCAGCGTGATTATTAAAATAAAACAATAAAAATGTCCTTTAAACACAGAGCTATAATAGCAACGCTATTCATCCTAGCCCTCTCCCTAATCAGTTTAAACGGCTATGCCCAACAACTCGCTTTTCCAACCGCTGAAGGATACGGTAGATATTCAAAAGGCGGACGAGGTGGGGATGTGTATGAGGTCACAAATTTAAATGATCGAGGCGAAGGAAGTTTAAGAGCTGCGGTTGAAGCTTCCGGCCCCCGGACCGTGGTTTTCAGGTTATCCGGGACGATCACACTTGAGAGTCCTTTGAAAATAAAGCATAGGTAGCGAATTCCTCTCTAATGTGTGGAATCATTGACACGCAGAAAGATGTAGGTGGATGGCCGGTTCTCAAAAGCGTACCGCCACCAAAAGATTCAGACCGTGATGGAATGCCTGACCAATGGGAAGAAATGAATACCCTGGACAAAAATAATCCGGATGATAGAAATAGAATGGCTTCGGATGGATTCACCATGCTGGAAAAATATCTAAACAGCATCAAATAACCATATCAATCATTTATAGTACACGTTTAAAAATCACGCTACATTATTTTGGCACCTTCCACGCAATTTCCATGGCTTGTGATATATACATACCCAAATAAGAGTGAATATAGTCTTGGCTCGGAAGAGCCCATGTTTCCGATGGATATCCATTATTTGTTTCACAATCGGCATTTTTAACACCCTATCTGCAATCCCCGTTCAACCAATTTTGATTTCCACGTAAAACACGCTTTCAGAACAAAATTGATTATAATTCCTATCAAAGAGACGGACAATCACCAATTAATAAAATAGAAACGCATATAATCCCACCAGACCTGCCGTGATGGGCGTGATAATCAATGTAAATATTAAAATTATGGCCAGACTTTTAATTACTGACTTACTCCATCTTTGCCTATAAAATCGTTTTACTCCGACCAATAAATAGACAAGCGGTAAAATACTTAAAATCCAGGTAAGCCATTCAGGTAATACATTCAACCACCGGTTGAAACTGTACAATAAGCCGAAAATGACATAGACAAAGGAGAAATAATAAAAACTAAAAACCAGATGATGGACGTATCTGCCTTCACGGTAATAAAATCCCAGAAGCAACAATGCAAAAAGCGGTAAAAGAAAAAACATAGCCACAGGTATCGTATCAAAAAACCGCTGGTAAATAGCTCCCACTTCGTGCGTTCTGTACAACTTCAAAAGCTGTGCGTAAATTTTTCGGACAAAATATCCCGAATCTTCAGTGAGCCCCATGGCCCTAAGGATTTCCTCATCGGAGGCATCTGCGGCAATCAGCGAGTCTACCTTAGCAGAATTTATGACGATTCCAGGTATGGAACTATCCACAGAATATGCAGAATTTGGAACAACGATATGGTGGGTATCTCCTTCGATTATTGCTTCTAATTCTCGCGTTTTGCTCCGTGGTATAGAGACCTCATCCACTGAAACAACATCATCTCCATGTGTACTATCGGAAGGCACTTCAACCATTCCTTTCTCGAATGAAAATTCTTTTCTGACTTTTTCATCAAGAACTCCCCTGGAATCTCGTATAAAAAATGAAAAGAGAAAGAAAAATACGAAGGTCAGGAACAGAAACATGCGCGCAGGGTGTAGATACATCCTGCGCTTACCTGCTACAAATACTTGAGGCAAAAACCCCGGTCGAAACAACAATGGACCAATACTCCTAAAAAAACGGGCATCGATAGAAAAATAATTCTGAATAGTCGCTTTGAACAACACTCGGAGCGAAAGTTCTTCATCAGTCTGTTGGCCGCAGTTTGGACAGTAAATAAAATCTTCTTGTAGTTGCCGATTACAATTTTGACAAGTGGTTATATTGGAGTCCATAACGTATGTTATAACCCGATAAATATATGGAATGTCAAAGAAAATTTATTACCTAAATTCTAATACGCTGGTAGTTTTTTTTGATTAATATTCTTACGCGCCACTCTTCTGTGGAAGATGACACTAACGGATAGTCGTGGTAAACTGATTTTTCAAACTGTTTATACACCAGAAGCTATCATGGCGAATGCCTGGAGAATATATCACCCATTCAAAACCATTTTCAGTCTCTTCATTCTAAAATCTACAATCGAATAAAGCCACCATCGATCGGATAATCTGTGCCGGTCATAAAACCGGCTTTATCACTGCAGAGAAATAGAACAAGATCCGCAATTTCCTCTGGTTCTCCCATCCGTCCGATGGGTTGTGTCTTGGACAAATTCTCAAACATTTCCTGTTCTCGGCCGGGGTAATTATTCTTTATGTACCCATCTACAAAAGGGGTGTGGACACGTGCCGGTGAAACGGAATTGCATCGGATCCCATCATCTATAAAATCTTTGGCCACCTGGTAAGTCATCGCCAGCACAGCTCCTTTGCTGGCACTGTATGCAAATCGGTCCGGGATACCCAATGACGCCGCAATTGATGCCATGTTGACAATCGCCCCATTTTGTTGCTTCACCATGTGGGGCAATACGCTGTGCAGGCAATTGTACACCCCTTTGATATTTACCTGATAGATCCGATCTAAATCTGCTTCACTGGTCGACACCGCTGTGCCTATGTGCGCTACACCAGCGTTGTTGACAAGTACATCAATCCGTTCGCTTGAACGAATAATCTGTGCGACACACTCCTGTACATTATCTTGATTGGACACATCACATTGCAACGTGGTGATCCGATCAGAAAAACCCATTTCTTCCACTTTTTTCTGAGCAGTATCTTTATCGATTTCAAGCATAAACACTTGCCCCCCTTGGCGGGCAAACGCCTGCGATATAGCCCATCCAATACCACTGCCACCTCCGGTAATCACGATTGTTTTTTGATTGAATTCCATCAAGTAAAATTATATTGTAAAAATTTTAAACTTCTCTCTTTCTCCTTCTTTCTTTGAGCTTTCAGCTGCCCTACTTTGAGCTTTGAGCTTCCCTACTTTGAGCTTTATAAACTTACTCCTCGTTTCCAGGGAATAAAATCATCCTGATTCAGTAATTCTGCCTTGGTTCTTTTTTTACCACTGGCCACGTCGATAACGGTTTTCATCAAACCGGTCGCTACTTCCTCCAGTGAAGCGGTTCCATCGATTATAGGGCCGGTATTGTAGTCAATAATATCGGGCATATTATCAGCTAACTTTGTATTCGACGATATCTTAACCGTCGGTGCAACAGGATTCCCCGTCGGTGTCCCCAAACCGGTCGTAAACAGCAATACATTGGCCCCGCTCCCGGCCAGCCCAGTCGTTGATTCGACGTCATTTCCGGGTGTACAGAGTAAGCTCAAACCATCTTCCGTGACTTGTTCTGTGTAATCAAGCACGTCTTTTACCGGTGAACGACCGCCTTTCTGAGCTGCTCCGAGTGATTTGATCGCATCTGTAATCAATCCATCACGGATATTCCCCGGGGATGGATTCATGTCAAAACCACTACCGACTTCTTCAGCAGCCTGATTATATGACTTCATCAAGAAGGTAAATTTGTCAGCCAGTCGTTCATCAACCATACGATCTACCAGATCCTGTTCTGCGCCAAATAATTCAGGGAATTCAGATAAAAGCACCTTCCCACCCAACACGGATACAAAATCAGCTACCCGTCCTACCGATGGATTTGCAGAAATTCCTGAAAACCCATCACTACCTCCACATTCCATACCAAGAATGAGTTTGGATAATGGAGCAGGTTTTCGTTCAATCTTATTTGCTTTTTGGATCTCCCGAATCGTCTTCTCAAGCACTTTTCGAATCAGATCATCTACAGTGCGAAAGCTCTGTTGTTCAAATGCCAATAAAGGTTTATCAAAATCCGGGTTTGTCTCCTTGAGCAGGTCCATAAACAACTTAAGCTGAAGATGCTGACACCCCAGGCTCATGATAGTCACTCCAGCTACATTGGGATGGTTGGCATAACCGGCCAATAATTTACCCAATACTATACTGTCTTCTCTTGTTCCCCCACATCCACCCTCATGAGTCAGGAACTTAATTCCATCTATGTTTTTAAAAACCCTGTCTTTGGGGACTTTCTCTATCCCGTTTTTTGATCCCGGTTGAACGAGATTTCGAACAAAGCTTCTGTATTGATTGTCATTGGCGTAGCCCAGTTCAGTCAGCAAGGCATCCTTGATGATTTTGAGATTGTTGTTCTCACAAAATACCATGGGAATAAAAAGCCAATAATTCCGGGTACCAACGTCTCCATTGGATCGGTGATATCCATCAAAGGTTAACCCTTCAAAGACACTAACATCAGGTGGATTCCAGGAAACAGTTTCAACGGTACGCTTGTAATCTTCATTGCTGGCATGATGCAAGTTTTCGGTGGTCAGCAACCCGCCTTTCCGGACCGGTTCCGTCGTTTTACCCACCAATACACCATACATAATTACTTCATCACCTTCATCAAAGTCCCGAATAGCCAATTTATGCTTTGGCGGGATGTGGTCGATCAGCGATATTTCAGCACCATTTTGCTGAATAGTCATACCGGCAGGTAGTTTTTCCAAAGCCACCAGTACGTTATCCCGAGGATGTATCTGGAGAACTTTGCTTTTTTCTTTAATTTTCACGAATTCATTTTTAGGTAATTTTAAATTTGCCGGTATGATTTAATAACAATTAATATAGTGATAATTTTTTATATTCTAATGATAGGCCCGATCAAGGTGCGTATACCCGCCGTCTACGTACACAATTTGTCCCGTAGTATGACCGGAAACCATATTTGACAATAAAAATACAGTCATATTTGCAATTTCAGCTGCTGTCGTAAATCTTTTTTCAAAAGGGATTCGAGAAACGATCTCTTTGAGTCTTTCTTCCGGATTCGCCAGCGTATGAATCCACCGATCGTACAGTGGCGTCCACACCTCTGCGGGGATGACACAGTTCACCCGAATGGAATGTGCTGCAAGATCCACAGCCCATTCTCTGGTCAGTGCATTGATCGCACCTTTGGAGGCCGCGTAACCGGACGTACCTCCTTGTCCGGTATCGGCCACTTTCGATCCGATATTTACGATGCTTCCTTTCGATTCTTTCAATGCAGGCAGGGTCTTCTGCACCAAAGAATACACATGGACTACATTCTTTTGATAGCTTTCTACAAATTCATCCGCACTCCCCTGTTCCAGCCCGATTCCGTCATTGACGCCGGCATTATTCACCAGGCCATCCAATCTCCCATACTTTCCCAATACATAGGTCACCAACTCTTCCCGGCGATCATCATCTCGCAATTCGATCTGAAAAAAATCTGCATGTCCGGCCCGATCAGCCAGTTCAGCAATTTTTTTCTCGCCATCTTCTTTTTTTCGACCAGCAATGATTACCGTCGCCCCTTCATCGACAAGAACTTCTGTGATGGCTCCACCGATCCCTTTGGAACCGCCGGTGACGATAATCACTTTATCCGTTAGACCTAAATCCATTTGTTTTAATTTTAAATTTCTTTTTCAGCTCACATCGCATTTTATTCCAAATAGAACCGCCGGGCATTTCCACCCAGCACATTCTTCTGATCTTCTTCTGACCATCCATTGATGTAGTCTCTTATCCCTCCCAGCACATTTTCATAAGTACCAGCAACATTCAGTACCGGCCAATCCGACCCAAACATCAACCGATTCGCTGAAAAAGCGTCTGCGGTCACATCAAGATAGGGAGCAAGATCTTCCTGTTGCCATGTCTGCCAGTTGGCTTCTGTAATCATTCCTGACCATTTACACATCACATGTGGGTACTTACTAATTTCTTCCATCATGACTTTCCATCCTTTCCAAAGACCTGACCGAATATATGGCTTGGCCAAATGGTCAATAACAATCGGAGCTTCTCGAAACTGATCGATCAGCTCCAGTGCCACACCCAGCTGGTGCGGATAAATTAACAAATCATAGGCATATCCTCGTTCGAAAATCATCTCCAAGCCACGACGAAACCTGGGTCGCATCAAAAACAATGGATCTTGCTCTCCCTGAACAATATGACGAAATCCAACTAACTTTTCCCGATGCGCTAAAGCATCCAGCTGGGCTTCCAAATGATCACTCTGCAGGTCTACCCACCCGACCACACCATAAATAAAATCATATTCATTGGCTTGGTCCAGCAAAAAGTTAGTTTCTGTAATCGATTGATCAGCCTGTACCGCTATTGTCCCATCCACCCCGTTTTCTCTGAGAATGGGCGCCAGGTGTTCGGGCAAAAAATCACGCCGAATAACAGCCATAGAATCATCGATCCAATCATAAGTGTCTGGTGAATAAACCCAAAAATGCTGATGTGAATCAATTACTTCCATCTCATATTACTTGTTTAAAAAATTAGTTGAACTAAATATTTTTTCAGCCAACACCCACTTTTCACCCGGTTTACATCCAGGAATCGCTTGCTGATATTTCCACATCAATTTTTCCCATTCCTGTACGGTTTCATTTTCAGTATTAATCTGCATCTGACGTGAAAAAGAGAAAGTTTCATTGACCTCCATGACCATGGCCATACGGGATCCATACCGATAAATCTCCATGGATTCCACGCCGGCATCAGTCATGCTCCGAATGACTTCAGGCCAAATTTTTTTATGGTATTCCTCATATTCCCGGATGAGATCGGGGTCATCTACGAGGTCCAGCAGCAGGCAATAGCGTTTCATCTTATCATACTTTATTGGCCAGAATAAGCTTTCACGTGCTGTTTGCTACTTCCTAATCCGTCAATACCAAGTTCCATCACATCTCCAGGTTTTAAAAATGTCGGTGGATTAAGTCCCAATCCGACGCCGGCTGGTGTTCCTGTTGAAATAATATCACCGGGTTCCAAAGTCATGAACTGACTCAGGTAATGGATAATGTGTGGTATCTTAAAAATCAAATCTGCTGAAGTACCATCCTGGAGCTTTTTGCCATTGATCTTCAACCAGAGGTTGAGGTTGTTTACATCGCTGATTTCATCGGGTGTAGCTATCCACGGCCCGACCGGAGCGAAAGTGTCGCAACTTTTCCCCTTTACCCATTGTCCTCCACGTTCGATCTGAAAAGCGCGTTCACTAACATCGTTGTGCAATACATAACCAGCTACATGATTCATCGCTTCGGCCTCGGTCACATAGGATGCTTTTTTGCCAATAACCACCCCAAGTTCCACCTCCCAATCTGTTTTCTCACTACCCTTGGGAATGATAACATCATCGTACGGTCCCACCATAGAGCTCGTTGCCTTAAAGAAAATGACAGGTTCTTCCGGAGCATCCATCCCTGATTCCGCTGCATGATCTGCATAATTCAGACCAATACAGACTATTTTGCCCGGACGCGCCATCGGCACCCCCCAACGGACATCAGCATCCACCTCTTTCAAAGAATGCGCGTCGATTTTATCCTGAAGATCAGTTATACCATCAGAACCAAAAAAAGCCGTGTCGTAATCTTCAATTATATCACTTACATCGAAGCGCTTGCCATCAATAAGAATACCAGGTTTTTCCTCCCCAGGATTTCCATATCGGATAAGTTTCATACTATTGTACTTTGTTCGTTTTTTGATTTGATGTGCTAAATAATCAAAATAAATCGTTATTCCAATGATTATTATCAAAGAGATTTGATATATTTTTGATTATTTCACATTTCAATAATATCATTAACCTCCTATTCTTTCCCATCGCATGCAAAATCGATGGTTTTATCACTTACTATTCAAAGCATAAGTGAATAGACGGTCCGCCTCATCTTTTGAATAAAGACCCAGCATTCCTTGCTGGATCACGATTTCTTTGCCATTTCTCACTTGGATAAAGCGAAAACCGTGATTAATTGTCGTGGAATCCAATTGGAATGCGTACACAAACCCATTGGGTTCTTCGCGTACGAACTCTTTAAACAATGGATTTTGTTTGATTTCACTCTTATATTCGGCCACAGTTGAAGCCTCGTTTTTATATGCATCAGAGGAAAAAATTTGAATCCTGTAGCCATCCGCTCCCTGGAGCACGACGTCCCTTTGACTTCCCATATCTGAAGACGTTATATCAACACTATCAGGGGCTTGGATCTCAATGGGGATTCCGTAAGTCAACAAATCAATGTAAGTAAGGTTTTGCTTTTCTGATGAACAAGCCACCAAAAAATAAAAAACGCAACAAAATAGAAGGATTATAGGTCTCATTGAATTTTATTAGTTAGTTTGCAAAGATCACAAAAATATTTCAGACTTCTATGATTATTGAAATTGCTGCCAATTCATACGAATCTGCCCAGATTGCCAGTCGGGCAGGTGCTGACCGGATCGAGCTTTGTTCCAACCTCGAATTGGGTGGAACAACTCCCAGTCCGGGACAGCTTCTGTGCGTCAAGAATAATCTTGATATTCCGGTTCATGTTCTTATTCGTCCACGAGGCGGTGACTTCATATATACGTCGCTGGAACTGGAAGAAATCATCGAATCCATCCGATTCTGTCGCTCTATTGGTATAGAAGGTGTTGTTTTTGGCTTTCTCACCCCGGCAGGCGAAGTAGATGTTGCCACGACCAAAAAGATTTTGTCGCATGCTGAAGGAATGGATATAACTTTTCACAGGGCATTTGATATGGTCACCCATCAGGATAAAGCATTGGAAACAATCATCAGCCTTGGATTCGACCGTATTTTAACATCAGGAGGCAAACAATCGACGCCAGAAGGTATTAAACAAATCGCCAAGCTAATCGAACAAGCCGATGGGCGGATAACAATCATGCCCGGAGGAGGCATCACAGAGAATAATATTAATGATGTCATTCATTTTACGGGAGCTTCGGAGTTTCACCTCTCCGGAAAAATGATCGTAAAATCACCACTTGAGTATCGAAATAAAGCCTTGGATCTGGTTCATGCCGAGGATATTCACCCCTACAATTACCAGATAACCAGTTTTGACAGAGTAAAAAATGTGGTTACAAAAGCGAAGTCAGGGAATTAGAGCTTCGCACTTAGTGCTTAATCACACAGCCGACGGGACGTGTTTTGACAGGCTCGGGATCCACCCCGTCTTGAAGTGCACGTATGGCATTTTCCAGATATTTATCGGTCACACTTTCAGCACCTTGTGCACTGTTATCGATCGCCCCCCGGTATTTTAAAACATTGCTTTTATCCATCAAAAACACTTCCGGTGTTTTGCGGGCACCAAACCGACGAAACAATCCGATAGAATCTATCAAATAAAGTCCGGAATAGCCCGATTGTGAAACCCATTTCATCAACTCCGAAGGATGATCACCAGGCTTTAAGTCCGGATTGCTTGGATTGATCAAAATCACTGTATATCCCACGTCATTATATACATCATGCAACTGCAGGATTCGTTCCTCATAAAGCTTGGCGTAAGGACAGGTATTGCATGTAAAAATCAAAATAGTTCCTAACGAGCCTGTAGACTCAGAAAAAGCAACCTCTTCTCCATTCAGATTCTTCAATGAGAAGTTTTCGATGGTCTCCCCAATTTTATATTCAGCATCCTGTATTTCATCAGACAGAAACACGCCGGCCGCAGCAGTACCACCAAGCGCGAACAATCCGATGAGACCGTAAATCAAGTTCTTCATGCTCTTTCTTATTTACTTTGTGCAGTTAGCACTGAATATTGATAGTCGTTCTGCTCCAATTCCATCAGAAAGTCATTGTCGATGGTTACTCCTCCATTCATCGATCGCAGTCCAATCTGAACCTCTTTATCTGATTTATCAAAAACGGTTAGTCGAATTTTTTGTTGCCCCTCGTGTTCTTCCATCAAAGTTTTCAGATTGTTAATATATAGTTCATCAATATCAACGACGGGCACGTATATTTTGACGGATTGAATGGAAGACTCAGCCACCTCTCTCAGTAAATTAACCGCATCTACCGAATGGCGTAAATCTCCGCCTCTGGTCAGGTTAAATGAAACCTGAAGATGTAAAAAGTTTCCACTTTCGATAAGACCCTGGTTATTTAAAAAGTGTTTTCCGCTGATGAAGAATTCATAGCTTCCACTGTAATCCTGCAAGGTAAACACCCCATAGTTCAATCCACGTTTACTGACACCGGCTCGACTGGCCGTGACGAGCCCACCCACCCGAAACCGTCTGCCAGGCTGCTGATATTCTTCCATCGTTCGAATATCACAGTCTACCAACTCTTTCAGCAAATGCCGCACCTGATCCAGCGGATGTCCACTGGCATAAATCCCCACAATTTCCTTTTCCTTCTCCAGGGTATACATCTTCTGCCAGGATTCCGCCTCCGGGGGTTCAGGCGGATCCAGAGTCACGGTTGATTCAAATCCAAAAAGAGAATTCTCCATGGAATTTTTGGCCTCCCGATACATATTTCCATATCGTACCAAGTGCTCGATAAAGGTTTCATATTTGTCAGAAGGTTCAAAATACTGAGCACGATCGATACCAAAGGAGTCCAAGGCCCCACTATACACCAGGTTTTCAATGCTTTTTTTATTGAGCGACCGCAGATTAATTCGTTTGATAAAATTATCCAGATCTGTAAAATCTCCAGACAGGTCGCGTTCGTCAATCAAAGATTTGGCAGCACTCTCTCCCACCCCTTTTAATCCATATAATCCTATCCGAATGTTTCGCTCATCATCTACTGTAAAGTTAAGATCACTTTTATTGACATCAGGGCCAAGGACCTTGATTCCCATCGCTTTGGCCTCTCGCAGAAAAAACTCCAGCTTGGAGATATCTGAATAGTTGTGCATAAGCACTGCAGCCATAAATTCTTCGGGGTAATGTGCTTTCAGATAAGCCGTCTGAAAAGCGACGATCGCATAACATGTTGAGTGAGATTTGTTAAAAGCATAAGAAGCAAAGGCCTCCCAGTCTTTCCAGATCTTTTCCAGAATCTTTGGATCATGTCCCCGCTCCTGGCCTCCCTGAAGGAATTTGGGATGCAATTCATCGATGATTTTCTTTTTCTTTTTACCCATTCCTTTACGGAGAACATCCGCCTCACCTTTGCTAAATCCGGCCAGTTTTTGGGACAGCAACATCACTTGCTCCTGATAGACCGTAATTCCATAGGTTTCAGCCAGGTATTCTTCCATATCATCCAGATCATAAACGATGGCCTCCCGACCATGTTTCCGCTCAATAAAATTTGGAATATACTGCATGGGACCCGGTCTGTACAATGCGTTCATTGCAATGAGATCCTCAAACTTATTGGGTTCCAGAAGCTTGAGGTTTTTCTGCATGCCAGGGGATTCATACTGAAACACACCGACTGTCCGGCCTTTCTGAAAAATGCGCTCGTAGGTCAGTGGATCATCCAGGGGAATCCCATCCAAGTCAATTTTAACCCCATGATTTTTCTCAATAATCTTAATGGCATCTTTGATGATGGTCAGGGTTTTCAAACCCAAAAAATCCATTTTAAGCAATCCCGCATCTTCCACTACCGCATTATCAAACTGTGTCACCAGCAGATCAGAATCTTTGGCGACCGCTACCGGGATAATTTTCCGTATATCGTCCGGCGTAATAATCACCCCACAGGCATGGAGCCCTGTATTTCGCACTGACCCTTCCAGGTTGCGGGCTGTACGCAACATTTCTCCAACCAACGAATCTTCTTCGGACAGTTTTCGTATGGTTTTCGCTTTGGATACATCGTCCGCATTCATATCCTCCAGAATTCCCTTGTCCATCTCGCCGGGTCTCAAAACCCGGTCCAGATTCGCCTTGGGGTGGGTGGGATACATTTTGGAAATTCGGTTCACTTCATTTAGTGGAACATCCAATACACGGCCGACATCCCGTATCGACATTTTGGCCGCCATGGAGCCATAAGTAATTATTTGAGCCACCTGATGTTGCCCGTATTTTTCCACCACATAATCGATCACCTTACTCCGTCCTTCATCATCAAAGTCGATATCAATATCCGGCATGGAAATTCGTTCCGGATTTAAAAACCGCTCAAATAGTAAATCATACGCTATGGGGTCCACATTCGTGATACCCAGACAATAGGCCACTGCGGAACCGGCAGCTGATCCTCGTCCCGGTCCCACAGACACATCCATTTCGCGCGCAATGGATGTAAAATCCTGAACTATCAGAAAATAACCGGCATAGCCACTGCCATTGATGACCGACAACTCAAAGTCAAGTCGCTCCCGGACCACCTCATTGAGTTCCTGATATCTGCGTTTGGCTCCCTCATACGTCAGATGTCGTAAATATTCTTCCTGTGAAGAAAACTGTGCTGGTACCGGAAATGCCGGTAATAATATATCTCGTTTTAGTTTTAAAGTATCTACTTTGTCATAAATATCGAGCGTATTGTCCAGTGCTTCCGGAATATCCGAAAACAACATGTTCATCTCGTTCTTAGTCTTGAAGTAGAAATCAGAACTGGGAAATCGGAAACGTTTCTCTTCCTCTACTTTATTTCCAGTATTGATGCACAGTAATATATCGTGCGCCTTCCAGTCTTCCTCTTCGAGATAATGGGAATCATTCGTTGCAATGATCTTCACATTGTGCTTCCGAGCTAATTTTATTAAAGTCTGATTAATATACTCCTGACTGATACCTGTCCCATCGATATCCTCAAGACCGCTGTGTCGCTGCAACTCAATGTAATAATCTTCTCCAAATAGATCGAGCCACCATTTCAGCTTTTCTTCTAACTCAGCTTCTTTTCCTGCCAAAATGGTTTGCGGGAGCTCAGCGCCTATGCAACAACTTGTTGCGATCACCCCTTCGTGGTATTTCTCGAGCAATTCCTTATCAATCCGGGGAAAATCATTGTACAGCCCTTCCGTGAAGCCCAAACTACAAAGCATTGATAAGTTTTGATACCCTTTCTGGTCTTTGGCAATAAGCAATTGGTGATACCGTTTGTCTTTTTCACCCCGTTTTCTGGAAAAGGATTGTTTGTGACGGTCTTCTACCAGATAAAACTCACATCCCACCAATGGCTTTAAATTTCGCTTTTCTGCTTCGGCCACGAATTTGAAGGCGCCAAACATGTTTCCATGATCGGTTAAAGCAACTCCTTTCTGGCCATCTGCAGCAGCCTTGTCCATCATCATCTCAATCTTGGAAGCGCCATCTAGCAGAGAAAACTGAGTATGACAGTGTAAATGAAGAAAATCAGGCATATATTATTGAGTTTAAATGTTGAGATGTTTTTTGAATCGGCGATTCGGTATATGGATTGGACAAATATAGAGCTTTTAAAATATGATTGAAAATAATCAGTGCCTATAACACTATAAGTTTCCTGCTATCGTACGCCCGATGCTTCAAATATTTTATTCCGATGTGTTTCCCAAAAGTATCTATACACCATACCGGACGATCCAGCTCATTTAAGAATGTGCAATCTGAAAAACAAGAATTTGATACAAACCATTGTGCCTGGCAGGTAAAAATAAATCCACAGATTAAATCCTATCCTGAAAATAGCCTCCTCAAAAAAGGATGACAATCCGGGTCGAACAGATCATCCTAAACCCAGGTGGAAATTTCAATAATAGACGTCATTTTAGTATATTGCCAAACCCCCTTTAAGCGTCAATCAAATATCGACCATATTGCAATACACCAAAGAAACCGACATCTTATGAAAAACACGACATCCCGGCCTCCCGTCTGGTTTTATATTCTTACCATCATTTTGTTACTCTGGAATGCAATGGGATTATTTGCCTTCTTTGATCAGGTTATGATAAGTGCCGCCAGGCTGGAGGCTTTGCCTGATAATGAACGCAATCTCTATGAAAACACACCTGTCTGGGCAGTTATCGCTTTTGCATTAGCTGTATTTGGCGGTACGTTGGGATGCATCGGACTTCTCCTCAGACGGTCGTGGGCCAGAATTCTGTTTTTGATATCCCTGGTTGGTATTATGGTTCAAATGTATTACAACGTCTTTATTGGAAAAGCGATGGATGTATATGGACCGGGAGCGGTCACAATGCCAGTATTGGTGCTTCTTGTCGCCGTTTTTCTCATTTGGTTTGCAAATTACGGTATACGGAGGGGTTGGCTGGGATAACTAATCTTAAGTGCCTCATCCAGTGTTTGTAATCAAAGTCACATCACTTGTTCAAAGGAAGAATTACATTTGTGTCGAAATTGAAAACACAAATTAATTTTCTAGTCTTATGAATGAATTTATTGAATTCCTCAGTCAACCCTGGCCGTGGTATATTGCTGGTCCCTTGTTAGCTTTGGTCATGTTGTTATTAATTTATTTTGGCAATACCTTTGGTGTCTCGAGCAACTTCAGAACGATGTGCAGTATTGGAGGAGCGGGTAAAAAGATCCCTTTTTTCGATTTCAACTGGAAGAGTCAGGTATGGAACCTGGTCTTTATATTGGGAGCATTCTTGGGTGGTCTGGTCACCACGATGTTCCTAATGCCTGATACCGCCGTTGGAATAAGTGAAACCACCAAATCCGAACTCATCTCGTATGGGATACAAAACCCGGGAGAGCAAATGCTGCCATCGCAAATCTTTAATCTGGAGTCCCTATTTACTGTACAGGGCCTTATCATGATCATCGGAGGTGGCTTTCTAGTCGGGTTTGGAACCCGGTATGCTGGTGGGTGCACATCGGGGCACGCCATCACCGGACTGAGCAATCTACAGCTGCCTTCCCTGATTGCAGTAATTGGATTTTTCATTGGTGGCCTTTTGATAACAAACTTGGTCATGCCCTATCTCCTCGCGGTTTAATTTTTTCTAATCGCGAAATATTTATTAGTTTATAAAATATAAAAAATGAAATACTTAAAGTATTTAGTTCTCGGAATTCTGTTTGGGATCATCTTGACCAAATCTGAAGTGATTTCCTGGTTCCGGATATATGAAATGTTCCGCTTTCAATCCTTTCATATGTATGGGGTAATCGGATCTACTGTGTTAATCGGAATGCTGGGATTACAGTGGATCAAACGGAAAAACATTCACTCGATTTATGGCCAACCCATTCAAATCGCAGACAAAAAGATGAGTGTCTCCAGATATCTTATTGGAGGTACAATTTTTGGATTGGGCTGGGCTTTGACCGGTGCCTGTCCGGGTCCTATGTTTGTACTCCTGGGAAATGGCTTTGTCGTAATCCTTGTCGCTATAGCTGCTGCGCTCGTCGGAACCTATGTGTACGGTGCCTTGAGACATAAACTTCCCCACTGACCAGGGATCGAAACAGCCTTTCGATGTCCAAAAAAGTACTATGTAACCATTGTTACCTAAAAAGCAAAAAACATGTCTTATTTTTGATACGGACGCAAATATTTTTAAACTTAAATTATTGTTTGAATGATTATTGAACAAATATATGATAAAGCGTTGGCCCACGGATCGTATGCGATAGAAAGTGATGGTCAGGTTGCATTAGTGGATCCGGGTCGTAATCCGGAACCCTACCTTAAGTTCGCAGAAAAGCACCATGGTACCATTGTGGCTGTTTTTGAAACCCATCCACATGCTGATTTTGCCAGCAGTCACATCGAATTTCAGAAAAAATTTGATGCAAAAATATATGTGAACCCCAAAGTGGGAGTCAGCTATGACTATGAACCCATGGAGCATGAGGATACAGTCCAAATTGGCTCCATGACCATGAAAGCACTTTTTACCCCCGGCCATTCACCAGACCATAACTCCTACCTGGCTATCGACGAGAACGGGGTAAAGAAAGCCGTCTTTACCGGAGATTCATTATTCATAGGAGACGTCGGTCGACCCGATCTTAGAGAAGGCGCCGGAAACATCCAGGTTAGCCGCAAAGAACTGGCAGGAATGATGTTCGATACGATACATGATGTATTCGCTCATCTCCCTGATGATGTTGTGGTATATCCAGCTCATGGAGCCGGATCCCTGTGTGGTAAAAATATCAGCGACGAACGCAGCAGCACCATAGGAATCCAAAAACAGGAAAATTGGGCCTTTCAAATGGATGATAAAGACCGATTTATGGAAAGTTTCCTGGAAGGACAACCATTTATCCCCAGTTATTTCCCGCATAGCGTGGAAATTAACCGGAAAGGCGTACCACCTATGGCCGACTCAATCAACAAAATTCCACGTCTGGATTCTTCAGCCATTCTGGAAGAAAATACCACAATTATTGACACCCGTAAAGAGGAAATATTCAAGAAAAGTCATCTTAAAGGAGCTATAAATATTCAAGCTGGAGAAAATGACAAATTTGAAACCTGGCTGGGCGCTATGGTCAAACCAGGGGAGCCATTCTACCTCGTAGGAAAAGATGAGGCCGCCGTGACGAACGCCATGGAACGCACAGCTAAAATCGGCTATGAATCATATATCAAGGGAGCATTGGTAGCTTCTGCTACCGACGAAAAAGTGAGTAGTGAAACAACCCCATTGGATCGTTTCAAAGAAAACCCGGAAAAATTTACCATCGTGGATATCAGAAACAAACCAGAAGTACAAGCTGAACAGTTTTTCCCTTCTGCTATCAACATACCACTTCCGGAGCTTTCGGAAAGAATCCATGAAATACCAACGGATCAACCCGTGGTCGTCCATTGTGCCGGCGGATATCGATCGGCCATAGGGTCGAGTCTTCTCGATAAGAAAATAGGCGACCAGGTCAAGATATATGACCTAAGTGACGACATTCAGTCCTGGAAATAGATCAGATGGAATGCCAATAATCAATGGAGGGTTTAACACCCTGAATTGAAACGAATCGGCCCGAATAAAGTACATGGGATGTGCTTTATTTGGGCTTTTTTTATTCAGAATAACCCGGTACCTACTATTGAATACCACGAACCACGTTGGCAACATTCAAGATCTCCATACATATAGAGCACAATCAAAATATTTTATATATCTTGAGAAAGCTATGTTCTATGGAATGGTCTGGTAATTCAAAAAACGCTGGCTGCGTTCCATCACAAATAAACTAATGTAGAATTCACGAAAACACACCAACAACTATGGACTGGTTTATCTATGCGCTTCGGAGATACAATGATTTCAATGGTCGATCAAGGCGACGGGAATACTGGCTCTATGTTTTATTCTATATTCTCCTGGCAATCGGTGCACATTTCTTAGATAGTTTATTTGGGTTTGCAGACGTCGGCGAAGTATATGGTCCGATATATACCTTATTTGTAATTATCATGGTACTGCCTAGTATAGCAGTAGCCGTGCGTAGATTGCATGACATTGGCAAAAGTGGTTGGTGGATTTTTGTCGGGTTTGTTCCGATTATTGGTTTTATCTGGCTCCTTATCTATTTTGTCCGCGAAGGCACGATCGGTCCTAATCAATATGGTCCGGACCCGAAAGAACAACTTCGATAACAGCCCCAACCGGTTAGACTAGAATTTGGTGTTTTTGCCATTTTACGGCGCAGACTTGGCCGGGTGATGGAAAGGTGATCAATGGACTAATCAAAAAGTGCCCCGAGATTTATTCTTTGCAAGATGACTCCTGTATTCTCAGTGCGGCCAGGCTCCTGACCATAACCAATTGTTCCTTTCTGGTCAAATTCGTATTATCGATTACTACGGAATCTTCGGATTGTTTTAAAGGACTATCGGCCCGGGTGGAATCAATGTGATCCCGGGTGAGCAGATTAGTACGTATTTCATCAACATTCAGGTATTGATTGCTCGATTTGATATCATTCATTCTGCGGCGAACACGTGTTTCTAAATTGGCCGTGAGAAAGATTTTAAGAACGGCGCCTGGGAAGACCACTGTACCAATGTCCCGTCCATCCATGACAACGTTGTGCGTATGCCCATAGTCTTGCTGAAGCGCGACTAATCTTCGACGAACGTTGGGTAGTGCAGCGACTTTACTAACATTTTCGTTAACCTGGGATGTACGCAACTTCGTGGACACATCTTCGCCGTTCAGATAAAGTTTATCGGCAGCTCCCGGAACATATTCAAACCGAATATCAATAGATTGGACCAACGCATCGGGTGGTTCGGTATCAAAAGAAACACCTTCTCGAAGGAAGTAGAGGGTCACTCCGCGATACATCGCCCCGGAATCTATGTATATAAAATTTAACTCATCCGCCAGTTCTCTTGCCAGGGTACTTTTCCCACACGCTGCATATCCATCAATACTTATTTGGTGACAAGGCATTCTTGAGGTGTTAGGCTGTTAATCATCAAATCGTCTGATAAAGCTATTTCGTAGTTCGTACTTTAAGAACAATCTATGTGATCAATAGCACGATCAAAAAAGCTCTACGAAGGGGTCTTAATATTCATCTTCATTGAAGAGAAAATCATCCTTTCTCGGATAATCCGGCCAAACATCCTCAATGGATTCATAGATCTCGCCTTCATCCTCCATATCTTGAAGGTTTTCGATGACCTCCAGTGGAGAACCCGAACGCACGGCATAATCAATCAATTCATCTCTTGTGGCCGGCCAGGGCGCGTCTTCAAGATGGTAAGCTAATTCTAATGTCCAATACATGTATAATCTTTATTTTTTGCTTTACTAATAAATACACTATTAGTATATCAAAAATAAATCCAAATAGTTCCAACTTTGAAGAAAAATCATAAAATAAGCATGGCATCTCCATAGCTGAAGAAGCGATACTCTTCTTTGACGGCCTCCTCATAAGCTTCTCTTATAAGATCATATCCTCCGAAAGCAGACACCATAATTAGTAAGCTTGTTTTGGGAAGATGCAAATTTGTAATCATAGAATCAGCAACATGAAAATCATACGGTGGATAAATGAACAGATTCGTCCACCCTTCTGCTTCTTTCAAGAAGTAATCTGCTGACACCGCTGATTCGATCGTCCGTACGGAAGTCGTACCCACAGCACAAACTCGTTTTTTGGCTCGTTTGGCGTTATTAACAATCATGGCAGCTTTTTCATCAACGGAGAAGTATTCGGCATCCATTTTGTGCTTGGATAGATCTTCTACTTCGATGTTGCGGAAAGTTCCCAGTCCGACATGGAGTGTCACTTCAGCTTGCTGAACGCCCTTGATCTTGATTTGCTTCATGAGGCGTTCACTGAAATGCAATCCTGCAGTGGGGGCAGCTACAGCTCCTACTTCCTTTGCATACACGGTTTGATACCGCTCATCGTCCAAGGCCTCTGCTTTTCGATTCATATACTTTGGCAAAGGAGTATTACCAAGCCTATAAAGAATTTCTTTGAATTTTTCATTTGAATCTTCGAAATAGAATCGAATTGTTCGCCCACGACTTGTCGTATTATCGATCACTTCAGCCACGAGTTTATCATCGCTGTTTGGATCACTGAAATACAATTTGTTTCCAACTCTGATTTTACGAGCCGGATCGACCAACACATCCCATAGCTTTGCGTCTTCGTTAAGTTCACGCAACAAAAAAACTTCAATGTTAGCACCTGTCTTTTCCTTACACCCATATAACCGTGCCGGAAAAACTTTGGTATTGTTCATAATGAGGCAATCATCTTCCTCAAAATAATCCAGCACATCCTTAAAAAGCTTATGCTCAATTTTTCCCGAATCGCGATGTACGACCATGAGTCGGGATTCATCCCGCTCACTGGCTGGGTATTTTGCGATAAGTTTTTTTGGTAAATCGTAATTAAACTGTGACAGTTTTGCTTTCATTAGAATCAATATTTTGCTAAGGTACAAACAAGTAAAAGTGTCGATTCAATCAGGAAAAGACACTTTAATCAAACAATCAGATGTAAAAAAGTTTATTTTACTTTTTCGACGATCGCCTTGAAAGTAGCAGGCTCATTCATCGCAAGGTCCGCCAATACTTTTCGATTCAATTCGATGTTGTTTTGTTTCAGACCATGAATAAAAGAACTGTAGTTCATTCCTTCAGCACGAGTGGCTGCATTGATTCGAGCAATCCACAACTTACGGAAGTTCCGCTTTTTGTTTCTTCTGTCTCTGTAGGCGTAGAGCAATCCTTTTTCCACAGCATTCTTGGCTACGGTATACACTTTGGATCGTGCTCCCCAGTAGCCTCTGGCTTGTTTTAGAATTTTTTTCCGACGCTTTCTCGAAGCAACAGCATTTTTTGAACGTGGCATATTTTAAGTTTTTTCCTGGTATAAGGGGAGTATACGTACTGCTTAGCCGCTTATCCAGGCAGTTATAATTCTGGGAGTCAATAAATTCTTGATTAGATGTTCAACATCTTACGTACGCGCTTTGTGTCGCCTTCTGATACTAGGGCAGATCCCCGCAGATGTCGCTTGGCTTTTTTGGTCTTTTTTCTCATCAAGTGAGAAGTGCGAGCCTGGAAGCGCTTTATCTTTCCAGAGCCGGTGACACGAAATCTTTTCTTAGCGCTGGAATGTGTTTTTACCTTGGGCATGATTCTTAATATTTCATATTTTATAAAACGGTGGGCAAAATTACGAAAAATACCCGTACGAACAAATAATACTGTTCCTAATTTTTCTTCTTTGGCGATACGATGACGATCATCCGTTTCCCTTCAAGTTTAGGCAGACTTTCAGCAGATCCATAATCTTCGAGTTCTTTCAAAAAACGAAGTAATAATAGTTCTCCACGTTCTTTAAACACGATCGTCCGACCACGAAAGTGGACATATGCTTTTACCTTCGCTCCATCTTCCAAAAATCCTTTGGCATGTTTGAGCTTAAATTCAAAATCATGGTCATCCGTATTGGGCCCAAACCGAATTTCTTTGATGACCGTTTTGGAAGCTTTATTTTTGATTTCTTTTTCCTTCTTCTTCTTATTGTAAAGGAACTTGTTGTAATCAATGATCTTCACTACAGGAGGCTTCGCTTTCGGCGCTATTTCAACCAGATCCAAGCCCATCTCTCGGGCCCAGTCTTTGACGATATTAGTTCTAAACACCCCACTTTCTATATTCTGCCCGATGACTTCGCCCAATTCATCCAGGTTATCCCCGACCAAACGTACTTCCGGGATTTTAATGTGTTCATTGATACGGTGTTCTGCAGTATTTTTAGGTTTATAATTTCTACTTCTTGAATATCTTCTGGCCAAATTAACAAAGGTTTAATGAAAAAATGTTTTGCAAATGTAATTACTTTCATCGAAAATGTAAGAAAAAAAATTACGCTTTACAAATCAACGGAAGGTTCTTTATGTATTTCGGGTTTATAATTAGGATTTCACATCACTCTTCAGGTGAACATTGAGCTCTTCGTTGTCCTCAATCTCAGTATCATAGTCGACCACAAAAACTGCACCTTCCTCAGGGTTTTCATTTAAGATGTACTCAGCCAGTGGATCCTCAATGTATTTCTGTATAGCACGCTGCAAAGGCCGTGCTCCAAACTGAGGATCAAATCCTTTATTGGCCACAAACTCTTTGGCATCGTCGGTCAGTTCAATCGAGAATTTCATTTCTTCCAATCGCCCATACAGATCATTGAGCGTAATATCGATGATGCGGAAAATATGTTCTTTTTCCAGTGTATTGAAAATAACTATGTCATCAATTCGATTCAAAAATTCGGGTGAAAAGGTTCGCTTCAAGGCATTTTGAATCACGCTTTTGTTGTGATCTTTGGAACTTTCTTTCCGTGACTTGGTCGCAAAACCTACCCCCATTCCAAAATCTTTCAATTGGCGAACACCGATATTGGAAGTCATGATGATCAAGGTGTTTTTAAAATCAACCTTCCGACCAAGACCGTCCGTCAACTGACCATCATCCAACACTTGCAACAATATATTATAAACATCGGGATGTGCTTTCTCAATTTCATCCAACAAAATCACTGAATATGGTTTTCGACGCACTTTTTCCGTCAACTGGCCACCTTCTTCATACCCCACATACCCCGGAGGGGCTCCGATCAACCTACTGATACTGAACTTTTCCATGTACTCACTCATGTCGATCCGTACCAAAGCATCGTCGCTGTCAAATAGATATCGCGCCAGTGATTTTGCCAGCTCCGTTTTTCCCACCCCTGTTGGTCCCAGGAAGATGAAGGTACCGATGGGTTTGGAGGGATCCTTAAGCCCTACCCTGTTGCGCTGAATCGCTTTGGTTACTTTCGATATCGCCTCGTCCTGACCGATAATCATTTTCTGAATATCACTGTGCATTCCGACAAGCTTTTTACTTTCACTTTGTGCTACTTTTTGCAGGGGTATGCTGGTCATCATAGACACTACTTCAGCAATGGCCGCCTCATCAACCGGGTATTTTTTGGTTTTGGACTCTTCCTCCCAGTTAGCGCGGGCTTCATCCAATTGTTTTATCATTTTGGATTCCTGATCACGCAACTCGGCTGCATTTTCATATTGCTGATTCTTGACAGCCTGGTTTTTCATTTCTTTGACATCCTCTATTTGCCGCTCCATCTCCTCGATGTGTTTGGGCACAAAGATGTTTTTGAGGTGAACCCGTGCACCTACTTCATCCATTACATCAATCGCCTTATCCGGGAGAAATCGATCTGTAATATATCGTTCACTCAGATGCACGCACGCTTTAATCGCTTCCTCATCGTATTCTACATTGTGGAAGTCTTCGTATTTTGGTGCGATATTCTGTAATATATTCACCGTTTCTTCTGCCGTCGGCGGATTGACCAATACCTTTTGGAAACGACGATCCAAAGCGCCGTCTTTTTCGATATACTGACGATACTCATCCAGCGTCGAAGCACCGATGCATTGCAACTCTCCCCGCGCCAGGGCTGGTTTGAATATGTTCGATGCGTCCAATGATCCGGTCGCTCCTCCTGCACCAACTATCGTATGTATCTCATCAATAAACAGGATCACATCCGAGTTTTTCTCCAACTCATTCATAATCGCCTTCATTCGCTCCTCAAATTGTCCCCGATATTTGGTTCCTGCTACGAGTGCAGCCAAGTCCAGCATGACAATCCGTTTATCAAACAAGGTCCTGGAAACTTTTTTTGATTGGATCCGAAGCGCAAGTCCCTCTACAATGGCGGTCTTGCCCACCCCGGGCTCCCCGATTAATATCGGATTGTTCTTCTTCCGACGACTTAAAATCTGCGAAACCCGCTCGATCTCCTCGTCACGGCCTATGATGGGATCCAGCTTATCTTCGACGGCCAACCGGGTAATGTCCCGCCCAAAATTATCCAATACAGGTGTCGTCGATTTTTTGGCTCCTCGTTTCTGAAATCCTCGGGTCGAACTGCCCTCATCCTCGTAGGAGGGCGAATCATCCGATGCGGACTGAGAATAAACATCAATATCCACCTGATCCTCATTAATCAGATAGTACAATTCATTTTTATACGTTTCATAATCGACGTCAAATTGCTTTAGGATCTTGGAAGCTCTGTTCTCCTGATGCTTAAGCATGGACAAGACGATTAGTTCAGGGGAAATTTCCTGGTTCTTAAATACCTTGGCTTCAAGAACTGAAAACTTTAATATTTTTTCAGCGTGTTTGTCAAATGGAATATCACGATCAGGGCTAATTACTGGCCGAACCTGGTTACTGCTATACTTTTCAAGATAATCGGACAACTCAACCAAATCCACGTCCAAAGATTCAAAAACCTTGGCCGCCAAACTTTCCTCTTCGTGTATGATTCCAAGCAATATATGCTCCGGCCCCGCAAATCCATGCCCCATTCGCTTTGCCTGGATTTTGCTGTGACTGAGTATTTTCTTTACTTCTGGTGAGAACTTTTTCATATAGAGAGATATAACTTTATTCTAAGAAACAATAAAAAATTAGAATGCTTCAGAAACGAAGGTAAATTAACATTATTTTTGGGAATAAGGCTACTTTTGAGCAGCCGGTCCTGAGAAATAACTTTTACAATTAATTTTTTCAATTTTCTTCCTTGAAGTTTCTGACATTTCACTATACTTATCATCAAATTTAATACCAATATGAAATACACGGTCGATAAACACGATATATACACGGTTCTACGCATCGATGAACCACAAATTAATTCTCTGAATGCGCCACAACTCAAGTCTGAACTGGTTTTCTTCCACAATGAAGGTGTTGAACACATGGTACTCGACATGGAACAAATCGAATATGTCGATTCGTCAGGACTGAGCGCCATTTTGACAGGCCACCGACTGTGGAGAGACGGCGGACTGTTTGTTTTGTGCAACGCAAATCATGCCGCTGTACAGCGATTAATCGAGATTTCTAAATTGGATAAAATACTGATAATCATCCCCACTCTTGACGAAGCGATCGACTACGTCATGATGGAACAACTTGAAAAAGACTTCGCAAGTGAAGAAGAAGAATGAATTGGAAACTTTGTATTCTGGGGGCCAACTCGGCCGTTCCTACAATTGACCGATACCCGTCTGGACAAGTCCTTCAAACGGGGATTGATAGTATTTTAATCGATTGCGGGGAAGGTTCACAGCTTAGGATGTTGGAATACGGCATCAAAAAATCACGGATCAACACGATACTGATATCCCATATGCACGGTGACCATATCTTTGGCTTACCCGGCCTACTCACTTCCTACAATCTTTATGGACGCACGTCACCACTACACATATTTGGGCCCCAAGGGATCAAATCATACATCGAGTTCATGATTGGCATCACCAGTCACGATTTCAAATACCCCATTAATATTCAAGAAATCACCAATGTGACCCCGGTCAATATTGTAAATAATACAGCAATGGACATTGTAGCCTTTCCGCTCCGTCACCGGATTCCGACATATGGTTACCGCATTCGTGAAAAAATTAACCGTAAATACCTGTCCAAAGAAAAAGTCACGGCGCTTAATCTTTCGGACCAAGATATCAAAATACTTCTGAATGGAGGATCAATTCGGATACAGGACCAACCCTACACACTGAAACACATTGAACGCCACCCCACCCCCCGTTCCTATGCCTATGTATCGGATACGGCTTACTTCAAAGAATGCGCTGACTTTATAGGACCTGTTCGCTTGTTGTACCATGAATCTACCTTCCTTGGTTCGGATCAGGAACTGGCCACCGAACGGTATCACTCCACAGCCACAGAAGCGGCTAAGACCGCTTTGGATGCTCAAGCTGAGCATTTGTTGTTGGGTCATTACAGCAGCAGATACAAGAACATTAAGGTATTTCAAGAGGAAGCTGAAAAAACCTTCAAACCAGTCTCACTGGCACGCAGCGGAAAAATGTTTGTTATTCCGCTGGAGGATAATATTGAAATCCTTGACCTAAATGAATCAAATCAATTCGGGAGTTAATCACAAATTTTCAACACAGTGGACTAATAGAATTAAAATGCTCATTTCTAAAGGAATGGATAAGATTGTAACCCCATATCCCTTCGTCTAAATTAAAAATATCCTTATCAATCCCGGAAAAAGTATTTCTATGGTTTGGATTTTCTATGAATGATTGTATCTTTGCCATCGCTTTACGAAAAAAGTGGATGATTCCGTAGCTCAGTTGGTAGAGCACTTGACTTTTAATCAAGGGGTCCTGGGTTCGACCCCCAGCGGAATCACATAAATTTTATTTATTAGTTGTTTTAAAGAGGTAAAAATTATATGCTGATAATCGATGTAAAAGATAACGACTCGATCGACAAAGCGTTGAAGCGCTATAAGCGAAAGTACCAACGCGTAGGTATCCTAAAAGAATTGCGTAACCGAAAGCAATTCACAAAACCTTCAGTCGAACGACGGGAAGAAATTCTCGATGCAGTTTACAGAGAGGAGTACTTACGGAAGAATTCGTAAGCATTTCTTTTCTTTGAAGAATTAAGGAGGCTTGAGATTAATTTCTCAAGCCTTTTGTGTTTAAATCTATTCTAAAAATCTTCCGTTTCTTTCCGGCCGTATTTACAAGGCCTGCCTTTTCATCACGAATTCTTTGTCCTATTATTTGAGCATTGTATTCGTGCTCTGTCCACGAATTAAAAAGCATATACTGCTGCTAACAAAATCTGACTGGCAGATGATACCGGATCACCATGACGGTCAGAGAATTCTGGCCTCTCCGAGAAATCATACCGCCACTCCGGAATTAATGTTAGAGGGCCCAGATTAATATTCCCTGTTAAAGTAGCGGCGAAGTAACCGGAATTCATAAATGAGCCGGTCCCGTTATTTTGGTTGGTATACTTGAACCATTCTGTCCGCACACCCAGCTCCAGTGCATCTGATAAAATCACCTCCTGATACAGGGCCAGCCCCGCATAATCAGGTACCATTTCCGCTTTGCGTTGGACTGTAAAATTAACACCGGTACTCCACATGGAAGTCCAGGCATACCTGGAAACAACATCGACAGTTGTTCCCGATGTAGGACCGGTCAGAAGATGAAAGTCCACATCAAATCCCACGACCGGATTTAAGCTCAATCGGGTACCAAAATCAGCCAACCCGTTCGCATCGTGGTAGACATTCCAGTCGTTGAACAACCCGGCCATAATGGTGATCTTATCACTGATCACAAGCGAAGCCTTTATTCCGGCGTTCTGAAAAGGACCATTCGTAAACAAATAAGAAGTTGAATAATGAAAGTTGTCCACGGGTGAAATCACCTCATAACCTATAAACGTTCCCATAAAACCTGCCGTAAATGTCAACCCTTTCGACGGTGAATAAGTCAGGTAGAGATTTTGAATATGAAAACTATTCCCATCTTTTGCATTGAGTATAGATCGATCCTGGCCTCTGGGCCCGAAAGACAAATCCGCGACAAAACCAACTTTTTCGAGTGTCTGGGAAACAATTAGATTGGCCATTCCAATGGATACTGAATTATGATCACCGGCAAAGCTGGTGTTAATATTGGATTCTTCCAGACCGTCAGATCCACTACGTAGATCGTACTTGTAATAAACATCGACAGATCCGGAAATTTTCAAAGGTGCCATCGTATCTTGTCCTTTCATGGGTAGAGTTGCGAACAACCCCATTATTAGCATAGGTATTAGATTCTTCATTTAAGTTGGTTTAATCAATAATTATAAAATTTAATTCCATTCTTTCCAGCCGGGATGCTATTTCAGTGCAACTTCTTTTGGAAAAACTCAAATTTAAATAGGTATAAGCCAGAATAAAACCACTATTTTTAGCCTCTTGTGAATAGAAAACACGTATTTTTTTACTATATAAATTGGTAATCAACTCTTTATAAAAGATCATTTTGTCATGCCCATTTCCAATTCTGAACAGCTGTTTGGCTTAATAAAAAGCCTGAATAAATCAGAAAAACGAAGCTTTAAGCTCTTTGCAAGTCGTTCTCACAATCAGGGGACTAGTAAATTCGTACGGCTTTTTGAAATATTGGATGGTATGGAGGAATACGACGAAGCGCTGATTTTTCAAAAATCACCACAAATAACCAAAAGTCAGTTGCCCAATCTCAAGCGTCATTTGTATACCCAAATTATGAAGGCATTGAGAAACATACACATCGACAAAGAACTGGATATACAGATTCGCGAACAGCTTGACTTCGCCCGGATATTGTATGGCAAGGGACTTTATATGCAAAGCCTAAAAATCCTCAACCGGGTCAAAAACATAGCCCGTGATGCGCACCAAAATGTATTGTATTTTGAAATCCTTGAATTTGAAAAAAGAATTGAAGAAAAGCACATAACACGAAGTAGGAGTATTGCAGGCAAAATGGAAGACCTGATAGAGACCTCCGATTATGCGAACAAGATGATCAATATGGAATCTGCATTGACCAATCTAAAATTGAAGATTCATGGTCTTTACATCAAAGGAGGCCACGCTAAAAATAAGGATGATGCCGATCACGTCTATCAATATTTCGAAGCTAATAAACCCGATGTCGCTTATGAAGCACTCAGCTTTTTTGAAAAGGTGTACTGGCACCAAAGTTATGTCTGGTTATACTATATTTTACTCGATTTTGAAAACTGCCTGTTTCACGCCCGCAAATGGGCTGGCTTTTTCCATGATGACCCCATGATGGCTAGTGTCAATCCAGATCTTTACATGCGGGGGATGCACTATGTCATGACCGCTTGTTTTCATCTGGACAACGAAGCAGAGTATTGGGCCACGCTTCAATCATTGGATGCATTTTACGACTCCAATCATGAGCAATTCAACCAAACTTCAGAGATCATCTATTTTTTGTATAGCAATTTTAGTAAACTGGATCTGGCTAGCCTCAACGGCCGCTATGATAAAAATGTCGCCCTGGTCCCTGGTATTGAACGCAGACTGGCGTTGTATGCCCCTCAACTGGACAATCACCGGGTCATGCAATTTTACTACAAGTTTGCATGGACTTTCTTTGCGCGAGGAAATTATGACCAGGCGATCAACTATCTGCACAAAATACTGAATCTCAATGTCTGGCATCTTCGGGAAGATATCCAATGTTACAGTTGGCTGCTCTTTATCCTCTCCCATTTTGAAGAAAAAAACTTTACACTTCTGACTCATTTAATTAAATCAGCCACCAAGTTTTTTAAAAAAATGAGAGAAAAAAATAAAGTTCAGCAAATTCTTATTCAGTTTGTTCGTACCCAGTTGCGTTCGAATCAATCGTTGTCCCAGCAAACCTATCAAGCCCTTATTGACGAATTGAATCTCTACACCAAAGACACCTACGAAGGGAAAGCATTGCTGTATCTCGATGCCATGACCTGGGCCGAAAGCAAACTAAAAGGAAAAACCATCGAAACACTGATGCTAGAGAAATCAGCGGCTAGAAGTTAGATTCTGTAGACTAGTGCTCCAAGTCAGAAGTTGTATGAAATATATGAAGCGCTCCCATCCCCAACACGGTGAGGTCCTCGTTTAGCGTGTTTTGTCCTGGTGCTTTAGCCCGGGGAGTCATGCGGTTTGCTATACTGAGCTTAAAGCCCATTTCACCATCCCCAAATCGTTGGAGATGGTGAGGCTTTGCAACGCAGGATAGCATAAAAAGGGGCAGAATTTACCATAATGATTTATGAATCGCAACCCTAGAGACAACCAGGCTCTCATGCTCCGATCAGGTTTTTCGTAGAAACTTCCTCCTCTTTTGCTTCCTCCTTACCAAATTTCTTCGCAATCCATTCCTGAATATCATCCGCCATCCGATAAGCTACCGGCACGATGATCATGGTCAGAATCATAGAACTCGTCAAACCACCGATCAGTACCCACGCCAGTCCATTTTTCCATTCCGAACCCGCACCCGTCGCTACCGCAATCGGGATCATAGCTATCACCATGGCAATCGTGGTCATCAAAATAGGCCGAAATCGCTCCAGGGTGCCCTTTATCACTGCTTGCTTCCGGTCCATTCCTTCCGCTTTGAGTTGATTTACAAAATCGACAATTAATATCGCATTTTTGACAACCAAACCGATCAACATAATCATACCAAGCATGCCAAAAATGGACATATTTTGCATCGCTAGCGCCAATGCTAACAAGGCACCAATGATAGCTACCGGTACGGAAAACATTACAACAAACGGATAGATAAAACTATCGTACAAGGCAACCATGATAAGATATACCAATAACAATGAAGTCAACAACGCAAAAATAAGACTTCCAAAAGCTTCTGCCTGTGATTCCAAATCACCCCCCTGCGAAATGGAGATACCCACAGGAATATCCATGCGATCGATCCGTTCCTGAATTTCATCACCCACTGACACCAGATCCCGACCAACGAGTTGACTTTCAATCGTCAGAGATGAAACTTTATCTTTTCGCTCCAGACGCGAAGGTCCCGTATCTTCCGTGACATGGGCAAACTGACTGAGCTTCACCAACTCACCTTTGTCATTGAGGAAGGTCAGATTTGAAATATCAGAAATATCCCGTCGGTCAAACGCATCCAACTGAACACGAATATCATAATCATACGAGTCGTCCTGGAACTTCGAATCCGTATTGCCGGTAAAAGCATTTTGCATGGTAGCCCCTACCCCATCGATCGATAAACCAAGATCAGCCAGCCGATCTCTTTTTATATCAACACTGATCTCCGGGTTGCCGCCTTCTACGGTAGACTTCACTTCGGAGGTCCCGGGTACTTTACTGACCTCCCGGACTAGTTTTCCACCAAAAGGCAACAATTCATTTAGATCACTGCCCTGCACGACCAACTGGATAGGGGCTGTCGTACCTCCACCGACCATGCTTACCGCAGATGCCGTAAACTTAGCACCGGGAATGGTTCGGTTCAGGTGATCTTTGACCATACGTGCATATTCATCAGAAGCCAGATTCCTTTCCTGAGCACTCACCAGCTTTACATTGATCTCGGAAAGATAGGCTGTGGTGGCTGTACTCATAGACCCTGAACTTTGTCCGACGGTGGTGAATACATTTTCCACCTCCGGTAGTTGCAACAAATATGCTTCCACTTCCTGAGTGAGGCTGTTATTTTGCCCAATGGGTGTTTCTTTCGGCATTTCTATCTTAATCTGAAATTCTCCGTTATCCCCGCTGGCAGCAAATTCCGCTCCGATATATCCTTTCGTAAATAAGGTCGTCGAGGCAAAGACCATCCCAAAAATAACAACCATAGTAGCTATTTTATGCTGCAAGGCAAACTCAAGAATGGTCCGGTATCCCGACTCGATACTTTTAATCATCCGTTCAAACCAAATAAGCGGCCAATGCCATACTTTATCCTTTCTAAGATGGGTCAGCCTGGTAAACCGAGAGGCCAGCCAGGGGGTCAAAGTGAAGGACACCAATAAACTGATCAGTGTCGAGGTCACCACAACCAGAGAAAACTGTCGGAGCAAATCAGCGACTACGCCCGATACCATTCCAATAGGTAAAAACACGACCACGATCACCATGGTAATAGAAAACACAGAAACACCAATCGACTTCCAGGAGCCCATTGCAGCATCCCAGGCCGACTCTCCTTTTTCCATCCGGGCATGAATATTTTCCAATACCACGATACTATCATCTACCAGAATTCCAATCACCAGGGACAAAGCCAGCAAGGTCATCAGATTCAATGTAAATCCCGCCACACTCATCACCGCAAAGGTAGATATGACCGAGACCGGGATGGCTACCATGACAATAATCGCATTTCTAAAGTTGTGTAAAAAAAACAACATAATAAATGCCACCAGTACCACAGCCAGAATCAAGTCATTAATAACATGATTTGCCGCTTCCAATGTAAATACAGAGCTATCATTAGCAATCTCAAATTTCAAATTTTCAGCAGCATACTGGTCTTCCAGTTCGGCCAGTCTTTTGCGAACCTGCGCACTAACTTCGACGGTATTTCCATCACTTTGCTTGGAAATGGTAATGCCCATGGCAGGGTCTCCATTGATCCTGGATATCGTGGTGATTTCTTTTTTCGTATCATAGACTTCGGCCACATCACTAAGATGGACCTGAGATCCATTGCCGTTTCCGGTAATGACCAGATTCCGCAGTTCATCCAGGGTACGAAACTTACCGGACAACCTGACCAAAACCGTTTGATCCACATCTTTAATACTACCTGTGGGGAAGTTGATGTTTGCACGGGCAATAGCCTGTGAAACCTGCAAGATTGAAAGATTATAATATTTTAGCTTATCTGCGTTAACATTAATATTTATCTCACGGTCTGCACCTCCGATTATCTGTACTTGAGCCACTCCTTCTATTCTCGATAATTCGGGTTGAATACGGTCTTCAAACAACTTGGTAAACGCCACATCTTCCATGGTGGACGTAGCTCCAAGACGCATTATAGGCAATTCATCCAGAGAGAATTTACCTATGGAAGGATCTTTGACATCATCCGGCATATCGACCATGATCCCATCAATTTTCCGTTGGGCATCCTGGACGGTCAAGTCGATATTGGTTCCATATTTCATTTCGACAACGACGGTCGAAACACCCTCCATAGAAATAGCCTGTGTTTTTTCCAGGTTTTCGAGGGAGGAAAGCACATCTTCGATGGGTCGTGTCACCGAAGTCTCCACTTCCGAAGGCGATGCACCCGGGTACACAGTGGTTACGGTTACCACGGGCGCTGAAATATCCGGTAAAAGTTCGTAGGTCAGACTTTGATACCCGTACAGTCCAAAGAAAACCAAAGCACTAAATAATACAATGACCAGCGAAGGTCGCTTAACTGATAATTCTGTGATATTCATTATTTCTTGTTTCTGTTGTTTAATTGGAGGATACATCGTGGATGACTTTCACCGCACGACCATCATCAAGGTTAATCTGACCGGTCGTAATAACCTGCTGACCGGGTTCAAGGCCCTCGAGTACCACGACGGAATCGTCCATGTTTTTTCCTATCCGAATGTCTGTTAGCACCGCTTTTCCATCTTTCAGGACAAATACCCGGGGTTGTTTGACGCTACCCACCACGCTTTTCCGTGGAATGACCAGCACCGATTCATCAGCCCGTTCTTTCAAGGGAATACTTGCTGTACCGTACATACCTGCTTTCAATTGATTTTCACCCTTGTTGGCCACTTCGATTTTTATCTCATATTTACGTGCAGCATCAGCTTTTACACCAACCTGGATGATGCGACCTTGAATGACATGATCGGGATACACTTCTGTGGTTATCTTTACCTGTTCTTTTTCTTTAATTTTCGGCACATTGGTTTCATCCACAGTGACGATCAGATTTAGTCGACCGACATCCACAATCCGGGCAATTTCTGTCCCTGGACTGGCAAAGCTTCCTTCTTCCAGAATGATATCGCTGATCACGCCGCTCATGGGGGCATTTACCGTAGTATATTTCAATTGGGATTCGATGGAAGTGAGGTTGGTCAGATTGTTTTGCACGGACAATTCAATTTCTTCGTATTGGGTCTGACTAATCGCTCCAACCGACAGAAGGTTTTCATACCGCTCCAGGTCTTTTTTACTTTTTTGCAAAGCAGCTTTGGCCGTAGAGAGCTGCGACTGGATTGATGTATCGTCTATTTTGGCGATGGGTTGTCCGTTTTTGACATGCTGACCTTCCGTGATGTACAGGTGCGTAATCCGACCCTGAGTCTCAGCGATCATGCTCAGTTCTTTCCGGGCCTCAAAGGTGCCTACTCGTTCGAGCTCATTTGAGGATTTGATCTCCCTGGCCGCCACTATGTTGACCGGAATTTCTTTTATAAATGTTTCTTCCTGCTGGGCATGTTGATCAATAATCTCTTTATTCGATTTTAGTTTGGAAGTGCCCAGATAAACCAGGATACCTAAGATCAGGACCGATGCTATAATTTTAAAATATTTCATTTTTCTGCTTTTTTGATGGTTTATTTATTGATTAGAAGTAATTAATTCCGCCAGCTGACCACTCGCTTTTATATGATCCAGTTCGGCCAGTTTGAAGTTGATCAACGCACTGAGGTATTGGGTTTGGGCATTCTTAAGACTGGTCTCTGCATTTAGGAGTTCAGTCAAAGGAGCCACTCCTTCCTGATAAGATAGTTGAGTGACCTCGTACACATCTTTAGCCAAATCCATATTGGCTTGTTGTTTTTCTATCAACTGCTCGTTTTGAACCAACTCGTTCACGGCATTATCGAACTCCAGCTGGATGTTATTCTCCACCACTTCCCGGTCGTGTTTCAGCTGTTGAATTCGCACTTTATTTTCCTGAAGCTTTCTCTTTTTTCGAAACCCATCGAACACAGGAATAGAGACATTCACCCCATAGGTGCCGGCTCCAAACCCTGAATAGATATCGTTATCAAAGGTGAGTTTTCTACTCTGTCCGGAATAATTGTACCGGAAGAATGCAGAAACCGTGGGATAATACCCCGCTTTGATTACATCATTTTCCAAAGCGGTCAGATCCAACTGCTGGTCAATGAGTTTGTATTGTATATTTTCTTGCGTGGCTGAGTACGGATAGAGGGGATACCGTTCCGTGTCATTCAATTCTTCATCCAGTACGATCTGTGTGTCCGAATCAAGATCCAGGTAAAACCGCAATGCATTGATTAGTTGACGCTGTGAAATCGTGGTATTGGTTAATTCTGACTCCAGGTTCGTCCGGTTAACCCGAATCTGATCCAGGTCCAGTTTTTTAATAATCCCATTTTCATATTGGGCCTTAGAAATGTCCACCAGCGTATTCGTCCGGTTGATGTTATCTTCCAGGAGCTTTCGTTGCTCCTCAGATATTTGATATTGAATGTAAAGCTGAGCCGTGTTGTATACCAGGGTTTCTGTATTTGAGATGGTTTGCAATCGGGCTATATTCTGAGTCAGCCCCACTTTATTCAGATTGGCGCGATAGTTTTTGTCGTACAATAATTGATTTACCTCCACGCCACCCTGCAATCCAAACCGGGTTCCAAATTCAACCGGAATTTGCTGGCCAGGCTGTCCGACAATCTCTCCGGGCAACAATTGTTTCGCAATGGAAAAATTATCAGAGAAACCAAAATTTGCAGAAACCTGGGGATACATGGCAGACTTGATTCCGGCAATCTGTGTTTCAACCAGAGATTCTCCTAATTTCACCCTTTTCAAATCGGGATTGTTCCGTATTGCCATTTCGATGGTCTCATACAAGGTCAACCGGAGGGTATCTTCCTGACCGTAACTCTTTTGCAGAGCAAAAAAGACGATCATTATAAAAACAACATTGAACTTCATAATTACACTTTGTTTACTAAAATATGTTTTGTTTATTTCTGTATTTCTTGTTCAGTTTTTTATGAACTTATCAGGCAAAAAAATTTACCGGTTATTCCATTCTTTAATGGCTAACTCGATTTGATTGGACAAATAAATTTGAAAATCGAGTACATTGCGCAATTCTGTGACAAATTCCACATGTTCCTCCGGATCGCGAATTTCCAAGGTAGCTTCCAGCACTTCACTAAATGCAGTCAGCGTCATGGCGATGTTCTCCAGGTTTTTCTTCCAGGCCCCGATATCAATCATGAAATATCGTTTCCGGTCACCACTAAAGGTCCGATAGGTCAAGGTTCCTTCGTGCATAAATCGATTTATAGCGTTGCTGGTAGAACCCTTGCTTGCTTTCAAAAACTCCATGATGTCATCAAAGCTTTTGTAGGGCGGATTGGCAACCAACAAATAAGCAAACACGCGACTTTCTATGGGTGTGTAGGAAAATCGCTCGAGGATGACGCCCAAATCTTCGACTTTTTGCTCTATACTCTTTTTCGTTGCCATTTGTAAATCATTTGATGAATAACGATGCAAATATAGACAATTAGTTTTTATAGTTCACTATTCATTGAACTATAAATAATTATAATTTGCCACCCCAATCAATCACCTCTGATTATCAGTCACTTATGACGTAGTATTTTTTTTATTTTCTATGAAAAGATTGAAGGAATTTCAATTTCACCTTTTTTAGACCCCCTGGTCGTTTCCGGACTAAAGCTCAGCAATGAACCCCATACTGGGTTCTCAACAGGGAGAATCGTCCCCCTATTGCACTTGATGACCGGGGGTTAATAAATTTGAACTTCATCCGGGGTTCTGAGTATTAATAAACTTTCTATCGTAACATTTCAATCCATTCGATCTCCTGCTAAACCCCCACAATACGCCAAGTGATGAGGGGGCATATCACCGAATAAGCCGGCCGACAACTTTTGGAGCGATGAATTTTACGACGGGTTGATCTCCAGTTGGTCAACAAATTTATTTGATCCGTTTACATTACAGCTTCCGCTTGTAAACACTTTTCATCCCACAAAGACATACTACCCTTGTAACATACAAACATCCACTCCTGTAGCGGCCCCAAATTCCATATGGGGCAAGCTGACTTTAGTCGCTGGAGATAGCGAACGCGGTAGGCGGTTAAAGCCGCCTGTACGAGGGTTTATCTGGTCGTGTTCTGACTTTGGAAGTTAAGATTGACCATTGTAGTATTTTTGTAGCATTAGGAGCATTGGTTATTGGATAGAAATTAAGTGTAAGATATACTGCTCGTTAAAAATCTCTGACTTATACTGGGGTTTCTGCAAAAAAAAAACGAGTAATCCCTAAATTAATGCATTTCCACGCCACTTCTTCGGTAAACGAAAAATAAAGAATGTAACGATTAGTGTTATTTTGAACTATTTTCGTTACATTACACTCATTAGGGAAAAAAACAGATTGTCATCAAGATGAAAAAGACCACGGAGCAGTCTATTATCGACACCGCAAAAGGATTGTTCTGGAAGCACGGTATCAAGCGCGTCACCGTAGAAGAAATTGCCAAAGAAGCCGGGGTGAGTAAAACCACCTACTACCGGATGTTCAGCAATAAAGAGGATGTAGCCGAACGAGTCCTGGATGCTATCCTGGAAAATGGACTCCGGGAATACAAATCCATTATGGCCCGGGATATACCGTTTTCGGAAAAAATAAAACAGGTGGTCGAAATGAAACATACCGCTTCTAAAGGCATCAGCAATGAGTTTCTAAAAGATATCATGAGCGACCATTCCGGATTGCGCAACCGGCTGGTGGAAGAGAGAAAGAATACAGAATTGATGTTTATTAAAGATCTCCGATCTGCGCAAAAGAAAGGATGGATCAGAAAAGATCTTAAAATTGAATTTATCCATTACATGCTCAACCTTTTTAATGAAAAAATAATGGATGACACGTTCTTAGCGCTGTTCGAAGATAGTGATGACGCCATCATGGAAATCATCAATTTTTTCTTTTATGGTATTCTGACTACTGATCATGAATCGGAATGAAAAAGAGAATTACATATTGCACCATCGGAATGCTTTTCATTTTTTGCTCCGTTTTTGGCCAGAAAAGCACCTCGTTGGAATTTAAAGGACAAATTTCTGCCGTGGGCAACTACAGTCCGGATAATGAATTGGATGTATTCACCGGGATTCGGTATATTCCCGAATTGCGTTATACTATTCCGGTAGATTCTACGAAATTGATCGATTTTGAAGCTGCCGCCAACATCTCCGGCTCTTCCTTCATCCGCCCGTTTGATTCAGCTACTACGGACGGCACCCTCCGCCCCTACCGCTTATGGGCCAGATATTCAGGCAGGCAATTTGAAATCAGGGCCGGATTACAAAAAATCGATTTTGGTTCTGCTACTTTACTCCGTCCGTTACAATGGTTCAATGAAATAGACCCGCGTGATCCACTGCAACTAACCAACGGTGTATATGGTTTATTGGGTCGGTATTATTTTCTGAATAACGCGAACATTTGGCTCTGGGGACTCTGGAGAAATGAAAAGAGACGGGGATTTGATGTGGTCAACACCTACCAAATACAGCCTGAATTCGGGGGCCGGATCCAACATCCCACGCCCCGGGGCGAAATAGCACTCTCTTATCATCACCGCACCGCGGATTCACGCGACCTTACTTCTGTTCCTTCCATCGAACAGATCCCCGAGAACCGGATTGGACTGGATGGGAAATGGGATATTAAAATAGGGCTGTGGTTTGAAGCGTCTTACATACACAAGTCCAAAGATGTCGGCGATCTGACCAACCAGGCTTTACTGAATGTGGGAACAGACTATACCTTTGGGGTAGGAAATGGATTGAATGTAGTCCTAGAACACCTGTTCACTTCATTTGACCGGCAGGCATTCGAATTTAAAAACACGGCCCATATTACCGCTCTGAGTCTTTCATACCCCTTCGGCTTGTGGGATAACCTGAATGCCTTTACCTACTTCAACTGGCCGACCAAAGAATTCACCTATTTTTTAAATTTTCAGCATCAATTTAAAAAGATAACCGGGTACATCATGGCCTCCTATAATCCCAAAAACCAACAGGGTATTCAACAAAATGAGCTGGTCAATCAGTTTGCCGGACCAGGGATCCGAATCATGGCCGTTTATAATTATTAAAAAACCACAGACTAATGAGCACCAAACAAATTCTAAAATTAGATAACGTCGTCAAGAAATTTCCGGTGGGTGACGGCAGGTACTTTACAGCACTGAAAGGGATCAACCTGGAAATAGACAAAGGTGAATTTGCCGGTCTGGTCGGACCCAGCGGATCTGGTAAAACTACTTTACTCAATATTATCGGGTCACTGGATAGCCCTACGGAGGGAAAGGCCATCGTCATGGGACAAAACATCTCTGAATTAACGCATAAAGAATCGGCCAAATTGCGGAACATTCACATCGGATTTATTTTCCAAGTCTATAATCTGTTACCGGTGTATACGGTGTTTGAAAATGTGGAATTTGCATTGATACTGCAAAATGTAAGTGCTTCAGAACGCAAAAAAAGAGTCATGGAGGCCCTGGAGTGGGTCGGATTGCAAGACCTGGCAGACAAGAAACCGGATAAAATCTCCGGAGGGGAAGGCCAACGGGTGGCCATTGCCCGGGCTATCGTAAAGAAACCGGACATCATGCTTGCGGATGAACCGACCGCTAATTTGGATGCCAAAAATGCGCATCAGATTATGCGAATTATGAAAAAACTGAACGAAGAATTGGATACGACCTTTTTGTTTTCCACCCACGACGAAAAGGTCATGAAGTATCTGGAAAGAATTATCACCCTAAAAGACGGCAGCATAGCAGAAGACAAGCAGGTCACCCCTCAAAAGACTTTGAAATGAAATTAGCCTTCCAAATAGCGTATAAAAACCTCATCGGTTCAGGTTTACGGACCTGGCTCAATGTGATCGTATTGTCCTTTGTTTTTGTAGTTATTATATTTTTCAACGGTCTGATTGATGGCTGGAATCAACAATCCTTGCAGGAGAGCATAAAATGGGAATACGCAAACGGCTATCTTCTGAATAATGATTATGATCCCAATGACGCTTTCACCATTGCGGATGGTCATGGCCACCTGCCGGACAGCGACACAAAGAACCTGACCCCGGTGCTAATCAGACAGGCCACCATTTATCCTCAAGGCCGTCTGAAATCTGTCCTGTTAAAAGGCATCCCGGCAGGTCAGGAAACCATAGCGCTGCCAACGGCCTCGCTGGATAGTAGTCATGCGAATATTCCGGTCTTGATCGGCAAAAGAATGGCAGAGACGGCCAAACTAAAAGAAGGGGATCAGGTGCTAATGCGATGGCGGGATAAAAACGGCACGTTTGACGCAGCTGATGTGACCGTTCATCGGATATTTGACACGAGCGTAGCCTCGATGGACAATGGACAAATCTGGATGCCGGTAGAAAGGCTGTGGGAATTAACCGGACTTCACGGACAGGCAACGCTATATATAGCGGATAGTGATTTTCAAACTGAAAACTTCGACGGCTGGAATTTTGAAAGTCAGGATGAGTTGTTGCAGGATTTCCGCGATCTGATAGAAATGAAAAAAGTATCGGGCAATTTTATGTACATCATCCTACTGTTTATAGCCCTGATCGCCATTTTCGACACACAGGTCCTTTCCATATTCCGGCGACAAAAAGAGATCGGAACGTATGTGGCCATGGGGATGACAAGAATGCAGGTGCTGCGCTTGTTTACCGTAGAAGGAGCCATGTACAGTGTGTTTGGGGTAGTCTTGGGGATGGCATATGGGATTCCGCTTTTTATAGTATTGAGTCGGATGGGTATTACCCTCCCTGAGTTCTATCAGGATATGGGTGTGAATTTACCGAGAACCATCTACCCGGTATTTGGTGTTGAGTTGATCGTCCTTACCGTCCTAGCGCTGATTATATCAGCTACCTTGGTCAGCTTGATTCCTGCCCGAAAAATTGCAAGAATGGATCCCGTCATGGCTTTAAAAGGAAAAATACAATGATAAAATTTTTATTCAAGGGGATCATCAGAGATAGCAGTCGAAGTGTGCTGCCGATCATCATCATTTCGCTGGGTGTAGCACTCACGGTCCTGCTCAGCGGATATATCACTGGCATGATGGGCGATACCATAGATCAAAATGCTCGGTTTGAGACCGGCCATGTCAAGGTGATGACCAAGGCTTATGCCGAAAATAAAGATCAGGTGCCGATCGATCTCGCTCTTCTCGGTGTGGATTCATTGGTAAAATCACTGCAAAATGAATTCCCGGACATGGAATGGGTGAAGCGCATCCGCTTTGGGGGATTGATCGATGTACCCGATGAACAGGGAGAAACGAAAGGACAAGGACCGGCAAGCGGGCTGGCCATTGAATTACTTTCCACTAAAAACAATGAGGTGGAACGGCTTAATCTCAAGAGTTCGCTCGTTACCGGATCTTTACCCACCCAGCGTAGTGAGGCCATTATAGGCCATGAATTTGCAGAAAAACTCCGTATATCTATAGGTGACTCTGTGACTTATTTTGGCACGTCCATGAATGGGAGCATGACCTTTGCAAATTTTGTGGTGACCGGAACCATCCGTTTTGGGATAGCTTCTATGGACAAAGGGGCTATCATCGTGGATGTATGGGATGCGCAGCAAATGCTGGATATGGAGGATGGTGCGGGAGAAATACTGGGTTTTCTGAATACAGGCGTATATGACGACGAGAAAGCAGAGAAAGTAAAAAATGCATTCAATTCCAAACATACCGGCAATAAGGATGAATTTGCCCCGGTCATGCTAAAACTCAGGAATCAGAATAATCTCGACGGATTACTCACCTATGTAGATCTAGCCTCAGGCCTGTTTGTAGCCATCTTTGTTTTTGCGATGTCGCTGGTGCTTTGGAATACCGGCTTGATCGCAGGATTGCGCCGGTACAATGAATTTGGCATACGGCTGGCACTCGGCGAGTCCAAGGGTGGTATTTATCGAACATTGGTGTATGAGGCCATACTAATCGGGATTATTGGTTCCTTCGTAGGAACAGCGATAGGACTGGGGCTCACCTATTATCTGCAAGTGGTCGGAATCGATGTGAGCGGGTATATGGACCAGGCCAATATCATGATGCCTTCGACACTCCGGGCGAAAGTAACGCCTAGCTTATTTTATATTGGATTCATTCCGGGGTTGTTTGCGATGGTATTTGGAAATATGCTGGCGGGAATCGGAATTTACCGGCGGGAGACAGCCACTTTGTTTAAAGAATTGGAAGTGTAATAAAATGGTAACTACGCAGCCATCAGAAAAATCGCCTCGTTTTGCCCCAACCCTAAAGGGAGACGAGTCGGTTTTCGCTCTTTTCCCTTTAGGGGAAGGGCGAAAAAGAGCGAAAATCAATTGACTTTCCCAAGTGAATGTGTAGTTACGATAAAATGAAGATACCACTACGAACTTTTAACAATAAAATTCAAATAAAATGAAAATAGCAATAATCACCTTACTGGTTTTGGGATTCATCCATCAAGATCCCGGTACAGACGCGAGTAGTATCATCAAAAAGGTAGATGACAATATGATCTCCAACACTCAGATTTCCATCACTAAGATGATTATCCATGGCCGGCGGAACAGTCGTACCGTTGCATCCAAAAACTATGCGGAAGGAACGGAGAAGTCTTATACAGAATATCTTTCACCGGCCCGGGAAGAAGGAACTAAAATGCTGAAGCTCGAAGATAATTTATGGATCTATTCTCCTTCGACCGACCGGACCATTCAGCTTTCGGGACATATGCTCCGCCAATCGGTGATGGGATCCGATCTTTCCTACGAAGATATGATGGAAGACCGGAAGTTAACTGAAGTATACAACGCCCAAAAAATCGGTCAGGAAACCATTAACGGAAGAAAGACCTGGGTTCTCGAGCTCCATGCCAAGGTAGATGATGCTTCCTATGAAAGCCAAAAATTATGGATCGACCAGGAACGATTTGTTCCTCTGCGACAGGAGATGTATGCAAAAAGCGGTAAACTGCTCAAGCGGGCTGAAGCTAGTGATGTAAAAAGGGTTGATGGCCGGTGGTATCCGATGAAAATGAATTACAAGGATGTATTGAAAGAAGGTAAAGGGACGGACTTCGTGATCACTGATATTCAATTTGATGTAAAAATACCGGAATACATTTTTAGCAAAGCTTCATTGAAAAGGTGAAAAACTGGAAGTTGGAAGTTGGAGGTTAGAGGGCTTGTTTAGAGGGTATGGGACTGTCAAGTAGTTTGTGTATTTGTGGAGTTCAAGAAGACTTTCCAAAAAATTTTGTGTTGAGCGGAATTGATCTGATTTTGTGAGTCTAAAAACTTTATACTATGAAAGATCAAACTCAAAAATTACTCGATGAATTGGTCAATCAGATTGCAGACAAGGATGAACTTGC
>NZ_JAHVHU010000012.1 GCF_019802045.1 Membranihabitans marinus | reverse complement strand
ACTAGATAGACTTCAGCGTATTGAATCGGCTGAGGCCTTCTTTCGGTATCTTTAAATTAAGAAAATATTTTGAGAAATAACAATATAAATACTTGGATTAGATCATAGTATCTGTCAGGCTAATATTATCACTCGCATTTTCGGCCTCCTGTCACTTCTACCTTATTTCCATCGATCCTATACTCTGCCTGGAGCACGCCACAGACCACCCGAAGGATTTGTTCCAGGGATTCTCCCTTTATAAAAGAGGCACTTATTTCACAGTTCTTCAATGTATTTTTTTCAATGATGATATCTACCTGATGTTTCTTTCCTATCAATTCAGCTGCTTTTTCCACCGTCATGGCATCGATGATTAAAAAATCCTTTTGCCATGCTAATACCTTGTCCAGATCCACATCTTCCCTCTTAAATTTATGTGTGGTCTTATTAACAACCAGCTGCTGACGCGGTAAAATATTTTCAAACACCCCTTTTTCGTCACCTACCGCCACTTTGCCCCGGGTCACGGTAACTTCTACATTGGACTGTTCATCGTACGCTTTGAGATTAAAAGCCGTCCCCAAAACCGTCGTTTTCACCCCACCGGTATGGACAATAAAAGGCCGGTCCGGATCATGGGCCACATCGAAATAACCTTCTCCTGAGAATTCTATGGCTCTGGTTTGTTGCCCAAATGCTTCTGTATAGGTCAATTGACTGTCTTCATTGAGGATGACCGTGCTGCCATCTGGTAAATTAACCACCTGTTTTCCACTAAAATTCATGGTAGCCAACGAACTGTTCAGTGGCGATTCGGAAGGCTTATGAGAGTTTACACCCCAATACAGCCCTGCAGATAATAGAATTAAGATCGACGCTGCGATACCAATCCATCGCAATGCATGGTTCGTTTTGGAAGGGCTGGACAGTCTATTCGAACCTGTCTTTCGGTGACTTTGGTCAATTTTTTGGAGAATCGCCTGATACCGCTTTTCGGTCTGAAGCCCTGGCTCTTTTTCGATCAGTTCGTCTTTGATGTCTTCCCAATGTATGCCCATCAACTCTTTTAGTTCGATGTCCGAATCGGAGGTCCGTATATATTTTAACAGTAACTGCAACTCTTCCTCTGAAATGGAATTATCGAGTAATCTATTGAATAGGTGATTGATGTGTTTATGATCGTTCATGCAGCTGGCTATTTCGCCATTTGTTACCCTTAATACACCTGGTGACAGGCAAGGTCCCAGCCTAAGAGGAGTTTTTTTTTAAAATTTATTGAAGAGTGCGGATTGGAGAACATGGGAGGTAGGAGCCTACCAGGCTAAAATTTCTATCTGCATTGCCCGGGGGAACGGAGCTCCTGTTCCGTTTTTGTCAGAGCTGGAGCTCTAACTTCCCGGGTATTCATATAATAAAACAAATAAGCACTAAAATTTTAAGCGTATCATCAAGATAGGGTTTCAACTGAACCCGGATCATACGCATCGTTTTCCACAGATGATTTTTTACCGTTTTGGGCGAAATACCCAGAATATCGGCAATCTCAGAATTACTCTTTCCTTGCTGACGGGACAATCGATAAATCGATCTTTTCTGCTGTGGAAGACTCTGGACGATGTCTTCTACTATTTTTTCATATTCTTCAAAGATCAACTCAGCATCTGCTTGTTGCTGTAGTGAATTAATATTCGTCCACAATTCATTTCGAATCGATTGACGCCGGGAAGCATCCCGCAGATAATTGTACGTGAGATTGCGGGTCATGGTAAATATATAAGAATCGAACGACCGCGAAATGTCCAAAGTTTTCCTCTTTTCCCAGACCTTAACAAATACCTCCTGGACAATTTCTTCTGAGATGTATTCGGACTTGGTGATGGAAAATGCAAATCGATAGAGCTTCTGCTCGAATAATAGAAAGACCCCTTTGAAGGAAGCTGTATCTCCTTCTTTCAAACCCCTTACTAATTCCTTATTTGCTATTTGATCTTTATCACTATTCATAATATCCAGGTCATCATGGATCATGAGAACCAGCAATCAAGGTAGAGATTCCTTATCTAATCACGTAGTTTCACAAGGTGAAGTTAATGAATTCATTTACAATTCTTAAAATCAACATGCTTTTTTCACATAAACTCGCAGGTTAAGATGTGGGGCAAATTCCTATTGCGTGAGGAACTAAATACCGCGTGCCACGACAGGCGCAATCTTACCCTACTTTAGGGCTCGGTAATCCCGCTTTAGCACATCCGTCCCACGGGCTTGCCGATCCCAGGATGGTCGTGGGATCGGCAAGCTTGTGGGACTGTTTGGTGCGTGAGAAAGATTACCGAGCCCATTTTAAAAATTGAGATTTGTGAAGAACGGCCAAGGCATATGCCGCGTTAAATAGTAGGCTACATTCGTTATTTAAATTGCCGACAGACAGGCGTGAAACGATCTGGAGCCTGAGTGAATTACAATAACTTATGAAACGTAAAACTAGAATACGAGCTCAAACAAGAGAAAACAGTGAATTCGTCATCAAAAATGTAACTACGGTCTCCTACCTATTTGCTTAATCTGTATATCCTTAAACTCCACACCTTGTCCTTCCGCTTGTAATGCGATATATCCTTCTGTAAGCGGCTTTCCATCAATTTTAATGGCCGGATCATACCCGTTTGCCACGCCACCCCCGATCTGAGGTTTTGTATATTCAAGGACATTTTCTCCATTGATCTTATGGATGACCAGTGAATCACCAAAGACCATCAATTCACCATCCACCCATTCGTCATACTGGAAGGTCGGCGAGGAGGAGGAGATACAATGCCTGGGATCCATCTTCCCTTGAAAAAACACTTCCGTACCCGGCGAACACATGTTTCCCGTCGGTCTTTCCTGCCCGTCGCCAGCATCTGCTAACATCTGAAACTCAACGGAAATGGGCCAATCCTGCTCCTTCAGGATCGTCCGCGGATCCTGAGAATGAAACATAACTCCGCTGTTTCGATAGGTGTAACGCGGCGCGTCGGCCATCCATTGATCCGTAAAACGATATTTAAATTTTAGATGATACGATGAAAAAGGTTCTTTGTAATAAAGATGGCCGTACCGGTTGTCAAACGATTCATATTGATCATAATTCACCTGAATAACACCGTCGGAGACTCGAAATGTGTTTGCATAATTATCCCCGACCTCGTGGTGATGAATTTTGACGATCCAGTTGTCGAGATTTTTTCCGTTGAATAAAGATTGCCATTCATTTTGTGAGGTTTTATCTTTCCAGCTGCAGGAAATGAATAAACATAGTATGGAATAATAAGAAATGGCTTTCATAGGCATTTGATTTTATATGGAATAAAAAACAACTCTAATTGGTTATGCACATCCTATTTCTCATTTTAATCTTCATCGTTCTTTATAGCCCCCCGAAGTGTCTGCTCCGAGTCTGCCGGCCAATACCCGCATTCCAATTGAAAAAATACCGATGTGTAGGGAATCATCATATCAGTCTTCAAAATCAGCACATTGTATAAGTTGGCCGTTTCATCCAGCTTTTTGATTATATCCTCATGGAACGGGGTCGTCACTGATTTTCCATCCAGGAGCTTGTAGAGTTCCGTTCGGTAAGCATCGACTCCTGTCGCAAGATCCTCTGGTACATATTCCAGTTCCCGATCCAAATAGATCGTCCCGTCCACGTGGCCCGCTTTTTCAATCAATTCATTGACATATGCGACCGCTTCCAGTTGCGTGGCATCGATCACGATGGTTTCGATGGCCGGATTGCTTTGCTGTGGATACGCGGCATCGGCTACCACAATCCAATTCCGGTGGCCATAGCGTTCTAAGGTAGTCGCGACTTCCGTTTTCCAATTCGACGCTTCGCTCTTTTGTTCTGTCATATCATGGGTTTTTGGTGATGGGTTGCAAGCTGTAAAGACAAGAGGTAAAAATACAAGAAGCAAAAAATAAATACCTTTCATAGATCACTTTTTAAAATTAAAAATCATCAAGTAATTTTGATGCCAGTCTACCGGAACGCTCTTGACAATGCAATCCAGTCTCTGTCACGCCAAGCCTGCTGCACAGCGGATCGGACTGTCGAGTTCGAACATCGTTGATGTTATTCGAAATGAAGATAACCTAATTTTTATAGAGTTTGACCTTCACTCCATGCGATTTAGCTGATCCGAACGACCATCTCTTACGACATTGAATGGGCAGAACGAGTTTCCATTTTGAAATGCAAATCTTTTGCTCGGTCTGTTGCAACCCTTCTCACCGGTCTAGTCCTCACTCCTCCGGTACCACCTCCAGAAGGAGAACATCCCGTGATTTCACGGGAAGATCCAACTGAACGTTCCCACCGGAATATACGCCCAATGATTTCTTCCCAGACTCTGTGATGGTATAAAGCTTTCCAGTTCCAGGTAAATCGTAGTCTGCCGTTTCAAAATGAAGGGACACCGTTTGATCTTCCGAAGAAATATTGGCGAAAGGCAATCCAAGGGATCCATCTTTCGCCTTCCAGGCGCCCCGGTAAACCACCGGATATTCCTTTTCAAATTCTGTCACCGTTTCACGCTGTCCGGCGTAAATCGACAACTTGGAAATGTCGACCATCATAGAGTCTGTCTCCATCTCAGGCGGCCGCATAAAAGTACCATGAAGAAGATACTTCAAAGCTTTGTGGCGGACCCGGCTCATCCGCATTAGGAAACCTATTTCTTCTTTTCGCTGGTCCGCAAGTATTTCATCATAATTGGAAATCATAGGCTGCATGCCCCATACAAAAGAGCGGGCCTGCTCCATTAAAAATTGGGTATTGAACTTTTCAGGTAAGAGCGTCAACGCACTTTCCGGTCGATGCTTTTCGGGCCAGAGTTCATCGTACGGCGGATGCAAGAGGGAGGAGTAGTTCCCGTAAGCAATCCCATACGGGTGATACACCGCCTGAAACAACGGAATCGACGCCCAATTGCCCACCCCGGCATACCGCTCCCGGCTGACTTGCAACGCCAGAAAAACATCCAGATACGGCAACCATGCTTCACAAACGCCCTCTCCGGACAACAACGGTTCCTGATCCAAAGGAACACCAGTCCGTATTTGTTCCGTCAACATTCCCGAATACATCGCCCAATAGTTTCCACCACCGATCTCGTGACCGTGATCGGGATCATAACACCTTCTTGAAATACAGGCCTGATCCAAATAAATCCCACCCACGCCCAGGTCATTGATGGCTTCACGGGCTATACCACCATATTTGTTCCGCCAGAATGGCGTGGTGATGCACATATTGGTCAAGGGCCTCCCGGTAAAGATATTGTACACATGGGTCCGAAGTTTTCCTTGTTCATTTTTTACAGCATATGCTTCTGCCCCTTCCTCTTTCCAACTCTCTGTGGTGGATCCCCATTGCAATTCATTCATATAAACCAATGGGCGGACCCCTTGCTCCCGGGCCTTCAGTACCGCTTCTTTGAATGAATCCGTCCCTTCCCTGGGTGGCAGATAATCCGGAAATTCATCATCATAGGACGCGCCATGCCACCAGTGCCACAGGACATTGACAGGTAAACCCAACCGTTCTTTCATGGCCACCGCCGGTTTGAGCACCCCTTCTGACCGACCCCGGTTCCACACCCAAAGCGCTGTATTGGTTGCCCAATCCGGAACCTGGCCATTCGCAAACCGACTATTCAGGCTCCAGCTTTGTTTCAATCCCCATTTCCGATATTCATACGCCATCGACACCCAATCTCCCGGTACGGAACCAAGGACCACCGGATAAATGGTCTGGAAGGATTTTTCTTTTGTTTTTAAATCGGTGAAATGTGACACCTGAAAAGTCAAATCCTGATTTTCATTTAAAGCAATCTCAAAGTTCTTCATATAGGTGTACGGATCATGGCTGGCGGCGTAAAAACCCGTTTGATCGGCATGGGTCAGCCCCAAAAACTGCATGGACAATATCCCGGGATATACCCAGGAGAATTTTTGAGCGCCCGGTTGGAGCCCGGACAACATCCGTGCCGGATCTGTAATCAACGACCCCATCCATTCTGGAACCACCAAGGTAGATTTTTCATCCTCACGCAAACCAGTGACGATGGGGAAGTCCATGCCTGCTATCACTTTGTCCCCAGAATAGGACCATTCCATGTTCCAATGGGAGAAGGGTTCATTGCGCGGAAGGGTGACATAAACTCTGACTTCCAGTCCCTCGAAGTCAGCGAATTCCGACCATTGTAACACTAATTCCTGACCACCCTCACCGGTAACTCCAAACTGGCGGGCCATCGTGCTGTTCAACTCTTTTTTGCCATCACCTTCCTGGTATTTGATCCGCCACAGTGGTTGCTGCGGATCAGCAGATTGGGCCAACAGGGTGCCGGACTCCAATTCCTCCAGGTTCAGCAAGGTGCCATTGGTCGCGTTGAAGGAGAGTGAAATATGATCATTATGTAAGGTAATACTCCTGGAGGCGGACTGCGCCCAAACCAACGGACCACTTCCGAAAGTTAACAATAAAAGTATTAGGCTGGCAACCCACTGACTGGTCAAGGTATATTTTGTTTTCATAGTTATTGGTTTGCAAAATAGCATAGGATATGGATTCTACCAACCACAAATATTTGTAATTGTATTTATCGTCTGACATTAATCATTATTGATATATAAACCATGCTCAGTTTTCCGGACAAAAAGCACCACCATATATATTGGTATTCAAACAATTAAACATATACAAATTGCTCACCACGGAGCAATTGTTAATTTTTATTAAGATTTTTGACCCAAATGTACTATTTTGTCCGTATTTAATATTATCTTACGAAAGAGCTAATCTTGTGATGGCTTTCTAATAATTCACCCTTATGTAAACCTGTTAACTCTGTACTGGATGGCCTTCCCCTATTACAAGCAGCACGACTCCATGGACTGCGGACCGGCCTGCCTGAGAATGGTAGCCAAACACTTTGGCAAGTCCTACTCGCTCAACTATCTGCGGGAAAAGTGCTACATCGACAAAAATGGGGTGAGTCTTCGGGGTATTGAGGAAGCCGCTGAATTGTGTGGATTCCGTACAATCGCCGTCAAGATGCCGTTCTATTCCGAGAATGGTCAGGCCTCTCTCAAAAAAGCACCGCTGCCGGCCATTTTACACTGGAATGAAAATCACTTTGTAGTTCTCTACCAGATAACGAAGAAGAAAGTGCGCATTGCGGATCCGGCGCATGGCCGGATCAAATTGAATCACCCCGAATTTCTTAAACACTGGACTCAGAAGAGCGATAACGGTGCCAAGGGAATTGGCCTGCTACTGGAACCAACAGCTGAGTTTGAAAATTCAGGAATTGAAGGGAAAAATAAGATAAACAGCTATGAATTCCTTAAATCCTATCTCAACCCCCATAGAGGTCTATTTGCCCAACTACTTCTGAGTCTGGTCATCGCTACCGCATTTCAGGTAACCGTCCCATTCCTGACTCAGAGCCTGGTGGATGTGGGAATCGAAAACAAAAACCTCAACTTTATTTATCTTGTCCTAGCCGGCATGTTATTGATATTCTTAGGGCAAACCGTGGTGCGTTTTATCCAGAGTTGGATCGTCCTTCACGCCAGTGTGCGGATCAATGTCAGCCTGATCGCTGATTATCTGTTCAAGTTAATGAAGATGCCTCTTGGGTTTTTTGATTCCAAGAATATCGGGGATCTGCTTCAACGCATCGGAGATCACCGCCGGATCGAGTCCTTTCTCACGCAGTCCACTTTATCCCTTATACTATCCATATTCAATCTGATCGTATTTGGGGTTGTACTATTGATCTATTCCGTCCCTATTTTTCTTATTTATATCGTAGCTGCTATACTCTATGTATTATGGATCGTGATATTTTTGCGAAAGAGGCGAGAAATCGATTATAAGGCTTTCGCTGAGCGATCGGACAATCAGGATTCTTTGATCGAGATAATCCAAGGCATGCCCGAGATAAAGCTGCAGGGCAGCGAGATCAAGCGGCGAAGCCTGTGGACCCAGATCCAGGCTCGTTTGTTCCGGGTTCAGATCAGCGCTCTGGCGATCAGCCAATATCAGGATGCCGGGGCCCTTTTCATCAACCAGGCAAAAGATATTATCATCACTTTTATAGCTGCCAAAGGGGTCGTCGAAGGCCACATGACCCTGGGCATGATGCTGGCTATCCAGTATATTATCGGACAACTTAATGCGCCATTACAACAGATGGTCGGATTTATCCGATCAGCTCAGGATGCCAAGATCAGCCTCGAACGCTTATCCGAAGTACATAATTCTCACGAAGAAGAAGATCCAGAAATCGTTAAGATGGACATCATCCCAGAGGGAGACATAGAGGTGGAGGATGTGAGTTTTTCTTACACGCCCATTTCGGATAAGGTGTTGAAAAATGTAAAGGTCCGAATTCCCAGGGGTAAGACTACTGCCATTGTGGGTACCAGCGGTAGCGGAAAGACCACATTGATAAAATTACTGTTGAGATTCTATGACCCTACGAAAGGCCGGATCATGATCGGAGGTCAGCCATTGAACACGATTTACACAAAAGTATGGAGAGCTCGCTGTGGAGTAGTCATGCAAGATGGCTTTGTCTTCTCTGATACTATTGCCCGGAATATTGCTGAAAGTGATGATATAATTGATTTCAAAAAGGTAATCCAGGCAGCTATCACTGCCAATATTATGGATTTTATTCACGAACTACCTAAAGGTTTTCAGACTAAAATTGGTCAAAAGGGCAACGGCATTAGTGCCGGTCAGAAACAACGCTTATTTATAGCCCGGGCAGTGTACAAAAATCCTGAATTTATATTTCTGGACGAGGCCACAAACGCACTGGATGCCCAGAATGAAAAGATCATCATGGAGAATCTGAATGATTTCCTGGAAGGTAAGACCGTAGTGGTAGTGGCCCACCGACTGAGCACGGTTAAAAACGCCGATCAGATAATTGTTTTGGAGAAAGGCGAGATCGTCGAAACCGGCACTCATGAAGACTTGGTACAAGTTGAAAAGAATTATTTCAACCTGGTCAAAAACCAGCTGGAACTCGGTAGTTAATAGTGGCTATAGGGCTCAATTGTACCTCTCTGGAGGGGGTTTAAGGGGGAGCAAAATGTGAGTGGAAGTGTGAGTGTGGGTGTGAGAGACCCTGTAGGGGTCTTAATTTCATAGCCTCGGGTTTCAACCCGGGGATGAAGGTGAAAATAGGAGGTCCTGCTTGGCGGGATTTTTGACCAAAAATCATGACAAGCAGGGGTAAAAACAAACGATAAAAAAACAGGTAATCATGCCAAACACATTTAACTCACCATCCATTCCAAGTGGTCAGCAAAATATAAATGACGAACCTTTCACCGTCAATGAAATCATCGGCCAGTCGCCCGGCTGGATCTTGCACAGTGGCATGACGGTTTTGTTCATTGTCGTCTCAATCGGCATCGCTATGACCTTTGTAATACGATATCCGGATAAGATCCAGGCATTCGGGGTGATCACGACAGTAGATCCCTTCAAGCCTATCATCTCCCAATCATTGGGAATAGTTGATACAGTATTTGTCCAGAACCAAGATATCGTTGAAATTGATACCCCCTTGTTTTATATAAAAAATACAGCAGATCGAAAGGACGTAGAAGAATGTTTGAAACAAGTAGACGAACTGGAACAATCCCTACCAACCATTCTACCCTCAGTTACGCTAAGATTAAATGATCCTATTTCAACACAGGAATATGGTGCTACTCCATACGAAATTAGACCATCCATACTTCGCAACTGGAAAGAACACTTTATTCTTGGACCGAATCAATCGTCCTTTGCCTCGTTGTCCAGCCAAGTGCGGGAACTGAGTCAATATTTAATACGACAGGAACACATCCTCAAGCTACAAGCCATAGATCGGGAAATCGAAGAAATACAGCTATTGAACAAGGTCCTGGAGGAAGAGAAGAAATTGACCGGCGAAGAAGTAAACCTGTCCCATAAAGATGTGGAACGCAACCAACAACTTTACGATCAGGGCATCATCAGCGAACGGGAGATGGAACGGAGCCAGGCCAGCCACCTTGGCGTACGGAAGAATTATCTGCTCAAAGGAAACAATATGGCTCAAAACCGAATCCGCATCGCCAGCCTGCATCAACAGAGGACTGAAATTTTAGCCAGCCGGCGGGAACAGATTCTGCTTTACCAATCCCAAATAACTGAGATCATTCTGAACCTCCGAAACCAGTACCGACAATGGCACCGACAATATTATATGGAGGCACCGGCCAGGGGCAGGGTCCAGCTCTCGTCTGATCTAGTCGCCGGCCAGACTATTCCGGCCGACAAATCGATCGGATATGTCCTTCCTGAATCTATTGACCGGGATACTGAACAAGGATCCTCTAATTTCAAATATGCCAAGGTTTATGTTCCCGCTACCGGCGTCGGCAAAATCAGCACGGGGAATCGCGCCATTATACGGCTGGAGGCGTATCCTTATAAAGAATATGGCTCCATCGATACCTATGTGGAAGAAATATACCCCATACCCGAAATGCAGGAAAACGGAGGCCGGAGCTATGAAATCCACCTCCCACTGAATTCTGTGCTCACCACCGATTATGGCTACCCGGTGCATTACACACCCGATATGCCCATCCACGTATCAATCATAGCGGAGGAGCGTAGCCTCTTCAGCCGTATCTTCGCTCAATTCCTCAATCTTGTAAAGACGCACAGCCGTGCTTCTCAACCTTCGAAAGGTGATACATCCATTGGCCCTACTCTTTCACCATCTGAAAAACAATCACTTGTTATTGCGACTGCAGGAAGATCATCTCATCCACCATTCTATCATTTGTACCATTATTCTATAAAGGGTCAGGATCATGCAACTCTAACACCCCCATTATGTCAATCATCAAACTATGTATCAGCTATCCCACCCCAAACTATAAACTATATACTACACACTAAAAATTAAAGTTTTGAACTTAATCGATCAGATCCACCGCCTTCAGCGCATTCACCAACTCATCCGCCGCAAAGCCACGGGTCCTCCGCATGACTTCAGTAGCCGACTAGGTATCTCCAACCGCCAACTATACCGCCTCCTGGACGAACTCAAGTCCTACGGCCTGCCCATCGAATATTGCCGTACTCGACAAAGCTATTATTACAGTCGGGAGGTAGAATTTGAGATATCATTTGAGATTAGAGATAACAATCATAGAAAAATATTCGGTGGAAGGAAAATGGAAAAGATAAATTTTGATTTTTTTCATTCACTGACAAGATATGGCAGTAAAAGGAATTATCTTGAATCATGAATTTGCAAAGACATCGGTCAGAGGACGCTGAAAAACATGACCTTAAAAAAGAGTGTAGGCAATTAATGCTAATAATTTATAAAAATGAGTAATTTAAAAGATTTTAGAGAATTAGGGATATCAATTCCTAAAGATCAGCTGAAAATGATTTTAGGAGGTTATGGTGGTTCCTGTGGCTATATTGACAATAATGGGAATGAAATGTGTGGTCTTAGCCAAGCAGAAGCAAGACATATGGCCGAGGGTATTCCTGGGTATTATTGGTGTTGCGAAAGCTGTGCGTCAAATGGGGGTAGTGCTAGTTATTGCTAAATTAATAATATTAACCCACCTTTTTTGGTGGGTTAATATATATTTTGGTTACGAAAATAGCGAATCATTTAAAGTTCGATGGATTTGACAGATTTTAAGATATTGATCCTTTTGATAAATGTAGGTTGTGTTTGTTTTTTATTTGATGATCTATATTGACTATTTGTCATGTAGCTTCAATAAATTTTTTATGAATAAAATATTTTTTATTATAATTATTACTTTCTTTGCTTGTGAACGGTATAGTCCATCGTCCAATTCGAAGATCTCAGATTCGTCGCCCAATACCTACACGATATTTTTAAAAAATGTTGATTACATAAATGGTTTTGATTTAGAAAATGGCATCAAATCGAGAACACGCTTTAAATGTCCTTTATATTATGTGGATTCACTTGGACTCATTTCAGAAATTTGTCCGGATAACGGGACAAATGATACCATCACCATTCTTCATACTCAGGATCATCTGGAAATAGTCCATACCATCAGGGGACTTGATTTTTTTTATTACCGGTTGGATTCAGGTGATACATTATCTCTCCATTATGAAGAAAATATTCCTATTGCGGAAAATCCAGCACAGAATTTATATTATAACCTACTTAAAGATAACCCCTTTGAAAAAATAAAGGATAGGTACTATTTAAAGTTTCCAGGACCAAATAGTTTATATAATAAATATAAGACAAGAGATAAATTTCCCGAAGAATTAGAAAGGCTATTACCATTATATAGAAACCTGGATTCAATTTATCAGCTGATAAAGAAAAGCCATACTTATCAGTTAGATTATATCAGAAATAATTCTGATTCGCCTGATTATTGGGAATGTATATTAAACAAAGAAATGAAACGTTTGATCCTGTCATCTTATTTTATTAATGATTTAGACACAAGTATATATGGAAAAGAGTCTGATTTTGATATTTATAGTATTTCAGACCGTTTTTACTATAAGACTAAATTCGATCAAAACCCGGACTCGATATTTAATTCGGTCCAAAATCACTGTCCCGACATCAATCCAAACCTCGCAAGGTATTATTTTCAGATGAACTTGGAAAGATTCACAGAGGCGGAATCCCTGGCATCCATCAACAACATGATTTCGCAATATTACAAATCATTTTCCCAGCCCCGGGATACTGTATTTATTCAGGGATTAAGAATGAAAATGGGCGTGGAAGAGAGCCTTGCTGAAGATATTAAAATCAAAAATAAGGCAGGAGCGAAATCCAACCTTAACCAGGTGATCCGGCAAAATGGTGCGTCATTGTATTACATCGATTACTGGGCGAGCTGGTGTGCACCTTGTCGCAAGGAGATACCTTATTCGATCGATCTGAAAAAGGATCTCGAAGAAATGAATATCCGATTTATCTATCTAGCCTACAATGACAGGATTGACAACTGGAAGAAAGCTAATGATGAACTGAAATTAAGTCAATACAAGTATTCTTATTTTATTACCAATTCACGGAGTTCCCAGCAGTTGATAGATTATAGTATTAAAACCATTCCGCGATATATGATTCTGGATAATGATGGCAAAGTTTTGGTCTCTCATGCCATGCGTCCATCTGATCCTGAATTAAAAAAAGTACTGCTAAAATATTTAAGTAAAAGGTAGCACGAATGGAAACCGGTTTTGCCAATTTAGTATATACGTTTCTTGATAAAAATGGATACTATTATCGGCACCTCGATGTTGAATTACATTCTCACCCGGAATTTCCTGCCTTATCAGCATTATCTGACACCTTCGACAAACTTCACATTCCCCATTTGTTCACCAAACTTTCTCCAACCCATGCCGAGAAATTAGATGGTGCTTTCTTAGCTCAACTTCAAATGGATGAATTGTCAGAAATATACTTCATCCAAAAATACAAAGAAAATATTGTAATTACCGATCAAAATAATAATAAAAGTTCGATTCCTTTAACGGAATTTCTTCAACATTGGACAGGGATTACCATCCTGATAAAAAGCAGACCCCCAAGTTATGCATCTATTTTAATAAAAGATTCTTTTACCTTATTTTCACTTTTATTTATATTACTTACTTATCTGATTACCGATTCAATTGGTGAGATATATTTTCTCCTTTGTTCAGGCATTGGTCTTACACTATCTATACTCGTTCTTAAAGTAGATTTAGGAAAGTCCTCCGAAGTAGTAAATAAACTATGCGGACAAAGAACTAAAATGGATTGCAATTCCATTATTCATTCAAAGCCGTCAAGGTTATTGAAAGGCAATGTTAAATTGACAGATCTGATTATCATATATTTTGCTTTCATCCTATTTTTTCAGATAATTTTTGTGAACATTATCTCTTTAGGAGTTCTAACTCTACTTTCATTGCCATTTGTACTCTATTCTCTTTGGCATCAGTTTAGATTAAACCAATGGTGTACTCTTTGTTTAATTATAGACCTAGTTTTAGTCATCCAATTCTCCCTGCTTCTTATCTATTTCAATTTAACTTTACCAACATTATTTATTCTATTGGAAGCATCTGTATTGGGACTTTTGACAATTTTAGCATGGGTTATGATCAAACCATTTATTGTAGAATGGAACCATTATAAACCAATATTATTCGATTTCCTATCTATAAAAAAAGATTGGAAACTTTTACACTATTATTTTGTTCAGTCTGGGGCTTTAAAACTTCCTGAATGTTATCAAAAATTCCCTCTTATACAGTTCAAGGATGGTATATGGAATCTTGATTTAATCCTTCAGCCCAATTGTCCAAATTGTATTTCTGCGTTGAATAGAATTATTAGTATTCAGGATAAGTACCAGTGTTTTAAACAAATACGGCTCATGATTAAACCTGAAAATGATCATGAATCCAATAACTGGAATTCGAAGATTTCTTTGTTATGTAAACTAGACTCGACAGATGCTATACAACAATGGGCTAGTTATTTAAAGAGGAGTAAAAGCTCCCAATTAGATACTAAAAATATTCCAAATAAAATTAAGGAAAATTGGATGGTTGCATTACACAATTTAAGTGAGTGGTGCAATAACACTGGCTTAGATAAGACACCATTAATCTTGCTTAATCAAAAGCCTTTGCCTTACCATTACTCGCCTGTAGATTTTGCATTTTGGGTTGATAAATCATTTGAACATTTTATGACAACAAGAGAAGCTTCTCCTTAATTTATCAAATCCTTCATTTGTAGAAAGACCTATTCAATTTGAATTCCTAATAGGCAATAAAAAAATAATTTCTGAAAAGTCAGGTTTCTAATCAAACGATCTCCATATACATACAACTCATTATTCGTTCATATAAAATGATATTAACTATTTCAATAAATATAACCTGGAAATCTACAAATGAAGCAAAATAAACATCAAATATTTTTTATGATGACACACTCCAGCCATCAAAATTCGACTTTTCTTACATCAAAGAAATTGTCAGGGTATTTATATAAACTATATTATTGTGGCCCAAATAAAGGAGTTGATGGAGATGACTTGAAAAGAAATGCCAATTATCAGGGATTTCCATATATCTCTTTGGATCCATACAGTAGAACTTATTGTTCATATTATAAAGAAGATCAAACCAAATCAAAAGAAGAAAGATGGCTTGATTGCTTTCTTTTCAATCTAGAAGATGGAGCGCTCTACAATAACTTTATTAAGGCATACACTCCTGATCTAATGATTATCGATATACACTTCATGGCATTGGCCATGCCTTTTTTGCACCAAGGCATTCCAGTTTTATTGGCCAGCACCAAAGTTGGAACAGACAAAGACATTTCAGTACCACCTCTTACGAGTTCACTTATTCCCGACGGAACCTCGTCATCTAACGAGCAAATTGAAAAATCCTGGCAAGCTCTTCGAATGAAGAATAAAGGATTAAGTGGGTATTTGGAGTTCTTAGGATATGTAGCAGAAGAAAGGTATCAGCTGAACTTTAATGATTTATATTACCAAGATAAATGCATTGTCCCATTTGGATTCAGATTACCGGAATTAATTTTTTGGGATGAGCAGTTTGATTTTCCAAGGACATCAAAAGGCTTGGAAAATAAGTTTTATTTAGGTAACCAGGTGGATGTCAGACGATTGGAAAAAGTCAATAAGTTTTCCGGTGATTTAGAAAATAATCTTATTTATATATCCCTCGGCACACGATGGGGTAATAATGTTGAAAGTAGAATATCTTTCTTAAAAGAATTCATTAAGGCGGCAAAGAAGTTGGAAAATTTTCACTTCGTTGTAGTTGTTTCCAATTACATGGATCGGGTGGAAGGCTTTATAGAATCTTCCAATATTACTTTATTAGATTTTGCTCCTCAATTATCTATACTATCCAAGTCGGTATTAATGATCAATCATGGAGGTGGGAATAGTGTGAAGGAATGCATCCGAATGGGAGTCCCCATGCTGTGCTATCCTTCAGATAATGATCAATTTGGAAATGCTGCACGGGTAGTATATCACAAAGTGGGACTGAGAGGGAATTATAACGAAAAGGACGAAGTTATCGCTGAAAAAATTGTGTGGATTTTGGATAATCAGGAATTTAAGGAGAATATTAAAAAATTTCAACTTCGTTCTATAGCCGCTGAAGAAAGTTATGAGGATGTAAAGGTTATTGAACAATTTTTATCCGCTTAATCAGTTCCCCACATAAGTGGCTTCCAACCTTTTACCAGAAGATAATCGACGATCGATTCACGAATAAGCCTGAAGTCAGCAGCCCGCCAGGAAGAGAACTGATCTCTGCTGTAATATTTATTCAGGTTGCCAGTACCATTTTTTGATAGCTGTTGAGGCACTACTGTCGGAATGGATCTCAGAATCTTCAAACTTGATGAAAGGTGCATATCCTCCCCAGAAGCAAAACTGGAAGGCCAGATGTGCCAAAAATCCTTTATCCACCCGGTCTTAAAAAAGAAACTATTACATCCATAGTCCACCATGGTATCATCCTCCTGGAAATTGTATTTATGATCCGGATGAACATCACCAATAAAATAGAGATCTCGTACTTCACCTTCATGGAAGGGCTTAATAATGCGGCCGGTACAGGAAATTACAGCATTATATTCCTTGCATTTCTTCAGGCAAGTATCCAACCATGTTGGTGAAGGAATCACATCATCGTCAATGATAAGTGTGTATTTGGTTTTGACATATATGCATAGAGAAAATCGCCAAAAGTATTTAAAATTAATATCGGAGTGGACGAGATGAATGTCAGGGAATATCTCTTTATACTTATTCACAGTTGAGGATATATCTATATGGTATTTATCCTGTAGTATCCATATTTCCTGCGGCCGAATGGTTTGATGAACCAAACTTTGCAGTTGCTCGTCCAGGTATTCTCTTTTCCAGACTGATATAATGATGGTAATGGTATCGTTCATGCGGTCTATTTGAAATAATTCATTTCAATATAACCTGAAACACTGCCATAAAATGGCAGTAAATTAGGTTAAAATGTGATGTAAAATGTTTGATGTGCTTGAAAACGACGTGGGTAATAAAATAACCATTGCTATCCTCTATCCTCCCAAGGCGGATCGATGTGAAATAATAGAACCGGGTTCATTTTGGAAAGAGTTGTCACATTCTATGTGCTGCGATACGCAGTAGTGGTCCCACTGGAGAGAATAAGGTTAAAGGCGGGTCGCTCGCCCACTTACTAAGCGGCAACCTCCTTCCTACAATCTTCTTTGATTCTGGATTGGTCAGGTTAACTAATTATATAATGTTAACCTATTCTAATATTAATATCATCAACAATCAAAGACATGCCACCACCTACACTAAATCCTATAAAGAAATCTCCAATTATCCATGGCATTATGGGTGATAATTCAAATTCCCCCCACACCCAAAAGGTAGTCGTCCTAATAACGACTTTCCATAGGCCAAAGTTATTAGCTTCGCTTTTGAACTCACTGCAGAGTGAATCTACATCATACCATATTGAATACTATATCTATGATGATGCCGTAACCAATAATGGTAAGCATAAATTTTGGCTAACAATCAATAGGTTGTGGGAACAGATTAGAGATAAAAGATTTGATTATTATATTCACATCCAGGATGATTATAGTCTTGGTAAGAATTTCATATCAAAGGTCGTAGGTTTATGGGATAGCATTGATGATCCATTTAAAATTGGTCTCAATATTTTTCTCGATGAATTTCGGGTCGGTAAAAAAGTATGGGTAGACAAATGGCCAGAATTGCGCTATTATAATAAAACTCGTTTCTTATTGAATCCATGGCTTGACATGGCCTTTATATGCACTCGAAACTTATTTGATCTATTAGACTGGAAGATACTGCCCATCTCCATGCAGCGCTGGCGACACAAGCCTAATCTTTCAAGTGGGGTAGGAGCTCAGATATCAATTCGATTGTTTATGAAGGGAAAGAATATGTACCAGGTCACCCGTAGTCAGGTAGAACATATAGGAAGCGATTCGAAAATGAATCCGGAAATAAGAAAACAGGAACCGCTCATTGCATTCTCTTTACCCCTGATCTTTGCCGCCTTTGAAGCTAAGGACCTGGAAAGTACTGATTATAATATGATAATTTCAGAATTAACTCGTTTTGTTGACAGAATCTATTTTTTTGCCCCAGAGGGTTCTACTGCCCCAGTTGTAAATTCTGATTTTAAAGATAAAGTAGGTGTAATTAATTATCCGGGTGATCAAATCACTTTTAAGAACAAGGTTGATATAATAAAGTCACTTCACAGAAGTGAGTTTTATCTCTTCCACAACGTGGAGCATGCTGCATGCTCCGCCCCTTATATTTGGAATTCAATCCGGCAAATGGAGGATGGACATTCCAATATTGATCAATTTGTAAAAATTATAGTATAAAGGCAATATTCTTCTTCGATGGGATTCGGCGTATCGTTTTGAGATCATTTTGTACTTGAATGCTATATATGAGACTCTCTCATACGCAGTAGATAATTTAACCTGCAAAACCAGCAAGATCGTTGACAATGCATTTCACCAGAATTATCGTATGACCTTCTAAGTAGGCTTAAATGCTTATTTTCAGAACTTCCTAACCTTAAGGGATTAATTACCAGATCCTGCAAATGTGACCGCTTTAACCATTTCTAATCTTTCCTATTCATACAAGAATAATCCATTTGCTGGCAGCTCAAAATGCGTCCTATAAAACTTCAATCTCCCTCTATTCCGTGGCGAAATCAACTACATCCTCGGTCCCAACGGGACAAAAAAAGCCTTTGGTCAACTACATAACAGGCATGCCACCCAACTATGAGAGCGAAATTAGATTTCCATAGCAAGAAAAGTGGGAGCGCTCTTAGAGGATCCCTTTGTCTATCCGTCACTCAAAGTGAAAGAAAATATCCGGATATTTCTTAGGCATCAACAAATAGAATATGGAACGTAGCATGATTTACTAAATCAACACCTGGAGGTTGACGAACTGCTTCACCAACGATACAAAAAACTGTCGCAAACGATAGAAAACACATAAAGTAAGCAGAGCCCTAATCGCATGTTTTTGATCAGGGGCTCTGGCATAAAATTTCTATCTCCTCTAATTCCACCCCGGATTCTGGGTCAAACTCGTATTTAAGGTTAATTGTTCTTGCGGTACCGGCAACAGATAATCCCTGCCAGGATTAAACTGATATCCATTCGGTATTTGCTTTTGCAATGGATCAATATATCCTTCCTCATCAAGGAAAACAACTTCTCCAACTGTGACATCCGGATAGGTCTCCGGATCAAACTTGGCTCCTTTCAGCCGCTTCCCCACAAATAAATCATGCGCTCTCCAGCGCATAATGTCATCCGGTCGGTAGCCTTCCAACGCAAACTCGATATGTCGTTCTCGACGTACTTCATTGAGTATAGGGGAGAGATTGGGATACAACCAATTGGGATCCGTCTCGATCTCGGCCATAATCAAATGTGGCATCGCTACCCGGTCTCGCAACACATTGACCGTCATATCCAGATCGCTTTGTGTGATTGTTCCCAGCTCAGCTTTGGCTTCCGCATAAATCAACAGTGCCTCCGCAAAACGGAAAGCTGGTGAAGTCGTCGTACCTACGCCTCCGGTAAAGAAATGATCCCGGTTTGGGTTGGCTCCTTTATAGATCATATAGCCGGTAGGACAACGGCTGGACCCGGAAGCATCAATGGGCGCTTTTTCAAAGAACTGATCCTCCTGCCCACGACCTGTAGCCATTAACTCACCCGGCAGCCACATGGTTTGAGACAACCGCAAGTCCCGGTTTGCCGATACATCCATGATGGTCGCATCTCCTTGGTATAAAGGGCTCGTAGCTATCGGTTTTCCATCCGAACACAAATAATCATTGACCAGTTGCCTGGACAATCCATACGATCCTCCGATTCGTGGCAAATAGCGCTGACCATTGTGCGTCACACCCTGATTGAGGTCAAATTTTCTCCAAACCATCACCTCAGGATTTGAACTGAGGTCCGTTTGATTGAACAATGTCCAATAATCATTCTGGGGATCACCGTTGGTGGAAATTGCAAAGCCGGCCGGATTATCCATCAAGTTTTTAGCAACATCAGCGGCCATTTGGATAAAATTACTTCCATCTTTCCCACTAACGCCAAATTCGGTCCCGGCATGATATTTTTCCCAGGTACCTTCATACAAGGCTACCCGCGCTTTAAAAAGCATAGCAACTTCCTTACTGATGCGATTCCCGTTGGCTTGTTTGCCGGAGTTCAGAAAACTAATTGCTTGATCCAGATCTTCTAAAATCTTAGTAGCAATCACATCCCGGGATTCTCTTGGAGCAAACAACTCCTCAGCATCCGGAGCCAGCGGCTTTTCAATCCAGGGAACCCCGCCATAATTGCGCAATAAGTCAAAGTAAAACCACGCGCGAAAAAAGTACCCCTCTCCCACGCTTTGACCAATTTCGCTCATTGGCGCGTCCACCTCCGGATACTTATCGAGAAATATATTTACTGACCGGATATCCCCATAATCCCAATTGCCATTGCCACTATTTATGGTATACAAACCTGCCATGCGGTTATTGACATTGGTATGGATGAGATTATCACTGGATCCATCCCACCAGTAAATGCCCCCGTTCCATGCTCCGGGGCTCCAGGACGGTAAATTGTGGTAAAATTGAGTAACGTATAATTCCAGGTCACTCGGAGTCTTCCAAAAGCTCGAGGTCGTTATATTGTCCAAATCCGGACGATCCAGAAAATCCTTGTTGCAAGAGTAGAAAGATACAAATAACAGTCCTGCTATCATACTGATTAATAAACTTTTCATCTGCTTTGTTTTTTATAGTTTGTTGAATGTTCATCCCAAAGGTTTGGGAAAATGCATTCAGAAACGCTCATGCCATTTAAATCATTCTTATTAGATATGTTTGCCATCGGTATCCCTAAATGTAAATGATGAAAATTAATGCTCGTTTCAATCTGTTTAAAATTATTTATAGTCCTACGTTCAACCCGACCGATAACACCTTCTGCAAGGGAAATATCTTTCCCTGGCCCCAGCCCCCGCCGAGCGCTTCTGGATCGTAAGATTCCCATAGCTTTGTAAAAGTTAGAAGATTTTCTCCACTAAATACCAACTGCACGTTTCTCAAGCCGACTCGATTCATAACCGATGATGGCAAAGTGTATCCCAGCTGAATATTTTTCAGTCTCATATAGGAGGCATCTTGCAAATACTTTGTTTGTTCTCTGGTGTTCTTTAGGTGCTCATTGTTCAAATAGGGCTTTGGAAAGTATGCATCTGTGTTTTCAGGCGTCCAATAATCAAGCGCGGACGTAATCCAGGAATTTTGCCACTGACTTCCTCGGAATCCATAGAACAGATTACTATTTCTGCTAAATAGAAAATCACGTTTTCCTATCCCTTGAAATAATAAGGATAGATCAAATCCGGCAAAGTTCACTCCGAGATTAATTCCAAAATTATACCGGGGTCTGTTATTGCCTATGATTTTAAGATCTCCATGATCTTCTAAAGTATTTTTACCATTGTTGATAACACCATCCCCGTTTACATCAGCATACTGGACATCACCAGCTCCCCACCTTGACCAAAACAAACTTTGATCCGGAGCATTTTCAGCTTCATCATCTGTCTTAAAGTAGCCTACCGTAGTATATCCCCAAATTTCTCCTACTTCTTCTCCCTCTCTCCAGTTGGAAAGGATACCCGTCGGATTTCGGTATTTTTGAACCACTGTCTTATTATCTCCTATATTAAATCCTGCCCGATAGCTAACCTTCCCGACAGCGCCCCGATACCGTGCACTCAATTCCCATCCTCTAGTCTCCAGAGCAGCATTGTTTTCTGCTGGTGCACCGACGCCCAGCACCTCAGGCAAAGACTCTACAGGCCCTATCATATCAGAGGTCGTTCTGTTGTAAAGATCAAATGACCCTTCAATTTTATTTTCAAACAGCGCTACATCAAAACCAAAATTCTTGGTGGTCACCGTCTCCCAGGTTAATGAAGGACTGATAATACCGGGCGCACGAATCACGTTTGGTCGTTGACCACCGATCAACCAGGACGTTGAACCAGACGGCAGCAATTCTACGAATCGATTCGCCAATCTGGGATCATGATTCCCCAATTCTCCCCAGTTAGCTCTCAGCTTAAAGGTATTTACGGACGATACCGGCCAAAATTCTTCTTTTGCAATATTATATCCGACCTCTACAGATGGAAAGAAGCCCCACTGTTTGCCTTCCCGGAAAAATGAACTCCCATCATATCGCCCTGTTGCTTTCACCAGGTATTTGCTTTTATAGTTATAGGTTAATCGCGCAAACACACCTTGCTGGCTATACTGACTTGCACCATCTCCTATATAATCCTCACCGGTTGCCGTACTAATGGTCGGAATATTAGCCGTAATCAAATTTGTTTTCCGCCCCGATAGATTTTCCCATTGAACCAACTGCTGCTCATAGCCTGCCATTGCAACAAAATTGTGACCACCTATCGATTTATCATAAGAGGTTGTCACGTTCATTACCTGTGTATTTCCACTTTCAAAATATCGCGAAAAGTCATCCGGATTAAACCCTACATTATCCGATGTTCCATCCGGTTGAAAAAGAAAGTTCCGGAGCCGGGTTTTCTTTTGATTCTCATTGTTCAGCTTATAGTTATACGTGAAGCGAGTCACCCAGCCCGTCACGGGCTCTATGTTCGTTCCGATCTGCAGAATAGTTCGATTTTTCACATTGTCCGTATACCCAGACTTTTGAAGTCGCAATGCATCCGCCAGAATTAAGTTGCCATCCGGATCGTAAAGACCCTGGATGGGACGAAGACGCGAGATCTGATGATAGAAGATATTTTTATCATATCCCCCATATCCGCCGGAAGGAAAATTGCGATTCTCTTTGGAATACTTGGCCGACATATCAAATGATAGCCAATCGTTAACTCTACTGTTCCAATTCCCTGTGAAATTGAACCGGTCGTATTCATTATCGGCAAAATTGAAATTCCCAATCTGATCATAATAGCTTCCAGACAAATAAAATGTATTCGTCGCTGACCCACCACTTAAGCTAACTCTGTGCTGTTGTCTAGGGACATTTTCCTTGAAAAAGATGTCATAAAAATCGTTGTTTGCATTGGATTGCCAGCCGGTACCGGTTTCATTGGGTTGGGCTTCTGTTTTCAGCTTGCCATCAATATAATCCTTCGTTCGCTGTATCACATCATCCTTGTAATACGGAGAGCCAAAGGCGTTGATATTTGAGGTGTTTATGGCATCAATAAACTGAAGGCTATTCATCATTTCCGGAAGGCGGGTCGGTGAAGCAAAAGCCACATTAGATGAAATGTCAAATTTGACTTTTTCTCTTTTCTCACCCCTTTTCGTGGTGATCAAAATAACACCATAAGCCCCCCTTGAGCCATAGATAGCTGCCGATGCAGCATCTTTCAATATCGAAATATCGGAAATATCAGAAGGATTGATTCCATTCATTTCCGAAACCGTGATCGGAATTCCATCAAGCAGGATATAGGGCTCTCCACCACTACCTGTCAATGTACCCAGACCACGAATATTAATGTTTTGTGTGGCACCGGGTTCACCGCCGCCATTATTAATAGAAAGGTTCAGATTGGGCGTTAACCCCTGCAGCATTTGCTGCACATTGGCCACCGGTCGGGTCCCTACATCTTTGTCAAAATTAACATTATCAATAGCACCAGTGAGATCTTGCTTTTTCTGTGTTCCATATCCCACGACGACAACCTCCTCCAATTGTTGGAGATCTTCGTCCAGTGTAATTTGGATTATTGCCCGGCCGTCTATAGGCACTTCTTTGGTTTGATAGCCTACATACGAGATGACAAGAATGGCATCTTCAGCTACATCAGATAGCGTGAACGCTCCTTCAACATCTGTGGATGTCCCCTTTGTACTCCCTTTTACGAGTACATTGACCCCGATCAAAGCTTCACCCTGTGAATCCCTTATAATTCCTGAAATATCAATGGGAGGAGGAGGTGATTCAGCATACATGACATCATTGTTGACTAATGGAATATATTCGGCTTGAACCGGAACGATCAAACCAAAAACAATTCCGATCAGGAGGATTTTTCGCACAATCAATTGAATCATACTTGAATATTTAGAAAGTTAGTAATCAGTTTTTGTAATAACCAGAGTTTAGGGCTCTGCACAGCATATTAGAACAATGAATTTTCATGCTACATATATAGTTAAAGGAGCATAGTGATCTAATACATAGTAAAACACAGCACTAAATTGTTATGACAAACGCTAATATCTAAATTTTTACTTAATATTATATTTGATTTCCTAGTTTTTTTCACATTAGCTACTTACATCAACTCTATATAACTATACGTCACTTCACAGAATGCACCTAAATTCACTCAGAGGTTGCTTAGTTTAATTTTTGTCTTATTTTTAAGCTAATAACCAATTCTTCTCAATGCCTATATAGAATAATGCATGACTACCTCCATTTATTCATAAAGGTCATTCACGGCGATAATCAGTTAATAATTAAAAAATTAGAACGTTCGCTCCGCAGACAGCCGCGGACCTTAGCCGCCTCTAATGTCCGAAGGAGTACGAACAAAAGATCTTTTCCCAGCATTAGTATATGATGTTTGATTACGTCAATGACTTTACCTCCTTTCAGACAATTCAAATGGGCTGACTCATTCGACCAATTCCCAAATTGGATCATATTCATGCGACCTTCCAAATGGATAAAGTGTGCCAGGCGATGGTTTATGGGCCCGTTTCAGTACCAACCCATATTGAAACAAAGGATCGGCAACGATAGAAATGGTTTCCGGAGAATTTGTATGGAATGCTTTAGTGATCCGAACCTAGAAAGCTGAACCCTGCCAAAAGCTACTTTGGATCAAAAACACGAAAGCACCAACTTAGAATGGATGGACATCAAATAACACAGATGAATTATTCAACTTTTTGTAAAAAGACATTAAACAAGAAAACTGATATCACCCTACTGGTATATTTACTATAAAACCACGCATGCATGAAAAACAGAATAGATATCAAAGTGGATGCATCCAGAAGGTCAAGCACTATACTTCTAAACACAAGATTTTATTCTTACAATTTTAAATGATGCACAGATCATTGATTGCGATCACTCTACAGCAGTTTTAGCAATAAGCAGTGATATGGAAGACATTGAAGATGCGCTACAAAATTATACAGCAATAAAATTTAAATTAACATTTTCATATCCACAGATCACGAATTAAAGAAGGCAGCTATTCTCCAATTGCCGGTTTATACCGCTGCAGAGCTACTCGAGCGTATAAACATATAGTAGTGTAATCAGTTTGGCTACCATTTTACCTTATCGCTAATCATATTTCTTAGCCTTCCCCATCAAATCTATCCCCTTTAGGATCCGCTCCTCATAACCCATATCAGAATGACGGTCCGAATCTTCAATTGTCGGCTTCCAGATGGTTTGCAAAAAACCAAGTAACCGGTCATCGGAAAGGAACTTTTGGCCAAATTCTACAGTCTGACCAATGTTTGAAGCATTGTCCGTATGGAAGCTGCCTGTGGGGATTTGATCATACCCATGTCGATCCAGGTCCAGATACGCATCGCTGAATCGTTTGTACTTCTTACCCTTACTACTTTTATCATAAAATTCCTGTTGATCAGTGGCCGCTACTTCTTCCTTCGTTGCAAAGTCATGTCCATAATACCAATTGCTTTGAACCACGGATTTCGGCATACGCTTAAAAAACACCTCCGGCTCGTTCCAAAGGAAATAATCGGGCCAGATCCAGGCTCTGGAGTTGTTTTTCTCGACTTCTTCCACCAAAAAATAAAAATCTTTCCACCACGCTTCGCCCTGGCGAACCACAATATGCTTTTGATACCGCTGATGGCTGTAGGTTTCCTCATCCATCCCCAAATGAAAAAACCGGGGTTGATCGAACAGTTCAGACACCTCTTTGATTAAATTGCTGCAAAATTCATAGTAGGGTTCTGTAGATACCATCCGGCTATAGACACCCATCCAAGTGTCGTGCCCGGCTGAAAAATTCAATTTTGGAATGGGCTCCAAACCAAGCTTCCGCGCTTTGTCCAGTTCCGCACGCAGTTTATCGACCGACCAGGCATTGTTCACCGCGATCTCCGGATAGGAGTCATATTTCACTCCGTCACCCAGATCGATTACCACCATGTTCAGTCCCTGTTCAGTCATTTCATTCAACGCCTTATTCCACAATGGTTCACTAAACTGCAAATCGGGTCGGTATCCCCGGAAAGGTCTTTGTGGTGCAATATACTCTTCCCACATATTGAAGCTCAAATGCAACAAACACGCCCATATTTTGTCCGGATAAACCGATCTTTGATTTCGGAAAAGCGGCGAGACTAAGGATGATGTCGTGGTCATCGAACCTGCTACAGCCATATCCTTTATAAATTTTCTACGATTATACATTTTGTACTGTTGTTTTTATGATCCATAATTCATTTATCCTGAAATTCACTCTTGGCCTCCCCCAACAAATCAATGGCTTTCAGAATGGTCGGTTCAAACTGCCTGGTCGTCGGCATCCAAAAGGTTTGCATAAATCCAAGTAATCTTTGATCATTGATGTGCTCAGCACAAAATTCAACCGTTTTCCCAACATTCATTTCATTCGTAGCCTTAAAATCCTGTGCCGGTATCGCGTGGTAACTCCCCGTAGGTATCTGATCATATCCTTCTCGTTCCAAATCCAAATAGGCCTGGGTATATTTCCCATCTGTGGCAAAGGTTTCTCCATAATACCAATTGCTTTGAACGACGGATTTTGGCATCATTTTAAAAAATTCCTCCGGGTGATGCCACACATAATCCGACCACACCCAAGGTCTCACGCCCTTCTTAAAGGCCTCACTGATGTAAAAATACAAATCGGCCCACCAGGCTTCTTTTTGACGAATGACGACATAGTCAAAGTGTTTTTGGTGGTGATAGGTTTCTTCATCCATTCCAAAATGGATAAACCGGGGCGCATCAAACAGGTCGATTGCTTCTGCGATCAGATCTCTACATACCTCGTAATATTTCGGCGTGGAGACCATTTTTGCATACTCCCCCAACCAGGCATCGTGGGTTGCCGCAAAGTTCAGGACCGGTATGGGCTCAATTCCCTTTTTGCGAATTTTATCCAATTCAATCCGCAATCGTTCCGGTGTCCAGGAATTTTTTAAAGAAATTTCAGGATGAATCCTCCACAGTACAGAATCATCCAGATTCATCAATACCATGTTTATACCTTGGACAGCCATCCGGTCAATGGCCGCATCCCAGGTGGAACTGTCCGGTTCAAACTCATCACGCAATCCTCCCCAATTTCGAATACCACCCGCAAAATTGAAGGACAGATGCATGAAACAGGCCCAAATCCTTTCTTCGGTGTCATTCAAGTTTTCGTGAACTTCTTCCTTTCTCATATTGGCTAATTTCTTAATCAAACACTGATTTTATCATTTTTTAATCTAATATTCAAATCGGTACGTAAATATTTACATGAAAATATACCCTGAAACTGCAGTACTCCGATTAGGGGCTTGAAAAATCACTTATTGATCGCATATCAACGAGGTGTGTCGTCCCTGAAAGTCCTTTTTCCACCATCGATAGTCCTAATGCATGGAGGACGATCTTTTTATCAAAATTTCATCTATCCTACCACTGGCAAATCACTAAATGTACCAGACGTTATCCCGAGTAACCTACCTATTCAAGGATAATGAGGGTATGGAGCTGATACTAAAATCATATTCTTAAAGTTCTTCGACCCTTATCGGGTCGGTTGAGGTAAATCACTGTGTCTAATAAACTGTGACCCCTAACAGGGTCAATCCTTATTACAAAGTACCATCACCCCTTCAGGGCTCATTATACTCCGTTCATCTATTCGATGGGTTGGGACCCATCGCTGTTATATCATCGCCCTTTTCCCATAGGGATGCCAATGGCACAGAGCTCTTACTCCACGGACCAAAATGGTGCAAATCAGGTCCGGTTAGCAAGGTGTAAGCCATCTCGCTATCCTACAGGCAAACATCGCGATTTCTTCCACCAACATCTGTTTTATAAGGCTATTCCATCTCAAGAACAGGATGTAGTATAGTATCAAGTACTATGTTGGTCGAACCAAATAATTGTAAAGAAAAATGGGTATCATGATATCAAGTCTAGGAAGGACGTCGGTGTATTAGTGATGGGTCCCACCCAAAGGCCGGGATGGTAAAAAACTACGCTCGCAAATACGTTGACATGATGGGGATCTCCACATAACTTAAAAAAGTACACTAGTGTTCTGTTTTATAAGTTATGTGGAATAATACTGAGGTCTTTTTTGTGATAGTCAAGGCGTCAAAACGCAACCGCAGCTGGGGTTAAGGTGAGGCTTTACAACGAAGGATAGCACAAAAAGGAGCCAGAATTAACCGTAATGATTTATGAAACGGAGCACTAGCATGCAAGCAATAGGACCTCAGCGAGGTCCAACTTTATTAGCATCATATCGACCCCCGATATCGACCCAGATATGGGTCGCAGACTGACTAAAACCTAAATAGAAATCAAAACCACGCCATCAATATGTATTTCGTTTCTGGTGAATTAGCTTCTTAGAATTCTTACAAAATTTTGACTTCCCCGCTATATTCATCTCACAGGCCATTCAAGATCAGGCCTTAGGAGTGATAATCTTTTCTTTCACCAGCGCTCCACTATCCGCCAACATCTTTACCTTCAATTGCTTTTGATTTGCGTGCAGTTTTATCAAGGTTCGACGGCCCTTTTGCGGACCTCCGCCGATGAATATAGGAAAATTGTGGTCTTCGTCTGGTTCATGATATTTGTAACGGTGGGTATGCCCTGAGATCTGGACATCAATATCAGCTTGATTCAATAAATCACCAAACATCTCCCGGCAGTGCAGTGTTCCATGCCAGGTGCCCGAGTGCCACGGCGAAATATGAATCAACAGTACCCGGTATTTCGCATTTTTAAATGAATCCTTCTGAATTTCCGCTTCCAACCAGGCTCTTTGCTCTGCCCGATACCGGTCAAAGGCAGCCAGCCCCCCATATTCCCAGTTCTCATCGGCCTTGTCCTCTCCCGCATCCAACACCAAAAACTTAACTGGCCCTCGATCAAAAGTGTGGTAAAATTTACCTGTCGGAAAATCAAAATATTGCGGGAGCATTCGAGCCGCAGCTCCACGTACCTCATGATTCCCTTGTACAAAAACCAGTGGCGTATGCGATGCAAAAACATTGACGCAGGGTGTGATAAACTGATCTTTGATCTGCGTTTCAGAATTGGTATTGTTGAACACATCCCCATTGAACACCACCACATCAAAGTCCTGATGATTCCCCTGGTATCCAAATCGGTATAGAAGCTCCGGGATGGTGGATTCTATTTCATGGTGGTCATTGAAAATGGCTACACGGACCGATTTTTCATCTTTAGGAGGAACGGCCACTTCATGAATTGGTCCGATTTCGGGTTCACCGAATTCATATTGGGATCCCTTGACGTCCAGTATTTCAACGGATACAATCCGGTATTTTAGCCGTACGCCAGGTTCCAGGGGTTGTATTCGAACCCGGTGTATGCGGTTGTTCGCCTGAATAAGTCCACCCACATATTCGAAAGCTTTTTTATGTAAAAAGGCACTTTGACCGTACTCCACCCAGGAAAAGCTATTGCGTGTAGTGGTCCACATCACAGTGATTCCCTCCGAGGACAGGTTTTGCAAATAAGGTCCTACTTCCAGTAATTTGTTCGATTTTGCACTGATGGCCACCTCTTTTGATGAGAGCAAGGGGGAAGCCGGCAGGAAACTCAACATACCCAGTTTGGTTATTTTGTCCAGAAAATCTCGTCTATCCTGACGTGTACTATTTTTCATAATTCTCTATTTCCGACCAAAATAATTTATTAATCTGATCTTTCCTAAATTCCTAATCCGGTGAGTATCAATGTAACCAAATTACATTTAAACAAAAGCAAAAATGTACGCTATACAAACACATGGACGTGGTTAGAAAATATTCAACGCCATGTCGTCACACGGCTGCGGAAATTTGTGAGGTCAGTGGGAAATATACGGATCATTTTTAGACCCTAGTGCACTAAGTATTTCTCAAAAAAACGGTCCATATAATATTGACAGTATTCATTCACCTTTACAGCCAGATCCATGGTATGGGGCCATCCTTTCAACCGGTGGTATTCATGAGGGACACCAGCATTGGACAACCACACAGCCAAAGAATCGGACTGGCTCACGGGCACCAGGCCATCGATGGTTCCCTGAAATATCAAGGTCGGCGGAACATCTGGAGAGATATAGGTCCGTGGGGAGGCTGCTTTATAGATGTCCGGGTTCTCTTCAAAGGATGCATTCAGGAAGTCTTTCACCTGATAGCTTTCCCGGGCGTACGATGTGGTGAAATCAGTGGGACCGTATAAATCTACGATGGCCTTTATATCAGCAGAAGCGGAATCAAGGGAACAGTGGTCACTAAATAACTCCATATCACCTCCATAACCAACCAATAGAGCCAGATGCGCACCGGCAGAACCACCGACCAGAGCCATCTTGGTGACATCCATGCCGTAGTCGGACCCATGTTTCATAATCCATCGAATCGCACAGTTTACATCCTGAACAGCGGCCGGATAGGGGGCGTCTTTCACTAACCGGTAGGAAATGGTCGCAGTGACATATCCTTTGTTGGCATAATCAATCAAATACGGCAGATAATCCGATCGTTGGCCACTCCGCCAGGCGCCGCCATGAATAAAAATCAAAACGGGCGCAGGCGACTTGAGATCCCTGGGTTTGTAGATATCCAGTTGAAGAGAAAGTGAATCGACTTTTTTATACTCTATATTCTTAAATTCCTGGATGCCCTCGGGAACCGATGGTTCTGTATCAACCAGATCCAAGAAACCCAAAGCATAAGATATCTTCAAAAATGTTTCATTCATATACCCTTTCGGTGATTGAAGCGGTCGGGATTCGCTTATCGGCCGGGTCTTGCAGCTAAAAAGGACCATCAAAATTAAAATGGAAACCAGGTGAAGCTTATATTTCTTGGAAACGTCTTTTATCAAAGCTACAGATTAGATCAAATATTTTTTTTTACCAAAATTTGTCAGGAATTGGGCCCGGTTGCACTAGTGTGCCGAATCATAAATAAAAGATACTATTTATGATTTGGTGCCCTCGTTCTTCAAGAACAAAGTACGATAATTTTGGGCTCGGCAATCCACCTGCACACGAACCTCCCATTGGCTACTATATCACCATTTTAGCTCGGTAATCCTTCTTACCCACAATCCTCACCCACAGGCTTTCCGATCTAATGGTGATACGGCGTGCTGTTCCAAGACAACCACATTGGCGCGCACTTATCGCTCCCGGAGAAACACAGGTTCACGAATCACAGATTGAGCCAGACGATTCGTGAGCCTGCCTGGCTATATTTTTTTTCGATTATTTATAACACCTCATATATCTCAAAATGACTCAGAGTTCAACCTAATCCGACCCACGCTATGGGGTGGCAGGCTCTGACTGGGTTGGAATTGATTTTCTAACTCACATCTAACCTAATCTGACCCTGACTGGGTAAAAGACCTCAGAGCGGTTGGGTTAGATTCTGAATTGCATAATTTTGTTCGTTACATTATAATTATAAAAATTTATGAAACGCAACACTAGTTTTGATTCAATTTCCACTTTTCATACTCTTGTTCTATATCATCCCGGCTCTCCCATTCTTTATACACCACCCGCCATTTGATAGCGTATTCTTTTCCTACTTCAAAGTCCGGCAGTATATATTGAAAATCCCACGCTGGCTTTCCATCCCCGGCTCCACTGGGCGATTGAGATAATCTGATGATGCCCTCTTCTGGTTCCGGAAAAAGATAAGCAAACACCATATTATGAAACCGACCATAGTAATAGGGTTCTGAAAAAGTATAATCCGAAATCTCTTTCGCCAGGTCTATATTAAAATTTGGTGCTGTATAAAAATCATACGAATCATCTTTGCTGACGTGCGTCCCGTTGTCGCCGTGAAATCTTGAAAAAACATACATCCAATCATCGGGACCAATTCCATTTTTCCGGCCTTTAAAATAAATCCCGAGTTCTTTGGGTGAATTGATGTAGGAGGCCCAGAAGAAACCGATATATCCATGGTCAAACATGGCTCGATCGTGCACTTTAAATTTGAATTCCACATCGATGTAGTGGGGTTCCACCATCTCAAAAGTGGTCCAGTTTTCCACTTTTGAAATGCTGGTTTCCGGTTGATGCAACATCACTTTGGAATCCGACAACCGCTGAATGGTCATCGCTTCCTTTCTGGGCTCAAAAAAAGAAACCAGGGAATCCCCGTCAAAAATATGTTCCAGGTTAACACCGGCAAACAGCGGCACAAACAAAGTGGAATCCTGATCAACGTGGTACAACTCAGAAATGCCGTTGTATCCGCTGCGATGGTGTTCCCCATAGGCGCTATTATCCACAAAAACAGCTTTGAGGTCCCCCTTTTTCAAAGTAACTGTCGGTTGAGCTATTAGATTCCCCATGGAACAAACACAACTGATACAAATACCAATTAAAATTTTCAAAAAAAGAGGATGATTCATGATTTTTAAATTGTTGTCATAGTGATTTTATAAAATAATCATTGTAGCGCAAACACTCTGCAAGTAAACTTAACGAAATCCAGCTGAAATCAAAATATAGCTTCTACTTCGGTTCCTATACAATACCTTTTGAAGGACCGAATGGCAATCAACTGATTTTGCGATCTGATTGGGCAGGCACGATCTTTGTACATCATAAAAAAATGCGTCTGATATCATGTCAACTTCACCTGTGCATAGCTTATCGTATTCTTTTTGTTTTCCCGGACACCCAACAAGTCAATAAACCTTGACGGGGAACAACCCGCCCCCTGAGAAGGAACCTGAAAAGTGACAAAAGGTGCATCAAAAGGAATCTGAATTGATTCCCCTCTAGGAACCATTGGCGTTCGAAGAATTTCTACCATTCGATTCTCGGAAACTTTACGGCCATCGGCGGTGATTCCGGAAATATAAAATACCACCATTAATCGGCCTTCTGGGGTCACCACAAACCGACCGTTCCCGGGTGTTAAATCGCCTTCCTCATCTTCTTTATGTGCTGCAACGGCTATTGTTGTTAGCAGCTCTCCATTTTTCACCACACTGCAATTTAATGCCTTGTACTGTTTTGCATCCGGAAAAAAGGTTGGTCTCAACCGCTCATCAATGGCTTTCTCCGTCCACAACAAATACGCCGTATTATCCTCATCGACCCATAGATCCTGATTGCGGATATGTCCCGCTGTGGCATCGCGGTCCGCAATCAATATCCATGAAGAAAAATCACGTTGCACGACATCCGAATTCCAGGAGAAATAAAGTCTTCTGAATACATAATCCCATTTTTGACCGGTTGATTCCAATTTGTATTCCCGCCAGGCCTCCACGGGTTCTACAATATCCGCAGTGGATAAAAACCAAGCCTTGCGGTCTCTTAACACAACATTGCTATAGCACAGCCGTAAGGGAATTTCCTTCCCATGATAACTTTTCCTGGGCCACAACAGGCCACCCGTTGCAAGCCAGGCTCCGTGCCGGTCGCGGAAAGTCCATTCAGCATGATCATACAAATAGTTTTGAAAAAGAATGACTTCTTGATTTCCACTGTCCACCCCCCAGGCCCTGTAGGAGTGATCGTTAAACCCCGGATTATTTCCCCACTCCGGAATCCACTGTTCGTGAATCCCGTATGGAGCTTTCGAATTAAAGGTCAATACGCCCGGACGGGTTGGGCAGTATTTTGTGCAGGTGTCAGCCATTTTCGGATTCACGGACAAAAGCACCTGGTCACCTCCGAAAGCCCCCAATGGACAGGGTTCTCTGGTGTAGTTCACTAAATCCCGGGCCACCAACATCCAGCCAGATTTCTTCCGCTCAAACAAAAGCCACTGGCAATTACTCAGTCCTTCCACTTCCGGATCTGTTTCCAATCCGCTGGCGAACAACTGATCGCCCATCCGGACAATCGAAGTACATCCAGATGCCCAAAGCGGACCAGCACCGTTGTTTGCGTTCACATAGGAGTAAATGTCTTCTTCGACCAAAACCGATGTTTTCAGACCTCTTTTGACTTGGATACCGGATTTAATAAACATCAGCGTGCTGACATTCCCAAGGGCAAGGAATGCTACAGAATGCTTAGTGGCTTTTAAAATAAATTTTCTTCTGGATAACATATACATATCATTTAGACTCAGCGACATTCTCGAGGATCGGCAACATGCTCATCTTGAATTCTTCCCAGGTGTCCACTGCGATCGACCCCCGGTATCCCTCAAAAACTGCAGTGACTCCCGATACCCGATTAATTGGGCATCCAACAACATATCCGGTGTCATAATAATCATGTCACCGTGTTCATCCCGCACCGAAGCAAATCCATGGTTCGGCGATTCAATCACAGCGCTTAACGCACCGCAGTGAAAACTCAACGCGCCATCCAACCCAAATGGAGAATAACTACCTACGCCTTCCGGATCGGACTCCAGTTCCACATTATCCGTCCGTTCCAGCCCGGCCTTCGTCCACGCCGTCAATATCCTTTTGTACAATTGATCAAAAACGGGTCGCAATTCAACTTCCGTAAATGGTTTGAGCATTTTGGGAAACACGGCTCCGGTATGCATATTCAAAATTAAATCCGGTTTCTCTATATCACACAAATCAAACAAAGCGCGGGTTTCGGGTTGCATGACGTTGAAAAAGTCATCGTGTTGGATGTTTACACCGGCTTCGTTCGAGTAGCCACCGGGAAACTGATTGGTCGTAAAATCAAAAGGGATATACTCTTTGATATCAGGCCACCCAATCAGCGTTCCATCGGGATTTCCTCCGGTATTCCAATATTCATTGACCTTATAATTCATTCCCCTGAATGGCGTCATCCGAATAGGCACCCGGTTCCTTCCATCCGGATTCATAATCGGAATCACGATCAACCGGTCGATCTCATGAAAAAACTGCTCAATCTCGGGCCAGGCTTTCCCTCTCAGATCCTTGCCAGTTTCCAGTACAGATAAAAAGTTGACGATACCCATGATGGGCTCCAATTCGCCACCATGAACGGATGCCATCGCCAAAAAGACCGTGTTTTCGTGATCCGGACCTCGGTACGCCCGCACATCCTGAAAACCCAAGGAACCGGAATAGGTGGTTGTTCCTTCTCCTTCCCGGGGAGTCCCGTAAAAAACAGCACGAATGGGTCGACCGCCGGCTGAAGTGCCAATTTGACGTACTTCTCCACGACGTATGTTCGCGTCCAGAAAATCATTCACCTCCGCATTGGTGGTGAGCCAAAAATCAGGAATTGAATCTCTTTCTTTTAAATACTCCGTCGGTACTTCAAAGCAATGGATGCCCGGTTTGATCCAGGTGGTGGTCTGGCTTTCGACCGACGACAAGAAAAACATAAAGAAAAAGCTTGCAACCAGGGTGAGTCGAATCATACGTTGTGAGATATACATTATTAAATTAAGCAATTGTACGTTTTATCCGGATCCATCAAATGCCCCCAGCCATAAATTTCTTCATCTTCAATGCCTTTAGCAGGTTTCAAATATCCGCTTTCAACCAATGCTCCGATATGAAAATACACCGCATCGACATCGGAAGGAGCCTTCCCGGGAAAATGGCTAAACCCACCATCGTCCTTGCGGCATTCCAATATCCAATTTGTCGCTTTGCGATACGCCTTTGCAATCTGTCTTTTTCGCTTTTTATCACCCACCTGACGAAGTATAAACAAGGCATCAAAAACAGCATGCACATCATAATCAGGTGTGTTTAAAGACCAGGACCCATCGTCTTTTTGATCTTTAAGTACCCGGGTCACCATTTCTTCTGCCAGTGGGGTTTCCTCACCAATTAATCGATAATAATGAGCAGCATGAAAGGTGGATGCCACATGGTTACCGATATAACCATCCGCTTTTTGTTCGTCTTTCAAATACGCCCTCATTTTTTCATCGATATACGAAGGCATCCTCTTATTCCAGGCACTAAAGAAAAGAGCAAAAAAACTCGTAGTATAAAGCGGTAGTTCCTGGAATCTTTTTCCTTCAAAAAAATACTCGATAACCGGCATGGGGTCATACCTGGGTTCTGCGCCTAAAATCTTCAATGCGGCCACACTTTGTACCGTGTTGTACAGTTTGGAAAGGGGGGTGTTGGGATCTCTGGACCCCGTCGTTGCATAGAATGCCCCATCGCTCCGCTGACTTGAAAGGAAAAAATCAATGGATGCCTCTTCATAAGGCAATTCCCAGCCAAACGTTTTATGAACGACCACCGCATAGGTAGGAGCTGCGATGCCAGAGAGTCCGGTATCAGACATCCCCGGATAATCAGCGGGAATCCCGGGTCGAAACGTTCCATCTTCGTTAGCTACTTTTATAAAAAAAGACCGAACCCCGTCAAGGATTTTAGCTTTGTTTTCCACGGGCAAAAAGCCAAAATTTCCAACCGCCAAGCCTCCAGCAAGGACAGGCACTGATTTTAAAATTCTTCTCCTGTTGTAAATCATAGTATTTTAGGTTTTAATCTTCTGAAGACAGAGCCTGTACCAACGGATACCGCATAACATACCTACCGCCATGATCGTCTTTTTCATGCACCTCCCGAAAAGTTCAGTCGCTGACCCTGGTTGATCAGAACTTGGGAAAACACGATATGGTACAATATATCGGATTTTCAACTTAAATTATATAGTAGGTGCGTTTTTATCTTTAATTTCTCGACGGAGAACCCACCTTCCGCACTACTAAACAATTGGTCATTGATCCGATGTCTGCGCATAAAAGGCTATTCAGTTACTCCTGATACACTCGCGTCAAATTTTGCGTCATGATATTTCGGGTATGGCTTTCTTCTATACCATATCGAATGATCTGGTCTCCATCCCCACGAAACACGCCATTGATAAAGCTACAATTCGCGATGGCTTCCTCTATCAGGATCAGTGATTGACCATCGCCATTAATATTCATGGCATAGATATTATTGATTTTTCCTGGCTGCGAGTCTCTTCCATAGCCCCGGCCTCCAACCAACAGGGTATTGTAGCCACCATGAAAAATCACCCCATCCACAAATACATGGTGGGTACTGGCTTCATCATTCGCCCGGATGGCTACTGCACGGGTCGCACTTTCACAGACGATGTTGGTGATGTACACCTGCTCCGTGTCATCTTCCGGCCCATGCCATCTTCTCGAAGTAACCATGGTCGAATTAAAGGTGCCCCCTTCTGGATCATCCGCATGCGTTCCAAGGGTCGACAAGGCCACAAAATCATCACCGGTTACTCCCGAAATATTATCGATCCGAAAATTTTTACATCCGTGTCGGAGATTAATACCATCCCTATTTCGTATCACCTGCTCCTGGCCACCGATCACACTGGTTTCGGGATTATTTATTCTAATATTGGAAAGCTCCGCATTCCACACTCTTTCGTGGCTCACGGCCCATGCATGCGTTTCTTCTATCGTGACATTCTTAAGAGTAAAACCATCCACATAAGCCATCAGGATCATTATATTTCGCCAGTCTCCAGATTGTTTCACACCTGCTTTGCCCGCATCGGTACCGTAGCTAATGTGGTAGTCCCCCGACTTTTTAATATCCTTAGCGGGAGTCAGACTAAGCTTTTTAGCTCCATCGCCGGTCGATCTGGGACGAGCTGCTCCTTTTAAGGTCGCGTCACCCACGCCAATAATTCGGATGTGGTGATTCCACGATGGATTGACTATTCCGAATCCCACATTGTTGCTACGGAACATATTGTCTCTGGATTGATCGGACATTTGAAGAGTGCAATTTTCCAGAATCACTGTAACGTTGCTGGGCAACAAGATTGCGCTATCCAACAACCACAATCCAGATCCATTCCCATTGGTGGCCGGGATCACAACCCGACCGGTCGACTTTGTAGCTTGATCCACCGCCGCCTGGATTCGTTCCGTATCGTTTCCCTTAAACTGGTTTGGAGTGATGTTCTCTACTTGATGTGCGATACGCCTCGTACAGGAGAAAACATTCAATAGCAACAACAAGGATACCCAATATAAATTTTTCACATTTTTGTTTTTTAAGCTGAAAGAACCATTTAAAAATAATCTATCCCGCAAAATTCATGGCTTTTGACTTATGCAGATGCAAGGCATCTAACTCCGTCGGAATAGCATTCTATTTCAAGGAGTTAGTAACATGAACGAATATAGTCTCATCTCGGTAAAGCCGAGCTGAGACAGAAAGTTCAGTGAACTTTCTATGAGAGAACCGAGGGCTCTGTCCCGAGGATAATGTATGAATCAAAAGTCAAACGTCAACAAAAATTGGGCTATGCAATATGCCCAATTTTGGATTTTAAGCAATTGATGACCTGCATATTATGCACCATCACAGATTGACGTGGTGAATAAAGCGGGCTATGCAATTCAAAATACGCGTCCAGCCTGTTCCTTTCCACCAGATCTTTGATCTTCGGCAAGCCGCTCGAAATCGATTGCCTATTATAGCACAACCAGCACATGCTACCAGTACACCAAATTCATTTCGGAATTCGACCATAATATTTATAGTCATCAAATGAGCTCTCCTTTAATAGCCTGGGATCATTGGATGCTTCCATCCATTGTTCCAAAGCGGTGCGAAACACTAGAGCCTTTTCTTGATATTTTTCATTATTGATCACATTATTCAACTGATGTGGATCATGGGTTAAGTCATAGAGCTCTTCCACCGATCGTTTGCTGAATATTTGATCAAATAAAAAATAACTCCTGCCTTGTTTCAGATACGATTTCTGGTTTTCCACGAGTACATCCTTCGTAGGAGAGCGGTCGATATCTGCTCCTCTGTATTGCTTTTCTTCGATCATCCGCTGCGGGTTCCCCGCTGGCCACCGATGGCTCTCAAAATTCTTAATATACAAGAAATCACGGGTGCGCACTGCCCGCATGGGGTATCCCTTCTGACCTGATCTGGTGATGGAATGCCGTTCCCGCTCTACGAAAATTGTATCACTGCCCTTTATCCCATGCCTGTTTTTCAACGCAGGCCACAAACTGGCACCTGACAGGTCAGATGGAATCTTCGCACCGGCCGCTTCAAGAAATGTTGGTGCCAGATCGATCAGATTAACCAGATCGTCCACCACCTGGTCCTTCTGAATTTTTCCTTTCCACATGATGGCCAGAGGCACGCGCGTTCCGGCATCATATAGAGTGGCTTTCCCCCGGGGAAATGGCCAGCCATTATCACTGGTTACCACAAGGAGGGTGTTCTCTAATCGGCCCTTTTGTTCCAAAACCTTCAAAACTTCGCCGACCTGCTGATCAAATTGGTGGACCGCGTGGTAGTAATCCAGGATATCCATCTTCACCTGCGGGAGATCCGGCAGGTAAGGCGGAACCTTTACCAGCGCAGAATCCAGACCGGCCGTCAATCCAGCCCCTTCTTGATAAGGCCGATGGGGCCGGATGCTGCCATACCAAAAACAAAAGGATGCGTCTTCTGGGACAGCGTCTAAAAAGGAAGTGATATCGGCATACTGTGGACCAGCAGGATTATGTTGCCACCCGGAGATCTGAAAGTTTCCGGGTCCCCACCCCTTTCCTGTATACCCTATCTGGTATCCTGTTGCTGCCAGTATATCGGGATAAACCTGGAGATCCTTGGGAAAAGAACCATACAGGTTCGCGCCGGACCCCAACTCATGAGGGTACCGACCTGTTAAGATGCTGGCGCGGGAAGGTGAGCACGAGGGAGCAGCTACATGGGCATTGGTGAAAAGCACCCCATTTTGGGCTATTTTATCAAAATTGGGTGTGTGTACCACAGGATCACTGTGCGGCGAAATACTTGCATGTGGCCACGACCAGTCGTCTGCTATAAGAATCACGATATTGGGCTGATCCCGTGTACCCATCGGATCAATTATCCCCTGCCCGGCGGACTGCATCGGATGTGCCGATATGCATACCAGCACCACAAGAACATTCAACCACTTCATGTCCTATGGATTTCAAGTTGTCCGCACATTACAGGCCAGGCGTTGGACATCGGGTCCCAATTCATCATTTTCTAAAATTTCTTATCCGATGGAATGTCAAAAAATTGGCGTCGTGGTTGTTGTGTGCACCGCCCAACCCATCATCATAGGCGGTTCGGGATAAGTAGATAATATTCCGACCATCAAACTGCCAATCGATGTATTGAAATCCGTGGTATTTCATCTCCCGATGATGGAGCAAGATCCGTTCCAGCTCCCAGTTCACCAAATCCCTGGAGGACATCAGTGCCTGGGTGTTTCGCACCGTAGCCGGGTTTATTGTTGGATTATACTTTTTAATATCCGCCGGAATGTAATTCGCGATCATCCAATATCGGTCAGATGACTTATCGTAACGAATCGTAAATTTCTTGGCTCCGCCCGGGAAGGGTTTAAATCCGGTTTGGGGATCAAAACTGGCTTTTTTCCCATCGGTTGAAATCCTGACAAAAGCCGCTTTCTCCTCGATGGTCGATTTGTCATCCACGCGCAAGATATTCCACAATTGACCCTCCCGGTCTACCACCGCATTCCCTTCGATCCAGGCGTTGAAGTTTCCGTTCAGATACGAAGTATCCCGATATAGTGTATTACTGATCGTCCAGTTACCCGCATCCAGTAAATCCGCCTCAACCGGCGCAGACATCATAAAATTACCGTAGCGTTTGCCCCACCTTTTCGGAGTGCCCATGGCACTTTCCATAGCCCGCCACAAGCGTCCATCGTGGATCAAAACCGGTCCAGGAGCGCAATGGTATTCACCTTCCAACAACAGACCATTTTTGCGATCAGTGGGTTGTGTCCAGGTCCTCCCGCTATCGGTTGACTTCCGTAAAAGTGTGTTCCCATGGTGTTTATGGGTACCCAAAAAATACAAGTCATTCTGATGAACAAACAATTTAGACCAGAACGCATCCTGCAACTCTGCGATCTGAGTCCAGGTCCGTCCTTTGTTTTTCGATACAAATATGCGGGAAGTCGCACTTTCGTGTTCATTGGATTCGGGACCGAAAAAATCGTGTGAAGCGACGTAGTGTCCATTGGGTAAAATGGCTATACTTGGAGATCCGATGTATTTACCCGAGGACTGCGGACTGTGGGTCACTACAATTCCGGGCACCAGTGACGGATCGTATTGCTGGGACATACTCCATTGAGAGCAGCAAACAAACAGAAGTAATAAGGGTAGTTTTCGAAGCATCGTTTTATCGCTTATATTGACTTATTAATAGACCAGATGGTTCATTCCTCCTTTTCTTCATGAATACATCAACCTTACAAAAAAAGACCCCCCATGCATTGGGTATCATCATTGAGGTGGAAATATAAGTTTTTTTATCTGAGCAACTATCAGATAACCAAAAAATCCATACCAGATTCCCAGTTCGTATCCTGCAATGTCAAAGACTAAATTGAATAATAACTTTTTGGCCTGGGTCTTGTCGGCTGGTATTCGCCCATCATCTAATCGACTGCCAGGATCATTCCATCTTCTTGCAGTTTGGTTTTGAGTTTGGCGTAGTTAACATCCTGCACGGCAAGCCCTTCGTCAATCGCCATAACAGCTGCAGTGCCGGCACTTTGCCCTAAAATCATAAAAACAGGTTCCATGCGGATGGATCCAAACGCGACATGCGATGCAGAGAGCGCAACAGGGACCAACAGGTTTCGGCACTCTTGCTTTTTAGGTACGATAGCACGGTAAGCGATCGGATAAGGGGCAGGAAACCCTTGCTGAAAACCGCCTTCATTCCGCACCACATCACGACCATCCTCTTTTATGACGACGCGTTGACAAAAATGAGAATCCATAGGATAGGAGGCGAGTCCAATTCCATCGCTAACGATTTCTTTGGATTCGCAATTGGCTTGTGTCATTACGTAATCAGAAACCATTCGACGTCCTTCCCGGATATAAAGTTGATGCGGCCAATGCCCGGTGTTTTGAAATTCGTCCGGATCCAGTCCCCACGCATTCATGGTATCCTTGATGAATTCCGGGACCTGAGGATCATTAGCCAGAAAATACATGAGTCCCTGCTGATAGTTAACATGGTCCTGAAAAATTTCCTCCCGAATCTTATACAACTCTGACATTGGCATGGTAAGACCACGACGAGGTGGTGGTAATTCTTCAAATGATCCGGATTGATAGGTTCCATCCGGCCACTTATAATTTCCACCGACATAGTCGGTAGAAAAGCTTCCCGCATTGTTACTGTCACCTAAGCGCAATTGAACGGGTCCATCTGTCATAGGGGCGACGGTATAATTAAACACCCACTCAATGGGTGCATCATAGTTTAAAAATCGGGCAAGGAGAGCGTATCGATCAGGATCGTAACCTGCCGGTTTGGGAAAAGGGATTCGATCCTCATCTGTGGTCAGATAATGGCGAAAATTATACGCCTGTACCTTATAGTCGCCTTCCCCGGCCTTTCCATAAGGATCTGAAGATACTTCAGGAAGCAGGCCTGAATCCGGGTTGTCCGCATCCACATAGGGGCTTATCGGCAATCCACAGAATTGATATACATTCTCCCAAGAATCTTTTTGCCATTGCCCCCCCATAGGTTCTCCATAGGCACTGGCTGGTTCTCGTCCGACCGTGTAGGAAACGTTCGCAGCGGCCATTAAATCTCCTTCGTACGTAGCGTCCACAAATACTCTGGCCTGAATGGTTTCGTTTGTTTCCATCGTCATAGAAATCAACTGACCATCTTCCATTTCCACAGTCTCCAGACACCGCCCATAAAGTACGGTTACTCCGGCTTCTTCCAGCATTTCCAAATACAAATTCTCCGCATCTGACGGGCTATACATCCTGACGCGTCCGATCCGGTCATAAAATTCCGAAGCCAACCCACCCACTGTTTCTCTCTTTCCAATGTCTGTCGCAGTCAATCCGCCGGATGTCATTCCACCAACGTGTTGATTAAAAGATAACAGCAACGCCTTTTTTCCAAGGTTTGCAGCCTGAATGGCTGCTGTGACACCCCCTGGTGTTCCACCATAAACTGCCACATCACATTCTATTATCTTGGATGTTCCCCGGTCAGATTTTATATAATAATGCGGTTTATGATCACCACTTGTCTCTCTGGTGTCAGGAAGTGTTCGCGTACAACTTAAAAGCAAACACCCAATAAGTAAGACCGTAAAGTGAATTAAACTACGGCTAAATTGTTTCATGATCATATTTCGTTAGAGTTAACATCAAAAATAATAAGGATTCCACCAACTCAATAAGAATCCATGATTTTTTAAATAATACACTCAAGCTTCGGTAGTAATAAAGAGCAGTGGTCGATGGCACACATTTCGAACTCCTCGAAGCTTGTCTCAACCTTGTTAGAGAGACGCACTGTCCATGCTGAAATCATTGGTTTGAAAACTACCGAACATAAATTAACACAATTCTCTATAAAAAATGCAATCCTCAACAATTCCATTCATATTCAACAACTTAGGCATTGCAGTTACACCATTTACAAATCAGACCTGCTTCCACAAGGCCATTTTGTCACCAAATTAGTAAAACAAATTCATTCTCAATAGATATCCTGGTTTATTCCGTTCTAAACTCTTATTTGAACCCCATACGGGGTTCTCAAAAGTATGGACTTTATCCCCCGGCTGCACAATGTTTGCCGGGGGTTATTTACTTTGAACCCCATAAGGGGTTCCGATCTGGGATGATCTCTATTTCCCGATATTCTCAATCCATTGGGGCTCCTATCGATCAGTGTTCGAAAAACAACACCGTCGGTGTTGAAGATGAATAACCCCGAATAAGCCGCTAGGCGCCATTCGGGGAGTGAATGTTTGTGTTTTGAACTCCGAAGGTGTTCAACCTGACCATCTAAGTTTTTGACATGGTTTTGATAATTTGACAACCCTATTATGGTAAAATCTTAACCACGTCCTATATTTACTTAGCCTGGACGCTTGTCATATGTTGTGAACTTTCAATATGCTTTGATACTACTTTAACTTGTACTTTATGTGGCGTTTTCTGTTTGATGCAAACACACTATTTGAAGGTCTTACTTTTTGAGCTCTGACTTTGGCCACTCCTCCAAATCCACATCCAATCGCTGACCGACTTCCAAAAGCTCCTTTCTCAACTTGTTGTAAGGAACCTCCTGAACGATGTTGTTTTGATCCAATGCAATGTCCGCCGCAACAGCAGAAGATTGGCCCAGTATCATAAATACCGGCTCCATTCGGATCGATCCAAACGCAATATGAGAGGCAGAAATGCCATTGCAACAAACCAATAGATTCGTACACTCATGCTTCCGGGGGGTCAGAGAACGGTAAGAAATAGCATAGGGTCCGCCCGGTGAATACTCCAGATTACCTTCATTCTGCACCAAGCCCTCTGGCGTAATGTATCTCTGAACATTGTGGGAATCCATGTTGTAGGAACCGAGGCCAATGGAATCTGAAGCAATTCGGCTTCTTCGGCAGTCGTGTTCCGTCATGACGTACTCGCCAATCATCCGACGGGCTTCCCGGACATAGATTTGCGGGGTCCAGTTCCCATGATCGGGATATTCATCGGCTGCCAGCCCCCATTTGCTGTATTCTGTTCTGAATTTTTCAGGCACACGCGGATGGTTGGCCATCGACCACATATGACCTTGTTGGTAAATCTTATGATCTTCCAAAATGCGTTCCCGCGTTTCGTGATTACCATCCGGGTATTCATAATTCATGCCGATGTTGTTTGTCGACACCGCCCAGCGGTTGTTGATATCCGTCTTGCGATTTGGCATGGGTGAATTGATCCAGGGGAAGCGGTCATCGCCAGCTTCAAAGTTACGAAACAGCAGTTCGTGCCTCATTTCATCGTACCCTTCCGGCTTTTCGAATGGGATTTGATTTTCCGGAACGTCGGTAAGGCACATCCGGTAGCAATACGCCTGCACTCGGTGGTCTCCCGAGAATTCGTCCCCCGGTCCGGTCGGATCGATGCCGGGTAAAACACCGCTGTGACTTTGTCCGGGCTTGATGTAGGGATCCACATTGCTCTTGAACACGTGATTATGAGATCTTTTCGATTGAACACCATTCAGATTTTCATCATATTTGTCGTTTCCTTCACGGCCCACCGTATAGCTCACGCCCGCCATCGCCATCAAATCGCTTTCATAGGTCGCATCCAGGAACACCTTACCTCTGTACACATTTCCACTTTCGGTCAACATGGCCATAATTTTTCCACCCCGCTTTTCCACGCCCCTTCCATCCAGACGGATCCGATCTTTCAAGACCACCTGTATGCCGGACGCTCGAAGCATCTCTTCATAAATTCGCCGAGCCACCTTGGGTTCAAAACCAAACATTCCCTGACTGTTCTCGGTCAGGCGCGTCGAGCGATTCATGTATTCATCCCAGGTTTGATGATTCCAGGATTGATCGTTCGTATAATGTTGACGAATCTTCTTATAAAAATCGAACGAAAGCCCACCAATGGCCCCACCTTCCCCTTCCACGCCGATATCCGTCTGGCCAAGGCCACCGGATGTCAATCCTCCAATGTGGTTGGAAGGCTCCACGATGATTACCGACCTTCCTCTGTTGGCAGCTTCCACAGCCGCTATTACGCCTGCGGATGAGGCGCCATATATGACCACATCCCATTCCATGTCGTTGTGATAACGAGATCTGAATAGACCAGTGGGCAGAATAAAACCAGAACTGAGAACAGCCGAATTTTTTAAAAAATGACGTCTTTTTGGATTCATGTCTAAATTGATTGTACGTTTTCTATTTATTTTTAGAATAGGTTTCTAATCCTTAAAATAAGCAGTTGGTCAATATTTTGGATTTTGAACCATCTTTTCATTGGTGTCCATCTCAATATAAGGAATAGGCCACAAATAATCCCTGGAAGGATCAAAACTACGACGTTCCACCAATCTCATCTTAAAGTCTGCAGATTCACCGGGCGCTGCGATTGGAATATCATCATAATACGCCGTACCTAATTCATCAACTCGTGGCGGTTTAGATGGATAGTCCCTTTTCATACGTCCTAAAACAGGCAGATTCATCACATCCTCAGCGATCCGCCATCGTCTGATATCAAAAAGCCGTAACCCTTCGCCAGCAAATTCATATTTACGCTCCCGTCGTACGGCATTACGGAGTTCATTTTGATCCATCGTGGTGATGGGTGGCATGTTCACGGACTCGCGTTGTCTTACTTTATTAATAGCTTCTAACACAGTATTATCAATCTGACCAGCTTCAATTTTAGCTTCGGCGTAATTTAACAACACCTCGGCGTAACGGAAAATGATCGTATTGAGCTCACTATTATTAATAGCGTCTTTATCCAAATTGTCTGCATACTTTCTCCATCCCACTCCTGTAAAAGTCGCGTAGGCATGCGTTGCCTCCAAATTCGGAACACGGCGGGCAGGATCCAGGTTGTAATTCCAGCACATCAGGCTATCCCCATGAGTTTCATATTGAAAGCCCAAATAGGTCGAACCGGATACAGCCAATGTGAATCCCAACCTGGGATCCCGATTTTCATAGGGGTTTTGCGGATCGAAAAGTGGTGATTCATCAATTTGCAGACCATCCACGCACTCCCAGGTATCTGTTAACTGATAGGTGGGTTTTTTATTCGTATGTGCTCTCGCTAACCGGCTACCAAACAGGCGAAAAAGAGAATGTGTCTTGGCATTTTCTAAATACTGAACCGAAAATATAATTTCCTTAGAATCTTCACCGGCATATTGGAACAAGTCCATATAACTCGGATTGATAATGTATTCTTCTCCTTCCAATGCCATGACCCTTTGGGCAGCATTTATAGCGACATCCCATCTTTCATTGTACAGTGCAACCCTGGACATTAAGGTAAGTGCAGCACCCTGGGTCGCTCGACCCGATTCAGGATCATTTTGCACCGGCAGGTCTGGAACACTTTCTTCTAATTCTTCAATGATAAAATCTACTATATCCTTTTTGGGTGTACGGGGTGACTCTGAATCAGATAACGATAACGGAGATGTTATTAGTGGCACGTCACCATAAAGCTCAATAAGATAATGATAATATAGACTTCGTAGAAAGCGGACCTCAGCACGAGCTGTGGCCATTACATCCGCATTAATATTACCCGTTCCCCGATCCATATTGGTTACCACATAATTGCACTTAGATATTGCGGAGTAAAGATTCTTCCATACCTGAACAATGTAATCCGTACGTGCATCGTGGTCACTTCTTCCCACCGCTTGCAATCCGGATCCATTACGCTCAAAGCCAATATCCGTTACGGCATCGAAAGACAGATGCAATGGAAAAACCTGGTACTCGGACCACAGGCCAATATAACAGCCTGCCACAGCCATGTTCAATTCCACTTCTGTGGATAAAAAAGTTCCATCGGAAGGATTATTCAATGGCTGTCTGTCCAGATAATCATCGCAGGACATGTAGCCTAAAAACGAAAGCAAAAAAATAGTATTTATTATATACGTTCTCATATCGGTGTTTTTTTTAAAATCTAATATCAATTCCAAAACTATAGGTTTTCACCTGGGGGTAATACCCTCCACTACCCACCGGGGCTTCTACATCATATCCATCCCAAAAATTCTCCAGGGTAAATATATTCTGCCCACTGAAATAGACTCTTAACTTCTGAAAGCCTCCATTAAACAACAAAGAAGGAGGTATGGAATAGCCCAGTTGCACGTTTTTCACTCTTCCATATGCCGCATTCTTCATCCAAAAACTGGACACCTTCTCATTATTTGTTTCATTAAAGGCAAATCTTGGAAAAGTGCTGTTGATATTATCTGGTGTCCATCGATCCTTATGTTGTTCTTGCACGGTTCCACCCAGGAAAAAAGGCATAATACCTTGATTACGGATCAGACCATTGGCTTTACCTACGCCTTGCAGGAAAATTGAAAAATCAAAATCCCTATACTCTGCGTTAAAATTCAGCCCAAAAGTAAGTCGGGGGATCGTTCCACCAATAATTTTATAATCGTTGGCATCAATGACGCCATCTCCATTCTGGTCCACATATTTTATATCTCCCGCTCCAAATGCGCCGTATTGTTGAGGTCCGTTATAGTTACCTTCAGAATCAAAATCGGATTCCTGGATCAACCCAGCGGCTTCCAAACCATATATCGAATGCATTTCATGACCTTCATGATTAACAGTGGTTCCCGATCGGGTAATCCCTTTCAGATCTAAAATTTTATTTTTTACATCTGACAAATTGAATCCAATTTCATATTTGAATTCTTTATCCCACTGACCATAGTTCAAACCGAGCTCCCAGCCCCGATTTTCAACTTTACCAGCGTTTTGATCCGGTGCAGATAAACCGACCGTCAATGGAATATCCAGTGCCAACAGAATATCATCCGTCACCTTATAAAAATATTCAGCAACCAGATTAAACCGGTTGAATACAGTCACATCCAGCCCCAAATTACTTGCTGTCGTGGTTTCCCAGGATATCTCTCTGTTTGCTAAGCTGGTGATCCCCGCTCCATCAACTATTTGATTATTAAACACATAGCTTAAACCCAGGTTGATATCACTGGAAAAGGGATAGGTTCCTATCCTTTGATTACCAAGCTTACCCCAGGAGGCCCGTATTTTCAAGTTATCGACCACATCTTTGGCTGATTCAAAAAATGATTCTTCCGAGATTCTCCACCCTGCAGAAAAGGAAGGGAAGACCCCCCATTTGTTTCCTTTGGCAAATCTGGAAGATCCATCGTACCTAAAATTACCTTCTAAAAGGTACTTCTCATTAAAATTATAATTTAACCGACCGAAAACCGATTGCAAAGCCCACTCTGATGCACCGCCACTCGCTCTTTGATTTTCCTCACCGCCCGAACTCAAAACGGGGTAATCGGGAAAGGCATACTTTTCACGATACCCTGAAAAGTCATCGCTCCGAAAGTCTTCTTGCTGATACCCTGCCAGGAAGGAGATGTTATGGGAACCAAAGGTTTCACTCAGCGTCACGGTCCCCCGTAAGTTGTTCGTCAAACTCCGGCTATGCCGTGTATTGTTTGTACTTCTTTGGGGTGTCTTGTAACTTAAAGACCCATCCCCTCCATAGGTCTGGATTGACTTGTTAAACGCTGACGTATTGGACTGCCAGTAATGCGGAGAATAATAGAAGTTCATCGACAACCAATCCTTGGGATCGTATATCAGACCCAAATTAAGTACCGCTGTGGGTGAATGGCTCTTTCTAAGTCCGCCATCGCGGGTAAAAGCGATCGGGTTATCTCCATTCCATCCCTCCCCCCAGGATCCGTCTGACAATCTTCCACCTTGATTGGCCGGGATTCTTCCAGCCCAATGTATGGCTGCACTCGTTCCCCGGGTAGGATCCACAATATCGTTCTGTACAATATGTGCATCTAATTTAGCAGACAACCCTTTGGCTAATACAAGATCGCTGTTGATATCAAAGGTATACCTTTTGTAATTCGTATTTTCCATGATGCCATTTTGATCCAAATAGCCAAGCGATGCAGAAAACCGGGCACTTTTCGTGCCTCCACTAAAGGATAAAAAATGATTTTGCATATACCCATTTCCTGTAAGGACTTCATCATACCAATCGGTGTTCGGATACTTATCCGGGTTTGTCGCCATATTGTTCCGGTACTCTTCTATAAAATCATCCGAGTATAACTGAGACCTTCCAGTATTAACATATGCTTCGTTTGTCAAAAGCATGTGATCAATAGCGCCCACCATGTCAGGGAGATCGATGGGTGTTTGCTTCCCAAAATAAGAGTTATACGATACGGTTACTCTGTCGCTATCTTTTGCCCTTTTGGTGGTCACGAGAATAACACCCGCGGACGCCCGAGACCCATAAATGGCAGAAGACGCTGCATCTTTAAGGACAGAGATAGATTCTATCGATGAAGGGTCTACACTATTAATATTTCTTTCTACGCCATCAACCAATATCAAAGGGTTCGAATTACCTAAGGTGGTTTTGCCTCTTATGCTTATAGCTCCACCATCTTTTCCTGGCTGTCCAAATCGCTGAGTCACAACCACTCCCGGAGCTACCCCTTGCAATAGCATGGAAGATTGACCCACTTGTCGGCGGGCCAAATCATCCCCATCCAAGGTGCTTATTGCTCCAGTCAGATTGACTTTTTTCTGCGTCCCATATCCTACCACCACTACCTCATCCAAGGTCTTTACATCTTCCTGCATCACAATCGTCAGACTAGTCTGCCCATTCACAGCCACTTCCTGACTGCGATACCCGATGTACGATACGAGCAGTATCGCCTGGTCTGCGATGTCACTGAATGAAAACCGACCATCGACGTCCGTCGCCGTACCTAAGTTTGATCCTTTCACCAGAATATTCACGCCAATCAACGGTTCCCCATTGGTATCTACCACACGACCGGTCACATTCAGCACCAGGCGCTTTAGATGCAATTCATCAAAAGAATGGCCCCCCAGACGATCGACCAGCCTGGACTTTCTTTTGTGCTCCAATTCTTTTTTATCAACGATACTTTGAAAATGCACAATCATTTTTTTCAATGATTCTACGCCCTCCTCCGTGTCCCGATAAACTGCGACATACTGTTTGTCAAAAATCTGGAATTTTAAATCGGCCTGCCCCAGGACATCGTCCAGCGCAGCATCCAAAGTTTCATGTTCTTCTTCATCATAAAGAACGCTCACATTGTTTACCATGACCTGATCATAATTGAAGAAAACGCCAAATTTCTGACCGATCAACTGAAAAGCCTCTTCGAGCAATATTTCTTCGGCTTCGGCCTTCGGCGTGTCGGCATGCAGCGGCCCTTGATAAACCATTAGGAAAATCGCACATAAAAGTATTCCTATCCTACTCTTTTTTCGCAGAAAAAGTTCTAACTTCATTGATTCTAATTTATTGTTAGTTAGTAAATAGCGGGCCAGGGTGACCTAACAATTTGATCATCAAACTTTGCACCTCGGTGGGGAATCGAACCGGTCTGATCACTAGCGTTCAGATTCCATTGTACCAGGTTTACAAAACCTGACACCCTCGGTTACACAAGGTTATCCTGCCCTTTTTTTGATCTTTATTCTATTGTTATCGTAATCTGTTATAATCTCCAAATTCAAGGTTACTTCGATTAATTTATATACCGTTTCCCAATTTTCATAAGGCACTGCCAATGATACTTTTCGGGTAAGCAATGTGCTGTCCTCTACGTTGAACTGCTTCCCGTATATATCTTCAAGTTCTGTGAGGATCTTCCCAAACTCCATTTTTCGGAACGACAGCGTGCCATTTATCCAGGTCGGTTCATTCGTATATTTTTCCCCATCATTTTTCTTGAACAACTTTGTCGTTGTGGAAAAGCTGACGTGATCTCCCGGCTTCATTAACACACCCTCATTTGTCGTAGGTTCTGAGTTCTCACGACCACCCTCTTCCACGGTCACTATTTTTTCATGGTCTTTTTCCGTGCCCAGATCGAGTTTCACCAACCCGCGTTCCAGAAACACATTGGTCTCCCCGCGGCGGCTTGACACATTGAATGCCGTACCCAATACATTAACCAGTAACTCCGGCGTCTGTACCTGAAAAGGAAGCAGGTCCAGGTCTTCGTTTTCTTCTGCATCGATATGAGACACATCAAAATAGGCTTCCCCAACAAGCTCTGCGACCCGAACTCCGGTTTCCTCCCAATTTTTATTCCACATCAGTTTTGAGTTCGCATTCAAGGTCACCGAAGTTCCATCATCCAACAGAATGTCCTGCGTTTCTCCATACCCCGTTTCATAGGTCAGCCCACTCTGTTCTTGCTGTCCCCACACCCACCAAATGGCACTCACCAATGCCAAAACAGAGGCTGCCACGGCCCATTTCCAGGGAAAAGTCACTATTTTGTTTTGTTTTCGTTCCGAATTCCAATGACTTTGCATATCCTCCCAGGTCACATGCGGAATCTGATGAGGTTTATCTGTTCGCTGCCATTCACTCTTAAATAATTCATCGATGTTGTCCGCTTCTTCCGCACGATCCACTCTCCATAGAACTTCTTCCCACTCTTCTTTGGTGAGGGTTCCATCGAAATATTTCCTGGACAAATACTTTATTCTTTCTTCGTCTTTCAACTTAAATTTTTAGTTTTTCCGATCACTACTATGCGATCCACGAAACGTGTATTAATTTAATATTACTCTACAAGACTGTGAAAAATCAAGAATGTACCAGTGCTATATAAATTTTTATTAAGTTTGGACATTGGATTACATCTTTAGGATCCCTTTACATGATGCGCCAAGAGTAAAACATGAATGAATTAAAGTTCAAAATACTATTTCATAAATACCGGGATAAGATCTTTGGATTCTTTGTTCAGTTTCTCGGTGACCAGGAGCTGGCTCGTGATTTGATGCAAGATGTTTTTCTAAAATTAATTCAAAGTAAAAGTGATTTCGACAAGATATCAGATCAGGATGGGTATATTTATCAGATGTGTCGGAACCGGGCATACGATCATCTAAAAAGAGCTTATAAAGACAAAGAATATCGGAAATACCTGGAATCCCACCTAAGCTTTTCATCGAATCATGTTAATCCGGAAGCCGAAGAAAAGATAAAAGCCGAACATTATCGGGAGGTTCTGGAACGATCCATCAACCAACTCCCTGATCAACAACGACTCATTTTCAACCTCAGTAAAAGGGAAGGCTTATCCCATCAAAAAATTGCCGAGCAGCTGGATCTGTCTCCCATAACTGTCCGCAATCACCTACACCGCGCTTTGAAAAAATTAAGAACGATGATCAATCCGGATATTGATCTGATGCTGGTTGCGGTAATGGTTATTCTAACATAGGTAGGATAGAAAGAGTAATACCAATTTATTGCTGATATTGAGTCCATTCGCAAGGCAAAGGTATGAGCAGTCTCTATGCAAAGTTTATACCCCATGGATATTCCGGACCATATTGACCCCCCAAATCCGGATTTTAAAAGAGCATAAAAGTCGGAAAATTAATAAAACAAACATGACAATCCGGCGGATAGTGACCCCCTTGGACAAAAATAAGGGAAAATGAGGTAAAATGGACTGGATTTGTCGTGTTCTAGCACACTATCGACAAAAATTATCCGGACTATGCTGACCCCCCATGGATCAGAATCCGGAGCATGTTGACCCCCCATCAGAAATGGAGGTAAAAAATCCGGAGCATGCTGACCCCTCTTTTAACGGTTTTTGGTTGTTTGGTTTACGTAATTATTAATCACGTAAATCAATCATGACGATGGCGGGAAAACCAAAACCTATGAGCCAAATCAAGCAACTATTACAACTCTATAAACAAGGAGAATCAAAGAAATCCATGGCCCGGATACTAGGCATCAGTCGGAATACTGTAAAAGCTTATTTGAATAAGCTAACGGGTATGGAGTCTGATATCAACGAACTATTAGCACTTGATGACCCGGTGCTGAACAAACAATTCCATGGTGGCAACCAGTCATATAAGGGGAATCGGTATAGCTATCTCAAAAACCGGTTGGATTATTACACCAGTGAGCTGAAGAAAGTCGGTGTGACACGTCAGCTTCTCTGGGAGGAATATAAAACCGATTATCCCAACGGATACGGTCGCAGTCAGTTTTTTCATCATTTGGCTCAACATAAAAAAGCGGCGAAGCCTTCTATGATTCTTACTCACGCTCCCGGAGATAAGCTCTATGTGGACTTTGCAGGAAAGAAATTATCATACATTGATCAGAAGACAGGAGAGGTGATAGAATGCTCAGTTTTTGTTGCCTGTCTCCCATATTCCGATTATGGATTTGCTATAGCTGTACGCAATCAAGGTCTGGATGAATTTATCTATGCTCTGGAACAATGCCTGAACTTTCTGGATGGTGTGCCCCAGGTGTTGGTTCCGGATAACCTCAAAGCTGCTGTTATCAAAGCGGATAGTTATGAACCAGAGATTAACAGAGCTCTGGAAGATTTTGCCAATCACTACGGCACTACAGTGATTCCTGCAAGATCGAGAAAGCCCAAGGACAAAGCGTTGGTTGAGAATCAAGTCAAGTTAGTTTATAGCCGCGTATATGCCAAAATAAGGAATCTCCGCTTTTTCAGCTTGGCTGAACTTAATGCAGCTATCACAGAAAGGATGCTTGATCACAACCAGACCCGGATGCAAAACAAACCCTGGTGCCGTGAAGAAAAGTTCATGGCTGAAGAAAAACATCACCTGAGTCCATTACCCGGCCAACCCTTCGAGATCAAATATTATAAGACTTACAAGGTGCAGCAAAACAACCATATACAGCTAGGCCAGGACAATCACTTCTATAGTGTGCCTTATGCCTTTATCGGTCAGCAAGCTAACGTCATATACACGCGTTCTATGGTCCGCATCTATATCGATGGGGAATGCGTAGCGATACATCGCAGAAACAGAACCAGCTATGCCTATACAACCGTCAAAGACCACCTCTGCTCTACACATAAATATTATCTGGATCGGAGTCCAGGATATTATATTCGTCGGGCCAGCCAGTGCTGTGAAGAACTGGATCATTTTACCCGACTTCTTTTTGACCAGAAGCGACCTCCTGAACAATTGTACAAAACGTGTGAAAGTGTACTAAGACTGTACAGGAAGACAAACAAAGAACAGTTCAAGAAAGCCTGTGATATAGCCATCAACCACAAAAGATACAGCTACAAGTTCATTCTAAAGATCATCGAAAACAAAACAGTGGATCAAGACGGAGAGATTCCTTTTAAAGATCTACCAGATCATGACAATGTCAGAGGCAAAGAATATTATTCATAAATACATAAATCAACAAACAACATGATGACACCAATCACGACAAAATTTAATGAATTGCGACTGCGGGGCATGAGCCGCAGCTGGGAATCCTTAGTCGAGACCCGCCAGCATCAGGACCTCACACTGAGCGAAGGACTGGAGATATTGCTTCAGGCAGAGAAATTGGATCGGGAACAACGTCGTTTTGACCGACTGCAGAAGAATGCTAAGTTCCGCTACCAGGCTTCTATCGAAGAGCTCCACATGGACGCATCCCGCGGTATAGACAAAACACTTCTCGCATCGCTAACTACAGGTAATTATTTGAAGAATGGTGAATCCATTATCATCACCGGAGCTACCGGCTGTGGGAAGAGCTTTATCGCTTCAGCACTCGGTCACCAGGCATGTGCACAAGGCTATAAAACGGCTTATTTCAATATGCAAAAGCTAACACAACAACTAAAGATCTCCCGACTGGAAGGAACACTGTTATCTTTTTTCCTGAAGATTGCAAAAACGCATCTACTGTATTGGATGACTTCGGTTTGACCCACCTGGAAAAACAGCAACAGCTGGACCTAATGGAAATAATCGAAGATCGCCATGCTCGTCACTCAACCATCATCGCCAGCCAACTGCCGGTAGCTAGCTGGTTTGATATAATCGGTGAAGCAACTATCGCAGATGCTATTTTGGATCGATTGGTTCATACTTCGCACAGATTAGAACTAAAAGGAGAAAGTTTAAGAAAAAAACAGTAATTTTGTCAGTGTAACAGCCACCCGAAATACCAAAAACTCCCAGGGGGGTCAACATCACCGGATTGGGGGGTCAGTATCACCGGAATATGCAACTATTGCCCACAAAGATAGCCATCAAGGAAGAATCAGCCTAGATGTACTTGCTCGGACGGATACAAAAAAAGTGACCACCGACTAATGGATGGTCTATGGGGCAGTTAGCCAAGGATATTGTGAACATGATACTAATTCCGTCCAGCTAAGGGCAGTAGCTTCGCGGAAATCCACAGTGCGATTGAGCTGTTAAAGGCATGGCTAAGAAGAATTCACTATCACGTAAGGGGTCTGCAGGACTACCTCGAAATGTATTACTACAGTTTTAACAGAAGCCTTATGAAGGAAAGTTGCTGGGGATGATTCAGGCTATATCATGTCCGGCAAACTATTTTAGTGGCTAGTTGCCTAAATAAAAAATCAATTATATTGGAAAAGATTCTCCGGGTCACTGATAAAAACATCAATTGCAGGATCGTTATACCACAACTCGTTTTGGAGGCGTATAGGTGATACCTGCTGTACCCATTCTTTAAAACCAACTCTACCTCCTACATTAATCATTTTATGTTCTTTTGCAATTCGAACCAACTCACCAAAACGTTTCGCATGAGTAGCAAGATCGATTGAGAGATTGTTTTTCAGGGTATTTCTCTGATCAATATCGGCCCAAAGAACACTAAACATCTCAAATTCAACACGAGATAAAAGAACAGAATCTTGAGCAACTGCTTTCTGGGCGCGTTCAAACATCTCTAATGCCAAATTTGAAAATTCAGGCGTTACAAGTGCTGGATTTGATTTCTCACTGTGTTGATGTACATCACGAACATCGATTTCATTATACATAAAATCAAAGTACTCTCTAATGTCTGGAGCGGCGGTTCCATAGTAAACTGACATAAATTCATCAATTAAATCTTCAACATTTGAGTCTGGTTCCCAAAGCAATTGCGCCATGACGTACAAAAACAAGTTTCGGAAATTCGCAGGAACGACACAGAATGTGATTCCACGAATCCCCTTGGTAGCATAATAATTCATTTTATCAACCATTGCATAAAAACTTCCAAAAGGCTGATACCATCTATAATAATTCCTCGGATAGTCAAAAATATACATGTTGTCAGGATAAAATGACAGCCAGCTCTCAATATCTTCTTTTGCCCATAAATTATCGAAGCAATCCAATCCATGACTGTGACATTCACCATCATAATTAGGTTCGGGGCGATGCAATGGAGCATACATGACCATAACATTTGAGTCTGGTCCAATTCTTTCTGGAGGACTTGCTGATGCAGAACCATATGCCAGTGTAAGTATTTTTTTGTCGGGAAATTTTTCAGTAACTTTTCGCGCATTGTAATTGACATAATCCATCAGACGATCAGTCATATGAACACCTGGTTTTGCATCAAATGCTTTACACTCAGCACACTGACACCAATTTTGAGGTCCGCCATCACCTGCTGTAACAACAAAATAAGATCTGTCCTTTTGCTGTTCTACCAATGACAGTAATCGTTCTGCCCCTACTGCACGCATTTTCATATTTGACATGCATAAATGTCCAGGTGCTCCAACCCCATTATACCTTTGCCCATCCTTTTTTAGTGCAAAAAATTCTGGATGTTCTTTACCAAATTTTTGGTATGGCATCAGGTAGCTGGCAGAATGAACCCAATTTCTCTCACCTGGAACACCAAGGTCTCCATGATATCCTAAGTCATCATTGGGTGAATATCCTAATTTAAGGTATGATTGAAATCCAGGATAATAAACATCCATTTTAAAAATCGACCTTAAATCATAATGGGGTTTAATTGAAAGATTCATTCCAGGTATCATCACAATGGACTTTCTTGGGACAATTTCACAATCCTGTGCATAAATTTTTACACCTAATCTACTTAAGAGCTCATAAGCACCATATACAGTACCCAAATCCCGCCAGCCACATAAGACTCCATTATTTTCATTAATTCGAATTATAAAACCATCATTAGTCACAGAATCAAGTTCCTTTCTAGCTATTATTCCTGATTCAATGGCCAAATTACCTACAGCAATCACACCTTCAGGAATAATTGAATCCCTAATTTGGATCAGTGGGATCTTTTCATCTGTTATTTTATAGAAATAGTCTATGAGTTCATCTGCTGCAAATTTCTCCCTCTCTGACGCATTTGAAGAAATCGCAATTGCATTTAAGTCATTATTCCCCAACCGAAAAGGAGGTCTTTGTTTTTCTGTATCGACCCCGCATGAGGCTGCAAGTATGTGCAAACAAAATATTACAACAAAAGGAGGAATATAAGTCTTGATATTTTTTGATTTCATAATTATTGATCTTCAGCAAATTCATAATCAATACCTTCAGGTAATTCCTCCACTTTTAACTTCATCCATTTGCCTTGTATTTTAATAACAACCATATGGTTATCACTATCATAAAAGATGGTGCCATCTGTGGAGTTTTTCAATTCAATAAAATTTACATGTTTGGCGCTCTCTTTAGCATTACTTTCGTCATCCCCTTCCGGTTTATCCATCCGTAAGTTCTCAGCTCCAATGTTTCCAAGTGTAAAAGCATTTTTGAGTTTTAGTGAGCCATAAAAAACTGCTTTATCCCGGCTAAACATATAGGAGTGATTTTTTACGTCAGATCCTATCCGGATCCAATTATATGCGGTAGTGGAATGATTATACGCCGTTCCATAGTAATATATCTCTGCAACTGGTTTATTCATCTCAACATGTTTATTGACAAGCATTGTTAATCTTGATTTGTCATCATTAGCATACCCTTCGAAAATATGAAACCCCCATCGCTTTTTATTCGTTTCATTTTCATTCCCTCTTACCTGGATCATATAAGGGGTGCTTAATATCCCATTTACTGAAGTGTACATCGGAGTTTTATCCGGATCAAATCCAAAAGAATAACCTCTCAATTTCCACTTTTCCCATGAAGTGTCTATATCAGAAAATAATTCTACACTATAAAGGTTTGAACCAATTGATCCTGGCTTTAATTGAAAGTATTTTTTATCACTGGAAGGAAATGATACGTCCTGACCTTCAGAGACCCAAGCATAACAACAAAACGCAACAAGTAACATTAACCGAAATATCCTTCTATCTATCATGATTTATTATTTTGTATCAACCAATTAAAAAAGCCGGTTCCAAAATCTGGTAATTGCATATCCCGAGGCAACAGATAATGTCAATAGCAAGAACCCAATCAAATAATTGCCATATAGGAAATTCCCAATAGAAAAAAGACATGAATAAATTGAAATGCATCCCAAACTCATACATAATAAACCGACTGGGACAGACCATTTTTCACTATATATTTCAGAGTCTTCCATATCTATTCTTCTCAAAAATGTTTTCCAACCAGGTCCACCCGGCTTGGTCCTCAGGTAAAACTTCTTTAGCACACTATTCTCACTAGGCTTGGTGCATAAAGTAACTATTAACCACAATGCGGTAGTGAAAACTACGATGAAAACAAATTTCAAGGAATCCCATAAGCTTAATGTCAATTCAAACCCTAGAATAGTCTGACCATTTACATCACTTAAGTCAACAAAATAATAGCTTTCTATAATTATTACTACCAATGAACCAATTAGTGCACCCAACATCGCTGCTATTTCTGACCACGCATTTATTCTCCACCAAAACCATCGTAATATGTAAAGTAACCCAGTTCCAGCTCCTATCATAAGCATATACTGAAATACTTGAAGAGCATTCTTTAAGTATAGGGCAAGAATGGTGGATACCACCACTAAAATCACAGTAACTATTCTCCCGACCAAGACTTTTCTAGGTTCTGTAGCACTTTTATTCAAAAACCGGCAGTAAAAATCATTGACAAGATACGAAGCACCCCAATTAATTTGGGTCGATACTGTTGACATATAAGCCGCTATTAAGGAAGCGAATACTAACCCAAGTACGCCTGTGGGTAAAAATCGTTTTAACATGGCCGGATAGGCAAAATCATTTTTAATGTATTGGACAGGAACATTAGGGTAATCCTGGATCATAGATTGTATATCAGGATATATGACGAGAGAACCGAGACCCACCAGTATCCAGGGCCAGGGTCTGATGGCATAATGAAAAAAGTTAAAAAGTAAGGTAGCTGCAGTCGCACCTTTTTCTGATTTAGCCGCCAGCATGCGTTGGGCTATGTATCCACCTCCTCCAGGCTCAGATCCCGGATACCAGGCAGCCCACCATTGAATAGTTATTGGAATTATAAATACTATTAATGCATTATAGGGATTTGAAAAGTCAGGTATGAAAGAGAGCTTGGATACTATGGACTCATGATCCATAAAATTAGACAGACCCCCAATTTCTGGAGAATTAATAATAGAAATCGCAGCATAAATGGATCCTCCTATAGCAAAAGAAAATTGAAACAAATCAGTCCATAAAACGGACTTTAAGCCGCCTATTGTACTGTAAATCGTCACAATTAAACCGACGATAATTAACGGCATAACAGGATTTATGCCCAGCATAATCGAGGAAATTTTAATGAATGCTAATGATGCACTCGCCAAAACCAAAATATTAAAGAATAGTCCCAAATATATAGCTCTGAACCCTCTTAAGAAAGCAGCGGCCTTTCCGCTATACCTAATTTCGTAAAATTCTAAATCTGTTAGAATCTTTGATCTATTCCATAGTTTTGCATATACAAAAACTGTCAATAGCCCTGTTAACAAAAAAGACCACCACAACCAATTCTTTTCTACCCCACCAGTACGCACAATATCGGCAACTAAATTTGGTGTCCCTAAAGAAAACGTTGTCGCAACCATAGAAATCCCCAATAACCACCAGGGTGTATTCCTCCCTGAAAGAAAATAGCTTTCAGTGTTTTTACCAGCTCCACGACCACTAACGAATCCGATTATCGCCAGAACAATTAAAAATAGTATTATAACTAACCAATCCAGTTGACTAAGACTCATAAGTTGACCACATTAATTTATAATCAGTAGTACTTTTTCTTAGCCTCGCCAATCAAGTCTATTCCTTTTATAATTCTATCTTCATAACGCATATCAGAATGTCTATCAGAATCTTCAATAGTCGGTTTCCATATAGTTTGTAAAAATCCTAATAATTTGTCGTCCGATATATGTTCTTTACTGAATTCAACCGTTCTGCCAATATTAGTAGCATTATTTGTATGAAAGCTACCGGTGGGTATTTGATCATATCCATGTGCATCTATATCCAAATATGCTAAGCTATAACTATCATATATCTTGTTTTTGTTTTCCTTATTGTAATATACTTTGGGAGTCCCTTCTGGTGCTCTACCTTTTAAAGAAAAATCATCACCATAGTACCAATTACTTTGCACCACCGATTTCGGCATTCGCTTAAAAAACATTTCCGGTTCATTCCAAAGAAAGTAATCCGGCCAAATCCATGCTCTGGAATTATTTTTTTCAACTTCTTCAACTAAAAAATAAAAATCCTTCCACCATGCATCCCTCTGGCGAATTACGATATGTTTTTGACGAGATTGATGACTAAAGGTTTCTTCGTCCAATCCAAGATGAAATAATCTTGGTTGATCAAATATATCTGATACCTCCTTGATGATATTACTACAGAATTCATAGTAAGGCTCTGTTGAAACCATTCGGCCATACACGCCCATCCACGTGTCATGACCAGCCGAAAAGTTTAATTTAGGGATGGGTTCTAATCCAAGTTTCCGTGCTTTAGTCAGCTCGGATTTTAATTTATCTACCGACCAGGCATTATTCACTGCAATATCCGGATAAGATTCATATTTCACTCCATCTCCCAAGTCAATAACCACCATGTTAAGTCCTTGATCAGCCATCTCATGCAACGCCTTATTCCACAGAGCTTCACTGAACTGTAAGTTAGGTCGATACCCACGGAATGGTCGGTGAGGAGAGATATATTCCTCCCACATATTAAAACTTAAGTGTAACAAACACGCCCATATCTTATCCTGTGAAGATGTAAAGCGATTTTTAATAAATGATGCCGGGAATGGTGAAGTTGCTATGGAACTAGCTACTGCAATATCTTTAATAAACTTCCTTCGATTGTACATATTAATAAATAGTTTTAATTTTAAAATATTTAAAAACCTAGAGATCAATGAGAAAATAAGGCACTTGCTATTAAGGTGCAAATTTTTCGTTTGCACTAAACATCGGCATAAACAGCTATGGAATCTTATTCAAAAGATCTATTCTATAAAAACGGTCCTGCTTTAACTTCTTCTTTTGAACAGAAAATTATAATAGAGTAAACTGTAAATGTATTCCTCATAACTCAACCGGAGAAGACGTTGAAATACTGTCATAACAGGCATTCATCACGTCAATAGTTTTCTTATGCCACCTTAAATTAATTTTTGGTTCATTTCCATTTCTTATGCAATCAACAAATTCATCCATCATTCCAATCCACTCATCGAAATATGTGTACTGAACCGTGTACCTATCGTTGGGTGCTCCGTTATGATATACATTGGGCCCAAAACAATCAGCCATTATGGCCCCTTCATCTCCCCTCATTGAAATATTAACTTCCATCCTTTTTGGATGGATCTCCCAACCAGGCCCCGGAATTGATAATCTTTCTTCCATACGAGACCATGAGGGATCAAATAAAAAGATTGTACCATCTTTCATTTTTCCATTAACGATCATGGTATCTTCCACCTCGAGGTCTTTTCTAAGGTTTGGCCCCACTTCTGCATAAACCGTTTCAAATTCACTCTTAGTAAACCACCTAATAAGATCAAAAACATGTGGATGGTCCGACAAACAGCCTCCTCTGAACCGGTTATCTCCTTCCTTTAGAGGGACTCTCTCTCCATAACTTTTTTCCGGATTCCCCTGCCAGGGAAAAGCCCAAACTGGCGATAAAGTGATATTCGTTGCGTTAAAAGAGGATAATTCCCCAATCGCACCTTGCCTGTATAACTCTTTTAAGCGTCGGACGACAGGGTTATAATGCAATTCAAGTTCAACCTGACATACTATCCCAGAATCTTCAACTAGAGCAATCATTTCCTCGTACTCTTCCATATTGAATGTGGGAATTTTCATACACAAGATATGTATCCCTCTTTCTGCGCACATAATAAATTGTTCTAAATGCCTATTATTGGCTGATGCCATAACAACTGCTTCGATTTCGGGATGTTTTTCAAACATTTCCTCTTCGCTACTATAGCAAGGGATAGAATTATTCAAACTAATAAAATTCTCTCTAACCGTTTCATTTTCAGCGGAAACAGCTACCCACTCAAAGTTTTTGTTATCTAATAAAGTTTGATAATATTTTCGGGTATGGCCATGTGTTAATGACAAAATTGCAATTCTAATTGGTTCCATTTCCTATAATACTAATTTGGTAAAGTTTCCATCACGCCTTCCATCAGAAAGTATAAATGCACGTGTTGTAATATCGATTCACTGACTACCTCAGGATGCTGGTAAGCTTGAAATGCTGATCTTATATGGTCAACTTCGAAAGGTTCATAACCAAAAAGCTCCATATCAATATCATTATATATTTCCATCCCATTTTGAGTGAAGGCATAAATTGAACTTTGTGGTATTTGAGTATCTACAACTAAATCACTACACGTTCCACGTGCACCGATAATCTCATGTCGTTCTATTAATGGTGGCATAGAAATACTATCGGTTAGGTCCATCCCAATTTCGATACTGCATAAAACTCCATTTTCTAATTTTACAACTATATTTACACATTCTCCAGATTTATTAGCAACATGATTGAGAGTAGCAATCTTAGATCCGCTTAAAAATTCACACAAATCCAATTCTCTATATAGTATAGCTTTCAGAGGCCACAGATCATGATCGATAGAGTAACAAGATAATCTCATCAATGCGACATCTTCAATGGTCTGTGTTTCAACAATATTTTTCAGTTCAATAAATTTTCTATTTGATCTCCAGGGCAATAATGGCACATAATTATCACTTAGATCTTTCGAAAATTTCCAACCAGGAAGAAGATGCATCACATCTGGTGCACTTGTTATACCGCTTAATTCAAAATCATTCGACAGGGAAACATCGTATTTGTCGAATAACATCTTTAATGATTCATGTAGATCATTATTATTTCTATGAGTATGTGTATTCATAATTATAGATATTTAATTCTGGGCAGGTATTTATCTATATATTTCTGATTAATGGCGTCACCTCCTGGTGCATTCGCGCTCGCCCAAATCGGCGGTTCAACACCCCTTTCAACACATTTTTGGATGGCAATAATTTCAAGTAAATGGGCGATATAAAAGTCTACCATATTGGAAATGGGACCTATCTTTGAATCTAAGCCCTTAACCTCAATAACTGAATCTCCGACAGGATTATAATCATCAATGCATACGTCTGCATAATCAAAAAGATTTTTAGCGTTTGGGTGCCGTATATCATGATCTTTTGGCATTTCATTTTGCCAATAGGATGAACTAACCGCAATTATTTTGGCTCCATTCTCCTTCGCCTCCATTGCAGCATCAATGGTGGCAGGATTTATACCTATATTATGAAATATAATCAATACTTCGCCTGGTTGAATCCTAAAGTATTTTACTATACTACTTCCATAATTCACAGTTCGCTCCAACTCAAGGTACTTAAGGGCTTGATTAAATACGGACAATCCGGGTTCCATGATTGGGTTAATATTGGCCAAACCACCGGCCCTGAAAAATATTTCACCCATTACTAAAGTCGTATGGCCTCCTCCTCCATACACATGAATTAACTCATCTTTCTCGATTGCTTTTGCCATCAATTCAGCTCCTTTCAGTATGTTGTCCATTTGTTCTTCACGAACTCTATTTATAACAGAAGTTACTTTGTCTAAATATCCTAAATCATTCATAGTTTATATTATTTAATTTTGTAATCCGGATTTAAAACTTCCCCATAAGCCTCTCCCAACATGTCCCACATTTTTAATGCATTCGGAGCAGCCAATACAGTGCCATGTCCTCCCCTGTAAGTCCATGCAAAAAGGCTTTCAACGCCTAAATCATTGTACAGGTGGGCAATTTCTTTGATTTTCCCTAAATCTTCTGGCTCTTGATAATAATTCATTATCCACCGTTGAGATCCTTTATCATATTTATGAGCGATATCCATCGTTCGCTGGGTGATCGATTTAAAGAATGAATCTGGTAATTGATAATTTAAAATAGTTGTGCTAAAAACGTCAAAATCATCTACAGCTCCCACTTTGTCCCAATCATCATATCCCCTATTTTCTTTTACATAATATGTATTCAAGGTAGCATGAACACAGCATATTATTTTAGATTCTGGTCTAATGCCCTTAATAAGGTTTGCAGCATTTTCTAAAATATGCAAAGCATTGTCCTCTCTGAAAGCTATAACTTCTTTTGTTAATACACGAGGCATCTTGTAACCATATGCCTCATGAAATTTATTTTGACAAACATTGCACCGGCACGACCAATCATCGCCCGCGCCGCCAGTGATGGAAGCATAACTCTTTGGTAATGCATAGTGAGGTTCATCCCAAAAGAAACCATCAGCATCGACTTCTTTTGCCAATTTCTCACAAATTTTATAGAAATAGTCTTGAAAAGCTTTCGTATTAAAACATGCTGCAGGAAGTGGCTCTCCAGTAAAGGCAGAAACTTGTCTGTTCTTTGTATTATTTGTTAAAAAATTACTTGGTGGTTCACCTCCAAACCACTTTCCTATTCCCCATGTATTCAGATAAACCTTTAGACCCAGATCCTTGGCTACTTTTGCAATTTTAATAATATTAGGAAACCAAAAATCTATATCATACTCTGACAATGCCAGTAATACAGCATTACAATTATGATCAATCATTTCCTGGAAGTCACGTTTCGCATGCTCTGGGTAACTTAGTCCATAATAACTAACACCTGTCTCCTTTACATTCATTTTCATTAATTTTTCAATTTATATTCATTTATTATAAAATCTATTCTTTGCAGCACCCATTAAGTCAATTGCTTTTAAAATAATTGGCTCGAACTTCTTTGTCGTAGGCATCCAAAATGTTTGCATGAACCCCATTAACCTATCATCACTAATATGTTCAGAACAAAATTGAACCGTTTTTCCAATGTTAGTTTCATTTGTTGCTTTAAAATCATCAGCTGGCCTGGCGTGAAAACTACCAGTTGGAATTTGATCATACCCCTCCCTTTCCAACTCAAGATAAGCTTTCACACGTGTATTGTCTTTTTCAAATGCTTCTCCATAATACCAATTACTTTGAACAACAGATTTAGGCATCATCTTGAAAAACTCATCCGGATAATGCCACATATAGTCTGACCAAACCCATGGTCTCACACTTTTTTTAAATGCTTCCCCAATGTAAAAGTATAGATCGGCCCACCATCGCTCTTCACGACGAATGACTATATAATCAAAATGCTTTTGATAACCAATGTCTTCCTCATCCATTCCAAAATGTATAAACCGGGGACCGTCGAATATATCGATAGCTTCCGATATCAAATTTGAACACACTTCGTAGTACTTGGGAGTTGAGACCATCATTGAGTATTCCCCCAACCAGGCATCATGAGTAGCAGCAAAGTTTAATACTGGAATTGGCTCGATCCCTTTTTTGCGTATTTTATCTAATTCAATCCTTAGCCTCTCCGGTGTCCATGCATTTTTTAAAGCAATTTCAGGATGACTATCCCATAACACAGAATCATCCAAATTCATTAACACCATGTTGATCCCCTGATTAGCCAGTTCATCAATTGCGGCATCCCATGTGGAGATATCTGGTTCAAATTCGGTACGTAGCCCTCCCCAATTTCGAATACCTCCTGCAAAATTGAAAGACAAGTGCATGAAGCACGCCCAAATCTTTTTGTCTTTGGGTGCAATTATCTCTGGTATCATTTCTTTTTCCATGTATACATTGTTTTTATATAATTATTTCATAACTCTTTTAACTAAGAATCAAATTCATCGCTTAAAATAATCAGTATGTAGGAACCAATAAGCTTTTTAATCCTTCAACCAGAAAGGATTACTGAGACCCGAAAGTACCATACTACATATAATGTATCTATGTTATCGTTAACCTAATGTCCTGATGAGAATATTCTAATTGGCAGTAGCGTCCATTAATAACCTGGATTCTGGTCAGAAGGACTAATTGCTTTATTGAAATTAATTTCATTATCTGGAATGGGCCATAATAGACTTTTATCTGATACTTCCTTGTTGAGAGTTTCCTTGATATATTCCTTCGCTTTTCCCAACCTTTTCAAATCTAACCATCTCTTACCTTCCCCTTGAGTTTCATATCCTCTTTCTTTAATGATTATATTTATTAGTTCTTCCAAATTAAAATCTTCGACTACAAAATCAACTGGGCTACCATTCTCAGAATTGTACCCATATGCACGTCTATGAACCTGATTCAAAGCATTCACTGCCTCTTCTGAAGGACTTTCTTTACTTCTAGATATAGCCTCTGAATAAAGCAATAGAATTTCTGAATATTTATATAATGGGTAATCATTCCTAGCCACAAGTTGACCAGGATCACTGAATTTTTTATTCATCAAAAGCTCTCCTAAAGGAGTATCCCAGGAATACCAGTTGTATTGTTTTCTTAGATCATTATCATCCCAGTTGACATAATTGGGTTGCTGTGCATCACTATAAAATACATAATATCCGCTTACGCCTAAATAAGGTACATTTACTCCGTGTGCATATCTGACATGACTCCATCCCGAGGTTTCATTAAAGTTAAAGGAAAATATCACTTCTGGCGAACCAACAACAGATGATCCATAAAGTAATTCAAAATCTTCTGGCTTCTCGACTGGAACTAAAGAGAAATTTCCTGACTTGATAATATCATTTGCTTTTTCTGCTGCAAGTGAATATTTTTCTAGATTAAGATATACATCCGCCAATAATGCTTTAGCAGCCCAGATATTAGCTCTGCCAGATATTGAGCTTGTTGGTAGACTTTTTTCAGCAGATACCAAATCTTCCTGAATCAAATCATAAACCTCATCTACACTATTCCTCGATAAGTCAGCTTCATCAGAATTTTCTTCAGTCCTTAGAGGCACTCCACCCCAATTTCTTACAAGATGAAAATATGCTAAGGCTCTTAAAAATTTTGCTTCAGCAATGTACTGTGCCTTCTCAGATTCCGTAAGTTCCTTACCATTTGAGACATTCCCTATAACTAAATTAGCATTCCGAATACTCCTATATAATTGCACCCATGTACCACTTATCCGTGAAATATTTGTATTGTTTAATCCTTCAAACTCACTTACGGGAACCCAGCTTCCTCTACATTCTCTTATTTGATCCGATTTGCATTCTTGTTGAGAAAGATATATTGCTCCAAATACACTCCCGCTTCTAAAGGGGTCATAAATTGCAGCTATAGCTGTCTCAACTTCTGCTTTTGTATTATAAAACGATTCAACGACAAGTGACTTTGGAGACTCAATTAGATCATCTGTACAACTCAAAGTAATGCATAATGCCGATATGTAAATTAAATATTTCATGATTGATTATTTATTTTAATTAAAATGTGATTCGCAACCCAACATTATAGGATTTTGAAGTTGGGTAAGTATTGTGGTCAATCCCTTGTGCAATAGAACTTGACCCACCATAAGAATTGACTTCTGGGTCCCACCAGGAATAATCTGTGATAGTTAGAAGGTTTTGTGCACTTATATACACTTTAGCCTTTTCCAAAGAAATAGCAGGAACAGAAAAGTTATATGCTAATTCAACGTTTTTTAATCGAAGATAAGATCCGTCTTCAACCAGCCTATCTGATATCCGCAAAGGCTGATTCCGTGTAATTGTTGGAAATTTAGGACTATCACTATTATTCCAGTTCTCATACAGAACTTCTTTTAATTGATTTACACCATAACCATAATTCAATGTATGGTCAATCTTACTTACATTGAAAATATCATTGCCATATGTTCCCTGAAGAAATATTGATAAATCAAAATTTTTTATAGATAAAAATGAATTTAGACCGTAAATAAAATCAGGATTAGGATCTCCAATTACAACCTTATCATCCTCGTTTATTTCCCCATCATTACTTATGTCTTTGTATTTAATTCCACCATTTTCATTATAACCATCTTCATCATATCCATAAAAAATAGACATTGGTAACCCTTCTCTGAGTAATGTAGCATTATCGGTTATAACCAACATGTCGAAATATCCTCCCGGGATATCTTGCCCTTCATACAGTTTTATTACTTCTGATTTGTTAAATGCGATATTACCATTTAAATCCCAAACAATATTTTCAGTATTTATCGCATTCGTATTTACCCCCAATTCTATCCCTCTATTGGATACTTCACCTACATTTTGAATTGTATTTGTATAACCTGTCGAAGATGGTAATTGAACAGAATTCAATAAATCACTAGTTTGCTTATTGTAGTAATCAATTGCCAATTCAACTCGGTTACTAACCAATCCTATATCTACTCCAATATCAATCTGCTTAGTTGTTTCCCATCTTAATGAACCTGGAAGTCGTGAACCTGGCGCCATCGTTGTGTAAAGAGAATTTTCAAAAACTGTCGTGCCGGGATTTAAAATACTTAAGGTGGAATAAGGTCCAATAGCCTGACTACCTGTTTCCCCCCAGCTTCCCCGTAGTTTAAAATCAGAAATAAACATATCTTTAGGGAAAAAACTTTCACTGCTTAATCTCCAGGCTAACGCGAAAGATGGGAAATAACCCCATTTTTGTCCTTTACTATATTTAGAAGATCCATCGGCTCTCATACTTAAAGTCGCATAATACAGATTGTTATAATTATAATTTATCCGGCCTAAGTACGATAATAATACGGATTTAGAATACCCGGTAGTTGGTATTCCTTTAACACCAGCTGATTGCAAACTACTTGTTTCTGTTACATCACTTAAAAATTCACTCCCAGAACCAGATAAAGAAGTACTATTAAAACTTTGATATGTAAATCCACCGACTGCATTCAGGTTATGGATATTTAGAAAAGAATTGGAATAACTCAATGTATTTTCATTAAGTAAGCTGTAGAACTGACTGGAAGACACACTTGCACTACCCCTGGAATTTACAAAATTTAAAGACCTGTAATTATCACTCCTACTATCAGTATTTTCTATTCCACCTGAAATCTTTAGAACTAATTTTGGTAATAGTTCGTAAGATAAAGACCCGTTCAAGAGAAGTCTATTCGCAAGATTCCTATTGATCGTCTCTTTAGTATAATTTATCGGATTAGTAAGTCCCTCAGAAACAAATGGATATGCTATAGATAGATTTTTATAAGTTCCATCCTCATTATATGGCTGTAGAGTAGGTGGGGATGATAATATAGAACTTATAAGAGACGCGCCAAATCGAGCACCACTTGAGTTTTGATTTAATTGATTTGTACGTGATAAAATACCTGAGAAATTAACTGTGAATTTTTCTGTTACGCTAAAGTCTAGTTTTGAAGCCACAGAATATCTCTTATATCCACTTCCTTCAATAATTCCATTTTGATCAAAGACACTACCAGATATCAAATATCGGGCATTTTCATTTCCTCCATCAATTGTTAAACTATTATCTACTATGGGAGCATTTTTAAATACGAAATTTTGCCAATCAAAACCTTTTCCGAATTCATTTATGTCATCTTGGCTAAAGTAATTCTTTTCTCCGTCATTTTCTTGTTGCAAAGTATAAAATGAGGCATACTCATTTGCATTCAACATATTTAACGTCTTCCTGATTTTTTGAGAACCATAACTTGATTCAAAGGAAATATTACTTTTTCCAGAACTTCCGCCTTTTGTTGTTATAAGTACTACTCCATTTGCCCCCCTCGATCCATATATTGCAACCGCAGATGCATCTTTTAAAACTTCAATACTCTCAATATCAGAATTACTAAGCAACACAGGGTTACTGCCAGAATATGGAAATCCGTCAATTACATATAAAGGTTCATTACTACCTTGAATAGAATTCGTTCCTCGAATCCTTACGCTTATAGGCGCACCTGGTGCACCTGAATTTTGTTTAACTTGTACTCCGGCAGCACGTCCAGATATCGCCTGCAAAACATTTGATGTCGGGAACGCATTAACTTTTTCTTGCCCAATAGAAGCTACACTTCCAGTGAGATCACTTTTCTTCACTTCCCCATACCCCACTACAACCACCTCATCCAAGGTCTGTGCATCCTCCTGCATCACGATAGTCAAACTCGTCTGTCCATCCACAGCTACCTCTTGGGTTTTATACCCAATATATGATACCACCAATACCGCTTTATCATCAATATCACTAAAAGAAAACCGGCCATCCAAATCCGTAGCCGTACCTTTATTGGTTCCCTTGACCTGAACATTCACACCGATCAAAGGCTCTCCACTGGCATCCATCACCCGACCCGTCACATTCAAGACCAGCCGCTTGCGGTTTACGTCAGTCCACTTGTCTGAATTGAGCCGGGCAATGGGCGGGACACGACGGTTGGCGAATGCCTCTTTCCGGTCTTTGACGATGGCCTCCATATGACTGATCATTTGCTCGAGCGATCTCAATCCGGCCTCGTCTTTACTATAGAGAATCACAAACCGTTCTTCAAAGATTTGAAAATCCATATTCACCTCGGCCAATACACGGGTCAGAATCGAGCGTACACTTTCGCCTTCGCGCTTCTCGTAGTTCACGGTCACCCCTTTGATCAGATCACTGTCATAGGTAAAATAAAGCTGGTGCTCCCGGCTGATCTCATCGAGAATTTCGATTAATAATTTTTCATCCTGATCCGGGTTTTTATCTGTTTCGTGAGCGTGGAGTATGCCGACTCCCGAACTCAGCGCCACCAGCAAAAGGATGCTGGATTTGAGGTGTAAAATAAATTTCATACTTTTGTGTTTTTAGTGTGATACCTATTAATGTATTATTTATGAGGTTGAAAGAAGGTCCAAGTTCTTTCAACCTTTTTTTGTTTGAGCTTCTATGTTCGGGCTATCTTACGCTCGAAGCTTATCCCAGCTTGCAAATCCCTTTATTTATTTTTGTTCTTTTATGCGTATCGTATCCTGATCTTCTTCCACCTCCAGTTTCATCGCCAGCTGTATCGCCGTCAGACTCACTTCCCAGTTGGTCAGTGGGATAGTCGTCGTTATATTCCGGTGCAGCAGTACCGAATCCTTCGTCACGAATTCCTTGCCATAGATGTCCGACACCGATTCCAACACCTGCATCAGCGGTTCATCGCGAAAAATCAACAGCCCTTCTTTCCAACCGGACACCTCTACTGCTTCCTCTACCCTTTTTTGCTCCACTTCTTGGGTGGTGGCTTGATAGACCAGCTCTTCTCCCGGAACCAGTTCATATCTTTTATCCGGCCGTTCTCTGACTTCCACATCCACCTTCCCTTCTTCCAGAAACACCATTGTTTTCTGACGTCGGTTGTTGACATTAAACTGCGTGCCCGTCACATTAACCGTTATATCCTCCGTACGTACCCGAAAAGGTATATCATTCTGATTCTTAACGTTGAAAAAGGCTTCGCCCTCAAGGATTACCACTCTTTCGTGATCCTTTTCCCATTGGCGGTTCCAGGTCAGCGTTGAATTGCTGTTCAACTGGATCACTGAGGAGTCCGGAAGTTCTATGGTTAATTGCTCGCCATACCCGGTCTGATAAATATCCAGAGGCCGGTTCATCCATTTCACCAGAAAAAAGAAGCCGGCTAAAAGAAATACCGCTGCCGCTGCCCGCCATACATAAACCGCTTTTCGGCTGCGATTGCTGGAATCTCTTTTCTTTGTCCTGTACTTTTCGATTTCCTGATCCAGCCGCTGTGCAATCTCTTCCTGCGACAACTGATTCTGCTCAAAATGAGCCTGGAGCGACTGCATGACGTACCGGGCTCGGCGGGCAGCCTCATTCGTCTCGACTTCATTCTCCCAAAATTGGCTTTTTTCAATGGCCTGACCATCCGGATCAAGGATCCAGCTCCGGAATTCAAAATCTTCCAGATAGTCGATCATCTGCCGATGGGTATCATTTGTGTGTTGGTTTTTGGTCATTGGTACGCTTCGCTCTTGGTATGATTTGTATTGGTGTTTTTTGATTGCTTTAATGAATAGAGTGAGAAGTTGGGGTTTTGTTAACGTGTTTTAGGAATTATTTTAAATAAAATTTCTCTTTCCAATCTCCTGATGATTGTAACACACTGAATGTGTGCACCTTACCAGACATCATAATTTCCTAAAAATATTTGGTAATTCTCTTTTCAACTTTGGCATGGCCCAAAGTTGAGCCTGCCCCCAATTTATTGGTGGGCAAAAATCTACCTGTCCCCAATTTATTGGCGGAGAAAAAATGAATGCTTACGCACTAGGCTGGCATCCGCCACGCCCACCAAGCTACCCGTCCAAAACGAGGACGTTTTGGTTCTTTCGTCAAATATCCACTGGACATTTGGCCTCGGCCTAGCCGAGACTTTACTCAGTCACCCACGCATTTTTTCGTTTGCTCGCCCGCCCAAAGCAATAAGACTCAGAGAAACCTATATTTTTTTTAGAAAACTTTATAAATCCTGACAGACCATGAAATCTCATCAATCTTATTCAGAACAATACACGAGTGGATGATATACTTTATATAATATTCTTTCAATCTTCGCCTTCACGAAAAGTAGAGCCTGCCCCCAACTTATTGGCAGTCAAAAATCAAGCTTGTCCCCAATTTATTGGTGGAGAAAAACGAACGTTTGCCCGCAATGCTTCACCCGCTCCAACGCGTTTTCCCATGCCAGCCCGCCACAAGCGACAGGGCTAGGGAAACCTATATTAATATTTCTAGAAAACAGTATAAATCCTGACAGATCATGAAATCTTATAAATCTTGTTCAGAAAAATACACGAGTGGATTATATACTTTAAATGATTTTCTTTTCCACTTTGTCATGAAACCCTTCTTCCACTTTGTCATTACACAAAGTGGAGTAAAAGTCTAGTCGAACATAACGCTTACCCGCTATGCTGCACCCGCACCCTCCATGTTCGACAATGCAGCCCGCTACAAAAGACACGTACCAAACACGCTTGAATAGCAATTGGATCATTATTGCATATCCATGCTTTTATTCTTTCCACAAAATAATAATCTTGACTTATCTTATGTCGTAGGCATCACAATGTGAAAATCTTATAATCCATATTCTAAAAATAAACCAGCTGTTAAAATGAAACAAAGATCGTTTATATACCTGAATTCGTGGCCCCTCTTGTAAGAGGGGTTTGGGGAGTTCATTCTTTCTCATACTTTGCCATAAAAGCCTTCTTCCACTTTGTCATGACACAAAGTGGAGTAAAAGTCTAGTCGAACATAACGCTTACCCGCTATGCTGCACCCGCACCCTCCATGTTCGACAATGCAGCCCGCTACAAAAGACACGTACCAAACACGCTTGAATAGCAATTGGATCATTATTGCATATCCATGCTTTTATTCTTTCCACAAAATAATAATCTTGACTTATCTTATGTCGTAGGCATCACAATGTGAAAATCTTATAATCCATATTCTAAAAATAAACCAGCTGTTAAAATGAAACAAAGATCGTTTATATACCTGAATTCGTGGCCCCTCTTGTAAGAGGGGTTTGGGGAGTTCATTCTTCTCATACTTTGCCTTGACGCAAAGCCCCCAATTTATTGGCGGGCAAAAGTTCCCCAACTTGTTGGTGAGAAATAATTTTCTTTGTGATCCTCTGTGAAAATCCTCCGTGACTCTCCGTGAAATAACCCTTTGCGTACGTCCGAGAAATCTTGCTATTATTTAGCGTAATAATCAGCTAGAAATCATCTGATGACGTAATATGTTTTATATCCATAAATGTTTTGTTAACTTTAACACCTCATCTGATTGATCGATCCGTCTTATGGCCTCAAAAAAGGAAAAATCCAATGAGCTCATTGTTGTGCTCAAACATATTGCAGAAGGGAAAGAAGAAGCTATCCGATCGTTCTACCTGGATCATTACAACCAGTTTATCAATTACGGACGAACCATCACCCAGGATCGCCATGCCGTAGAAGATGCCATTCAACAGCTGTTAATCTGGATCGTAGAAAATCCGCGCAAAGCTCGACGACTGGATCGACCCGATGTGTACTTTTTTCGCTCGCTCCGCAATAACCTCATCAAAGAACAAATGGCCTCCCGCAAAGATCTCCAGGATAAACTGCGCGAAACACTTTCCGAAATGATGATCACGAAAAGCGCGGAGAAAAAATGGATGGAAAATGAAGAGGAACAGGAAATCATCGATCGTTTGCAAAAAGAAATTCGCACCCTGCCCGATTACCTGCAGCAGACCCTGTACCTGCGTTTCTTTTCAAACCTCGAATACAAAGACATCAGCTCCATTATGGAAATCAAACCCAATGTGGCCCGGATTTATATCCATCGTGCGATTGAACGACTGCGGTCCACCTTGAAGTTGTAATACGTGTCGTCCCTAATGGGACTCCATATCCACTTCTACATTTTCCAGGGCCTCACGACCCTGGCTATGATCTTACGTCCGCAAACCGGACTATTGTGCAATCAACATAAACGCACTTCCTGGTTAGGAACAGAATCCGATTCGTGCCGAGTCCGATTGGAAGCACGGACTACAGCGAAAGTGAATTGGAACATAGCGATCTCCATGGGAGAAGGTTCATATTACATTAATGAAACACTGTAGCAAAAAATTTTATTCAATTTTGCCAAGAATAAATACACTCATTATATTTTAGACGATTGTGATATCCAATGGTTAAGTGGTATATTTAGACTGGCCTAGATCAATAAAACTATTTCGAGCTCAGCGGTGGTTTTAACCATAAAAAAGCACTTCTGAATTCGGACCAACAAACACTTCTAATCTATGAATATTGCTCCTTTTATTCTATTTCTGATTTGTCTGACCTTACCCTCTCTGCTCGGTCAACCGAAAAACGATCCGAAACACCCCGATCGTCCCAACATCGTCTGGATCACTTCCGAAGATAACTCCAAACACTATTTATCCCTGTTTGATAAAAATGGCGTGGCCACACCAAATATCACAGCCCTTGCCAAAGAAGGACTTCGGTATATCCACGCGTTCTCCAATGCCCCGGTGTGCAGTGTCGCCCGATCTACGATCATCACCGGTTGTTATGCACCTCGGATAGGTGCCCAGTTTCACCGTAAGATCCGGAAAGTACCGATGCATGAGGGCCTCAAAATGTTTCCCGAATACCTTCGAGAGGCCGGCTACTATACCTCTAACAACAGCAAAGAAGACTACAACCTCGAAAAATCATCGGACGTATGGGATGATTCCTCGAAAAGAGCCTCCTGGAAAAACCGCCGATCAGACCAACCCTTCTTCCATATGGTCAACATCGGAGTGACCCATGAAAGCAGTCTCCATTTCGACGCAGATGAAATGACTACCCAAGGAACTCACAAAGCACCCCGAGAGGTGTATGTCCAGCCCAACCACCCCAACACCGGGTTGTTTCGGTACACAAACGCAACCTACCGCGACCGCATACAGCAAATGGACCAGCGATTTGGGGACATCATAAAAGCGTTGGAGAAGGACGGACAGATGGACAATACCATTATCTTCTATTTTGGCGATCACGGTGGCGTGCTTCCCGGAAGCAAAGGCTATCTATATGAAACCGGACTGCACGTACCTCTGGTGATGTATGTACCGCCAAAGTACCGAGAAATACTAGGCGTGGAAGCAGGGACCGACGTCACTGGTTTTGTAAGTTTTATTGATCTGGCACCGACCGTGCTTGCATTGGCTGGAATCGAGGTACCCGAAGAGATGGACGGCAAACCTTTTCTGAGTTCCAAGGTGGATAGACTCGAAGTAAATCAACGGGATGAAACCTACAGTTATGCCGACCGGTTTGATGAAAAGTACGATATGGTGCGGGCAGTACGGAAAGGAAAGTACAAATACATTCGGAGCTTTCAGCCGTTCTATGTAGATGGGCTGATGAACAATTACCGGTATAAACAACTCGCCTACCAGGAATGGGACAGCCTTTACAGAGCAGGAACTCTAAATGATACCCAGTCCCGCTTTTTCGAAATGCGCCCGCCCGAAATGCTCTTCGATGTGGAGGCTGATCCGTATGAGACAAATAATCTGGCCGACAATCCAGAGTACCTTGATAAACTGGTTGAATTACGAAACATGCTCAATGACTGGCTGACCGGCATGCCCGACCTATCCTTTTACCCGGAATATGTCTTGATCAACGAGGCGTTTGACAATCCGGCCGCATATGGTCAGACCCAAAAAAAAGAAATTAATTCCTATTTACGCACGGGGAACCTCTGCTTACCGGGTCGTGCAAATGCTCAAAAAGAACTGACGCTTGCACTGCGCTCAGCAGATCCCTGGCAACGGTATTGGGGATTGGTCGCTGCGACCTCTATGGATAAAAAAGCCGACTTATCAGAATCGCTTATTGCCCAAATAATGCATTCAGATCCGGTTCCGATTATACAGGTTCAGGCAGCGTTGTATTTGGCACTGGAAAAAGGAGAAGATCCATCCTCCGTGATGACTCAGGCCTTATATGATGCTAAATATCCGGCCGAAGGGCTTCACATTTTAAATACTATTGTGCTGATGCGCGATTGGGCTGCCTACATCATGCCCGCAGGCGCTCCACCGGTGAAATTTGATATCCGGCTTGATAAAATCAACGCTGTAATCCGGGAGGAATCAGAAGTCCAACGGCGGTTGGATTATCTTGGCGTTTAGGCGTTTAGGCGTTTAGGCGAAATACCAATTGACATAGCTTCGAAACTATTTCATAGAATTATCTTCAACTTCAAATTCTGATCTCGGGCACAAGAATACCGGGAAAGAACAGTCTTTATCGCACATTTAAACCTAGGTACAACCAATAGGCACCAGAACGGAAATTAGCGATTAAAGAATGGGGCAGGTGAGAGGTTTCATTCGAACGAAACCTGTCTAAGTATCGTCCCCAGGGGACTCCATGTTGTAATAGATCCCTAACCAGGGTCTCGCGACCCTGGCTATGACCTCTCATCCGCAAACGGACTGTATTTTCCCCTTGCCAGGTCTCCTTCCATTACTCCATATTCAAACCAATAAAACAGTTCGTTGGATACTCCCCGAAACAATCCAAAGTGAGGACATTTTGGCCCCCTCACTTGTCGGACTTTATTCATTCATACCCCAACTCGTTGGCGAGGAAGAAGATTTCAGAGCAGAGTATGAGAAAATTTTACACCACAAAGTAAAAAATAATTCACGCCTCACAACTCTCACAACTCACCAGATTGGTCACCATTTCTTTGGATACACTCTGACTCCGCTGATAATAAAGACTTTTCACACCCAGTTTCCACGCTTCGATCATCAACTTATTGACCTCTTTGACCGGCAGATTGGAAGGGATATTCAGATTGAGGCTCTGGCCCTGATCGACATATTTTTGACGGATGGAAGCTTGCTGGATAATCTCCAGCTGGCTGATCTCCTTAAAAGTCTTAAAGACATTTTTTTCATGCTCGGACAGTCCAGGCAGATGCTGCACACTCCCATGATGAAGCATAATACTTCGCCAGGTTTCTTCGGTATCCAGTCCTTTTTCCGCCAACAGTTCTTTTAAGTATTTATTCTTTCGGATAAAGTTCCCTTTGGACAGACCTGCTTTGTAGTAATTACTACTAAATGGCTCAATACCGGGGGAAGTTTGACCGAGAATGGCCGAGGAAGATGTGGTTGGTGCAATCGCCATCAGCGTCGTGTTTCGACGACCATATCCTTTCAGGATAGAGGGTTCGCCATAGATCCAGGCCAGCTCTTTGGTCGCCTTTTCCGCTTTTTCGCTGATGTTTTTGAAAATCCGCGTCGTGTGCTGCTTCGCTTCCATGCTTTCAAACGGGATGTTATTTCGCTGCAAATACGAATGCCACCCCAACGCACCCAAACCGAGAGCCCGGTGGTTCTTGGCGAACTCGTTCGCACTTTTCAGATAATGATTGTCTTCTGTCTTTACGATAAATTCCTGCAGAACCGCATCGAGGAAAAAAGTCGCCAACTTCACGGCTTCGGTATCTTTCCATTCGTCGAACAACTCCACGTTCATGGAGGACAGGCAACAGATAAAAGATTCATCCTTGTTGGAGGGGAGCATAATTTCCGAACAGAGGTTGCTGCCGTAAATCCGACGTTGCTGATCTTTGTACACCTGCGGTTTGTTCCGATTGACATTGTCTGAAAAGAACACGTAAGGCAGTCCTTTTTGCTGCCGGCTTTGAAGCACTTTGGCCCATATTTCCCGCTTGGCCATGTCGCCATCGATCATATCCTGCATCCAGTAATCGGGTACGCAGACACCAAAGAACAGGTTTTGAATGGGATGGCCTATATCTTTGATGGATAAAAACTCTTCGATGTCCGCATGATCGATATCGAGATACGCCGCAAATGCCCCGCGACGAACGCCGCCTTGGGAAATGGTATCCATGGCTGTGTCAAACAACTTCATAAAACTAACGGCGCCACTGCTCTTTCCATTGTCCGTAACCGCACTTCCTCGTTCCCGCAAGGAGCCAAAATACGCCGAAGTCCCACCGCCGATCTTAGTCTGCATAATGACTTCGCCCAGTTTGTGCGTAATTCCTTCGATGTTATCCGGTACAAATACATTGAAACACGAAATCGGCAATCCTCTTTCTGTTCCCATATTCGCCCAGATGGGTGAACTCAAGCTCATCCATCCCCGTTCGATTAATTCCTGAAAAGCTGGTTTCAGCTCCGGCTTGTAGAGCCGTTGGGCTGCAGCCGTGGTGATCCGGTCTATGGCACCCTGAACCGTCTCCCCCTTTAAGAGATATCCTCTGTTCAGGATTTGTTCGCTTTCGGCATTGAGCCACCAAAGTTTTTCTTGGGTTTTAAATTCAGGTGTATCAAAAAGTTGTTCTTGAACAGGAGTATTGGTCATTGGTTGCTGATCGTTGGTCATTAAGTTAAGTTGTTGAGTCGTTAAGTTGTTGAGTTGCTGAGGTTGGACGCCATCAATCGCGTCCGTCCGGTGTTTTAAAAAAGGTCCAATGCGGAGATGCTTTTATCGTGCTTGGTGTATTCCACGGGTCGTTTGGCAAAAAAGTCATCCAGGCTGTTTGCAAAGACTTCTTCTTCAAACCAAACCATCGGTCGAATATCGTCCGGAGTCACATTAAACTGAGCGGGAATTCCAATTTTCTTCAGGCTGTCATCCGCCCGGAATTTCATAAAATTCACCAGATTGTCTTTATTGACCGTTTCTATTTCTCCCATTCCAAAAATCCAATCCAGGATACGTCCTTCCACCTCGATGGATTGGCGGACCATTTCTGTCACGCGCCATTCGGTCTCCTTGTCAAACATCTCCGGATACTCCTCCCGGATAATGTTGATCAGGTAAATCCCGGCATTGGCGTGAATCTGCTCATCCACGGAGGTCCATGCAATTATATTACTCACATTTTTCATTAAACCCTTGAATCGGGTAAAAGACAGGATAATGGCAAACTGACTGAACAAGCTCACATTTTCTATGAGGATGGAAAACATAATCAATGATAACGTATACGCCTTTTTATCCTGAGACTTCGCAGAGGATAACGCGGCCGATAAATAATCGATCCGTTCCCGGATGACGGGCACCTCGACCAATTTGATAAATTCATTGTTGTACCCCATTACTTCAACCAAGCGAGAATAAGCTTCCGAATGCCGAAATTCACATTCCGCAAAGGTAGCGCCCAGGCCATTCATTTCCGGCTTGGGAAAATGGTGGTAAATATCGCCCCAAAACGATTTTACCGCCACTTCGACTTGTGCAATGGCAAGCAAACTATTTTTGATGGCGTTTTGCTCGGCCACAGAAAGATGCGAGTGGAAGTCCTGTACATCGGCCGTAAAATCCACCTCCGAATGCACCCAAAACGATTTATTAATCGCCTCGGTAAACTGATAAATTTCGGGGTATTCAAAAGGTTTGTACTGGATACGTTTGTCAAAAATCCCCATATTTTATATTTTTATTTGATTAATCATTTAATTTTCAGACAAGTTTCGTCGAAGCGTGCACTATTCACTCAAAAATTTGCGCAATTGTCACGACGGACTGATAGTGAACCGACTACCGCTTTGTCAGCGCTGAGTCATCCGGTGTTGAGGAGGGAATATCTCCAGATAGCCGATTGCAAAGATCAAAAGATATAATAATTATTTATAATAAACTATTCCACACATTGTGGAAAAATAATTCTCGACCGTGACAAGAAATAACATATCTATAAATAAAAATATTTTTGAGTGTTCCGGCGCCACATCGGTCTGATTTATTTGGTCAGGAATCTCTTTTTAGCCATAAAATTCCCGGTCGACTTTTTGTGTATACTGACCATTATCCCGCCTTATTCACGGCCGTTGCGCCGACAAAAAGAAACGATGTGAAATTATGCGACATGGTTTGAATCTGATTTGAGATTCTGATGGCAAAATATATTTGGTCTGCGACCCGCAACCGGGTCGGTAAATCTGTGTATGCAAATGCTAATAAAATGGGACCGCTCTGAGGTCCTTCGCTCAACCTGACTACCGACATGTTGTGGTAAAAATATCATGATTTAACACCTTAGGCTGTTAGTTAAAACACCGAACGGGATTGACCCGTTTGCGGGTCACAGTTTATTAGTAAATGGGGTAAGAAAAGATTCGACCTCAGAGAGGTCGCAATGTTGGTTATTTTCGAGTGGTAAATAATATCGGTTTGGATTCAATCCAAAAAAAGTATCCATTCATCGCCGTTGCGCCGACAAAAAGAAACGATGTGAAATTATGCGACATGGTTTGAATCTGATTTGAGATTCTGATGGCAAAATATATTCGGTCTGCGACCCGTAACCGGGTCGGTAAATCTGTGTATGCAAATGCTAATAAAATGGGACCGCTCTGAGGTCCTTCGCTCAACCTGACTACCGACGTGTTATGATAAAATATCATGATTTAACACCTTAGCCCGCTTTATTCACCACGTCAATCTAGTATGATGCATAAAATGCAATGAATCAATTGCTTAATTCCCAAAATTGGGCATATTACATAGTCCAAATTTGGGCGACGTTTGACTTTTGCGGGTTATATCATTCAGTAATGAAATTCACATCGCTTCATCTCGACCCTTTCCACATGTAAAACTAAAAAGTGCAGATGCTATCTTCAGAAGTAAAAAATGCAATTCTTTATAAAAACCAATGGACACAAAGGGCTGAACCCACTGTTAATCATTCATCTTAGAACTACGGTTTGATTTCTTTCCAGTTGTGATAGGGGAACAAATGCTTCCCACCCAGTAATTTTTGCTCCACCCAACCCAATAGTTTGTACTTCATTTTTTCGTGCTTCATCAGTGGTCGCTGCGGCTGGTACCCTTTTTCGAAAGTAAGATCATCTCTCCAATGAAAGTCCTCCATCCATTCTTTCATCACGGCCGGGTGGGTTCCCTGGAAACGGGACATTTGGGTCATGTCTCCATAATCGTACTGCAGGGCTCGATCCGCATACATCTGATTCGCCGTAGCTTCCCCCCGGTGGATCGTTTCCAGCGATTTGGACTTTCGCTGCATCACCGCAGGGGGGCGTACCCAGCCATAGTGGTATACCATAGCATCGATGGATTCAACGGTTAGCTTTTCAGTACCTTCTTTCTTTTGATAGCTTTTTCCGTCAAAATCGGGGATTTTACGAAAAGACTGCGCCGTCCAGAAAGAATGAATTTCCGGAAGATTTCGGATAATGCGTATTTCCTTCTGATACCAGCCGTGTTGATGCGCATAGTGATTATAATCCCCGTAAAAATGCAGGTAATTCAATAAAAATCCTTCGATCCGATGGTCATCGAGCCGTTGTTCACATTTCTTCACGATGGTGTCCAGATCGTCTTCATGCAACACCTCATCGGCCTGCAGGTGAATTAACCAGTCTCCGGTGCAGGCTTCTTTCGCGATATCGGTCTGGTGGGGATTCTCGGTCCCGTTGGGAAATTCTTCCAAATCCCACACCGTGTCAATGATTTTAAGCTTATCCGAATTCAACGACAATAGTTCTTCACGCGTTCGGTCATCCGCATCGCCTTTTCCCAGAGCAAATACATATTCATCCACGATGGGTAAAATCGAAGCAATCGACTGCTTGACGGGATAGTACAATTTTGAGGCATTGCGCGCCATTCCAAAACCGGAGATCTTCATAAATTTCTGTTCAAATGATTTATGTGCAAAGATAAAGAAATCTATAGTCTCTGAATCTGGGCCCATATTCTTCGTCTGTTGGTTTGTCCACCTGGATATCAAAAATCGATCTTTGGATAGCTGCATTGAAAAACAGAGATGTTCAAAACTTCAAATCCAAACACCTGCCATTTTCCAGTCACCCTATAGCCATCTGGAATCTTAAATCGCAATAGAAGAGCTCCAGAGGCTAACGCTTATACGCCAACAACCGCAACGCATTGAACACCACCACTAAGGTAGATCCTTCATGCATCACGACTGCCGGTCCAATGGATGCCACTCCCGAAACAGTTAGTGGAATTAATAGTGCCACCATTCCCAGACTGATAAAAAGATTTTGTTTGATGATATTGTTCGCCTTCCTGCTCAGCCCTATTGCAAACGGCAGAACATCCAGCCGGTCAGCCATCAGGGCGATATCCGCCGTCTCAAGTGCCACATCACTACCTGCAGCCCCCATCGATATACCGACTGTACTGGTCGCCATAGCCGGGGCGTCATTCACGCCATCACCGATCATGGCAATCTTGTCTTCTTTCTCCCTCAGCTTTTTAATAGCGGCCACTTTTTCTTCCGGCAACAGACTTCCCCACGCTTCTGACATCCCTATTTCTTTGGCCACCGCATCGGCTACGTTTTGGTTGTCTCCGGTCAACATCACCATGCGTCGTATACCGATCTTTTTCAACGCCTCCAGTGTGCTTTTGGCGTCTTTCCTTGGGGTATCCATGAGCGCAATAATACCAATATACGCTTCATTTTTTCGGATCAACATCGTGGTATGACCACCCGATTCCAGATCTTTCACCTTTTCAGCTGCCTCAGCTGGGGGCGGAGGGCCTCCGACTTCATTATAAAGATCCAGGTTCCCCATGTACACCTGATCGTTGGCTAAGAAGGCTTTCACACCCCGTCCCTGGACTGCTTCCATATCCTGTGCCGCAGGGATGTCCATACCCCCCAGACGTTCTTCTCCATCCCGCACCACCGCTTTTGCCAGTGGATGTTCACTCAGACGCTCTACGGACACCGCCAATTTCAAAACTTCTTCTTCACTATGGCTGCCTAAGGCAATTAACTTAGTGAGTTTTGGCCTTCCCTCGGTCAGGGTTCCGGTTTTATCAAAAGCCATGGCCGTCAAATCACCCAAGTCTTCCAAAGGCCGACCGCCTTTAATCAAAACACCGCCCTGCGCGGCCCGGGCCACACCACTCAAAACGGCACTGGGTGTCGAAATCGCTAACGCACACGGACTGGCCGCCACCAATACTGCCATCGCCCGGTAAAAACTGTCACTGAATTCCTCATCGATGACCAGGAAAGCGCCGAGCAGGAGCACGACCAAGGCCAATACAGCGGGCACAAAATATTTTTCAAATTTATCTGTAAATCGCTGCGTCGGTGATTTTTGAGTTTGTGCTTCATGAACCAGTTTGACAAGCCGGGAAAGCGTAGAATCGCTCGCCTCATTAATCACTTTTACTTCCAGCAAATGATTGCCATTGATGGTACCCGAAAACACCCTGTGTTCTTCTTTGATGTCCTTTTCTGCCGACCAGTCTTTATCAGGATCTTTTACCGGCTCCTTATCCACCGGCACACTTTCTCCGGTGATCGGTGCCTGATTCACAGAACTGCTTCCTTTGATGATCACGCCATCGGCTGCAATTTTACTATTCGGCCGGACTACGATGACATCCCCCACCTTCAGGGCTTCAATATCGACTTCCGTCGTGCTTCCATTCTTTTTAAGCAGAGCCGTTTTTGGTGCTAAATCTGCCAGCGCGCTGATGGATTTCCGTGCTTTATTCATGGCATAATGCTCCAAGGCATGACCGAGACTAAATAGAAACAACAACAAGGCACCTTCTGCCCAGGCACCCAGAATTGCCGCACCTATTGCAGCGACCAACATGAGAAAATCAATATCAAATCCACCTTTTAAAATGGTGCCTAAACCCTCTTTAGCGGTGTAAAATCCACCAAAAAAGTAAGCTCCAATATACAGAGTCAAACTTACCCAGAAAGGTACCGCTTCGATAAAAGACAGGCCAAATCCAACACCAAGCAAAATCCCACTGAGAATAGAAAAGATCAGCTCTGTGTTTTTACCAAATATTCCGCCGTGGGAATGATCGTGACCTGCACCTTCATCATGATCCTGCTCTGAAACATCCTGATCTGTCTGACCGTCTCCGTTCGCCTGCTGTAGAAAACGCTCTGCGCTGACCTGAGAATCTGAAATATCCAATCCCTCCTCACGGATCGCCTGAAGTATTTCCGGCACAGTGATCTTCGTCTGATCAAATTCCAGACGAATCATTCCGGAGGCCGATACCGAAGCTTCCAACACCCCATGCTTATCTCGTAAGCTTTCCTCTATGTGACGGGCATGCCGGACATGACGGATCCCTTCCACCTCTATGAGTTTGTGACCAAATTTTTTGGTGATTTCAGCACCGGTTTGTTCAGCCAGCTTTTGAATCCGATCAATGGATATAACCTCGGGATCGTAATGAAAGCAAAGCTGGGGCACATTTTGATCGGTATTCGCATCCACATGGACCCGCTCCAGACCATTAATGCCTTCCAACTGTTGCATTAACTTGTCCACGCATTGATCCTTCTCATCAGGAACTTCAGGAAGAATAAGTGGTATCTGTATTTTCAACTTCTTCATTCGTTAACTTTTTCTATTTTTTGCGTTACAATGGCGTCGAATCTATTTACACGCTGATACGTATAGTGCTGAAGTTTATAACACAACTATTTCTGTGCCTTTGTTCAATCTCGACAATTTACAGACCGCAATCAGCTCCCCCTTGTTACCGCTCCGCCCGCCGAAAGTTCATCGGCCATTTTTGCAAATCACAAGATAACCATTTCTGATCTTCCCGAGCATCAACCTGCGCTTTTGAAGCGTACCTGACGGAACACTTCGCCTAATCCAATTGGTTTTTTCTACCTATGCTATGTCCCTAAAGGACAACTTACACAAAGATTCAGTGTCCAGCAAAGCAGCAATCAGCGTTTTTGCAGCATACGTGACGGCACGCATCACCTTAACCATATGTATTTTTTTACCTATGATATGTCTCTAAAGAACCATTTAGACGCAGAGTCGGTACCTAGCCAACCGAAATCCACGACCTTCTATCTACTACAAACTAAAGACTCCCCACTTCCTAATGACTGTGTGATGTCTCACTTTTCTTCATTTCTGAGATGAGGTAGTATGCATTGTTCCAGGCTACCTGCGCACCCTGTGGTATGGGCTCAAGTGGTTTGATTTCCACCCAACCTCCATCCGCAATTCCAGTTCGTACTTCGGTCATTTTAAAATACCATTCTGTTTCATCGTTCTTATTTCGTTCCTCTGCAATAAATATATACGAAGCCCCTTCCTCTTCGATGATGGCTTCTTCAGGCAAAGCGGTGACCCGCTCTGAGGTGGTTTGAATTTTCCCATTGATATACATTCCCGGAATCAGATTATCTTTTTTCTGTTTGATATCCGCATGAATATGGATCGCTTTGGGATTCTCCTCAAACTGACGCCCTACTGAATAGATTTCAGCCGTCAATTCCGATCCTGGTGCGGATTCCACGGTGAATGTAACGGTCTGCCCCGTATGAACTTTGGATACATCTTTTTCGAACACCATGAGATCGGCATGAATATGATCGGTATTCATGACCAAAAACATGGTCGTCTGTGGTTGGACATACTGTCCCATTTGTATCCGAACCTTTTCTACAAACCCGTTGATCGGACTCCGAACCGGAATCCGGTCATAGATCTCACCTTCTGCGATCTTCTCCGGATTCAAATGTAGCTGTCTGAGTTTTGTTTCGTACCCTTTGAGGTCGACCCGAAGCGTTTTCAGTTCGGATGCTGTTTGCTGGAAAGCTTGTCCAGCTCCCACATTGGCTTCATGGAGTCTCTTTTGTCGCTCATATTCCTGCTCCATAAATTCGAGTCGGCTGTGTGCGCGTTGGTAGTCCGTTTGAAGCGTTGTAAAATCCGGATGAGCGATGTAAGCCAGCGGCTGATTTTTTCGTACCCGATCGCCCTCGATCACCAGAATGTCCTTCACATTCCCACCCAGGATGGGCGTGATGGTAGCTTCATGTTGCGGCGGCACCTCAAGCTGACCATTGGCATAGACGATATCCGTCAGATTGCGCATGGGAAAGGTATCCACTTTGAATCCCAGAGTTTCAAATTTGTACTGCGAGAAGTGGACCTCCTGAAAACCGGAATGGTCTTCCGCCATAACCTCAGACGGATCAGCCGGTTTCACCTCTTTTTCGTCCATCAAATGGCAGGACATCGGCGAGCCGATAAAAAGCGCATAGATCAATATATAAATTGAGTTTTTCATATTTTATATTTTTTAATTGGTCGTTTGTAAATAATATTCCAGAAGATATTTACTCTCCAGCAGCTGTCCGAATGCATCCCAGGCATCGATTTCAATGCGAATGGCATCCCTGGTATTTTGTAAAAAAGTCACATAGTCGATAGCCCCTTCCTGGAATGCGATGGCTGCTCCTTCGCGTTGTTCCCGGGCCAACGGCAATGCTTCCGAAGTGTAGTAGTTCCAGGAATCCAGCCATTTCAAATACCTTTCCCGGGCGGATCGATACCGGGCATGGAGCTTCATCTGAACTTCCCGATAGTTTTCAACCGCCATTTGTTGTTCTACTTCCGCTTCCTTTATCCGTCCACGTTCCGGCTTGCTGAACAACGGGATGTCCACCCCGATTTCATAAGAATTATACCCCGATTTTCCATCGATGGATTGGCGGCTGTATTCCAGTTGAAATCTTGGAAGCAAAGCAGCTTTACGCGTTTCAACCCGAGCACTCACTACCTCGATGTCCTGCCGGGCTAGCGTGAGTGAGGGATGAGAAGCGAGGGTATCCCGGACTGGTAAACCAGTCTCTGTCAAATGGTTCCATAGCGGTGTTTTCACCGAAAAAAGAGTATCGGAATCAAACCATCCATTCAGTTGGTGCAGGCCGCTCAAATAATCCTGGTAGGCCTGTTCTTTCCGGATACGAATCTCATTGGCCTGGTTCGTCGTGGCCAGGTATGAAAGCCTGGACGACTCTTCCACTTCCAGCCGAATCCTGGCCGCCCTTTTAACGTCTTTAAAAAGCGAATCCATCCGGTGATAGACTTCGTATTTCTTCAGAGCAGTATAGACGGCTGCCCAATCCATCTTCACATTTCTTCGCAACTGCGATTTTGACAGATCAAGTTGGTCGCGTGCCTGTGTAATCCGTGCTTCGGCCAATTGTTTTTTCGGTTTAATTCCGAATAGGTCAATTTGCTTTTGTTTGATCCCAATCTGATTAAACGTACCCGGTGAACCTCGACCAGCACCATCCTGCCCGGTAAATATTTCGGTTCGTCCCAGATCCCACGCGGTGGATTTCAGTGCTTCTTCCTGATTGATACGAAGATGCCTGATCTTTATTTGTGGGTAGCTGACTACGGCTCGTTCTTGTGCCTCTTCCAGCGATAAGACCGGAAGAGTATCGGACATACTGGTTTGGGTGTGCGCCGTCCGGGGAAAGCTCCACAGTGTCGTAAGTATCCCCAAAATCACCAGGGTATTTAAGGATGGTTTCATACTTGACTTGCTTTTGTTTTTTTCACGTTGTCGCTCAATAAGAGCATACAATACCGGTAGAACCACCAGTGTTAAAAAGGTTGCGGTCAACATTCCACCGATGACTACGGTAGCCAGAGGGCGTTGCACTTCTGCGCCTGAGGTAGTGGAAAAAGCCATGGGCAAAAAGCCAAATATATCGGTCATAGCGGTTAGCATGATGGGCCGGATCCGTTCTTTTGTTCCAGTCAAAATTCGTACCCGGATGCTCGTCATACCTTCTGCTTTCAAACTGTTGAATCGATTCACCAGCACCAATCCGTTGAGGACGGCCACCCCAAAAAGAACGATAAACCCAACCCCCGCAGAAATACTAAATGGCATACCGCGAACCCAAAGCGCAAAGACCCCGCCTATAGCGGCCAGCGGAATTGCCATATAGATCATGACGCTTTGTGAAAAGGAGTGCAAGGCAAAATAGAGTAAGATAAATATAAGAGCCAATGCAATTGGCACGACGACAGAAAGTCGACTTTTTGCCCGCTGCAGATTTTCAAATTCTCCACCGTAAGTCATGTAATATCCGGGTGGAAGCTCCAGTTCTTCGTTCAGTCTCGACTGTATATCTTTGACGACAGATTCCACATCCCGGCCCCGGGTATTCACCCCGACATTGGTTCTCCGAAAGGTGTTGTCTCTGGAAATCTGCATGGGACCAGGCACATAACTGATCTCCGCTACTTCCTTAATGGGTATTTGTGTTCCGTTCTCCAGATCGATATACATATTTCGCAAATCATCAATATTCTTGCGATGGTTGGTATCAAAGCGAACGACCAGATCGAATCGTTTTTCTCCCTCAAAGATCACACCAGCCTGCCCTCCGGCGAATGCCGTGTTGATGTAGTCGTTGACTTTTGCAATATCCAGTCCGTATTGCGCCATTTTTTTGCGGTCATACTGTACCGTCATCTGCGGCAATCCGGACGTACGCTCGGCGCTGACATCCCCAACACCGGGAACAGTTCGAATGATTCCCGCCATTTCTTCTGCTTTTCGAGCAAGTATTTCCAAGTCATCACCGTACAACTTCACGGCAACATCTTCCCGGACCCCGGTCAATAATTCATTGAATCGAAGCTCGACGGGTTGACTAAATACCAGGTTCACACCCACCAATTCTTCATTTAGTTTGGACTTAATTTTTTCGATCAATTCGGCCTTGCTCGCCGCAGATGTCCATTTTGACTGGTCTTTCTCCAGGATAATAAACATATCGGAAATGTCCATAGGCATGGGGTCTGTGGGTATATCGGCCACCCCAATACGAGCTACAGCCGTTTTTACTTCCGGAAAATGCTGCAGTAACAACGACTCTATTTTTTTTGAAACTTCAATCGATTCTGTCAAACCGGAGCCGGGCCGAATCAAAGCCTGCATGGCTATATCACCTTCATCGAGCTGGGGAATAAACTCACCACCCAATCTGGAGAAAGTAAACAAAGCCGTACCCAGCAGAAGAATGGCTGCCAAGATGACCACTGCTTTAAACCGAAGCGCCCCCTTGATAAGAGGCTGATAAAACCATTGAACTCCATGAATAATTCGGTGACTGATCTTTTCCAATCCACGCTCCAGACTGCTGTACCACCGCTTTCCGGTTCGTAGAAAACGTGAGCTTGGAAGCGTAGGGCCAACGGGCTTCATAAACAATGCCGCCATCATAGGGACGTAAGTAAGACACAGCAATATGGCACCGATCATTGCAAACCCAAAAGTATAAGCCATGGGTTGAAACATCTTACCCTCGATCCCTGTGAGGAACAAAATCGGTGCAAAAACAATCAGGATAATAATTTGACCAAAAAAAGCAGACCCCATCATTGTACTTCCCGCCTCATAGGCCACCTGATCCATTTTGCCTTGATTAAAATTCTTCTGACCGTCCTTGATCCGTTTTTGGATTTCAAATACGGTGCCTTCGATGACAATCACCGCACCATCAATAATAATCCCAAAGTCAATAGCACCCAGGCTCATCAGATTAGCCCATACATTGAACTGCTTCATCATAATAAAGGCAAAGAGAAGCGAAAGCGGTATCGTGGTTGCTGTAATAATTCCGCCACGCAGACTACCCAATAAAAATACCAGCGCAAAAATGACGATCAGGGCTCCTTCCATCAGATTTTTCTTCACCGTACCGGTCGTCCGATCAATGAGGTCACTCCGATCCAGAAAAGGCTTGATCTCCAATCCTTCCGGCAAAGAAGTCTGGATAACCTTCATCCGTTGCTGCACATTTTGAATGACCTTGTTCGGGTTTGCATCTTTGAGCATAAGAACCATACCTCCGACAGCTTCCCGACCATCCTGTGTAAACGCCCCATATCGAACCTGGTTACCGTAGTGTACTTTTTCGGCAACATCACCGATCATGATGGGGAGTCCATTCGTCGTTTTTATCACAATCTGCCGGATGTCCTCCAGGGACCGAATCAGTCCTTCTCCACGGATGAAGTTGGCCATTTTATTGCGCTCTATGTAGGCACCGCCAGTATTCACATTATTGCGCTCCAATGCGGTGAATACCTCGGAAATGGTCACATTACTGGCATTCAACTTCTCGGGATTAACTGCAATTTCATATTGTTTTATGGCCCCGCCAAATGCATTCACCCCGACCACTCCGTCCACCAAGGTCAATTGACGGCGAACCACCCAATCCTGAATAGTTCGAAGTTCTGTGGTGGTGTAAGCGGTATCATATCCCGGCATGGGGGTTATCGTGTATTGATAGATTTCACCCAACCCTGTCGTGATCGGACCCATGGATGGATTTCCAAATTGCTCGGGAATTTTGTCCTGGACTTCACTGAGTTTTTCCTGGACCAGCTGTCGCGGCTTATAAATCCCCATGTCATCATCAAAGACGACGGTTACCACAGAGAGTCCAAATCGGGAAATGGAGCGGATCTCATTCACTCCGGGCAGATTGCCCATCGCCATTTCGACCGGGTAAGTGACGAATTGCTCGATGTCCTCCGTCGCCAGATTGGGTGAAACGGTCATAACTTGTACCTGGTTGTTCGTAATATCAGGAACGGACCCCAGGTTGATGGTCCGCATCGAGTAAATACCCACGCCAATTAGTGCGAGGGTGAATAGACCTATGATAAACTTGTTTCGTATAGAAAACGAAATAATGGTATTGATCATCGTAATTCTTATTGTTTTAAATGAGCGAAAAAGCTTCCGAAATCAATTTTGTGGTTTACCGGATGCTATAGACTTATTCTGGAAGTCAGCATGGGTAGTAATCCGGAAGATTATTGTAAGAATTGGCTTATACGATGTTGAATCAAAAGGGGTAGTTACATTGGTTCGACAAGAACGGAGTACCTGTATCTAAAATCCAAACTATAGTCTATAAGCCTGATGATCAGACTTGGGGAGGAACAAAGAAATCGAAGTATTCGAAGTCTTTAAATTGGTTTAAATGTGAAAGGTCAAGGGAAAGGTCATCCAACAATGCATTGTTCTGAATGATGTCGGTCAGGGTTACATGAATGTGGCAACAATGACAGGTACACAGCGGGCTACACTCATCCATTGTACCGGAAGTGGTGGTGTGATCGTGGTCCGCGTCATGATCCATAGCCATGATCACTTCAATGTTTTCAACAGAACAGGACACAGGTTGTGCGTCTGTGCATGTAATCAATGCAAGGCTCATGATGTAAACGGCCAGAATGAATGGAAACCATTTCATAGGTGACAAAGGTAGGCAATAGGATGGAAACAGAAAAATACGAGCTTATCCTTCTGCAAGGAATCAAACCATTTCCACCGATTAATCCCGTCTACAGCCTGTAAATTTTCGTCTTACCAGGGACTCCCGGTCCCTTGAAGCAGCCACATCCTGGAGTAATTGTGATCCTTACTTTGTCCGACAGGTACGTATTCCGTCGATTCCAGTTTATCAACGGCCGTTTTGTAATTGACCAGGTAGTTTGGATCCAAATTAGGCGACGGATAGATGTAACGAATGGGCAAAGCCTCCCCAAATTGCGTAATCTCTCCAGGCACCAATGCCGGCAATCCAGTTCGTCTCCAATCAAACCAGGACTCCGGACGCAACCAGGAACCGGTCCATTTCTGAGTCAAAATCTTTTCAAGCTGATTATCCCCTGCGTTAAAATCTACAGCAGCGTTACTGTAATACTGATCGAAGTCAAAACCCACGGCATCTCTAAATACAGCCCATTCTTCCATAGAAGATTTTATACCTTCTATATAATAGGACTCAGCATCGCCGGTCACGCCCATATCACCTCTCAGAATCGCTTCAGCCAGAAGGAAATTCACCTCACTGAACGTCATAAGTTTCATCTTAACCAGCTCTTCCGAATTTTGCCGATAGCGGCTGTGCAAAAAGGAGATGTGCGGATTGTGCTCCGGATTGTACGGATCAGCATCATCACCAATATTGTAACTAATGGCATCAATCGTAGCCAATCCGATGGGCAACCCAACGTACAACTCTGTATTAAGCTCTTCGGAGGATGCGGGCATATAAGTTACTTCATAGTTTTCTCCATACATATTGGTAACGGTTTTCACTGTCGGTGCATCTACGGAGGCATCCCATTTTCGTTCTACAGGCAACACCCACCGGTCCAGCCGGGGATCGTTCGTTTCCAGCAGCCACTGCACAAATGGGGCTCCGGGCTTGATCGCAAAATTGGGATTGGAAGAGTTAATGGGACCACCCGGGGCCGCATTACTGGCCGTCGCTCCGACATAGTCCAGCACTGCATTGTCTCCGTTATCCACCATGGTATACGCACTGGCCGCTTTAAATTCATTGGCGATATCCATTTCACTCATTGATTCTTTCTTATTGTACACCCGCATGGCATAGCGCATACGAAGCGCATTGGCAAATTTTCGCCACCGGTCCGGATTTCCGTTAAAATACAAGTCGGATTGAGGGCTGATGGCATGTTTGGTGACATCAATGTCCGCCAATAACGCATCGGCCGCTTTAAGATCTTTTAGAACACCCAAATACACCGATTTTTGATCATCGTATTGTGGGAAAAACACTTCGTCACTGGCACTCAGGCTTTGTGAATAAGGGATATCTCCATACAGGTCGGTCAGGGTACCATATATAAAAGACTTCATCACCAAAGACACGCCCTGAAAGAAGGGATGATCCACCTTCAGCGCATTATCATATATGATTTTATTGTTCCTCAAAATATTATAATACCCTCCCCACGAATTGGCACTCCAACCATAAAAATTGGGACCGGTATTATTAAACTGTGTTCCGCGTTGTGTATACTGCATAGCTCCAGAAATCTCGTTGCCATACTGCCCCAGCCCTTCATACAGTTTGGCAGATTCAGAAAGGACATAGGTCAATACGAAATTCGAGGAAACTTTTTCAGGATTGTTTGGACTGGTGTTCACCTCTTCGAAGTCTTCGCAGGCCCAAAAAATCAATGGTAGCAATAAAAGATATAAATATTTCATGTTCTGTTTCTTTAAAATTCAATATTTAGTTTAAATCCGAGTGACCGTGTCCAGGGTGCGATATTATAATATTCATAGCCCTGTACCCATTGGCTTCCACTCAATTTAAAAGCACGCTCGGGATCAATATCAATACCTGCAGCTACCCACTGAAAGACATTATTCCCCACCACGGACAGCGACAACCCCTGCAGCTTAAGCCGACTTATCATGTTTTTTTCGAAAGAATAGGTCAATGACAACTCTCGCAGTTTGACATAGGTCGCGTCATAGATGTTTCTTGAAGGAAATTCTCTAACGTCGTACCGATGGGCAGTATAAGGATTCACCCATTTTGTGTCCGGACCACCAAGATTTTCGATGTAGACTACATTCCCTTCTGCATCGGTTCCCTGTCTTACTCCAGCATTGAAACTGGCATCATGACCACTTGGTTTGTTGCCCGGCCATTCGAATCCACCATATTCCGCATTCCTCCCACCAATCCATTGTCCGAAGTAGAAATCAGGATTTTCTAATATTTGCTCTTCGATACCACGATTTTTATCATACGGTGCACCAGAAAGAGAAGCCTCTGTTTGTCCGTTGTTCGCCATAAACATCAAAGACTCCGAGTAAAATTCTCCGCCCTGACGCCATTCGATATTGGCATACAGCGAGAAGTTCTTAAATGACAGAGTCGGCTGAATCCCCAGTACAAAATCATGGTTGTAATTACCAATTTTCACAAGATTATTCGGATCGCTATCACTTTGGTATCGCCCCGATCCGGTCAGTAATGGAAAGCCATAATATTCAGAACTCTGATCCTTGACAGTAAGCAGAGGCTCCTCAAAAATATCTCCTAAAGTTCCGCCTATATAGGTACGGAATTTAGCTCCCTGCACTTCTCCAAAATTAAAATATTCAATACCCTCGGCTAATTCGACGATTTTGGTCCGGTTTCGTGTGAGCGAGAAACCCATATCCCAGGTAAAAGACTCTGTCTGGATCGGAGTCAGATTTAACCCCACTTCAAATCCAGTACTTTCGATCAAACCAGCATTGATTAATTTGCTGGTCGCTCCGGATTCAACTGGCAGGCCAATATGCAAAATCTGGTTTTCATTTTGTACCCGGTAGGCGGTGGCTTCCAGTCCGACCCGACTGTTGAACAGCCGCAAATCAAACCCGACTTCTGTGGAGGTTGCTATTTCCGGCTTGAGGTTGGCATTTCGCAAGGTCCCTCCCATGTACAATCTTTTGTTCTCTCCCCAATCCGCGGCCACAGAGAAATATTGTGCCAACTGGTAAGGACCTACATCATTTCCAACTTGGGCGTACCCACCTCGGAGTTTTAGTAAAGTCACCCAATTGGGCATGGGAAGCATTTCTGATACCAGGGCACTCAATGAGGCCGACGGGTAGAAAAATGAATTATTATCCGATGGGAGCGTGCTGGACCAATCGTTTCGCGCAGTTAATTCCAGATAGATCATGTCCCGGTACCCCAGCGAAGCCATACCGTAGGCTCCATAGAGGTACTTTTCATAAATCTGGCTCTGATATGTCACCGTGCCCGGCACTCCGTTGGAGATGGTGTAAAGCTGAGGAATAACCATTTCTTCAGCATTGTTCTGAATTCGACGTGTGAATTGATCCAACCGATTAAAACCGGCCAATGCATTGAAATTGAAATCATCGTTGAGTTGCTTCTCAAAGGAAAGGATGACGTCCATGTTGTTTTCCTTTCGATTCGTTGACAACAGATTGTACCCCCCATTGAACAATCCATAGGTGCTGAACGCTTTTTTAGATTCGTTCTCCTGCGTATAACCGTCCCGGGTATACCGGGCCATAATACTTAAATCAGGCGTCAAATCGTAATCCAGCTGAAACTTGGATACCACGCGATCACGGGTAAATCCAATGGTATTTTCATACGCCAGGAACCAGGCGTTATTTTGTTTGTACTTGTATTTTCGTTGTTGAATTCCTTCGAGTCCAGGCTCCCAGTAATCTCTCAAATCCATGATGTTAATGTTGGCCCCCATCTCATACAAACTTCGTACGGGGGAATCCCGCCCGCCATCGATATTGGGTCGGCTACCAGAACCAGAACCTGTTATTCCCATATTGGCTGTCACCCGAAATCGATCATTGACCCGATATTGTGAGTTCAGATTGAAGCTCGTCCGATTGTAGTCCGTGTTTGGTACTATGCCTCCACTATTGACGTTACCAAAGGACAATCTAAAGTTTCCTTTGTCATAGTTTCCATCGATCGCCACGTTGTTTGTGAAATTGGTCCCCGTTTGAAAGAAATCTTTAAAACGGTTCGGATAGGACACAAGGGGTACAGCAACGCCATCGCTGTTCCACTGTACATATTTATCCCCCACATCCATCATAGGGCCCCAATTCTCGTTTTGACCTTCTTCCAGAACATGGGTTCCAGTCTTTCCGGAAGCAAATTTGGTCTGTACATCTACATAGTTATAGGGTTGATCCCATACGTAAGAAGTATTGTAAGATACGCCGAGCCCCTTGTCTCTTCCGGCCCCGGACTTGGTCGTGATCAACACGACTCCGTTGCCGGCGCGTGAACCGTAAAGTGCAGCAGCACTTGCTCCTTTTAGTATGGAAATATTAGCAATGTCACTTTGATTAATGTCTGAAATCGGGTTTCCCATGTCCGCCCCCTTGTAGATATTATTCAGGTAATTGTTGACCGGAACTCCATCAATGACAAAAAGGGGTTGATTATCATTGTTTAGCGAAGTGGTACCTCGGATCACAATGTTCATCGAAGCCCCGGGCAAGCCATCCATTTGTGAAATCTGGACACCCGATACTTTTCCCGACAGGACACTCAGGAAGTTCCCCTGAGTTGTTTCATTCATATCTTTTCCATCCACCTTCCCGACCGAATACCCCAAAGATCGCTCAGCCCGTTTAATTCCCAATGCAGTCACCACGACTTCGTCCAGGGTCTGCGCATCCGCAAACAAAACGACGGTCCCCAGATTACCTGCACCCGCCGCGACTTCCTGGGTCTGATACCCAATGTATGAAAAGACCAAGATGGCATCTTCCGCCAGACCAGTCAGTTCAAACTTTCCATCAAAATCGGTGGACGTCCCTTTCGCAGCACCTTTCACTTGCACATTAACTCCAATCAATGGCTCTCCTTCCTCATCGGTCACCATACCTGTGGCAGTAACAAGAACTTCGGGTTTCTCCGATAATAATACCTCCGTTACTAAAGCAGGAATCTTTACTTCACGGATTTCTCCTTGTTCCAATACATAGTTCGTCCCTCCGATCTTACGAAATTGCAATCCAGTCTTATCCAACAAGGCACCAAGGGCCTCATCAGCAGTCTGATCATGGTCAATGCGATGCGATATAATTTTATCAGACACCAGTGAAGATTGGGTCAAAATATGAATATCGTACCGATCCTCCAGTTCACGAAGAACTACAGTCAAAGGTTTGGCATCACTGATGGTACTCACTCTGTTGGCAGTATTACTGACATAAGCCAATTCCTCCTGCGAATGCAAGCCCGAACCAAACAACAAGCCGATCATCAAGGTAAAAAGGTAATTAATTCTCATCATTCATTCGTTTTTGTCTTTTTAAAATCCCATTTCTTTTCACTGATTTTGACCGATTCCAATCCAAGGGCTAACGCCACAACCTGGATCGCCACTTGCGGGTCCTCCAGACTCACCGAGCCAGTCAAAGATGAATCCAGATACTGCTCTGGAAGTTGAATTTGATAATTGTAGTTTCGCTTCATCCACCGGACCACTTCTCCTGCTGATCGATTTTCCAGAGAAAGTTCATTTTGAGTCCATGAATTGTATTCGATCGCGTCGATTTCTTCGACGGTATGGGTTTTATGTATATTATGAAATTTCGTCTTTTCACCCGGTCTCATCAGCAGCCCGTCCTTATGTGCACTGGCGTTACTGCCTGCCAGCCATTTAATCTTTCCCTCTTCCAATACAATTGTAGTCCATATACTGTCGGACCCCACGCTAAAAACGGTTCCCAACACGGCAACCGTGAGATCCGGTGTATTCACCACAAAGGGCAACCGTCCTTTGTCCCCTTCTCTGGTTTTGACATTAAAATGCGCCTCCCCATCCAACGTTACCACTCTTTCACCAGATAAATCCTTCTGAAAGTAATGCAACAGGGAATTTCCGTTTAGTACAACGACCGATGAATCCGGCAAGACAACTTCTTTCTTTTTTCCAGGCGCTGTTGATACAGTCATTTCAATCTCAGGTCCACCTGAGCCCATTGGGTTCCATATATATACCGACACCAGCACAGCAACCAGCGCTGCCGCATAAGGCAGCCAGCGCTGTACTTGCCATCCTGACTTTTGGGGTATATCGGTCTGTTTTTGTGCTTTGTTCTCAAGATTTAGAAATGATCGCTCGATCTCATCGCTGGTCACTTCGATTTTTTGGACCGGCAAACCCCGGACAATGGCCACAGCATCTTGAAAAACCTCCTGATCCAGGGGATGTTCTTCCTGCCATTTTGTCCAATAATTCTGATGTTGACCGTCATGGATCCATTCCCGAAAACGAGGATCCATTAAAAGCTGATCAAGTATTTTTTCTTGCTGATTCATTGGTATACTACTAAAACTGATTACATAAGGAATACACAAGCCTGTTTATACTCACTTATGAAAAAAAATTTTGAAATTATTGGCGAGATTACCATCGGGGCAACCCCTCCGGGAAGGCTTTTCTAATTTTTTGAAAACTCCGTTGCAGGTTGTTCAGAACAGACTGATAGTTTACATCCAGCAAATCTGCAATCTCCTGATAACTTTTTGACTCAAAATAATGGAGGAGTATGATCTCCTTTTGACGCGAGGTAAGCGTGTTTAATAGTTCTACGATTTGTGCTTTTTGAATCCCGGATTCTTCATCTTGAATCATAAAGTCTTCGGGGGAGAATTCGATCTCTCCCATCGATGTACCGATTTTCTTTAACCGGTTTTGATTTGAACGGAGTAATTCCCGACGAAAGCTCTTTAATACATAAGCATCCGGAGCAGGGTGCTCCTGAATGTCGAGCCCTTTTTCAATAAACTGAAGAAACAAGGATTGAATGGTATCTTCTACGTGTGCTCTATCACCCACCAATTTTAATCCATACCGCAACATGATCGGATACGTTTTTCCATAGAGCTTCCTGAGATAGCGGGTGTTCTCGTCTCTTTTCATTTTGCGGCAACTCGCATGTCTTAAACAGTCAAAAACACGCAATTAATAAAGTATAAATTTACCTGTATAAAAAGGTACAGAGTAATATATTTAATCTAAATACCTGTATTATACTTACTTTATTAAGTGAACCATTCACCTATTATTTTTAGGTTATAATTGGTTTACTTCCTAAGCAGCAGTTTTATCCATGTGATCGGATAAAGTTCTTTCTGGTCAAAAGTTATAGATTCTTTTCAATGATAATTCGAGGGCACTTGGGGCCTAGAACCATTTTGCGCCACCGAAAAACGGCAACCCGCATTACTCATCACAACACTATCAGTATGGTCGCAAACAATACAATATCAATTATTTATAAAATCGCAGTACAGATTGCATTTATTTCCAAGAAGCAGAGCTTGTGCCCCTGAAAAGCGGTAAGCTCCTTCCTCCCGGGACTAGCTAGCTCCCAAAGAGATTATACTGTGACAAGTGCCGAGAACCTGCTTTCAAACCCAGGTGACGGGCACTAGCTTCCCGCTATTCCTCCCCCAAGTGCCAACCACCTTCAAGCTACTGCACCACCGTCGAATCCGCAAAAACAACGTACGCATTGAAATTCCCCAACGCCTGTTCTCCAAAGTTGGATATGGGATTGGCGGGTGCCAGACCACCCAGGCCTGCAGCCTCCAATAGCGTCCGGTAATAATCGTAGGTGCCTTGATTGATGTGGTATAATTCCACTTTTACCTTGTCGCCGATCTTTAGGGGTGGAGACAAATCAAAATCGACATAACGTCCATCGGTGAATTGATCCGTCGCCAAATACATGTTGTTATCTTCATATTCGTCAGCGTCGGCGTCATCTTGATTGAAAATGAATACTTTGTCATTCACAAAAATTTTCAGCCGGTAATAGTTGTCCACGCCTTCCGGATCCTGCGTGGTTACCTTGGCATAATAACCGGCATCTCTAAATATTGATTCTTCTTCATAAGCCACGATCAGTGAATCGATGGGATTAAATTGATCCGGCATTTTACTGGAGGCTGTGTACGTTTTTCCTTCATGATGGATCTCGAGGGTGTAATTCAATCCCACCATGCCCCGGATCGAAGTGGTCTGATAGTGGCCCGGGGTGACTTCCCACAAGGTATCGCGATTCCCCAATTCATCGTAGAGGATGACCTCCGCCCCCACTCTGGGATTGAAGTTGTTCTCGTCATAAAAGTCGGTGGTTTCAGATAGCCGGACCGTGTAAGGACCCGGTTGATTGGAAATATTGGCTTCCACCACCATCCGGGGATCCACCCGGTCCAGATCCAGTTCGATCACTTCCTCGCAAGAAAAAAGCAACCCCGTTGCTACGAGTAACAAGATTATTTTTTGAAATATTTTTGGCTTCCTTATTTCCATGGATGTAAAAGCTATTTGAATTTAAAATTGTAGGTGAGCGAAGGGATCACACTAAACAAGGCTATTTTGACCGCCTCCGTTCGACTGGGGTCGCCTTCCGCCTCCCGAAATGTGATGGAAAATGGATTTTTCCGGCCATATACATTATACACAGATAGGTTTAGACTGGACTCAAACTTGTCGGTGCTTCTGAACTTCTTGGTGATGCCCAGATCCAATCGATGATAATCCGGGTACCTGTCATTGTTCCTGCCACTGTATAAATTGACAATCTGTCCTTCTGCCTCGTATTTTCCGACCGGATAAGTCACGGCATTCCCCGTCCGGAAAACAAAGGTTCCCGAGAAGGTCCATTTTTTATTGAGCTCGTAGATGCCCACCAAGGTCATATCATGGGTCCGGTCCCAGTTCGCGGGATAGGGATCCCCGTGGTCGATGTCATCAAATTCCCGTTCTGTTTTGGACCAGGTGTAGCTTATCCAGCCATTTAACTGTCCCACATTCTTCTTGAGGTAAAATTCCGCCCCATAAGAGTAGCCTCTTCCAAAAAGCAACTGTGATTCCACATTCTCATTGAACACCAAATTTGCGCCCGTCTTGTAGTCAATCTGGTTTAGCATATTTTTATAATAGATCTCCAGGGAGCTTTCATACCCGTCATCTTTGAAGTTGCGATAGTAGCCGGTCGCATACTGGTCCGCTATCTGAGGCCGGACATTGTTACTGCTCGGAATCCACAAATCGATCGGAGTTCCTGTACTTGAATTTGAGATCAAATGCAAATACTGTCGATTTCGCCCATACGATGCTTTCACCGAGCTCTGTTCGTCCAGGGTGTAAGTCAATCCGATTCTGGGTTCCAACCCGCCATAGCTCTTGACCAGCTCAAAATCACTGTACGTCTGGACATCCACAATTTCACCGGAGGTATCATATGAAAAAATATCTCCCGGCCCCACTTGTGCAAAATACGAATAGCGCAACCCCAGGTTCATATTAAACGATTCGGAAAGTTTCATATCATTGGCGAGGTAAACGGCACCATCCAGGGCATATTTATCCTGCAGTTCGGCCCTGTTAATACCGGAATTCGCCTCCGGTGCGATTTCACCAGGCAAAAAGGTATGGTAAGCGGCAGAAAGTCCAAACTTTATGGTATTGCTCGTATTCAAAAAGTAGGTAAAGTCCTCTTTCAAACTGATGTCCTGAATCGATGAGGTGATCTTAAAACCATCGTTTTTTTCATCGCTGCCTCCGATCTCTACCACGTAATTGTAATCGCTGAAAAGGGCTGTCGTGTTCAAAAATAATTTATCGTTGAACAAATGATTCCACCGCAATGTCGTCGTGGTGTTGCCCCAGTCAAAACCAAATACATCGCTAAACCCGAACTTGTCCCGCCCAAAGTACCCGGATACATACAATCTGTCTTTGTCGCTCAGCTTGTAATTCGCCTTCAGGTTCAGATCATAAAAATACAAGATGGAGTTTTTCAAGTCCTCGTTTTTGGAAAGATTGAGAAACAAATCCAGATAGGTTCGCCGGCCACTGACGATAAACGATCCCTTATCCTTTACGATCGGTGCCTCCAGAGTGAGTCGCGATGAAATCAGGCCCACACCCCCACTCGCGTTGAATTTTTTACTGTTCCCGTCCTTCATTTTAATATCGAGAACCGAGGAAGCCCGTCCGCCGTATTGAGCCGGTATGTGTCCTTTGTAAACGCTCAGATCTTTGATCGCATCCGAATTGAATACAGAGAAAAAGCCCAGTAAATGCGAGGCATTGTAGACAGGAGCTTCATCCAGTAAAATCAAGTTCTGATCTGCACTGCCACCCCGGATAAAAAAGCCGCCCCCGCCTTCTGATGATTTGATTCCGGGTAAAAGGGTGATGGTCTTGATCACATCCTGTTCCCCGAAAATTACAGGAATAGCCTGGGCTTCTTTCACATCAATTTTATTCACGCTCATTTGGGTAGAGCGGACGTTTTGATCGGTTTGTTCAGCTGAAATAACCACTTCGCTCAGCTGGGTGGAGGTGACGTTGAGTTCTAAATCAAATTTCAGATCCTGATCCAGAACCACCTCCTTTTTTATGGTCTCATAACCGATGTAGCTAAAACTCAAGGTATAACTTCCTTCCGGAATGGTCAGCGAGTAAAACCCATACACGTTGGTCGTGGTTCCCGTCTTCAATTCTTCTACGGAGATGGAGGCACCGATGAGGTCTTCACCGTTTCCTGCATCCTTCAAAGTACCACTGATCGTAAACTTTTCCTGACCGAACGAAAAAACTGTTGTCAGGCAAAAGAACAACAACCCTATATTTTTAGATTTTCGTCGTATCATTTGCTGCATACTTGCTTCCAAAATTTATTTGACTTCATGGTTTTTACAAAGAACCTGAGTGTCACTACTATTTATTCTTGTAAGAGACTTCAACTGAATTTACGGATCGAATATTTTAAAAAACGCTGATTGATTCATCAAAGCGACCGCTACTCGTGGGAATTCTCTTTTATCGCTTCAATGACTTTCATGTTTTGTACCGCATCATTCAAAGGAACGGGAACTGGTCCATCTTCTATAATCGCTCTTGAAAATGCATCGGTCTGCAAGCTGTATTGATCACCTGGACCAAATGAAAGTTCCTTGACTCCATCTTTCGTGGTCATCTTCACCGTTACCGCACGATCACGAGGCGGGTTAAACGGGATCTCAAATTCAATCTTTCCTCGTGTACCGAAAAGTTTGACCTCCTGATGCTCCATCAGCCCGATGGAGGAAAAGAATATAGACCGCCCTGCCTCAAATTCTAAGATTCCCGATGTCGTCACATCCACTTCAAAATCAGAATGAAAACCCTGCGTAGAAAGCACCCGGATGGGCTCCGCATCAAACAGGTATCGGGAGATCGAAACCGGGTAACAGCCGACATCCATCAAGCTCCCTCCACCATACTCTTTCACATTCACGATGCTTGCCGGATCATCATCAAAAAATGAAAAAGAAGATTGAATCATTTCCAGGTTTCCTATAGCTCCTTCCCGGATCTTTTGCTTGACATCGATCCACTGGGGATGAAACTTGTACATAAAAGCTTCCATTATTTTCAGTTCCGGGTGTTGCGGTGCTTCTTCCAGCAGTGCTTGCGCTTCTTTGACATTCATGGCCACCGGCTTTTCCACCAGAACATGCTTTCCTGCCCTCAAAGCCTTTGTGGCCCACTTGACATGAAGGTGATTGGGTAGCGGAATGTAAACTGCCTCCACCTCCGGATCGTTCAGTAACTCTTCATAATTCTTATGATAATAGGGAATATCAAATTGATGAGCCGTGATTTTGGCCTTCTCCTCACGCCGTGAAGCAATGGCCCATACCTGTCCCAGTTGACTTTGTTGAATCGCTGGTATCACTTGCTCCACGGCTATGGTGGCCGTGCTCAGTATACCCCATTTTATTTTTCTCATCATTAATTTTTTAGTCTATCTGGCTGTCTTCATTATAAAAATCCATCCTGGTCCAGGTAAAAACGTGGGATTAGCATATCGCTTAGCTTCGTCAATTGCTGCCCTTCCAAAAGAAGTGTTCAAGGCTATTTACATCATTCGATTTCACGTGTAAATATAAAAGATATATGCGTAATTTTTTTTACTACCAAAGTGAGCTTCGTGCAATGACCAAGGACGGTTTCATCCCCATTAATTTCATTAACACCCGTTAATCTTTCCTGAATTCACCCGCCGGACTGACGAAATCGTTTTGCGTCGTGTCTTATGGGTCTAATGGGTTTTATTCCATTAGCGAAAAGATTAATTATTTAACCAAAACAATTTTTTTATGAAATTCAGTTTTTTGAAATCGATGTTGATTGCTGCGGCCCTGATGATGGGTTTTGCTTCGTGTGAAAAAGATGATCCGGAACCGGCATTACCTTACGAAGATGTATTTGGAAACTGGGAATGGATTTCCACTACCCCGGGTGAATCCGATGAAGCGATCCTGGCAGATTCCGTGGACTACAGCCAAAGTCTGAAGATCACTTCTGATGGCCTGTACACTTGGAAGAAATCAGATTCGACGTCAGATACTACGCTGATCGAAAGTGATTTTCAGATCATCGAGGATTCCACGGCAACCGAACAGGATGTGTTTATCTTCCAGTTTGACGACAGCAGCCTGGATGACCAATCATTTTACGTGAAGAGCGACACCTTGTACCTCGACGAAAATTGCGAGCAGTGTGATTCGCATGTATTTACGCGGAAGTAAGTATATCCCATATGTGTCTATAGGACACTAAAATGATGCCTGGCAACAGATATAGAGGACATGGAGTTTCTCATTTGGAATTGATGTAAATTTAACTGCCCTAATCAATCCGATAGTGAGCTTCTCTATGTCCTTTGCCGGCATTAATATTTACCAGCAAGAATAGTACGTATCTCTTTTTTCACATCAATGTCGTCCGGAAGATCTATGATACCTGTTATTTGATCCAACTCATCATCAACTTCAGGATCGTCCTCCCTGGTGATTTTATCCAGATCCGTTTCCACAATATTCGACAAACTTCTATTTGATTTTTTGGCAAAATCTTTTGCCCGCTTAATTACCCGGTTATCAATGGATAAGGTTAATTTTGACATGGTACGTATGTTTTATGTAAATAGACGTAAACGCTGAATAAACAAGAAGCCAGAAGTAGCCACATTCAATTCTCCGGCACGATCGAAAATCGGAAAGAATAATTCTTTGCCGGAATGGCGTATTGGGGATACGGGCGGGCACCCCATGAATTATCACCGGCAACGCCCATCATCTTGAGATCAGCCGTCACAAACACACCGTCTATATTTACAGGGTCATGGGTATGACGGTACTACAGTAGGTCTGTCTTATGATCAAAAACCCAAATGGGATGGGATATAGCGGAGAACACACCGTCCAAAATAAATTCTGGCCTAAATGTAATTAATTGATAATCTACATATTGCAATTTTGAAATCCCCAAATTTGAAATCAAGGTTCAATTTTTGCTTGTCACGATTTTTGGTCAAAAATCGCGCCAAGCCTACCTCAAAACCACCTATACTATATCCCGGGTTGAAACCCGGGGCTATGATATTTTGCCCCCGCTGGGGTCTTTTGAATTAATTATTTTGGACGCTTCTGAGCGGAGAGCACTACTTGCGATTCTTCTTTCTGCGAATTAATGATATTTTTACATGTAGAAATATTTCATCCATCTTAATCACTTCACCTACAATGATGAACTCATCGCTCGAACCAGGAACACCTATTCGCCTCTACCTGATCGTTGGAATTTTACTACTTAATATAAGTACCGTATGTGGCCAGCAGGTCAGAGGAATCGTATATGAGGACGCCAATCAGAATCAAGTACTGGACCCAAATGAAAAAGGGATTCCGAATGTGGCTGTCTCCAATGGCGTGGAAGTCACACAAACGGACCGCGATGGAAAGTACGTACTTCCGGGGTCAGATGATCAGATCATATTCGTGATAAAGCCTGCCGGATACCAATTTGCAATAAATGAATATCAGCAGCCCCAGTTTTATTATAATCACAAACCCAATGGCTCCCCCAGGTTAAAATACAGCGGTGTGGCGCCGACCGGTCCACTCCCAGAGTCCATTAATTTCGGCCTGACACCCACTGATGAGGCCGATGAATATTCGCTGGTCGTGTTTGGTGACCCCCAACCTTATACGCTGGAACAGGTCCACTACTTCAATCAGGGCATTGTTTCTGAATTAGTAGGAAATAAAAAGCATTCTTTTGGCATCAGTTTGGGTGATTTGGTCGGCGATGACCTCACCTTATTTTATCCGTATCTTCATGCGACTTCGAGGATTGGTTTGCCGTGGTATCACGTCTATGGGAATCACGACATGAATTTTGATGCCAAAGAAGATCGCTATGCAGACGAAACCTTTGAAGCGGTTTTCGGACCTGCCAATTATTCTTTCAATTATGGAAAAGTGCATTACATCATACTTGATGATGTTCTTTATCCCGATCCCCGGGATGGACGCGGTTATTGGGGTGGATTCCGCAAGGATCAGCTTGAGTTTGTAAAAAACGACTTAAAGTACGTTCCCAAAGATCACCTCGTCATCGTGAGTTTCCACATTCCCATCACCGAATACAACGGGGGTGATCAATTTAGAGACAGCGATCGTGAAAAGCTGTTTGATTTATTAAAAGATCATCTGAATACGCTATCCCTGTCCGCACATACACATTTCCAAATGCATGACTTTTTTGGTAAAGACCGGGGATGGAAGGGAAATAAAGTTCACCACCACTACAACGTCGGCACTACATCAGGAGATTGGTATTCCGGGTCCATGGACCGTTACAACACACCCAATGCCCGAATGCGGGACGGGACACCAAAAGGGTATGCCATATTGAATATTGATGGGAATAAATATGAGTTTGACTATAAAGTCGCCGGCGAAGATGAAGCTCACAAAATGCACATCCATACGCCCAAAGTCGTACCCGGTGGCGGTCGATCCCGAGGCGAGGTGGTTGTTAACTTCTACCAGGGAAGCCGACGTGATAGTTTATTCTTTCGGGTCAACGAAGAGGAATGGCAACCGATGCGCTATGCCCCTTCATTTGATCCCGTGATTACGAAGGTTCAGCATGACTGGGATTATTATTATTCATTACCGGAAGGCAGACGCCCTTCCCACCCCATAATTTCGACACACATCTGGCGGTCCCGCATCCCAAATCATTTGGAACCCGGGGAACACATCCTGGAAGTGAAAGCGGTCGACTTTATGGGTAGGACGTATACCAATAAAACAACCTATGTGATCCGGTAAATCGACCGACTCATTATTTTGATCATTCTCAACTGGGTCCCTATTCAAGTAGTTTGACTCAATTTTTATAAATACTTTATACGGTGTAAGCTTGTGGTGGAGATTTGGTCACACTACCGATCATCCGTTTTCCTAATAGATTATGTTTTTTTAGACAGGGCATAAAACTTTATGGCTTAAATTTCCACTTCGTTCAAGTCGCTCACCAGGCCGGGCTATTCAAATTCCAGATCATCCCAACTTCTGAAAAGATGCAAAGACCTCATTGTAACTTACCCGTTCTCAAGTCCAGTTCAAAACAAGAAAGGCCATTGCTGCATCACAATGGCCTTCGCTTTACTATTTTATACTACTAATATTATTCGATGACTTCGATTGGTGGTTTATTATTCTCCGCTCCGTCATACCCTTTATTTTGATTGATGGTCCCTAGCGTATTTGCTGTAATCAATTTATCATCGATGGGCCACAGAATATTATGAGGCTCAAACTTGGCACTTTGACCAATGGCTACAAACTTATCTCCCACCGGGACTTCCAGCCCCAGGTATGTTGTTGTTTTTGAACCGGTGTACTGAGGATAAAAATAATTATACTTCATGAGGCGATCATAATACCAACTACTCTGTGATATATTTTCTTCAGAATACCCATTTAAGCCCAAACGTGCCATAGTAAATGACACACGCACCATTTCATTTTGACGCGGAGTTTCTGCAAACAATTCCCGGGCTCGTTCATCAAAAATATAGTCAATGGTCACATCATCTGCAGAAATCGGCGTGGCATTGGCTCGAACACGAACCTCGTTTATATCTTCAGCTGCTGCCGCCAATTCTCCCTTCCAATAATATGCTTCTGCTCGTATGAGATATGTTTCTGCTAATCGAAAAACATACCAGTCACCGTTTCCTCCGTTGGGACGGGCCGCTTTGTCTTGTTGAAAGACCATCGTTTTGTAGATAGGCAGCGCATACATGCCCGTTAAAGCTGTATAGCGATCTCCAGTCATCCATTCCATTCGCCATGGTTCCCCGTAATTGACCGACTCTGGATTGTTGTACCTAAACTCATGGATATCATACCAGTTGATGTCAGATCTTCGAAGGTCTGTCGTCATACTCCAGTTCGCATCTCCGTCACTCCAGATATCATAGGTGTACCATTCAGTGAGGTTTGCATCAGGATTCCCGCGTCCCAGACTATCATACAAGGGCCCTTCGTCAATCATTCCCCGGTTGCCCTCGCTATCGCGGTGCCGCGAATGCCACCACGAACTATGATAGGTCCGCATGGTATACAATCCCGGGCTTTTCGCATCATCGGGCGCTTCAAATCGATCCACAATGGAAAGGATGTTTTCCGAATTCGTAGATAAATTTTTATTTTCTGGACGATGTAAATCCCAGATTACGTTTTTACTAGCATCCGAGGCATCAACACCAAATCGTTCTGTCATTAAAGCATATGGACCATTTATTACACGAGATGCCGCATCAATAGCCTTGTCAAATTCCAGATTTGCAAGATAAATTTTGGCCAGCAAATGATTGCCAGCTCCTTTGGTGACAGCACCAGGTATGGCTGATTCCGGCAAATTATCAACAGAAGATTCCAGGTCTGCTTGAATTTTCTTCAAAATAGCCCAACGGCTGTATGTATTAAAGTCCAGTTTTGGCTTTGTTATTTCTTCGCCTACCCAGGGGACATCACCATAGTTGTGTACCAACCGATAATACCAGTAGGCTCGGTGCCACAATGCTTCGGCCAATATACTGTTGCGCTCTTCTAGATTCTCCCATTCAATATCATCAATTCTCGAAATAACAATATTGGCATTTTTAATAAATTCATACATTGAGTTGATCTGGCTAACATACTTCGAATACCGGTCCGAATTGGGTGTTAACTGCGTAAAGTCCATTTGGACATAAGCAACTGCAGCCTCAGTCGTATTCCATTGGTGGTGCATAAAATCCCGGTTTCCCGTGTTTTCATAGATGAGAGATTTTCGCATATTCACCAGTAAGGATTCAAATCCTGCTTTGTCCACGTAAATATTTTCAGGTGCAAAAAAGGACAATGGCTCTGGTTTTAAAAAATCTTCAGAGCATGAAGTAAACATGGATATAAGAATCCAGATAAAGCTATATTTTATGATGCTTTTCATATCATGTACTTTTATATATTCGCAAATTATAGTGATAGGTTCAGCCCCATCGTATAGGTTCGTGGCATTGGACTGAACCCAGTCTCAGGATCCCATCCCGGCCAATCTGAAAATGTCCACAGATTTCGTACGGATGCAAAAATTTGAAGGGATTGAAAATTAATGCTCGTAAGCCGATCCATTGGGAATCTATAGTTCAAGGTGAAGTCCTGAATACGGACGAAGCTCTTGGGCTTAAATAGATCTATACCACCTCCATACGGTGCATCATTTTGTCCCAACCTTGGCCAGTCATTGGAGCGATTCTCTTTGGTCCAGTAGGGAACCGGCGGCGTATTGTACCGATCATATGTGGAATGTCGATGCCGTGCCGGACGAAATCGTCCCATATGGCCCAAGTCGGCTCGCACAAAAACGGAAGCAGTCAGATTTTTTAAGATGGTAAAATCATTTCGCAAACCCACCCGAAACCTAGGCTGATCATACCCTATAAATGTTTTATCCTTTACAGCTTCGTATGTTCCGTTATCATCCAAATCACGAGCTTTAAAATCACCCGGCTCTAAATTATATTTGGCCGCTTCATCTCGTTCTTCTTCCTGCCAAATCCCCACTATATCGTAATTCCAAATGGCATCGATGCCATGGCCGGGGAACCATTCGTTTGAAAAATCTGGTATCTCACCATGATACTCTTTTCCTTCAAAAACAAAATCTCCTTCTATTCCAAAAAGACGATTAATTTTGTTGCGGTTGAGCGAGAAGTTCAAGGTACTGTTCCAATCAAATTTGGAGGTGGAAACATTAGCACTACGAAAAGTAAGTTCGACCCCTTTGTTAGCCAGTTCTCCAATATTAGTTGTTACACTGGAAAAACCGGTCGTCCGTGGCAAAATTCGATTGACCAGCAGGTTGTTCGTCACCATATCATAATAATCGAGGGTCATTTGGAACCTGCTTTCCATAAAACCTACGTCGACCCCAAAATTCAAAGACTTCGTCTCTTCCCATACCAATTGACGGTTCTCCAAAGTAGAAGTACCAATCCCGATATGTACATTCTTGCCATCGTAATATTGAACAGACTTCAATTGAGCCAGTGCCGCATACGGCCCGATATCCCGGTTCCCATTAACACCCCAGGAGGCACGAACTTTGAGTTGGTCTATAGAATTTATATTAAAGAATTGTTCTTCTGAAAGTTTCCAGGCAAACGCCAGAGCGGGAAAAGTGGCTCGGGGATGTTCTTGACCAAAAGCAGAAAAACCATCTCTTCGTATCGAAGCAGTCAGAAGGTACTTATTAAGCAGAGCATAATTCAAACGAGCCATGAGCGCATCTCCGGTCACCTTAACATCATTCGAACTCAAAGCGGGATTAATACCATATTGGGTTCCTGAATACCCCAGTGCCGGGCTGGGTAAAAAAGTATTATTCTCTTGTTCACTCTGCCACGATCTGGTGTGCTCTACATTTTGAAGCAAAGTCACATCAAAGTCATGTATTCCAAAGCTTTTTTTCCAAGTAAGTAAATTATCCACCATATATTCTACCTGAGTATAGTCCAGTCTTCTGGCTCTTCCACCAGATATATCCTGACCTCCCGTGATCGTTTGAGGAGACCAATAATTATAATCCCGCAGAGACTGAACCCGTGGTTGGAAGGAGACTTTATATTCAATGCCATAGGGCAATTTGAATTTGGCAAACAAGGAAGAGAATAAACTATTGATTTTTCGGTCCCGGTCTTGCCCCAGGGTATTGATTAGAGGGTTGCGTGCACCCACATAATCACCAGGATACCACTTTAAACTACCATCATCATTTCGCATTTTTGCAAAAGGACTCACGCTTTGCATCCAACTAAGATTTGCTGCCACAGAACTTTCATCACGGACTGTAAATTGCGTATTGGTTCCGACATTTAACCATGGTGTAATATCAAAATCAACGTTGAGCCTGGATCTGATCGCATTGAAATTATCTCCGCGAATAATACCTTCGTTATCAACGTACCCCAAAGACCAATAATACCTGGAATTCTCTGTTCCACCGGAAACACTAAGATCATAATCCTGACGTACCCCGTTTTGAAAAGTTTCATCCAACCAGTCTATTGTCTCACCCTGAAGATATGTTTCTATTTCAGTGGGGAAAAAGTTTAACCGAGAGAGATACTCTCTTTGGTCATCGGGAAGAGGATTCGGGTTGAGCGAGCGCCACTCTTCCAATGTAATCCCACTACTCAAATTGGATGGATCATCCCAGTAGGTATCCGGGAAGGGCTGAGCCAGACCTCTGTAGTATTCTTTTCTAAAATCGATGTATTCTTCAGGCCCACGTACACCATATTGATCAGAACTTAATTGGGACATTCCGATCCGGGTCGTTAAGTTAACCACAGGCTTGCCGGTACTCCCTTTTGAGGTAGTAATGAGGATAACACCCGAAGCTGCTTTAGCACCAAAAATAGCCGTTGAGCTGGCATCCTTAAGTATATCAATACTTGCAATATCGTTCGGGTTTATGTCCCGTAAGCTTCCGTTGAATATCACCCCATCCAGTACAATCAGTGGATTTGTTGAAGCCGTCAAAGAAGTGGGGCCCCGTACTTCCAATGAACTACCCCCGGCGGCAGAGGTACTTTGATTGGCATTAAAACCAGCCACTGTTCCTGTCAGCATATCTGTCAGCTGAGTCATAGCTTGGCTTTTAAATTTTTCAGCGTCTATCCGTTCGACGGAACCGGTTAAATCACTTTTTTTCACGGTGCCATAACCAACCACAACCAGTTCATCCAATACTTCAGCATCTGAAATCATGGTCACATCGATTGTCGATCGACCATTTACATCGACCTCCTGACTTTGATAACCAACATAAGAAAACAATAACGTGGCATCTTCTTCCACATTCTCTAATTCATACCTCCCATTGAAATCAGTGGATGTCCCGATGGATGTACCCACCACGAGCACATTCACACCAATGAGCGGTTCTCCTTCCTGATCGGTTACGTTACCGACTATAGAAATAGGAAAATTTTCAGCTGCTTTACCTTGCGTAGAACCAAGGATTATTCCCACAAGCAGGACATAGCAACACATTAGAATTGTTCTTTTCATCATAACATACTTTAATCAATAATTATTTATTTGGCCAGATCAGGCCAAGCTCCGGTTCAATGTATACTGTATAGTAAAACATGGTTTTAATCAAAAAATCCCCATCCTGTAAAATCCTTCACGAGTTTCCGTTAACGTTCCCTAAGATATAATAAAACCCTGACTTTAAAAACAATTTATGAGATTTTATTTGATTTGCTTATGTTTCAGCTTTTCTTCGCTCTCAACCACGCCTTATTCAATGGTTTCCAATGGTGGCACATTCTTTTCTGCGCCATCATAGCCTTTATTTTGGTTAATGGTCGCCAAGGTATTCGCTGTAATGATACGATCCGGAATGGGCCACAATACATGGAATGGGGCCATGGCCGCTGTATTCCCTAATAATTCAATTTTTTGTTCGTAGGTTTTATTATACCGCATTACCCGATCAAAATAGTAATTGTTTTCTGAGAACGATGACAAGCTATAACCAGCTTTACCTTCTGCTGCCATAAGATACGAAACGCGTACCAGCTCTGAATGTCGGGGTTCTTCAGCGAATAATTCTCTGGCGCGTTCATCCATAATAAAATCAATATCCACCTCATCAGCGCTTACGGGTAGTGCATTGGCCCGGGACCGGACTACATTTAGGTCGGTTGCTGCCTCTGCTAACTGGCCCTTCCAGAAATAAGCTTCAGCTCTCAGCAAATGCGTACCAGCCAATCGGAATAAATACCAGTCTCCATTACCGCCTACCGGACGAGCATTTGCATCATCCATCGGTACATACATAATATAGTGAGGTATGGCATAAAGGTGCTTGAATGTATCCAGCTGCTGCGCAAAGTAGTCGCTGTTCACAACCTTCCCATAATCCACTGACTCCGGATTGTTATAACGCAGTTCATCGATATCGACCCAGTTGATGTCTGCTCGCCTTAGATCCGAAGTATTTCTCCAATTTTGATCTTTGTAGTTCCAGATGTGGTATTGATAGCTGGCTGTCAGGCGTACGTTCGCATTGCCCCGACCCAGCGAATCATATTGTGGTCCGTCCGCCACCATCCCAGGTTTTCCTTCGCTGTCCTTCACCTGCGCCTGCATCCATTGAGGGTTGTACAATCGCATAGTAAATAACCCACCAGAACGGGCGCCAGGTGGTGCCTCATACCGATCGATAAAGGTCAGAATGGTTTCTGTATTGTTGGGTAAATTAAAGTTTTTTGGACGGTGGAGATCCCAGATCACATTGCGATTGGGATCATCGACATCCTGTCCGAACCTTTCTTTCATCAGTTCAAAAGGGCCATCGATCACTTCGGTGGAAGCAGATATCGCTTTATCGTACTCCTGGTCAGCCAGGTATACCTTCGTCAACAAATGCAACGCAGCATATTTCGATATCTCTCCGGGTCCTATGCTTTCAGGTAAATTTTGCGCAGCATATTCCAAATCCTTTTGCAACTTATTTAAAATTGCTGTTCGACTGTGGGTTTGAAAATCCAATTTTACCTCCTCAATTTCGGTATCGATAAATGGTACATCGCCATAGGAATGCACGAGTCGATAATACCAGTACGCCCTGTGGAACAAAGCTTCACCCAGAATTCGGTTGCGTTTGGACTGATCTTCCCACTCAATGTTGTCTATTCTTGAAATTATCACATTGGCGTTCTTGATAAACTCATACATCTCCGTAAACATGCTAAGAAAAGGGTAATACCTGGAAGAGCTGGGGGTCAGATTGTAGAAATCCAACTGTGACCAGGGGGAGCCCAGATCAGAAGCTGCAAACTCCTGGGCGATCCAATGCAACCCACCGCTGTGTTCTTCTTTCAGATTTTTCCGCAATGTAATGATTATCGACTCAAATCCTTCCGGTTCAATATAAACGTTCTCCGGGGTAAAGAATGATTTGGGTTTTGGTTTCAACCAATCCTCGCTGCACGAATAAAGGAATAGAAACGCTCCGAATGCGATCAAAAATGGATATGATTTAATATTTTTCATGGTATTGTATTTTGACTTAACGCTTAGTTTAAGGTAACATCCAGGCCTATAGAAAATATACGTGGCATGGGACTATTCAATGATTCCGGATCCCATCCGGGCCATTGATTGAAGCTATACAGGTTTCGGATGGATCCATATACCCGAATGCTTCGGGTCATCAAACGCTGGGCCCATTCATCAGACACATTATAACCCAATGAAATATCCTGAATCCGAAGAAATGAAGCGGATTTGTAAAAGGATATTCCTCCTCCATAAACGGCCACATTATTGGTCAAACTTGGAAAATCATTAATAGGATTGGATGGTGTCCAATACGGTGTCTTGTATGAATTTCTCCGATCGTAAGTATCTACACCGCCCAATCTCAGTCCCTGATTGAAGGACTTCATATGTCCCAAATCTCCACGAAGGAATACGGATGCATCAAAATTTTTGAAAAACGTAAATTGTTGACGCATTCCCACCCGAAATCTTGGCCGGGTGTACCCGATGAATTGTTTGTCTTCCAGCTCTTCGAACTTTCCGTCATTATTCACATCAACGGCTTTAATATCACCGGGATTCAATCGATATTCTGCAGCGGCATCTTTTTCGTTTTCTTGCCAGATGCCTGTAATATTATAATCCCATATGTGATCAATGGCATGACCCGGGAACCATTCATTCGAATAATCGGGTACTTCACCTTGAATTTCTTTCCCTTCCAGAGTATAGGTGCCCTGATCTCCAAATAACTCTACAATTTTATTCCGATTGAGACTGAACACCACATTGGAATTCCATCTGAAATTTTCGTGATCGATGTTCACGGAATTAAAACTAAGATCCAACCCAATATTTTGCAATTCGCCCAAATTTGCTGTTACACTGCGATAACCCGATAATTCCGGTACCAATCGGTTCAGCAATAAATCGGTCGTATTCATTTTGTACAGATCCAGGTTGGTATTGATCCGCCCGTTGACCATCCCGACATCCAAACCAATGTTAAAAGACTGGGTCTTTTCCCAACGGAGATTTTTATTGGCCAGGGTATTATTAAACACCCCTACGCGGACATTGGAACCATCGTAGTACAATGTAGAAGACAATCGAGCAAGGGCAGAGTATGCACCGATCTCCCGGTTCCCATTGACCCCCCATGACAACCTGAGTTTTAAAGAGTTGATTAAATCAGATTCGAAAAAACTTTCATCAGACATTTTCCAGGCAAACGCGGCCGCCGGGAAGGTCGCCCGGGGATATTTATTCCCAAAAGCTGAATACCCATCTCTTCGCACTGAAACTGTAAACAGATAGCGATTCAGCAAGGTATAGTTTAATCGCGCCATGGCCGCATCACCAGTTGTTTCATAATCGCTGCTGTTCAACGAAGGATTGGTCCCGAAAGCCAATCCGCCAAAACCCAGATTTTGATTGGGCACGAAAGATTGATTTTCCAGGTAAGAACTCCAGCCCTGGTTTTTTTCTGAACTATATAATAAGGTCACATCAAAATTGTGAATACCTACTTCCTTTTGCCAGCTCAATATATTATCCAATATCCAGCTGTAATCGGACCCATCTCGTCGGGTAGCGTAGCCTCCACTCCTGGACCGCCCCCCCTGAAAGGTTTTATCAGACCAGAAATTGTAATCTTTCAAAAATTCAAAGCGGGGCTGAAACGAGAGCTTGTAATTAATATCAAAAGGCAAACCGACATTCGCATAAATATTAGAGAAAATCGAATTAATATTGCGCAGCTTTTCCTGCCCATAATAATCAATTAATGGATTGGCCACGATAAATGTATTCGGGAACCATTTTACATCCCCATTCTCCTCAAAAATATCACCATAGGGGCTCATATTGTACATAGCTCCTACGCTGGCCAATACTGATGATTCATCCCGATGCGAATACTGTGTGTTCAACCCCACATTGAGCCATTCCGAAATCGTATAATCTAAATTTAAACGGGAACGGATGGTTCCAAACTCATCGCCTTTGATCACCCCTTCATTATTTTGATATCCCAGCGACCAGTAATACTTCAGACTTTCTGTACCACCGGACACACTCAAATCATAATTTTGCCGAAACCCGGTTTGCATCACTTCATCAAACCAATCTACCACCTTGCCGTCTTTATAATTCTTACTTTCGATCTGATAAAAATTCAATCGGGACAAGTATTCATCCACATCATCTGACAAGGGATTGTCACTCGCACTTCGCCATTGATCAATTGTTACACCCGAAGGGAGGTTGGATGGATCATTAAAATAATACGCTGGGAACCCCGGATTGATGACCCGCAAAACATCTCTACGATAATTCAAGTATTCTTCACCCTGAAATGGTTCAAAACGCCCTGTCACATCAGCCGAGCCTAGCTGGGTACTAAATTGCACAACCGGTTTGCCATCCCCACCCATCTTTGTACTGATGATCACCACACCGGAAGCTGCTCGAGCACCATAAACAGCGGCAGAACTAGCATCTTTGAGAATATCTATGGACTCTATATCATTGGGATTGATATCTTTCAGACTTCCGTTGTATATCACCCCATCGAGAACAATCATGGGGGTACTGGATGCATTAAGTGAATTGGGGCCACGCACTTCAAGTGAACTGCCACCGGATGCACTCGTTCCTTGCGTGGCATAAAATCCAGCTACTGTTCCAGTCAACATCTCACTGACCTGTGTGACCGGTTGATCCTTGAATGTTTCACCACTTATGGTAGATACTGATCCTGTCAAATCACTCTTTTTTACCGTGCCATAGCCCACCACGATAAGTTCGTCAAGCATTTGAGCGTCCGATGACATTTCGACCAGCAAGGAACTTCTTCCTTCAAGCTCCACTTCCAGGGTCTGATAACCGATGTAGGAAAAAACGAGGGTGGCATTTTCTTCCACATCCGACAGGGTAAAATTTCCATCAAAATCGGTGGAGGTTCCTTTGGTTGTTCCTTTGACCAACACATTGACACCGATCAGTGGCTGCCCTTGCTGGTCCGTAACGATGCCCTTTACATCAATGGCCGGAAATGAAACAAGATCTTTGAAGTGATGCTCATGACCCTTCCCGTGCGCCGTTAACGTTAACAAAACACACAAAATCAAAAAACTCTTCCAACTGAAAGTGGTTGAATATTCCATAATTATTAAAATTTATTATACGTCAGAGCATACAGAATCATACATCTTCACACGTTTTCATCCGTCTGTAATCTTATAATAAGACTCCCCAAAAAACCTAATTAATACAAAATTTGAATTTCGGTTACGTACACAATTTATGATTTCCTTATTAATTTTCCAACTTATTCTATACTAAAGCTAAATTTTAACATCTAGCGCGGCGTCCAAAATTCCACATCCGGCTCATAGCCACCATATCTGAATGCGATCAATTAAATCTTTTTTACTATTTTACAGGTTCAATAAATCATTGTCTCGATCATGTTTAAAATTTTAGGTTGGATTATTATCGGAGGCATCGCGGGCTGGATAGCCAGCCTCATGTGGAAAGGCTCTGGTTCCGGATTACTGATCAATATCGTTCTGGGTATAGCTGGCGGTATTGTAGGAGGCTTTGTCTTTCGGTTACTCGGCATGCAATCCACCGGCACCTGGGGTTCACTGGTCACGGCTGTCGTCGGTGCTTTCCTCCTTCTTTGGCTGCGTGCTTTCTTCCGACATACTAAAAAACGATAAGGTTCTCCAGTGACTGACTCAGTACAAGACACCGAACTGGTCCGAAAGTGGCGACTCATCCTGGGACCCGAAGCGGAGACCACCGATGAGGTAGAGCTGGATGAAAATGCAAAAAAAACAGATCGCACCCTCTCCCTCCTTTTCGATCAAACGGAGAATGATCTGCTGAAAAGATCCCGTCCACAGCTCAATGAATGGCTCCGGGACATTCGGGAACTTTTCCCAAAAAATCAAACGCTATTCTTACAAAAAGAGGCGATCGAAAAAATGCAAATAGGATCCCTTTTATTTGAAAAGGAAGTATTTGATTCACTGACGCCGGACATTGATTTGATCCGCACCATTTTGGAGCTGAAAGACCAGATTCCGCCGGATCGCATGGATGATATCCACTCCCTCGTCCGGCAATACGCCGCAGAAATCGAAGATAAAATCCACTGGGCTCTGCAAAACACATTGAATCATCTCAGCAACAAAGGGAACCCTACTACTTTTCCAAGAAAACAGGATATTGATTGGCCGAAAACCATAAAGCGCAATTTGCGCCACTATCAGTCGGATCTTCAGTCTATTATTATAAAAAACAAATATGGGTACGAACGAAAACGACAGGGATTTCCAAATTTGATTTTAGCCGTTGACTCCAGCGGCAGCATGATGGAATCCATGATCTATTCAGCCATCATCGCATCCATTATGGCGCACATCAGGACGATAGAAACCCGTCTCATCGTATTTGACCATGAGGTAGCCGATCTATCCGACCACCTGGACGACATCGTGAATTTACTTTTCCATATCCATCTGGGCGGTGGAACAAATATCCGCAAAACACTCAGATACATCCATGAGAATATAAAAAACCCGGATGATACCTACCTGTTTTTGATTAGTGATCTCTATGATAACCGGACGGACGAAGGCGTTTACGATAAAATGCGGGAGCTTCAGAAAGAAGGAGTAAAAATACACTGTATATTATCCATGCAAAACGAAGGAAAAATCCGGTACAACAAACCACTGGCTGCTCAACTTACCCACGCCGGAATCCCCTGCTATTCATCTTCACCCGACCAGTTTCCGGAGGCTTTGAAAAAGGCACTGGAGCGATAGAACCGACGAATGAGTTTGCTTCGTAAAAACGGTTTTATACAAAACAATCCCGATGTTCGGAGATTGCGTGAAGACCACATCACATTAAAGCAATCGAAACAAAATTTATCTGGGTAAAAGTATCGTCCCTAATGGGACTTGCAAGCTAATACCTCACTATTTACCGTCCGACAAGCGGACTTTTAGAGTGAATTTCTGTACTCTGCTTATAAATATAAAACTGGTAATACAAATTTTAGTGGCTTAGTGTTCGACGCTAACCACATACACCTTCCCTGAGATCGAAAAAACACATCATTCAAGAACAAAAATTCGCGGTTTACAAATCTCTATTGAAATAGGCTTTCTGGAGTGATTTGATTTCTTCCAAAAGATCACCGGTTGCCGGTCCTCTAACCTCTATATCGGACACCACAGATTGGACCGGAAAGAAATTGATCGGAGCTTCCGGTGCTCCAGAATCCTTTCGCCATTCTTCCAACTGGCGGGCTGAACTCAGGTAAACAATGGGGCCCAATCCGGCCCAGCCATGCGCTGCCGAGCACATGGGACAATGCTCCCCACTGGTGTACATGGTCACCGTCCTTCGCTGTTCTTCCGATAAATTTTCGCAAGCCCACCGGGCAAGATCAATTTCAGGGTGGGCTAGCGCATTGATTTCGTTGCTTCGATTACGAGCTTGGGCAATGACCGCTCCTTCTGCCGACACCAGGACAGAACCAAAAGGGGCATCGCCTGCTTCGAAAGCTTCCCGCGCCAGATTCAAGCAAAGGCGTAAGAATTTTTGATCCATATCCGTTAAATCCGTTTCAGTCTTTTTCATTTTATATTAAAATTGAAGATTGGAAAATGAAGTTATAGATCCTAAAATAAAAGCCGGCAATTCAATCCAATGGTGAGCGTGGATTTATCATTTCGAAAATCAGAATTTTTAAGATTAAGACTATAACCATTTTGCACCTGAAGCTTCACCTTTTCATACCCGTTTTAGAGCGCAATCAAGGAAATAAAGCTAACCCAAATAGCCAGGACTGTATCGTAAAACTTTCAAAACCACTCACATCTTAATGATTCAATGAATATACAAACTATTAAGTCAACGATCGACCTAAGAATATATTCTAAACTAATAAAGTCAAAAACAAACCATAGCTCAGCAAAATATTCATTGACCCGTTTGGAGTTTATCGATTTGACATAAAGAGAAATAATGTTTATCCGAAAAGTCAAACACAGACATTGCCCTATCCAAAGGGGCTTATTTATGAACACCGGGGGCAATTGATTCATAGAAGTTGCAACAAAGTACGTGTTTCAAATCTAGGACCTTTATCTTCACGGTTTTGAATGGAAGCGACTTCTACACCTAATACAATTAAACAATACAACTTATGAATCTCTTTAAGAAAGATTTCGATATCCGTTGGAGTGACCTTGATGCCAATCGGCATGTAGCCAATTCCGCTTACCAAAATTTTATGAGCCACACCCGCATGGCTTATCTTATGAGCCATGGTTTTGATCACCAGGATATGGTCAGACTCAACATAGGCCCTGTAATCTTTCATGAACACATTCATTACTTCAGAGAGGTTGGCGCCGGTCAAACCATCACAGTTACGCTCCAGCTCAAAGGCCTTTCCAAAGATGGGATGTTTTTTGAATTTGAGCACAACATCTACGGAAAAGATGGCACGCACCATAATTATACTGAGCTCATGGGCGGGTTTATTGATTTGGAAACACGCAAATTAACCACTTTACCAGCCGAATTAATCAGCCGGGTATTTGATGATCTGATGCGTACCGATGATTTCAAATGGTTAGCCCGGGAAGACACCCGGAAGCATCAGATTCACCCCCAAAACAAACCAGAGTGGTTGTCTAAAAACAAGACCAGATAACTTTTATAAAATCTTTTGCAAATGGAATAATTTTGTAACTTCAGCCTTTTAACACATCATTAATCTTTCCATGCAAAAGCTAATACCTCTATTATTTGTATTTCTCAGTTTGTGCTGTTTTCAATGTACTACAGAATCAAAAGTAGAATCCACGCCGGAAATAGATCGTGAATACCATCTGATGGCTTATATGACCGGCTACATCGGCAAAGGCGGTGAGATCGACGGCATACGCAATCCGGTACTCCGGGCCCTAAAAGGGGAACACATCCGCATCACCATGATCAATGGTGAAACCATGTCCCACGATGTGACCATGGAAAAAGCCGGGGTCCAAAGCGCTGCTATCCTCGATGAAGGCGACTCGGTCAGCATCCAATTCGAAGCTACAGAAGATGACATGTATTACTGCAGTATTCCGGGCCATCGACCAACTATGGAAGGACAGATGAAAATTATAGATCCTATGTTGTCCGCCGGTGAAGTGGCCGGGGTGATACCCGTAGCAGAGGGCAACGATCTGAATTTTGATTTTGAATACAACACACTGGAAGACTGGACCGCTACCGGAACAGCCTTTAAGGATCAGCCTTCATCGGATCGGGCTACCGACATTTATGACGAAAAAACCATGAGAGATCTGAACGTCAGTGGTCAGTATTTTGTCACCAGCGGAGGCACGATGAACTATGCGGACACCGGAACCCTAACCTCCCGGTCGTTTGAAATCACAGCACCATTTGCTGCTTTTCGGGTAGCCGGCGGTGCATTGAAAGAAACCCGGGTGGAATTGGTAGACGCAGACTCGGACGAAGTGTTTTTTGAGATCACGGGCAACAACAGTGCGCGGTTCCGTCCCGTAGTGGTTGATTTGAGCGATCGAACCGGACAACATATGTTCATCCGGTTAATTGATCGGGAAGACGGTAAAACAAAGATTTCGTACGTACGGGAAAACAAGTGGTCCCACATCAATTTTGATGATTTTCGATTCCATCAGACCCGTCCGTTTTACATTGATGAACTGCATCCTGAAGATATTGTCATCCTCCCGTCCAGAGATGTGGTAGCACACGCCGGATTATCTGCTGAGGAAGCCATTGAGGCGATGGAAATGCTGGATGGATTTTCGATCCAACTGGCCGCATCAGAGCCCGACGTCGTACGTCCCATCGCTTTTACGATGGACTACCGCGGAAGGTTGTGGGTGGTTGAAGCCCACACCTACCCCCAAAGAGCTCCGGAAGGACAAGGAAGAGACCGGATTTTAATTTTCGAAGATACCAATGGAGATGGAACCCTGGACAAACGAAGCATTTTCTATGAAGGACTGAACCTGGTCAGCGGAATCGAGGTAGGACATGGGGGTGTCTGGATTGGTGCAGCCCCTGAACTTCTGTTTATTCCCATTGATGAGAGCGGATCCCTCCCGGCCGGAGAACCCGAAGTTCTACTGGACGGCTGGGGCTATCAGGACACGCACGAGACTTTGAACAGCTTCATCTGGGGCCCGGATGGCTGGCTGTATGGGAACCATGGGGTGTTTACCCATTCCAAGGTCGGAAAACCAGGAACGCCAGATGCCGATCGTGTTCCACTCAACGCCGGATTGTGGCGCTATCATCCGACACGGCACGAGTTTGAAGTATTCGCCTGGGGAACAAGCAATCCGTGGGGGGTGGACTTCAATGAGTATGGTCATGCTTTTATGACGGTGTGTGTGATTCCGCATCTGTTTCATGCCATTCAGGGCGCCCGATACCACCGTCAGGCTGGAAAACACTTCAATCCGTACACCTATGACGATATCAAAACCATCGCAGATCATGTGCACTGGGTCGGTAACAATGGTCCCCATGCGGGGAACTTCCGGTCTGCATCCGCTGGGGGCGGTCACGCCCATTCCGGAGCGACCTTTCTGCAGGGAGCTGACCACTGGCCAGAAGAATTGCGCAACAACCTGGTGATGAATAACATTCACGGGTACCGAACCAATGCGGATGTCCTGAACAGGGACGGATCGGGTTATACGGCCACGCATGGCAAAGATTTTATCATCACCAATGACGCCTGGTCTCAATGGCTGGACTACCGGTTTGCACCCGGTGGGTCCATGTACGCAATTGACTGGTATGACAAAAACCAGTGCCACAGCCCCAACCCCGATGTCCACGATAAAACCCTCGGCCGGATTTTCAAAATCAGCCACGAAGAGGACCAATTTGTGACCATTGATTTGTCGGAGAAGACAGATGCCGAACTGGTGGAGTACCAGCTGGAATCGAACGAATGGTATGTCCGTCAATCCCGGCTCCTTCTTCAGGATCGGGGAGGCAGTCCGGAGGTATACGCGGCTTTGAAAAGTATTCTCAATGACAATCCGGACATTACCCGCAAGCTAAGAGCACTGTGGACGCTACATGTTACCGGTGGACTGTCTGATGAGGATCTGGTGGCCTTATTGGACCATGAGAGTGAATACCTGCGAAGCTGGGCGATCCAGCTGATGATGGAGGACAAATCACTTCCAGACGGCGCTCTGGACAAAATCACTGAAATGGCCAGTGCAGACAACAGCGCTCTGGTCCGACTGTATGTCAATTCTGCTGCCCAACGCATGGCTCCGGAAGACCGGTGGGACATCGTCGCCGGGTTGTGCAGTCACTATGCCGATGTCAACGATCACAACTTACCATTGATGAACTGGTACGCATTTGAACCGTTGATTGATCTGGATGTAGAGCGGGCGATGCAAATGGCGATGGAGGCAGAACAGCCATTGATCTTACAATACACGATCCGCAAGACAGGGACGATGGATGATCCGGTAGCCAAAAAAGTGCTCCAGGAAACCAAGGAAAAACTGGAAGATAAGTTCACAGCAGAAAAAAACCATGAAATCAGGGAAGAGTTGGAGTTGTTGTTGAGCGATGCGGGGTGACCTAGTCGATGGTCGTTGGGACGCTTCGCTTTGGTTATTGGAATTTCAAAAATGGAGGTGGTTAAACTAGTGATATATCGTCAATAGAAAAGATAAGGTGGTAGTCGATATTGTGATTGATGTCCAGCCAGGGCCTGCTATTGAAAGGAATGTATGTTGGAATACCTGCTCAAGCGGTGCAAATCATCCCAAATGCGAACCTTCCAATAGTATGTGGTTCCGCTTTCCAAAGCATCGCCTTCGTAAATTATGCCGCTATGTTCGGTCGATGTGACTTCACCGCTATTCCAAAGCTCTCCAATGTTCAGCTTTAGATTTTGCTCACTGTCAGATACGAGAATCTGGTATGATTTCTGTGTTCCGGCACCTTTAGGGACCACCCATGAAAAAAAGCGCTCCAATTTCTTAGTGCCTGGTAAAAAACCAAGGTCCACTTTTAGACCTGAAGGGTGACCGACATAAGGATCTTTGTATTCTGAATCTTTTTGATTCATCCAGTTTCGAAATTCCTGCAACCGAATAAATTGCCCCGGTGCGGATGCCAGATTATTGGTTTCGCCCGGATCTTCCGTGGTATTGTACAGTTCTTCGATGGATTTGTCGTTGATGTATCGCATATACTTCCAATGTTCCGTTCGTAGTCCCTCACTTGGAGGAATGTGTTCGAAGTCCCACAAATGCTCGATCAAAGCGGTGTCCCGCTCCATATCATAGGCATCCGCAGTCAGAAACGGAACCAGGCTTTTTCCCTGCCATTCCTTCGGCATAGGAGCACCAGCGAAATCCAGAATCGTCGAAGGGACATCGATATTCATAGCCATCTGGTCAATATCCCGGTGGCGGGGATTGCGAGGATCATAAATGATCAGGGGCACTCGGACAGAGTTATCGTACATCAGCCATTTCCCCGCCAATTGACGCTCTCCCTGAAAATACCCATTGTCCCCCATCACAATGATGACCGTATTTTGATCCTGGCCGGTTTCTTTTAACTTTTCTCTTATAGAGGATATTTCCCGGTCAACCCCTGCGATCATTCGATAGTATCCTTTCACACTGTGCTGGTATTTGTCCGGGGTGTCATATCGCCAGTACCACCGGGTTCTGTTAAATCCTTCCCGGACTGCTTTGGGCAAACGGTCGAAATAAGTGTCTCCCCTCAATTCAGGATCAGGGATTGTCACATCAGCAAGCAGGTGATCGGATTCTTTTTGCCAAAAATACTGTTTGGGCGCCCCATCGTGGGCATGCGGTGCTGAAAAGCTCAGACTTAGACAAAAGGGTTTGTCTTTTGGCGCCTGATCTATAAAATCCAATGCCTTTTGGCCGGTATAACGGGTCAGATGGACGGTGTCTCCATCCAATGTTTTGTAATAGTAGCCGCGGTAGTCTTTGTATCGCCCATTGCGATCGTACGATTCGACTTCATCGAATAACTCTTCCATCCCGTCATAAAGCACCCCAAATTTACCGTAGAACCCCGTATAGTATCCAGCTTTATTCAGTTCGCGCGGATAAGAGGATTGCATAAACTCTTCCCGGATTCCGCTGGTCTGAAAATCGTACCGATGGGTCCGCTCATACACCCCTGTAAGAATAGTTGCCCTGCTGGCGGCACAAATAGGCGTAGTCACCATCGCATTTTTAAAATAAAGCCCATGGGTTGCCAGATCATCCATTGTCGGCGTATGGACCAGGTCGTTTCCGGCGTAACCCAGCGCACTCCAACGCTGGTCATCGGTCAGTATAAAAATGATGTTGGGCTGATCGGCAACATTGGCTTCCTGAGCATTCCCCTTAAAACAAACTCCTTGAAAAAGCAAAAGGACAATACTGAGCTTAAGACTGGTTTTGCAGAGCAATATCTGACGCAATCGAAGACTAAAGATTTGACGGACCATGGATGAGTAAATTCTTCTGTTGAGTTTGGGTTGTTCAGAATGTGGGCTATTATTCCTATAGTGATGTCCTGAAGGGTACCTTTTCATTAAGCAAATATTTCATTTCAACCCAAAATACAGAAAAATGGGAACTTTACAGCTCCTATTACACAACAAGTAACTCATTTGGATATTTGCGATCTTCATAGTTCCTGATCCAATGCACCCAGCCTGGTATTTCGGCACCTTCCAACTCCTCCAACTGATTCACTGCCAGTGCGGCGGTTAAGCCATCCGGATACCCCTCGTCATTCACTTGTCCGGCCTCATAAGGTTTCACTTCTTTATTCAGGCTTTGACGATTTTCTCCGCTGGCGTAACCGAAAAAAGCATTCCACCCCGTGCCCCACTTTCCGACGTCAAATAGAAATTTATCCCAGCTGTGGGGCATTTCCATCACAGAAGAAACTGAATCAGTATAGCCATACACCATTCCATCGGCCGAATGACTGATCTTACCTATCCCCACGGTTTGATATCCATTTCGGCGAAACGCTTCGACGAAAGATTCAGGTTGATCTTCTTCTTGTTGCCGGGCAGTGGTTTTTTCAAAAACATTATTCCTCAATTCCGCACTATGCTGTGGATAATGCCCGGTCAGCATGGCATACCGCGAGGGACCACAAGTCGGTACGGTTACATAATGATGTTGAAATAGGCGTCCCTGGTCTGCCAACCGATCCATGTTTGGAGTGATCATATAGTCTGCCCCATATGCACCCAATTCAGGACGCAAATCGTCCACAGCAATAAAGAGGATATTGGGCCTCATCGGAACTGCAGTTCTTTTGTTCGTACAACCAACCACCAAAAGTATTCCCAGTACTATAATTGCTTTACTCACAGCTTCGAATATAGTCAAATTACAGCATATGTTTATGAATCAGCCACGGCACAAAACGGAATCCCCAACAGACATTCCCCATACACGCTATTTTGCCGGTTTTTTAGTTCTATCTTACACCAACATCAAATCATTATCTCTAATTTTAACATTTTTACGACATTATTCTAACAACAATTGAGTATATTATGCCCCTTAGGTTGACGTGCTAGTGCACCGAATCAAAAGTAAAAGATACTATTGAAGAGATTATTTTTTGACATTGAAGAAACCAAACCGCGAATAGCCATAGCTAAATAAGGATTTGGATGATGAAGATAGGGTAAAAAAGAAGCCATCAATAGTGTTTGGTATTTATGATTTGGTACACTGGAATGAAACAGGATAAAAAAGAAGAATGTCGACACTACTCAAAATCACAAAAAAATACCTTCCGGCGGTCGTTTTAGCGATAGGATGCTCCACCTTTGCCTACCTAATCACCATGACACAGCCCTGGTTTTCAGTGTTTCACCCTTTTGATCTTTCCAGCAAACCCGCCCCGGAACGCAATCAACAAATTTTTTCATCCAAGGACGGTGAAGAGCTTCGCCTCAGTTACAATGTAACTACAAACATAAATCAATCGTTTTCCTATTGCATTAATGAAACAAAAGAGACCGTAGAAATCAAAAAAGTCACCGAGGATCAGCAAGTCAATTTTTGCGTAGCACATTCGACCTCGAAGGCTCCGAAATGTGTTTCTGTCAAAAAATTCACAACATGCCTCAATCCGATGGCTGTCATGTTTGAAAAACCTCAGTATCGACCGATACTCCGCAATTCGCCCACCCTGCCCATCAAAGGTAAACCGATAATAGTACATCCCAACGCGCTAAAGCATAGGCTTTACCCCCCGGTTGATCTGATGAAGGAACAGCTGAATAAATCTGGTTAACCCGTTAATTCGTCACGGCATGCATTAATGCACCTTGAATAAGTGACCATCGATTGTTTCATCCCAAAAATTGAGGGATTTTAAATTACCTCCACATCATTCGTATGTTCGCAAAGTCAGAATAGGTCAACGACTTCTTCCTGTGCACCATATTTCTTATTTTTTACAAAGCGACCGAAAACAAAATTCTGGATCGCTCCGGACGGAGTGGTGTGATCGATGTATTCACAACTTTCAGCTTCAAACCATGGGGCAAAAGTTTCCTGTAAGGAAGAAGCAGCGTATTGTTGAATGGGAAGGCCACTGCATTTTTCAGGTCCGTTCATCGAAAAAGTGCCGACAATAAGAGCTCCATGCGGCGATAAATACTCACGAACCGATCTTATGTATTGTCGAACATCGTCGGGGTCGGTCAAAAAATGAAAAGTCGCCCGATCGTGCCATAGATCATACTTTTCCCTGGGAGTAAAATCAGTAACATCAGATACGATCCAATTTACCTTAGCTGCTTTATGACCAAGCCGCTCTTTCGCTTTTTCAATGGCAGCTGCAGAGATATCGACGACAGTAATATCTTTATACCCTTTGTCCAGCAAGTGATCGACCAAATAGCTATCTCCTCCTCCGATGTCTACGATTTTAGCGTTCCCTGGGATTTCGGCTTTTTCAATCCATGAGAGCGAGGTATGAGGAATGGGTTGGTACCAGCTCTTAGTGCTGGTATCTGTTGTTTCGTATAAATTCTCCCAATGTTTTTTTCGATTCTGATGATCCATAAGCCAATAGAATGATGTATTAACATTTGACGTATAAACAAACAAAATGTTTAACAGACCATTGGAACTATTCACGGAACGATGTCAAAAGAGTCACCTCCCGGACATCCTGACCTGGTTCAGCTATTCTCACAGTGATTTCATCCTGATCATATGAAATGATCTCAGCTTTCATTCCTGCTACTGGTTTTTCAGACGGATAAAGCACCCAGACAAATGTGCTGGTTTCCTCGATCCGGGTGGAATAAATGGTCGTGGGATTGGGTTCATACTTATTGTATTCCTCGCTATACCAGCCTTGGATTTCAGGCTCTTCCTGCCCTTTCACCATTTGGACATCCCATGGTTCACCACCCAATGGAATGATCTGCAAATTACCGTGGTCATTTTGCGTCCTTACACGCTGTCGCTCGATTTTTACTTTATTATCGGGGTGCCAATGCCATAATGCATCGATCCTACGCGGACGATCCGTTGTGATCTTATCCACGACGATCCAAAACTCGCCCCGCTGATAATAAACCAACCGGGTATGATCCGCTTCTCCATTTACATCGATGAAATCGTCGAAGGACGACCAGGCATAATCATACTCTTCTGCAATTGCCCATTGGTCATCAGGTAGGGGCTCCTCTGCCAGTTTCTGACCTGGAGATTGCCCTTTTCCATCGATTAATATCACGTTATGCCCCTGACTCCCCTTCGCATACCCACGAAACTTATCAGCCACCGCTCCGGTATAAGCAAACCGACCCGCATCCACGAGCAAATCTCTTCCATATGCAGAAACGGAAAGATGCAATTTATCATTGTGCTGATGTGCACTCCCCCAGGGGCCTACATCGAAAAATGACCAATGTGCATCGGGATTAAAGCCGCTCCGGGAAATCAACTGACCTGCCCAGGGAAAAAAGTACGACGGTTCCTTGACCGGTTTAACACCTTTTTCACCATTTGTAACTATATAGGACCATTCGGGTTGATTGAACTTTGCAGCGGCATTGAGAATCAGCGTCGAATCAAAGGTTCGGTCACCGTCATTGTTCATAACCCCATACCCATCCGGTCGCACAGTTTTTGCTGTATAGCCATACATCTGCCTAATAGTTTCATGGAAAAAATCAGGCAAAGGATAATCTGCCCGATTGCAAATGCGCTCAAACAATTCAAAGTTTCGTGCAGCGACCGTATGGTAGTGCGAAGACATCTCTTTTTGAGTACCATCCGGGTAAACTTGATCAATCATGCTCTGCGTCATGGTTTTTGCTGCATAATCCAGCCATTCCCCGGATTTTTTATACTCAGGAAACTCCGCAGCTACCGTAGCCAATGCGGATATTTCCATCGTCAACCAATTGTTTTCATTGTGAAAATTTCGGCTATAATGGGCATGATCAGGCAGGCTGCTTAAGATTAACAGCTTCGTCGCAGAGGATAAATAGGGACTTTTTTGAAGGCCATAAAACACGCTAGGCCATACCTTGGCACGAGCTGCTACTTCCAAACCACGCCACACTGATGTGGAGCTTTTAACTGCCGGATATGGCATGCTGGCGATAATAAAATCTCGTAAGAATAGGTCTATATACTCGGCATACTTCGGATTTCCGGTATCAAAATAGGCATTAAAAACAGTGCGAAGCTGAAAATGCCGATTAGATAACCAGGCCCACTCCCGATCATTGTTGGGTCCCTTGTAATGCCAATCCCGGTGCCCATCTTCCGTCCAGGGAAGTTCTCCCCGAACATTCTGTATTACAAAAACATTTTTCAGTATCGTGTCAGCCAGGGTTATCGTTTCTTCGGTTTTTTCGGGCAATGTTCTACGCAAATGAGCACCAGACGGACTGCTTTCATAATAATCCAAAAGGGCTTTGCATGCTTTCACAAGATCACCGGATTGGTAGTTCATCTTAACTTGCGTCAATTCGCGGTGTTCCAAATCAAAGGCTTCGAGCATCTCATGCATCTTACCGGGGTAGGCAGCACAGACCTCTTCTACAGTAGTGATTTTGCGCCAACCCTGGGCATGCACAGGTAAAAATGTAATGCAAACCAGCACGAGACAAAACCATTCTCTTCCATTCATACTTTGAGGAAATTTATATACTTTAGGTGATCGATGCTTTTAAAACCTTCCACAACTACATCATTGCCGTTTACCAAAATCATCGGCAAATCCGTTGATTTGCTCAGCAGTGAGATGAAAACCCGAACTGATCACCACACGATATCGAAAGGTCACCGATTCATGGGCCGGAATGGAGAAATCAACCGTGGTATCACCTTTCGTAAAGTCTTTGGCGCCCAATGGGTTAGCTGAAAACAATCCATACCCCCGGGCATGCCACCAGGTCGGATAACTTGGATTATCCGGATGATCACATATAACGAGTGAAATATCCTCTCCATCGATGTTCCCATACAAATCCATCCAGCGAGCCCGTGTTCCCCAGACCCCAAGACCAGTTCCTCCTTCACTGCTGAGGTAATCACCTGATATCGACGTATTGTCCATTTCTTTTACTTTTTCTGGTTCTCCAGATGCACTGTAAAGCGTCACCTCACCCTGTGCCGGCAATTCCAATTCACGGGCAACTCGGATTCCAAACATACCTTCTTTGGTATCCGGCAAAGAAACAGCTTTATTGCCAGCAGTCAATGTCGTGATCCGGTCAATGATCCGAACTGAATCTTCAGCGATAAAGTGGTATTCAGTGTGTTCCTTCAAGAGTTCCTGTCCCGTGCTGTCTTCCCAACTCTCGGAAGTAACCAGGATCCCCGCTCCGGCCCCGTCCGACATTTCATCCACCTTCAGATGCTTTATGATGCCACCGTTTGGATTTGTTGTCCCCAAACCATGGGATCCATTGCCCCAAAAGTCATTGCCATCGACATCTCCATAGGTTAGCCACATTCCAATCTGATGGGGATGATCAGCTCGTTCCCCCGTTTTGGGATGAATGGGAAAACCGCGGGTTATCTCTGTTCCATTCGAGGTAACGATCGGATATAATATGGGCTTGGTTACATTCTTGGGCCAGCGATAAGTCGTAAATCGTTGCCCATCAATCAGCACATCAATACTATTATCGGATTTGTTTTCTTGGAAAGTCACTTCTTCACGGGGTTCCTCTTCCACATTTGAATCGGAACCCATGTTGCACGAGACCATCAAAATACAAGCCATGCAGGCTAAGCTAATTGTAAAATACTTCATTTTTATTTGTTTGATGTAGATTGGTTAAGTCGTTGAGCAGTTGATTGGTTCTTCCCACCCAGTGCTAACCCACTGCCAAGAGAACAAAATTTTGGGCACTCTCAAGGTCGTCTGCAGAACTCGCAGGACCTGTCAACTTTTAGCGTGATCAACGCTGAAGGCACCACATTTCCACTGTAGTAAAACTGCGATAATCATTGAGATCTACGAATAATTTAGTGTTTCTATATATAGTTGTTCATACACGAATAGAACATTGTTATACATTTTGTGGCACGACATAAGGAGGTCGGTAGGCTCGGGTCAACATCGCATTGGCCTCTGCGTCATTCATAAACAACTCCCGATCCATATCACCACCCATAAACTTCAGCTTGCGATCCAGACGGTAGGAGATGTTGGCTATTAATGGAAGCGTCGTCGAGTAAAATCCTTCCCGAATATCACAATGCAAATCATGATGATTGCCGGAGTGAATAGCGTTGATGAAATTCGCAAAATGCTCTGTCCCCTTGGGTCCGGTTAGCGAAATATCAGCATTACTCACCCCCCCTTTTTTAGACTGAGCAAAAGGCTCTTTTTCTCTTTCTCGAAACGCTCTCCAGGTACCGCCGTCTATCTCCAAATACCCCTCTGTCCCATAAAATATATTTCCGATCCGAGTATCCAGACTGGACTCCGCATTGGAATACCGGCCTCTCGTCTCGAACTCAAGCATGGTACCATCTTTATATCTAAATATAGAACTTTGGGTGTTCGGAGTCTCTTGTGCACATTCTTTCGGATCAATACCAAAAACAGCACCACTGGAATAGACAGACACCGGATGCTCATTTTTATTCAGACCCCACCGAGCAACATCAAACTGGTGCGGACCCTGATTTCCTGTATCTCCGTTGCCCGTATCCCAAAACCAGTGCCAATTGTAGTGCCCTCGTTTTTCGTTGTATTGCCGCCAGGTAGCCGGACCGAGCCATTCATCATAATGGAGACTGGCTGGTGGAGCACTGTCTTTTGCTATTCCAAAGGAATCACGCGGCTTAATACATAACCCCCGAGCCATGTAAACATCTCCGATCCCCCCATCGTGGAGAAACTTAATGGCTTCCATAACGTTGGCAATCGATCGGTTTTGAAATCCAACCTGCATAATCCTGTCGTATTTACGTGCCGCTTCGATCATTTTTCGACCTTCCCATACATTGTGCATGGCGGGCTTCTCCACATACACATGCTTCCCGGCCTGAGCCGCCCATATAGCCCCCAATGCATGCCAGTGATTGGGCGTAGCAAAAGACACTGCGTGAATGTCCGGATCATCAAATACCCTGCGCTGATCCCAAACTGTGGCCGGTTTCGCACCGCCCTTATCTGTAACCATTTTGGCGCGGGGTTCAAAAAACTGCTCATCCACATCACAGAGGGTGGTTAACCGAATGTTGTGGCTATCTTTTAAGTCAGCCCACGCATTGATGTGGGACTTTCCGCGACCACGTATGCCTACCACGGCCACATTGATGCGATCGTTGGCCCCCATGATAGATCCATATGATTTAGCAGGAAACCCCATGCCGCCCATAGCCAATCCGGCGGTACCAAGCATTCCTTTTTTGATAAAATCTCTTCTTTTTTCCATCTTATTTAATTTTGTTTTTCATTGAGGGCGTAAAAGATAGTATTTTTTTTGTAAAGTTTACGTACACAATAGAATCTATTCATCGTCGATTCTGAACTTTTCCATCAACTTATCCAGTTCTTTTACTTTTTCAGGATTCACATCGTACACATTTGTGGTTTCTCTAAAATCAGTGGATAAATTATAAAGTTCCCGGCGTTGATCTTTCCGGTCTTCGATCAGTTTCCAATCTCCGTCACGCACCGCAAAAGCATTCCGGGTTTTCCAGTAAAATGGGTGTGCGATATAATCAGGATCCTGATTCCTTATTAGTGCCCAGATATCCGCTCCATCCAATCGCAGGTATTCGGCATCAAAAGAAGCTTTGGCCTGATGAAGCAACGTAGGCAGCCAATCCGCAATATGAATGGGTTCTTGTACGACTCCGGAACTTACCACTCCCGGCCAATTCACGAAGGCCGGCACGCGGATCCCGCCTTCATATAGATCTACTTTCCACCCACGCAATGGAAAGTTATTTCCCAATACATTGTGTGGTTTGTCCGAATACGCTCCTCTATATTCCGTCGTACTGTGCCAGCTTTTTTGACCGCCGTTGTCACTAATAAACACAACCATGGTGTTTTCTCGTTGACCCGTTTCTTCCAGGGCGTTGATGATTTGTCCGATACCGTCATCCATGTGACTCACACTGGCGGCATACCATTTTCGGGACGGAGAAATCGTATAGTCGTTGTAGATTGAGGTCCACTTTTCCGGCTCAGATAGCGGATAATGCGGAACACTGTAGGCCACGTACAAAAAGAACGGTTTATCACGCTGCTTCTGAATCACGCGGACCGCTTCGTCTGTGATCAGGTCCGTAGCATGCCCTTCTTCGTCCAGGTATTCATCATTCCGGTGCCAGGATCGCCTGTCCGTCAATTTGGTTTCCGTCTTGTATTCATGCGTATACGGATCAATCTGGCCATCAAAAAAGCCATATGAAGAATCAAAACCGTACTTTAAGGGGGTATATGGTGGCGAACCCATATGCCACTTTCCGGCAATAGCTGTATAATACCCCTGTTCCTGCAGAAGTGAAGCCAATGTCGGATCGCCCAGATCAATGACTTCTCCATAAGCGGGTCCGAGCACACCATACCGACTCGGGTACTTTCCAGTCATTAGGCTAACCCGGGTAGGAGTACAAGTGGGCATGACGTAATGCTGCTCTAATTTGATTCCATTTTCGGCCAGTTGATCGATGTGGGGGGTGTGTATCAAAGAGCCGTGATAACCCACATCATTCCAACCCAGGTCATCAGGCAGAATGATAATGATGTTCGGTTTTGGATTGTCTTCCACACGGCTTTCCCACTGAGCATATGATGTACAGGTCAGCAAAATTAAAATGGAGATCAACAGAACCTTTGATGGAGTAAGAGATTCATTCATTTTGATTGTTTTATTTGTAAGCTTTAATGCATGAATAAGTGCTGTGCGGTCCTACCTTCATGGTATATCAATCGAACCGAATTATTGGGCCGGGATCAGGAATTCCAGATCATCACCTTCTCGGGCTCCGTTCCACGCTGCGGCATTAATATATGTTGCTCATGCTCTACATAAGCTCTGCTCTTACACAAATGACAAAACGGTCCTGAGTTATATTTCACTGCGTTCAACCTTCAAGCTACCACATGTAAACTTCCAACAAACTTCACAAGGCATCAATTTTCCTCACCATAGCTTATTCCCAAATCATTATCCCGGACCTCAGCCAGTTTATCTTTAAGACGTTGTTGCATTTTTTGCAACACATCCGCATATTGTGGATTATGTGCCAGATTATTGTACTGTTTGGGATCGTGCTCCATATCAAACAGCTCCATGCCTGCACTGGCATCTTCACTGTATTGGATATACGCCCATTTGTCCGTCCGGATCAGAAAAGTCTTTCCACCCTGAGTGACCGAAAATGCGTGATCCCGAACCTCATAGTTGGGATCATCCAATGTCCGTACCAAACTCTTTCCTTGCAAGTGCTCTGAATAATCCAATCCAGCGAGTTCCGCCACCGTAGGATACAGATCAATAAGCTCCGTAAATGAATGGCATACGGCTGGAGCTTTTCCGGGCACCTTAATAATCATGGGAACCCGTGCAGACTCTTCATGAAGACTGACTTTCATCCAAAATCGATGTTCGCCAAGGTGAAAACCATGATCTGAGGTGAATACCACTATAGTATTTTCGTTCAGCCCCTCTTGTTCAAGGGTATTCAAAATTTTTCCTACCTGTGCATCCATAAAAGACACCGATGCATAGTATCCAGCCACTGCTTTTTGCTCCTGTTCAGTGGACATATTGGCATTCACGCTAGTAACATAATTAATACCACGCGGCGGAATATCGTCCCAGTCATCAATAACCATCGGCGGAAGCACCATTTGGTCGTGCGGATAAGGTTCAAAGTATTCCTTTGGAGCCACAAATGGAACATGGGGTCGCACCAACCCAACAGCCAGAAAAAAAGGCTTATCCTTATGTGTCCTAATCAATTCAGATGCTTTCTCAGCCGTTTTTCCATCGGAGTGGACCAGGTCATCTCCTTCCGCTTTGACAATCGTCATCACGTTACCTCCCTTTCGGGGTTTCAGGCCATACGGATTGTTTTGCACCAGTTCTGCTTCTCCTTCCGCTTTCCATTCGGGCCCCGGGTTGTTAAACCGCTCTGTCCATGAAGCTTCATCATCCCTGCCGTTGGATCCGGTTTCGATATCAATGGGAACCCCCATATGGTATATTTTGCTGACACGCGCCGTGTAATATCCATTGTCCTTAAAAAGTTGGGACCAGGACTTCCGGTCCGGACCTACATTTTTACGACCGCTCACATACCCGTAGGTGGTGGTCGCAGTGGGGTAATACCCAAACATCAAAGAAGCCCGGGATGGTCCACAGACGGGATACTGACAATACGTCCTGGTGTACCGGGTTCCTTCCGAGGCGAGTTTATCAATATTGGGCGTCTGGCACGCCGGATTTTCATAACTCGACAAAGCGGTTGCTGTGAGGTCATCCGAGATTATAAAAAGAACGTTGGGTTTCTTGTTCGTTTGGGCGGACAAGAAAGGGGTGAAAAATATCGATACCAATACCAATAAATAGTTCATGGTTTAAAGTTTGAATTTTGATGGCCTTGTTCCCCCGCTAAAGCTTGGGCGACACGCGGACGGCCGTTTGTAGTTTGCCCCAATGAAATCTTCCTTCCCTGAAGTTCAAGGAACGATAAGTTTGAGGTCCTGTGTTTGTATCTTCTGATCATTGCTTTAAGTTCTGCCATAATCCAATTTTCAACCAAAAATCGACTTTTCGGGTTCGCATCCTTTGCCCTATATAATATATTTCCATTCCCATTGCACAGACTCCTATTGGTTTTTCATCTCTACAACTAATGAGCATTGATCTATACCATTTATTTCATGTCCGTTAATATCATCTCAAATTTTTCGATCTTTTTCCGGGCGCCTTCTGGTAGGTCGGATCTGGCCATTGGATTTTTTTCGAGAATGTCGTTTGACAAGTTAAATATTTCTCCATTCTCATACAACTTCCACGTTGTGTCGAACACATACCGCCGTGGTTCGAACTTCCCCCACTGGGGATTGTAATCGCAGAAAATCCACTCCCGCGTCATACCTGCGTCAGAACGTCCCATCAGTTGATCGTAAAAACTGACCCCATCCAGGTTTCTACCCTTCGGTACATCTTCGCCGGCTACTTCCAGGAGCGATGGCAAAAAATCTGTAAAATCAATTAAATTCTTATTGACGCTTTCTTTCGCGATTGTTCCAGGCCACCACGCAATCATCGGAACATGAGTCCCGGCATCTGTGGTGTACCCCTTGTTTCCATGCCACACGTTTCCTTCAAACATGGATGTCACATCCCGGTCTGTCCCATTATCTCCAATGAAAATAATCAAGGTGTTTTCTGCTACCCCCAACTCATTAACCTTCGTTTTCATCCGCCCAACCAATTTGTCCATGTATCTGACTGCCCCATCAAAATAACGGGGATTATTGACTTTAGCTGCAGGATCATACGCATTGAACTCCGGATGGTCCGGCGTAGGAAGAAATGGATCGTGCGTAAGCACCATTGGATAGTATACAAAAAACGGTTGATCCCGGTTTGATTCCATGAATGCCTCGATGTAATCCACAAATAGATCGGGGCCATATTCACCAGGATACGTTTTGAGTCCCTCGGTTTTGGATTCCAGTGTTGGACTTTTGTATCGATATCCCCGATCTTTGATCTGCCAAAGCATATAATCATCAAATCCGGCGTCCTGTGGCAAACTCCCGGTACGGCCACCAGCCAACTTTTGTTGGTGCGCATTGCCATACAATTGCCATTTTCCCACCACTAAATTTTGATACCCGGCCGATTTCAGGTAATGCCCGAAGGTTTTTTCTTCCGGATCAAGAATTCCAAATCCGACATGATTTCTGAAATTGTACTTTCCCGTCATTATTTGGACTCGAGAAGGTGTACATAGCGGGGTGGAGTGACAATGGGTAAAACGCATTCCTTCGGCCGCCAGATGATCCAAATGCGGAGTCTGATATTCCTGGCTTCCATTCGCTCCCAATGTCTCATACCCCAGATCATCCGCCATGATGAGGATGATATTAGGTGGTCTGGATTCTGAAGAGTCAGCTTGAGAATTCTGCGCACTTGCCGAAGATAACAGAAGAACGCCAATGGAAATAATGTAGGACCAGGACATGGGTTAAGTTTTAAACGATGCCTTTAAGATCAACAAAATTTTTTAAATACCAAACACAAACTTAACCTGGAAGATTCGTGTCATTTGATAAACCTATTAATTTTTATACACCCCTATATTAGAAGAGGAATTCACATGTTCGGGGGACGTCAGCAAGATAAACCCGCCATCTTTACGCTGATGCAATCCGGCGCCCCATCTAAAACTGGTTCCCGCTGTGGCCTTAAATTCCTTGGATGCGATCCGGGTCAGTGAAATCGATTTATTAAAGCTATTCTTAGCATTGGTATTATCGAGCAATCCGACCTCAAACTTCACTCTGTATAGGTCAGCTACATTCCGATCATCGTCGTCAATGCCAAACCCCACCAAATACAACCGATCGTTGGCATCGTAAAATAAATTTATGTTTTGATACGGTTTCCAGGGGGAACTTACGCCCTTTATCACGGTGCTGCCTTTCGTTGCCAGGCTCCCAATCTTGTGAAACCCATCTTCCCCGGCATCAAATTGATCACGTGGGCACAGATAAAAATCCAGATTGCGGCTATCCCAATCTGCCACCACGATAAGATAATGTTCTTTTATGGAGGTCATTCCGACAGCACCTGCCGTGGATCTTTCATAAGCGCCCTCTCTGTATATTCTTTGAACGGGTTCAGACCACACTACTTCTTTTTCCAGATCATACACCAGGACCTGTGAGGTGTTTCTTTCTCGATTGTCTTCGATACCAATGGCCAGGTAGTTTTCAAATATTTGGAATCCTCCCGCATGTCGGAAAGGGTCTATCATTAAGGTGTCGGCTGAAATTATTGACGCTTCTTCGTCCAATTTCGCCTGGACGATAAACGCCGTCTGATCTGAACTACCCGAAAGCAGAAGCACTGTTTCTTTCTCAGTGCTATATCGTTGAATTCCTTGTAAATGTCCGCCTTGCTGATCGATATTGATCTGGCCATCCAGCGAAATACGGTGCCCTTGTTCCGGCAGATTAATAAATTCTTTTTCGAAGACAGTGTATGAACACCCAAAGCTCAGACTGGTCAGACCAATACAAATGACAATACGGTACACTATCTGACAAAAAATATTCATACAGGCATTTCTATTTTTTAGACCGAACTGATTTTCCGTCCGGAAAGCGATTTTCAGGTGTCGTCTTAGAAGAGATGTTTTCCACAAATTTATTAAAGGCACCGGGCTGTTTTTTCAAATCAAATGAATCGTATAGTTCGTCAACCACTGTATAGGCCCGGAACTCCAGCAGGTCACCACGGATGGTGACGGTCTGATACATTTGAGTATTGACGGCTGCCCGATCCATCCAGCGGCGCTCCGGGACTACGCCATACATTTTTGGTCCGGCCACAGAAACCAAATAGACAGGCCCCGCCTCTCCTTCAGGCACTGTGATGGTTTTGGTCTGTTTACTGGCACGGGCATATACATGATCGTGCCCCATGAGGACCAGGTCCACCTTGTGCTTTTCCAAAATGGGTTGCCAGGCTGCTCTCAAGTCCGGATAATCGCCGTGGTTTCCATCACGCGCAGTGAACAAAGCGTGATGAAAAGTAACAATGGTCCATTTCTGAGAATGATCCGCTAGTACGGACTGCAACCAGTGTGACTGTCGCTGCATTTCTTGGGCCGAGCTTAAAGCAGCAGTACTGTTTAGCACCACCAACCGCATGTCTTTATAATCCATATAAAATACGCTCTCTTCAAGCCCCCGGGGTCCATTTGAGGGGAGTTCAAATTGCTTTTGCCAATACACGGAAAGTGTTGATTCATCCAATCCCGGCAAATGATCGTATTCATGGTTTCCTGTCACCGGTACGATTGGCATCATCGAAGTTCTATACCCCGAAGCATCAAACCATTCCATCCATTGATCATTACTGTGCCCATCATTTACACAATCACCGGCAAACAGGGCAAATGCGGCATCAGGAGCATGGTCATACGCCGCACGTATTGCTCTTGAGCCCCACGAAAATATATCATTTTGAATATCGCCCAGATAAATAAAAGAAAAATCATCCTCCGATTTTGATGCAGTGGAAAATTGAGTCCAGGCACTCCAATCGCTTTCTTCGCTTCCCACGCGGTAAAGATATTTTGTGCCGCGATCCAGACCGGTAAAAGTAACCGAATAATAATAAGCTTTAGCCCCTTCATTTTCCACGGACTGAACCTTCGCTGGCAGGGTTTTGGCATGTCCTTCACCATATGGTGCGGCCGTCGATTTCATAATCTGAGCCACCGGATCGGGCACCTTTTTCTCGGTACGCCAGGTCACGCTTTGGGTGGTCATGGGATCATCCTCCCAGGTGAGTATGATGTGTTCAGGTACTTGTGATTGGGCCTTTAGGCACTCCGGAATCAGCAACACCCCTCCGGTCAAAATCAGTAAACCAAAAACTATTTGTTCTATTGGGCTTATCATTATCAATCCTCTTAAATGGCATCATTATGCGACGTGAAATAACATCCAAAACTGCCCATATTGCAGCGCAATTCCAAACCAAGCACCTAATATATGAAATCGCTTCCTGACTCTACAGACGATTCCAAAAAAAACACAACATTGTTGGATCCGCGATATCGAAGTTGGATAACAGCCAATACTCTTGTCAAAAAACCTGTGATAGATTACGTTACTCGGAGGTGTCCTTCACTTTTCCCTGGCATCGATGACCGGCGCATTACTCTCAACTTCAACATTGACAGCCCCCGGCAACAGCAGTACTTTTGCTGACGTTTGATTTTCCAATTTAATTTTCGAGGCACTTACGCCTGAACGCTGATAATATGAATAGCCACTTCTGCTTGACAGTTCTATCTTCAAAGAATCAGGAACAAAGGAAGGATTGACAGATTTTATTACCACATGATGTCCAGAACCGTTTATCGCTGCCAGCAATTTGTTCGCCTTCCCGTTTCTGGAGTCCATTATTTCCATTTGAACAAAAGCATTTTCCGCATGACGGTATGGGACACAAAACGCTTCGGAGAATTTAGCATCGGCTCTACAATTGATTAAAGTGTCTTTGTTGCCCACGTTAAACCCCGTTGCGACACAATTTCGCACCTCGCAATTCATAATCTTATCTCCTGAAGAACCTAGTCCTGTACAAATACCCCGTCGCATCTGAAATACCGTGCAATTTTTTATGGTGGTATTTTTAGTCGGATGTCCGCTGTATTCGGGGTATATTCTGATGCCGTCTTCGCTCAGTGATATAATTTCACCGGGTACAATCTTTCCATCTTCTGCTACGGTCACACCTTCAATGTAACCGCCTTTATCGGCATAAAAATCTCTTTCAAAGCCATAACCCGATTTTTCAGCTAGAATTGCATCCGTGGTACACAGCAATCCATCTACATGGCAATCTTCGATTAAGGTGTTTCTTGTAAAAAAATGGCATGTCCCATGGCACGCATGTGTACTTTGCAACCCATCAGCTTTACATTTTTTGCCGGATAACCGATGCGGATACCATTCATTTTGCGCACTACGCCACCACCCAGTCCATACAAACTACCGTACCCCCAGGGGCTTGACCCGGCAGTTCGCACCTCCATGTTTTTCAGTGTAACATCTTCCCCCACAATGTTGACCATTTTATTTTTGCTTTGCCTTCCGGAATGACCACCATAGGTTTCAAGGTACAGTCCTTCCAAAGTAACATTGTTGCCGGAAATTTCGATCGCACTATACATGTTGTTCCCGTCCTCACTTCTTTTGAGATCAGTTCGTCTAAACAACCGGGTATCCACCATAAACCGGCAATTTCTCAAATCGAAATACGAATTGTGTCCGGCAAACTGCATGAATCGGATGCTTTTGGCCTCGTCTATTTGGTAATTGCCGGGTTTTAATTTTACTTCTACACCGTTTTTTTTAGCATAGATTCGCAAGTCAGACAGATTATCAATTTCAATAAGACCTTGTTGGCTCAAAGCTTTGTTTTCCTGAGCCGGTGCAACGATGGCCAGGGTTATCAGGATCAGTAAAAATAACATTTTTAGATTCCTTATCATGATTCATTTCTATGCTGCAAGGCTTTGAGCAATAAGCTATTAACATTTTTTCAGTGTAAACACCACCGTACCGTTTATACCCTCAATAAAAAAACGAGTGAGTCAGACGTCCGAAAAGTGCCAGACGCTGGCCTGCAATATTACTTTTTCCACACGCTTGGATGGAGTGCAATAAAGCGGGATGTTTATAATAGCTGTAGGCCATATACAAAGCATTTCTTCTGCCAGCCGTAAAGCAGTGGGAGCCCAATGGATTATCAATCAAAAAAAGATAAGCACGAAGTAAAGACCCAGACCCATCAGATTCGATGTTTTCATAAAGTGAATTATCGCCTCTTCGATGCAAAAATTCAGCGTGAGCTGTAAGGTGTTCAATATAGGTCATTGAATAATGCGTACCACTCCCTTCAGATGGCAGGTAGTCACCATCTACAGGGTCATTTCCTCTGCGAATTTCTTCAGGAATAGCTCCATTGGGTCGAATTCCCCAGAGAAATGTTTTTGCATCCATTTTCCATTCATCCGAAGTAGATTGCCGTTTTCTTTGCAAATTATTGTGCACCTTGAATGCTTCCTTTGGCGACAACCTCAACCTAGTGGGTTCATATTCTTGAAGTGCCCAATCCGGTTGGTCCATAAGATAATACGCAATGGCCGATGCTGAAAACGATCCGGCCACTCCCCAGTTATTCTTTCGAAAACGACTTGCCCAGGCTACTTTGGGATATTGCACATCCCTCAACCATACCTGGTAGGTCAATTTATCATCTGCAGACCAGCCTTCCCAGCCTTCCAGTAAATCGGCCGCATAAATATAGGGGGTTCCCCCACGAGCCAGATTCAAAATGCCTTGTGCGCCCCAGTGAAATTGAGCTTCTTCTTGATTTCGATATCCAAAAGTATCCGTAAGGTCTAATATAAGCCGCCTGCAATGTTCCGCGTATCCTATATTATTGGTAAGGTGCCACGCAATGGCCAATCCGTATACTAACTTCCCCCCCTGAGAGCTCAGCTGAACAGGATCTCGTGACGATCTTCCAAGAACAACAACTTCACCCGTAAGCGGTGACCAGTTTTTTGACTCCTCCAATACACTATCGATATAACCTAAAAAGTCAATGACATTTGAATAGTGCGGCTCTATCCTGGATTCAGCCTTCATACTGATCTCGTCCAGTTCGTCGACTGAAATCAAAAATCCTTTGGGTTTTACTTCTTCTTTGAAATTTACCGCTTTAAGAAAATTTGATGTTGCTATAAAGAACACCAATACAAAAGAAACATAAAACAAATTTAGAGTTCCCCTTTTATTCCTAAAACTTCTAGAGTTGATCATTTAACCATACCTTATAATTTACCGCATTATATTGTTTGTTCTGATGTCCTTTTAAGCTAATTTAATCATATTATCCGAATAGTTCCCAAGGATATTGAGTATCACATGAGGTTAGTTTTTCTGAAAACAGCAACCCAACCAAGTAAAAAACATTAGTTCACAGAACCAAGGGGCCGTGAATTCTGTTTCATTTCTCTTTTGTGCTCCTTAATCCTTTGTTTCAGATCCTTGACCACCTCCGGATAATCCTTGACCACGTTCCGCTGTTCGTTGGGAGAGACGCTCAAATCATACAGCGCTTCTTCTACGTGGTAATTAAAATTATCTTTTGAATAGTCATAGTTGACATTGTTGTAGTCTCTTCTATTCCCCGCCAGCAGTAATTTCCAATTCCCCACCCGTATCCCTTGCAATTTCTTTAGCCGGTAATAAAAATAAACATCGTAAGGTGATTTGACGGTCTGTTCTTCGAGCAAAGGCAGTATGTTCTTGCCATCAATGACGCGATCTTCCGGAACTGGAGCTCCGACGATTTGAGCGACCGTAGGAAATAAATCCATAATGGTGGCCAATTCATGGTTGACCGTGTTGCCCGGAATTTTTGCCGGCCAATGAAATATAGCCGGAACCCGGTGTCCACCTTCCCAAGTCGTCCCTTTTCCTTCATAGAATGGAATAGACAATCCACCATGGGCACCTTTCTGAAGCCAGGGGCCATTATCAGAAAGAAACACAACAAGCGTATTCTCTTTTAACCCCAGCTCTTCAAGCGTTGTCATTATCTGCCCCGTGCTCCAATCCAGTTCCTCAATCACATCACCGTAAAGTCCGAAGTCTGATTTTCCCCTGAACTGCTCGCTGGCTGCTATCGGAGCGTGCGGCATCGAATGAGGCAGATATAGAAAAAAAGGATTATCCCTATTTTCCGTTATAAACTGTACCGCTTCTTCTGTATAGCGCTTTGTCAATAATGCCTGATCCGGTCCACGCTCGATGACTTCTTCATTGCGCATGATCGGAGTGGCTTTATAAGGTCCTTTGCCGGCCCGTACATTGAGCCCCATATCATTACTAAATGGAATTCCAAAATAGTAATCAAATCCCTGACTTGTAGGTAAAAAAGGCTTTTCATGCCCCAGATGCCATTTTCCTATGATCCCGGTGGCATATCCTTTGTCTTTCAATATTTCAGCGATGGTTATTTCATCTGAACTCAGTCCGGTCTTCGAATCGGGCCAAAACACGGTTGATACCCCCACGCGGTACGCATAGCTCCCGGTCAGGAGTGCAGCTCGGGAGGGAGAGCAAAAATTCTCTGCATAGAAAGATGTAAATCGCATCCCTTCTTCTGCCAATCGATCCAAATGGGGCGTTCTAATTCTCGGCGCCTCATAAACGCCCAGATCAGAATACCCCATATCATCGGTCAAAATCACAATAATATTGGGCATTTCGGATTGTGAAAATCCGTTTTTTCCAATTAAAGTGAAAAGACTTGTCAAAATCAAACACCACGTGAATTTTAGCATAAATGTACTATTAGGACCCTACAGAATCTTCCCTAGGCAACGGGCACTTATCTGACCCAGCCGGGATTCTGCTCCAGGTTGTCGTTCAAGTTAATGTCCTCGATCGGTATGGGATAGTAATAATCTCGATTTTCATCAAACGAACCTCTTTGTGGAAATGGATCAATATTTCCGGAGGTGCCCCCGGTCACACCGGTAATCGGATCCCGTAGCGGACGCTCATTGATATCGATGCGGGCTGTTACTTCGCTGGGAGCGCCTGAATCATCTCCATCATAAATATACACATCAGCCACTCCGTCATTATTAAAATCATGTGCCCCAAGTCCTGAGAAGTAAATCCCAAGCATAGGCTTCTCCACTTTTTCACCTTCCTTCCATCGCATCAGGTCATCCCACCTCAAACCTTCCTGCACCAGTTCAATTCTTCGTTCCCGGCGAATTTCCAGTATAACACCCTTGTTGCCCTCTTGATCTACATTGGGGTACAACGATTCCTGATATGGATCGGGGTTTGCATTAGCGTCTGCCAAAATGAGATGGGGCATTTCGACACGATCTCTCAGTTTGTTTATCGAAATATCAAGATCGTCTTGAGTGAGCGTTCCCAACTCTGCTTTTGCTTCTGCATAAATCAATAAAGCTTCCGCATATCTGAAAATGATTATATCATTTACTGAAGCACCAAATCCCCATTGGTCACGGGTCGGTAAAGCCTTAATTACCCGGTAGCCTGTTCGTGTGATTGACATATCAACAGGTTCCCGGCCGCTCTCTCCATATACCGAATATTCTGGTCCGGCGGTGGTTTGAGTCAACCGGGGATCCCGATTTTGCATTTCATCATAGAATCCCATCGTTTCATACCCCTCTTGATCCGTAAAACGACTCCCATCCGTCATTAGATAACTGTTGATCAAATCTTTAGTCAAGCCCAGGGCTCCCAGCGTAGGAGAGGTTCGCCAATAAGCCAAGTCATGTCTTCTGTCGCTGGGCGTGTACACTGCGGATAAAATGGTTTCGACGTCATCCTGGGTATTCCGAGCAAACAATTCCAGATAAGAAAAATCCTTCCCTCCGGCCGTAAACAAGGTATACGCACCGGAGTCAATCAAGTCCTTAGCTGCTGCCGCTGCAGCTTGTAAAAACTTCTCGTGGTTGCCTAAATTGTGATACTTACGAAAGGTTCCTTCATGAAGTCCGATTCTGGCCTTCAGGATCATCGCAGTATACTTGGTGATGCGATTCAATTTCTTTTCGGCGGGTATATTTTCAATCGCATAATTGATGTCCTCCATTACTTTGTCCATCACAAACTCCCGGGAGTCCCTGGCTTTATATAAGCCCTCATCCCCTACTTCCAATACCATATCGTACCACGGAACATCCCCAAAACGCTTGACTTTTTCAAAATAAAAGTATGCTCTGAAAAAACGGGCAATACCCGAATATTTTGCTTTGGCAGCCTCGTTGTCCACCCGGTGATAGTTCTCCAGTACGAAGTTAATTCTGCGCAGTTGACTCCAAGACCATCCTCCGCTGCCTTTCCGGGTCGGCACTGTACGCGACCCTTTTATCCGACTGGATATCGTCTCCCTTAAAGTATTGTCCGTGCTGGCATCATCATCGTACAAGCCATCTCCGGGCAAAATAGAATACAGGTCATTGACGGCAACCTCGAGATCGTTCGCTGTATTAAAAAACTCATTAAGTTCTACACCATCCTTGGGTGGCCGATTTAAAAAATCGTCCTGACACCCCCAAAAGGAAATGGCCACAAGTGCAAAAATGATTGGTTGTATTAAATTTTTCATTGTATGAGATTTCATTTTATCTTAAATATTTACAAACTGACCTGGATGCCCATCGAAAAGGTCTTCCCCATTGGATATTCTTCGGTATTGGAATTATATCTGGAGTTGGCACTATTGGGATTGGAGTAGCTTATAGATGAACCCACCACTTCCGGATCCATGTATTTGGTCAATCCTCCAAACCGCCAGGTCATAATATTTTCTCCACTAAAGAAAATTCTAAGCTTATTGATCTTCGCAAGTTGCGTGAACTCTTGGGGCAAGGTGTACCCAACGGTCAAGTTCTTTACGCGGAGATATCCGATGTTCGTCAGATAATAATCATTTTGATTGTACAAAGAACGTCCTGAATTCAAGGCAATGTAAGCTCGCTCCTTTTGCGGATAAGTATTGCCAGGATTTTCGGGTGTCCACGTGTTATCCAGAAAATCTTTCCGTATAAAAGAAACATAAGGACGGTGAAAAGTAGCCCAATACATCGGGCCAGATGGATACCAGTCTTGTTTTGCTACGCCTTGTCCCATAATAGAGATACTAAACTGCTTCCATTTTGAGGAAATATTAAACCCAAATGGAAATTTAGGCATCGCATTTCCAATTACAACCAAGTCCCCTGGATCATCGATGGTATTCTTTCCGTTATCAAGTCGGCCATCACCGTTTACATCGACATATTTTACATCTCCTGCCTTTAGGTGATCCCAATCGCTGTTGGACGTTTTGTTGAATATCGAGGAATACACTTTAGCCAAATCAGTGGACACTTTATCAAATTGGGCCTGATACTGTGCAGCTTCTTCATCTGACTGGAACTGGCCATCAATGCGATATCCCCACATCTCACCCAAGACCTGTCCTTCTCTAAAGCTACTGAGCAGCCCATTGGGATTGTCAAACTTCGTAATGACGCCTTTGAAGTTCGAGACGTTTCCACTTACGTTAAATGTAAGTTTCGAACCCATAACATCAAAACTGCCATTGTATCCCAGGCTAAATTCAAAGCCCCGGTTTCGTAACGCAGCATAATTTTTCTTGGGTTCTGAAGCGCCAAATACGGCAGGTAAAGGTTCACCTGGAAGATACATATCCGTGGTGTTTCTTTCATATAAATCAATGGATGCGGTCAGTTTGTAATCAAAAAACCCAAAATCAACACCCACATTGGACGAGGTGACCTTTTCCCACCCGATATTTTGCGGTAACGGCGACGGCACCCGTGCATAGTTGAGTTTCTGACCATTCTCTAACCAGGTCGTCCGTCCCAATCCAATCAGTTGTCTAAAGGTATTGACACCTACGTTCTGATTGCCCAACCGACCATATGAACCCCGCAACTTAAACAGCGGTATAATATCGGAAAGACCAGACCAGAAATTCTCTTCATCCATTTTCCAGGCTACACCTACAGATGGGAAGATTCCCCAACGACTTCCATCCGGAAAACGAGATGACCCATCATACCGAGCATTGATCTCCAGTAAATACTTATCTGCAAAGTCATAGTTAAATCGTCCGAAATATCCCTGAATCGCCCAGTCAAGCGAAGAACCATCAATATTATACAATTCAGTACCTAATGCCAGATTCGCTTTTTCTCTGACCAGCAGGCCTTCCGATTGGGTTGTTGTTCTGTCGCGGGTAAATTGTTCCTGGTTGTATCCCATCATCAATTTGAAATGATGATCTTGAGCTACGTCATACGAATAAGAGCCAAATAAATTCAATGCACTGTACTGATCCTTCCATCTCCATTCGCCCAGTCGATTGAGTCCTCCCGTCTGAAGTTTAAGCCGGTTCCCGGACAAAAATTCAAAGGGTGCATATCTAAAGGATCTGTCTGTTCGTGATATATTGTTGCTATAATCAAAGTTTAGTTCAAGCCGGTCAATTGGAGTCAACTTAGCGCGTAGGGTGTTCGTAAGATTCTCATAATTCCATCTGCGCCAGGTGTTTCCAGCCAGCAATGAACCAATCCGACCTACATAGCCAGAGCCTGTTCTACCCACACTGACACCAATACCATCGATGGTTGGTGGAAAAATTGGAAATTGATCGCGCCATCTACTTACACCGTACACATCGCCCCATCCGTTCTTAGTTCCCCCATATTCTTCATCAAATTTATTGCTAAACTTGCTTTTTCCGGACAACTCCAACCACTCATAGGGTTTAAAATTCAATGCAAAGTTGAGATTGTATCTATTCATCTGTGCATCCTGAATATTTTGAATTTTCTCCCGTTTATAAATCCGTCCCGAAAAATATCCGTTCATTTTATTGGATCCACCAGAGATGGCAATATTGTGCATATTCGCAGGTTGCCACTTCTTGAACATGTAATCATAAAAATCCGTTTTGTAATAAAACTTATGTTTTCCATTGGGCTGCTTTTCGTGGTACGGCTCAATCTCACCAGCTGCTACTTTTTTGATAATCTCCCAATCCTCATCGTTGTACCCGGTATAACTGGCTCCATTGTATGCACCAATTGCTGCATCAATGGCCTGGGCGTATACATATGGGTCCGTTACAAAGTCCGTCCTGGTCGTTTGGGTGGTATAGCTGAAGTTGTTGGAATAGTCCACTTTGAATTCACCTTCCCGACCGCTCTTCGTCGTGATCAAAACCACTCCAAACGAACCCCGGGCTCCGTATATCGCAGCAGCTTCTGCATCTTTTAACACGGTGACCGTCTCGATATCATTCGGATTGACGTGTGAGATATCTTCTTCGATACCATCCACCAAAATTAACGGAGATCCTCCGTTGATGGAATTAAATCCACGTATGTTTATAGACGGTGTCTTCGACGGATCCCCGCCGGCAGATGACTTTATGTTCAGTCCCGGCACAGCACCCTGCAAAGATTGAGCAATATTGGCAGCGGGTCTTGTGGAAATATCTTCTACTCTCACCTCACTTACCGATCCGACCAGATTCTTTCTTTTCTGCGTGCCATACCCTACTACCACCACTTCATCAAGCAACTGTGAATCCGACCGAAGGGTGATCATGACCGTCGATTTTCCGGCTACCGGTATTTCCTGGGTCTGATACCCCACATACGAAACCACCAATACCGCATTCTCATCGATATCATCAAAAGTAAAATTCCCATCAAAATCGGTGGATGTTCCTTTATTTGTTCCCTTTACCTGAATGTTGACACCGATCAAGGGCTCGCCGCTGTCGTCGACCACCGTTCCTGAGATACCAAACACGATCCGATTTTTATAGGTCTCCGATGCGGACAATGTGGACAACCGGGCCACTGGACGGACTTCACGGTTTTGAGCCGTTTCTCTTTCGTCCACAAAACCCTGAACCAACCCAATCATTTCTTTGAGTGACTCGATCCCCTGATCATTATTCTCAAAGACCACCACAAAACGCTCATCAAAGATGCGATATCCCAGATTTGTATTTTCCAACACATATTCCAGTGCTTCTTCCAGCGAGGTATGCTTGCCTGCTTCATAGTCCACTGTAATATTGGTCGCTATAGACCGGTCATAATTAAAATAGACCTGATACTTCTGACCAATTTCATGAAGCGCTTCTTCCAGCTCTATTCGATCCACTGGCTCTGCCAGGGAAGCGTGTGCCAATGGTAACTGGCACACCATACACACCAGGCTCCATAGTAATAGCCTGATGAATTGTTTTTCTTTGGTAAATGTTAGTACCTTCATGATTTAATTCGCATTTTCATATGTTAATTAATTTTAATTACAGAAAGGGGAATTGGATCGCGGCAAAAAGATCTGTCAAAAAACTTGCCGCGGCGTTTAGCGATTCCAGCTATTCATTCAATTTCCCTTCTGTTTTTTAATCCTTATTTGGGTATCATCCAATGATACAATCTCAATTCTCAGCATCCATTCCATCATTTCTTTTACCGTATCCCAATCTTTAAAGGGAACCCCAAAATTGACTCTTTTTGCCAGCAAGCTCTTGTCAACAACCTCAAAGCTCTTTCCATACAGATCTTCCAGGCTCTCCAGCATGACCCGGAATTCTACATCCCGAAAACTTAGCACGCCTTTCTTCCATTCACTCTTTTTCTCTTTCTGGTCAAACACCTTTTGAACCAATACGTCTTCTGAGGCAGAATAACTCACCCAGTCGCCCGGCTCCATGTGGATCACCTGGTCACCGTCTGCTGCTGTTTTATTGTTGGAACCTGTCACTTTTGATGTCCGATCCACATCGTTCTTTTTCGTATGGGCTTGTTGTTTATCCCGTGAACGCAAGGAGAGTTCGACTTTACCACTTTCCAGAAACACCTCAGTTTTTCCCCGTCGACGGGTTGTACTAAATGCAGTGCCGAGAACACGAATCTTCAGATCTGAAGTCAATACTTCAAAGGGCATCCGGGAAGAAGTAGTGACATGAGATCGAGCGGGGCTGGTCCTCACAGAGTCACCTACATCAATGTGCGACACATCAAAAAAAGCTTCCCCCTCCAGTTGAACAATTCGCATTCCATTTTGAACCCAGTCCTCATCCCAGGTCAACTTTGAATCCGCATTCAAATACACTTTGGTCCCATCATCCAATAAAACCTCCAGTTGCTCGCCGTAGCCCGTTTCATAGCTCACTATATCATTCTGATCTTCAGACCAGGTCGTGGCGAAATACACGCCAAGTAGAACAGCTGCTACCGCAGACCATTTCCATACCCGGCTCCACGCAACGTGAAGTGCTGGCTTCTTTGACTCAGCACGCGTTTCTTTAAGTTCATGCCATGTCAATTCATCCGGAATTTCATGATTACGGGATTCAATCCATGCTTTTGCCCCCATCAGATCCAGTGCGTCCGGACCGGAAGATTCCTTGATGTATTTCAACAACTCATCGCGCTCATCGGGCGTACAAGTCCGATCAAGGTATTTTTCCATTAATTTTTCGAGTCGTTTTTTATAGTAATTTCCCACTGGTTCTTTTTTCGGATGCGTCTCTACTATGGGTGTATTCACAACTGCAGTTCAGAGCACTTATCATCCCGTTCATTATAAGGACGACCTCGAGTGGGACACATACCAGTGATAAGCCAAGAATTTTGAAGTTTTTATTTTATTAGGATTGTCTTATATTTGCTTTTATACTATCTATAACTCTTATTATGAAAAAATCAACAAACGTCAAGTTCTTGTTTGAGCAATACAGGGATAGATGTTATGGTTTTTTCATTAAAATGTTAAGCGATCCGGAGTTGGCGAAAGACCTGACCCAGGATATATTCTTAACATTACTTCGTAAAAGATCGGAATTGACAAATGTCCGGAATTGGGATACCTACATTTATATCATTTGTCGAAACAGGGCTTATGACCACCTAAAGAAAGCAGGCCACGATAAGACCTATCGGGATTATTTGTTTCGCTACTGGAACGAACCGTCAAATATAGTTCAGCCCATAGCGGAAAAAAGAATGGATGCCACGCATTACAAAGAGATACTGGAACAATGTCTTGCAAAATTACCCGACCAGCAACGAGTGATATTCAATATGAGTAAAAAAGAGGGTCTTTCTCATCAGACGATCGCTGAGAAACTGGGCATATCACCGCTCACTGTACGCAATCACCTGCATCGGGCACTTAACAACATAAGGTCCTCCGTTCATCCGGATATGGAACTGGGTATACTGCTGGGAATCCTGGCATTGTCGATGTAGACATCAGGATCCCATGGTCCCTGGATCCTCCGTTGGCGGACATCATTCGTTCATGCCTTCCTTTTGTTCGGTTTTGTGTTAAAGGAGGGTGGAAATGAAACCTGCAAAGATAGTGCGACCTCGCTGAGACCGGAAATCATTTATTTTGCTAATTGCTAATTAACTGTGATTCTCTCCGGAGTCACTTTCGTTTGTTGCATCTGATACAATGGATTCTACACATTCAGACTGTATCCGTCCCGATATTTTCTCCTTACAAACTGATTTGCCTCATCAAAGTTAGTCACTTTCATCTGGTCCGCATCCCACATTAACTTTGTTCGTCCCGGATAAGATTCTTTTCCTTTGGCATCAGGTTTATCCAGATACCAGCTCCGGATCGCCAGATTTCCGATCAGAATACTTTCGGCAAAAGGGCCAGCAAATTCAAATGGAGAACTGGTTTCTTTGTTCCCGTATCCGGCAATACATGCATTCACCCACTGCAAATAGTGTCCTTCGGGCACCCGGGGAATGGTTTCTTGGGGCGTTCTGACCATATCCATCAACTTTGTAGGCAGCAATCGCGGGTTGTCTCCATAACAATCCATCAACAACTTTCCTTTGTCTCCGATTAACAGCACACCGCCATCCCAGTTTCCAAATTCTTCGCCAGGCAACAATTCTTCAGGCAATGGAGGCAATACACCACCGTCATACCACGAAAGCTTGATTTCTCCTTTACCATCCGTGCGGGGGTAAGTCAAATGAATGATGGATGAAGGCGGGAAACCATCGAGGTGCTTGATTTCTTCGCCATCGGGCGTCCAACTTTTGGGAATACTACATTCAAACTGCGATGGATACCTTATCGGTAGTATGCGAAATGCCGGATCAAGGATGTGACAGGCCATATCGCCCAAAGCTCCGGTTCCGAAAGGATACCAGGCCCTCCAACTCCATGGAACAAATACAGGATTATATTCTTGATACTGGGCAGGTCCCAACCAAAGATCCCAATCCAATGTGGACGGTACTTCAAAATTCCCTTTTGGCAAAGAAAATCCCTGAGCCCACACCGGTCGATTGGTCCAGGCATGAACTGTATGTACTTCCCCGATCAATCCGGCATTCACCATTTCATGTCCTTTCCGAACACCATCTCCGGAACCTCCCTGGTTTCCCATCTGGGTCACCACTTTGTATTTTTCAGCAGCTTTGGTCAACTGACGTGCTTCCCATATATCGTGGGTTAATGGTTTTTGGGTATAGACATGTTTCCCACGTTCCATCGCCGCCAAAGTAGCTACAGCATGGGTATGATCCGGTGTCGAAATCGAACAGGCATCGATATTGTCCTTCTCTTTGTCCAGCATCTCACGAAAATCATGGTAGTAAGGTGCTTTCGGGTATGCTTTCCGGGTTTTGGCTGCATTAACATCATCTACGTCGCATAGCGCAACCACATTCACATTTCCTCCTTTCACAAAACTGGCCAGATCAGACCGTCCTTTCCCGCCGGCACCTATCCCGGCCACATTGAGTTTATCACTTGGTGCGGTATAATTTTTTCCTCCGATCACATGCCGAGGCACGATCATAAAACCAGCGGAAGTAACTGCAGATTTCTTCAGGAAATCTCTTCGGGAATCTTGTGATTTTTTCATCTTATATTATTGGGTGATGTATACGGCCATTCAACGCTGAATGAATTCGGCATATAAGATAAAATTGATTTTCCAATTATAAAAACCCACTTCGCAATAAGGTCAAAAACCATGCAAAAAAGCAAGAATAATACTACACCTGATCCTTTCGATCTTTTGCTCTTCTTAAAGGGTTGGTTCCCAACCTTTCTCATACGTTCGTTTCCAATATTTTTTGGCATGACGGTCAGAAACCTGACCATTCTTCTCATTGACATCAAAATTTTTGCCGGAACGATAAGCCATATTGGCATAATGAACCATGGCCATGCTAATCGCAGCATCATCTATCGGTGCTTGCAATTTATCTTTCCCTCGTATGGTATTAAAGAAATTGATCACGTGGGTGGTGGACATATCTCCACCGCCACCCAATGCAGTTCCGGCTTCGTTTCCTCCTCCGGAACCTTCTTTGACTATCTTTCCTTTTCGGTCAGTCATTTCATATTTTGAACGATCCACAAAAACAGTACCCTCCGTACCGTAAATAATCGTCCCCCGGCCACGTCCGGCACGATAAGTGTTGTATCCATTTCGGCTTTTCCCATCCCACTGAATGACCTTGTCGTCAGCAAAATCAAAGGTGGCTTCCATGCTGTCATACATTTCCCAGCCATCGTTTTTAAACTGTCTTTTGAAAGCTCTCACGCTGGCATGTCGTGGGTAATCCACTTGCAACGCCCACCGGGCGATATCGAGTTCGTGGGTACCATTGTTTCCTGCTTCCGCTGTACCATAGTCCCACCCATACCAGTGCCAGTTATAATTCCATGTTTCGGAGGTATAATCCCTTCGCGGTGCAGGTCCCTGGAACAGTTCCCAGTCCAAACCCTGAGGAACCGGTGCTTTTTTCTGCACAGGTACTTCTCCCCGGCCATTTTCATAAAATGCCAAACCTTTGTAAGGTTTTCCGATAGCCCCATCATGGATCATCTTAATCACTTCGATAGTATGGTCGGAAGATCGTTGTTGGTTCCCCATCTGCACGACCTTGTCATATTTTTTCGCCGCCGCTACAAGTAGTTCGTTTTCATTCATATCATGACTACAGGGTTTCTCCACATAAACGTGTTTTCCGGCTTTTAAGGCCATGATCGAACCTGGTGCATGCCAATGATCCGGTGTAGCATTGATCAATACATCCACTTCACTATCAGCGATCACTTTTCGGATATCGTTTTCCAACTTGGGGTTGTAGTCGATGCTTTTTCTGAACCGCTCGAGGGCATTGGTGCGCTGGTGCTCCATCACGTCACACAGATATGACAGGTGCACATTGCTTTCCTTTCTCGCTATTGATTCTACGAAAGCGCCGTATCTCCGACCCAATCCGGCAATAGCAACATTCAACCGGTCATTCGCTCCGATAATTCGGTTATAACTGCTGGCGGGCATCGCCATCGCAGAGCCAGCCAAGGCCATACCAGCACTTCCAAGTGCTGTTTTCTTAATAAATTTTCTCCGTGTTGTCATACTGTTCAATTTTTCCTGATTCTAAAGGTAAATAAAAAAAGTTTAAATACCTCCATTTCAAGATCACACTGATTCAAGCTACTCACCGGAAACAATATCAATCAAAACCGAATTGGGCTGACCACCCCCGTTCACTAAGCCAAAATTATCACTCTTGTAGTTCCAGTTGGCGTACCCGATCTGGTTCTCCTCAAATAATTCAATCATATCCTGGTACCAACGCAATCGATCTTCGTCGGGCGCTTTTTTGATCACCCCAAACTCACCACAGTAAAGATCCAATCCATGGCGTTTTGCCACCTTTATAGCGGCGCTCCATTCCTCCAAAATATGCGATTTATCATACTCCAGCACCCTATAAGGCCCTATGACTGCATGAATACTATCGGGCAACTGGTCGTATTCTTCCTTTTCCAAAAGGACCCCCGGATAGTGCACCGGACCAGTGTAACTTCTCAATGCTGTCCAGCTGGCATTCCAATGCGTCAATAAAAATGGATCGTAATAGTGAAAGGTCAATATAATGTGCGGATCATTTTCCGGGATGTATAAATCTTCAAACGTAGCGACTGATTGCCAACGATTGGACCCGATCAGCAGGGTACGACGAGGCTCCTGCTCCCGAATACGGGCAACAGTGGTTCGCACCAAATCATTCCATTGGTCCGGTTCATCAGCGACCGGTTCGTTCATCAGTTCATAGGCAACCCGATTATTGGGATATTCCTTCAAGGCATTGGAAAGATCCATCCATAGTGCAACAAACTTTTCCTGCTCCACCGGATCCGTCCATAACGGATTATCCCCCGTATTGAAATAATGGGATCGTAAAATATGTAAATCCACGATAATCCGAAGATCATTTTCAACGCACCACTCTATACATTGTGTGAGTAACCGGAATGCATCTTGGTGGCGAACTCCGCTCGAATCCCACAATTGCTCTTCATCCACAGGCAACCGGACGTGATCAAATCCCATCGACTTGATATTCTGTATATCTGCCTGGGTAATGTAAGCTGCCCGGGCTTCCCCTCTCCGGTTGCTTTGAGATAACCAGTGTGCCAAATTCGTACCCCGGAATACTTCAAAATGATCCATGTCCTGGTCAGACTGAGAAGACGTACAAGCAGATAACACCACTAGTAATAAAAGTACCGCTAGTTTCAATTTCATTGGTTCCTCACAAATTTCCGTAATGACTATTTTGGAACAAAAGTCATGGTTATGCACAAAGATGGTTTATCGGGAAAGTCCTGATTGGTATGCTGGAACATAGACAACACCAGCTTATCTTTAGAAATTTCCCGGATCAGCACGGTACTCACATAATCCAATATCCCCATAAATCCACCATTCGTAAATGTCAGATAATCCACGTCCTCAAAGATGATTTTTTCATGTACAATTTCGCCGGGCGTCACTTCATTCGTGGCATCAATTTCAAAATCACCCGTCTGCCACTCCCAGGTTGTATTGTCAGGATTCTCTTCTTTGACGACGAAAATTCCATACGAAGAGGTCGCAACGATCTTTGATTGGCCCAATTCATTGAGCGCATATAACCAACCACTCAAAAAATTACCATTCACATTATTGACCTGGTATGTACCATCATGCTTAAATGTATACTCATTGTCATACTCCGCCTGTGCACCAAATGCAGCCAGGACATTGTCCGGAAACTTTAATATGTTGTTCGGGAAATTAGTTCGGATGATACCAGCACCATCTCCTGTAGAAGCTTTTGTGCTCAAGACCCAGGTCTTGCCATCTTCATTGTCCGGTCCCCCTGTCAAAAAATCCATTCGTGTGGTAATCACTACTTCCATAGAAGCAGATGCCTCCCCACCATCTCCAGTCACCGTGAGTGTTACCTCATAGGTCCCCGACTGTTCATAGGTGTGCTCGGGATTGAGTTCCGAACTGGTGCGGCCATCTCCAAAATCCCATGCATATGCGCTTGCATTCTCTACAGAAGCTTTGAAATAATACGTAAACACATCATTTTCGGATGCTTCTGCGGAGATTCGTACGGTCGGGGGTGGTGCCGGATCATCTTTTTCACACGAAAGAAATGCCATCATAACGAATGGAATGATAAAAATATAAATGATAAGTTTTTTCATGATAAAGTATTTTTGATTGAATGTTTTGTATTTAAATCTTAGTCGCCGTCACCTTCAGATTCATATCTGTCGAGGTAACCTGACCTGACAGCTTTGAATCGTCATACACTAGATTCAGCTTCATCGGAATGCCTTCGATATATATAGTGATGATAACCGTGTTGTCATCGACTTCGGTCTTCATAGCCCGGAAAACAGCTCCGGCCATTTTTACCTCACTTTGCAATTGATCACCCTGGTCACGAATGGTTAACACACCACTCTCATAGCCATAGGGCGCATCCTCCACCTTCAAATCATAGTCTCCCAAAATCTCTGCATCCGATTTTTCAATCTTTTTGGCATGCAATTCAAGATTCATATCTGTCGATACCACCGTACCATTCAACTCGGCGTCTTCATATCGAAGATCCAGTTTCATCGGAATGCCTTCGATGTATATGTCCATCAGAACCTGATTCCCCGACACTTCGGTTTTCGTGGCGCGAAAGACCGCACCAGCCACTTCTACGTTCCCTTGGATGCGCGACCCATTGCGTTCAATTCGGAGCGTCCCTTCACCGTATCCATAAGGGGCCCCTTTGACTTCCATTTCATATGCTCCGAAAAGCGCATCTTTTTCTTGGTTCATCTTTGAAGCGTACACCTCCAAATCCATACTGGAAGAGGTCACCCTCCCTTCCAAAATGGAATTTTTATATTCTAAATCCAATTTCATTGCAATGCCCTCAATATAAATATCAATGCGCACATTACTGCCGTTGATTTCAGTCTTGGTAGCGCGAAATACAGCCCCTGCCATTGCAATTTTTGATTCCAAGCGACCTCCAGTTTTTTCTATGCTGAGTGTCCCTTCTTCGTATCCATAGGGTGCTCCTTTGACCTCCAGATCGTAATTGCCCAATATTTCGTGGTTCATATTGAGTGGTTCTGCATTCGAATGCAGTTGAATCCCCAAAAAAAAGAACGTGAACACGATCGTGTTCCTTAAAATTCTATTTGCCATATTAGATCTGTTTAATGATTCAATTTTATTATTAATTATCACCAGGTGGATGATAGATCGGCGTAGGCACACCGGAATCCGATCATTCCAAATATCTTTCAATTTTCTTTCTTTTCTCTATTCCATCGAGCCTCACTTCAACGTTTTAATATAAGCCACCAGGTCTGCGACCTGTTGAGCGGAGTAATGTTCAATCAATCCCGACGGCATAAACGAACGTCCCGTCAAAAATCCTTCTTCAGCTATATCAGCTTTTGGAATGAAGGTCTTCGTGCCCCCCATAAAGGCGATGGTCGTACCCTGTGCATTCTTCTCGTACATATAGCCCTCCACTACAGAATCGTCCTTCTTCGTGACCCGGTATACATAATAACCAGACTCCACCGCTTCATCGGGCTCCAGAATGGCAGTTAGCAATGCCCGGGTATCCCGGTACGCTGAGCCATCCAATGCCGGTGCTATATCCTGACCCTGATCCCCGACCTGATGACAAAGCAAACAGGTCGTGAACAAGACCTTACCATTCGATGCCACGCCTTTCGTTTTTTCTGTCATCAATACAAATTTTTCTACCTTCTGACTTCCTTGCTTGGTCTCGACTTTCTGGTCTGCCTTCTGATTCATTTTTGACAATAAGGCCTCACTCCGTGGGTCGCCACTCAAATGATTCATCCGCTCCACAATGGGCATGGTGAGCATATGGGCTTTCACAGTTCCGGCATCAATGGCATCCAGCAAAAGTAGACTCCCCGTTTTACTCGATGAATAGATCGTGATCATCTCTTGCTTTTCTGAAGAAGACATCGACGGCCACCAACGTCGGAAAACACGTCCCCCGGCCTCTTTATCTGCCTTACTCAATATATTCAGTGCCGCCGATCGCGTCTCAAATGATATTTCTTTATCCCCGGCTACCGAGGCAAACACTTCCTTATTTTCCGCCGCCTTATTCGCCAGCGCCTTTAATACACCATCCGTGATCGTCCGGTTGCCCGTCTGTTTGAACAGATCCAGCAATAGGGCATTTCCTCCTTCCACATCCAGCTTATTAATCGACTCCAATGCCAGCATAATGCGTTCCTCTTTATCACTCTGAAGCATGGTGAGCACCGGTCTCTTAAACAGCTTGCCCACAGCACCAGACTGAATCCGGGATTGATGATCCAGCGCATAACGAATATAGCGTTCCGGATTCCCGGATTGATTCACCAATTGTTCTACCTTCTGATAAACCACCGGATCATCCGTCATATTCAGTACTCCTATGAAGGTCGACGCATCCAGTTCTTCCGGTGGTGACGAAGACCATATCTTCGGAAAAACCGCTTCCTTCTGACGATCCGGCAGCGCTAACATTGCCCACAATTTATTAGTGGTTGGTAATCCGGCTGATTCCCCGCTGATCAAATAATCATACAGCTGGTCCGAATACTGCTCGAGTGCTCTACGCGCCAGATACCGTTCCTGGCGACGCTCATACGATCCTCCCATTTCATTGCCCGGCAATTCCGGCTGACAGGCAGATATCAGCATTCTAATCACGTCCTGGTTGGCAGAACCAACCTCCCCCAGCGTACGCAACACCTGGGCCCGGATCTCTGGATTCCATGATGTCAAAAAAGGCTTCGTCAACCGAACCAGCTCATCCAACTCCGGTGAGAAGGCAATCAATGTCCGGATCGCTTCCCGCTGAAGATGCTGGGAAGACTCCCCCAGCAAGGTCTCCACCATCGACCGGTCGTAGTGCCCCAGACTTTCCAAAGACCACAATGCATGGATCCGCGTATATTCATCCTCGGTCTCATCCTTTACCATTTCCACCAAACGTGGAATTAATGACCTGGTCTGCCCCGAGGGCCGTTCCGCTATCTGACTCCAGGCCGCACGCCGGGCCCACAATGAGGGTGAACGCAAGTGAGTCGGCAACTCTTCAGTAGCCATTTTATAAAAATCAGGAATTGCTCTCGGCTCCTGGGACACGTGGCGAATCCGCCAGATCCGACCGTGGGATTTGTCCCGATCCGGATGCGTCGTGGCCACTTCGTTGTGCGATACAATCTTATTGTACCAATCTGCAATATACAAACACCCATCCGGACCAAACTCCATATTCACCGGCCGGAACCAGTCATCCGAACTCCGCAACAGATCCTGCAAATGTTCTGCTTCGATACTGCCGTCTTCATGCCGAACGATCCGCACCATGTTGATCGTGCTCGTAATCGGATTGGCCAAAAAGGCTACATCGTCGTACTCAGCCGGAAAAGACCCTTCCGTATCATCTGAAAACGCCAAACCCGACAAACCGGTACCACCCACCCGAAACGAATGCAGTTTCGGTACGAAAGGCTGATACGGACGGAGCCGGTCATTCCCGATCCCCGGATACGCCATCCCAGGCTGCATGGGGACTACTGAATACCCCAGATCATTGGCTTCAATACCGTACCACAACCCATTGTTCCGCAACTGAAGTCCCCAAATATTGTTTAATCCCGCATTTATAACTTCTATCTTCTTACCATCCTCCGTGAACCGTCCAATCTTGCTAAAGTCAAAACGCGCACTGGCATCACTGGTCAACGAACGTACATTCCCCTTATTCAGCGCTCCGTGGCTAAAGTGTACCCAATGGTTCGGTCCTTTGATCAGCGTGTGCGCCATCGTGTGGGTATCTGTAAATCCAAAACCAGTCAGCAGAGGAACGCGTTGATCCGCTTTCCCGTCATCATCGGTATCAATCAGATAAAACAACTCCGAGCCCTGCGCCACAAAAGCCCCATTCTTGTAGGGCAAAATGCTCATGGGAATCGTCAGATTGTCCTGCCAGACCTCTACCTTCTTTTCCTCTCCAGGATAAATCCCATCCAGGATCAATATCTGATCTTCCCCCGGCACTTTTCCTTCGAACCGATCTTTTAGCTTCTTAAAGGCCGGATGTTGCTTTTGCTTCTCTTCATCATCCATCAGTGCCAGCAAGTCCTGCCACTTGATATCAGACACCGGATCCATGGGGTACATCCGCGCCGTCTGTGTCCACAAACGCCCCGCATCGTCAAACGTAAGATCGATCGGATTCACAATCCCATCTTCTTCACTGGCCACCAATTCGATCACAAATCCATCCAACAAGTCAAATTGCGCCAACTGGTCGTTCGGATCCAAAGCCTTGGTTCGTTCTGACAGCTCCTGGGACCACAACACGAGCGGAAAAAATGCTAGAATTAATTGTAATATATGTTGCTTTCCTATTCTTAATCTCATAGCTAGATCTTTCTGTTTTTTGGGTGGTAAGGTTCTTGAAGCTCCTTTTTTACCGCTACCAATTGTTTATTCTTCTGAAAGTATCGTAATGGTGATGTCCCGGAACTCCACCATGGAATTTCCGCCGGAATGATTTTGCATCCCAATGATCCCTTTGCGGGGTATCGATGGATCCTCTTCCACATAACGCGCTACCTGAACCCCATTGATATAAGTCTCATGCAGGTCTCCCTGACAACGTATAATGTAACTATTCCATCCGTCTGCATTCAGTATCCGGTGCAGTACGCTGAGATCGCCATCGACCAACTTCCCTCGACGGTGCTCATCATAAATGTCACCCCAATACCCTTTTCCAATATCAGCCTGATAACCGATCATGCGGCCATCCCGAATTTGCGATCGGTACTGTATCCCACTGTTAATCATCCCCGTCATAGGATCTCCTGTTATCCGAAATAAACAGCGAAATTCAAAATCCTCGTACTCTTCGGTCGTGTGCAAATACGTGTTGGCTGGTATTTTATGCTTCCCGTCTCCGCCATATATCGTACTGTCTTTGACATACCACAATCCACGAAATGCCGGATTGGCTACATCCCAACCGTCTAAGGATACTCCGTCAAATAAAACCCGGATCTCAGGCATGGACTTATTCTGAGCCATCAAATGACTCCATCCCAACACCAGGATAAAGGCTAAAACTGTGATTCCAATTCTCTTACTAATCATGTCAAATGTGTTTTTAAATAATTCTATAAAAAACATTCAAGATACTAATACCCCGGATTTTGGACATAAGCTCCTTCTGAAAGGTTGACTTGAGCTTGTGGGATGGGTCTGAATTCATCTCTGCCTGAGGTGAAATCAGCAATTTCAAGCCAAGATCTCCGTTTCTTTTCTTCAGCAAAGTACGTGTCCATGGTTTCTTCAGCAATCCCCCACCGAACCAGGTCAAAAAACCGACGCCCCTCCATAGCAAACTCCAGCCTTCTTTCCCACCGAAGCGCCTTCCGTGCAAAATCCTGGGTCCATTTGACATTGACCCCATCTTCATACAGGCCAATCTGATAATCCAGGGTAGGCGTGCCATTTTCAAAAACTAGTTTTGCCGTACTTTGACCTGCTCTTTTCCGAACATCGTTAATGATCGACAGTGCTTCCTTTTCCCGACCCAGTTCGATTAATATCTCGGCTTTCCACAACAATACCTCATCATAGCGCACTTCTGCCTGATCCTTGGAGTTGAACATCCAAAACAAATCCACCAACCCCGGACTATCTGTCCGTACATTTTCCTTCATGGAGTGAAAGTACCCATATACGGCAGATTGCCGGCTGGCGGTACTATCGAATAACACAGGATTGCTTTGATTTTGATATTTCCACGGCAGACCCGGAATGGCAACTGTATGTCCTATTCGGGGGTCGAAACTATTTTCACCCTTAAAAAACCGGGGGTTATTGTTCGCCGACTGGTCATTGAATGTTTCAAACAAAGGCAACCCATTCTCATCGACCTTGAAAGCATTGACCATATTGTAAGATGGTTTATGAAAATCACAGCAACTAAAGTAAGGTGACCACCACGGTGCCGTCAATGAATTTCCCGCATTGAGATTACCATAGGGCGTTCCATCGTCTACAGAGAATTGCAATGCCCAGATCACTTCCGGCGAAAATGTATTGTACATGAAGTTCAGCGAAAAATCAGGGGCCAGGCTATACAGACCACTGTTGATAATATCATCAGTTTGCTGGAGTGCTTCTTCCAATCTGCTTTTGTTCACATTCACGACTTTGTTGTCCATATCCTGTTCGTAAGCCATCCACATCAGAGCATGAACCAGGTACGCTTTGGCGCCATACTTATTAATCCGCCCTACATCATTTTGCTTCTCAGGCAAGTTTTCAGAAGCAAACTTAAAGTCCTCATAAATTTTCTGCCAGATTTCCAAATCGTTCGTGGCACCATCCGGCCGATTGGGGATTTTCTTAATTTCTTGTGGGCTCAGTCCATCGGTGATATAAGGAATCCACTTGTAATTCATCTTCAGCTTAAAATGCAACCAACCTCTCAAAAATCTCATTTCTGCGATACGGGTTTGTTTCAGAGCAAAGTCCTCATCGTTAATTTCTTTCAACTTTGAAATCGCTGTATTTGCTCTGGATATGCCATAGTATCCATTTTTCCATACCCCATTGTTGTTGTTGACGCTGGGAGAAACCAATGAAAACACTTCCATCTGATACCAAGAAGACTGATCATCCAGTCCACCACCTCCTTTGTAGGCATCGTCCGATCGTACGCTGGCGATCCAGGGGTTCAAGGATTTAAGCTCTTCACAACAGGGCCTTTTTTTCTGGATAAACGAGTATGCCGCAATGACCAAACCTTCTACATTTTCTATTTTGCCGACAAACTCATCCGTGAGCACGCCTTTCGGTTTGATATCAAGGTAGTCCTGACAACTCAGAATAATGGCAAGAAGAACGATATACACGGCAGACTTTAATAAGGTATTCATATCTATATATTTTGGTATGGTTCTAGAATGTGATGTTAACTCCGGTGGAAAATATTTGTGGTCTCATATATGGATTGGAGTATTCACTCCCTTTGGTGGCTGTTTCCGGGTAGTGCCCTGTAAAGACATGGTCACCCCACCAGCGTTTAATGTTGATCATATTCTGGGCACTAATGTACAGTCGGCAGTTTTGGGCCCGGATTTTACGGAGGATCCCAGCGGGTAGATCATATCCAAGCTCGATATCTCTTAACTTCAAATAATCTCCATACTCCAAATAGTACGAAGATAGTCTCCGCTCGTCATTTGCATTGGATAAGGACAATGCCGGTATATCGGAATCCGGATTGTCCGGTGACCAGGCGTCCAGTACACGCACTTCATGATTAAATCCAGCCTGAGTCCATACATTCCAAAAATCACTGTAGGTCTTCCAGTCGTTTCGCACTAAACCGCCAGCTACTCCCTGCCAGAACATGGATAAACTAAAATTCTTGTAACCGAACTTAAAGTCAAACCCATACATTAATTTTGGATCACTGCTACCCAACCACTTTCGATCATCCTGCCAGGTGATCTGACCATCATTGTTCAGGTCTTTGTATCGAATTCGTCCGATGCCTTTTCCTCTTTGAGTAGCATGCTGTTCCACCTCTTGCTCACTTTTAAAGATACCGTCTGCTACAAATCCATAAAAAGATCGCAACGGAAGCCCTTGAATATCCTCGTCCACCCCATTGCCGCCATACGCGAACCGAACTTCTTCGGGCAAATTATCGATTCGGTTTTTATTGGAGCTCAGATTTAGTCCAATGGAATAATTAAATGCCTTATTGGGATCGTTCGCATAAGATATCAGAAACTCCACACCTTGATTGGACATATCTGCTGCATTGTACCATTGGCCGGCTCCCTCTCCGGATGCTCCCAAAAAAGGTGGAAAAAAGAGCATCCCGGTAGTAATCTTGTGGTATATGTCCAGTGATCCAGACAACCGGCCATCGAACATCCCATAATCCAGTCCCACCGTAATCTGTTCGGTTTCCTCCCACTTCAAGTCTTCATTTCCGGTTTGTATTCTACGATACCCGGATGCCAATTGACCATTTTCCTGACCTTTTATGGCATACGCTGTCTCAAAGTAATCCGAATCATAATAATTAAATCGAGCGGTAGAAGGAATATTAGAATTCCCATTTATCCCCCAACTTGCGCGAATCTTTAATTCTGATAAAGCAGTAATATCATCAAAGAATGTTTCATCACTAATTCGCCAGCCCAGGCTAAGGGCCGGAAACAAAGCATACCTGTTATTGGCACCAAATACGGAAGAACCATCATAGCGCATCGTGGCCGACAACAAATACTTTGACTTATAATTGTAGTTTAACTTGGAAAAGTAGGAGATCATAGACAGTTCATTTCCACTGCCTCCAGCCGACAGGTTCCCGGTGGCAGAATTCAGATAAGCAAAATCCCGGTCCTCCAACTGGATATCCAATCGGGTTGCAGCAAAATTCTCTGATTTGTGTTTGAACATCTCAATTCCACCCAATACCGAAAAATTATGATCCTGAATGATGGAAAAATCGTAATTAGCCGTATTCGTAAAGGTGAAATTCATGCTATTTCCGTAGTAATTATTGATGCCATTTCTGATGTCCCGCTTCCCGCCACCTTCTTCCCAGGTATAATTTATATGTCTGAAATAGCCTCTGGAATAATTCAAACCCACCTGTGTTTTCAAAACCAAACCCTCTAAGGGATTCAGTTCTGCAAAAACACTACCCATCAGTTTAGAATCTCTGTTTTTATTGTCTTTATTGATCGTCAATTCCCGCACCGGGTTATTGTAATCATCCATCCCGTAAGCATAGGCTGTCCCACCCCATTCTCCATCATTGGTATACACCGGCACGATGGGTGGCATGATCAGCATGTTTCGAATTGAACTGTTGACACCACCGCGATACACTTTATGGGAAACGGAGATGTTCTCGCCGACCCTCAAAAGTCCATCAATCAGATTGTAATCTGAATTTAGACGCAGGGTATATCTTTTCAGACCACTATGGATAACCGTTCCATCATTTTGAAAATAATTGACGGAAAACAACGATCTGGATTTTTCAGATCCGGAAGTGATGGAAAGTTGGTGCTGTTGACGAAATCCATTCTGCAACACCTCGTCAAACCAGTCTGTGTCTGCCGATGGCATTGTTTCTTCTCTATTGAGCCATTTTCTGGGGAAAACGGCGTGCAATTGAGGATTTCCATCCGCATCCCGATCCCAATCATAGGTATAGAGCAAGGTTTGGCTTCCAGGATCCAAACCATCATTAATGGCTGCTCTCCAAAAAGCCTCTCCATACTGGATGGTATTCATCATCTGAGGGCGGTGCATGATGGTGGAATAACCTGCAGAACCCTGATATTCTACATTGGTTTTTCCAACTCGCCCCTTTTTAGTTTCGATCAAAATAACTCCGCTGGCAGCTCTGGAACCATAAATACTGGCTGATGATGCGTCTTTAAGAATCTGGATCGATGCAATATCTGCTGAGTTGATGTCGCTCAGGTTGAGCTGGGTAGGCATCCCGTCTAATACGATGAGTGGCGGATTTGCATTCACAGAAGTAATACCCCGGATTCTTACGCCAGCCCGCCCCGTGGGATCTCCATCTGCCGTGATATACATGCCCGGTACTTTACCCTGCAATGCTTTTAACACATTGGTGTATTGATTATTCTTGATTTCTTCCGAGGACACCACAGACACCGAACCGGTCAGGTCTGCTTTTTTAATCGTACTGTAACCTACGACGATTAATTCATCCAATAGATGGGTGTCTGATAAAAGCGTAATCTCAATCAACGGCTTCCCGGCCACCGGTACTTCCTTCGTCTGATAACCTACATAAGAGACGACCAAAATGGCTTTTTCGTCCACATCATCCAGAACAAATCTTCCTTCAAAATCTGTTGCCGTACCTTTATTAGTTCCTTTCACCAACACATTGACGCCAATCAAAGGCTGACCATCCTGATCTACAATCCGCCCTTCCACCGAGAATGAAAAGGGGGCGATCTCATGATTCATTTGCCGAGGAATAAGTCTTTGCACTACGCTCGACCGACGTTTTTGCTTTTCTTCGCTGGCTTTTTCTCCTTCACTGATCAATCCATCCAGATGATGAGACATTTGACGCAGTGATTCGAGGCCTTCCACATCATCCTTGTAGATTATGACATACCGGGTTTGGATGATGCGATACTTCAGACTGGTCGCTTGCAGAACAAACTCCACGGCATTCTCCACGGTATTGAAATTTCGAAAAGATTCATCTACCATAATTCCTTCCACAAGCTTGAGATCAAAGGTGAAAAACACCTCAAATCGGACACTGATTTCTTTGATAGCTTCCACAAATGTGATTTCATCGGCGGGGTAGCTTTCCGATGCCACACCGGGTCCTCCTGATTTCCCTTCTACAGAAAACAAAATCAGAATGAAGAGTAAGAGTACATTTAAACTGGTTTTCATCTTTTTTTTCATGGTGCGGTTATTTAAGTTTTATCTCGGCAATTACTTTGGATTAATCATCATTTCTGACAAACAACTGGTCTCCCTGCTCTTCGATATTTACATCCAGAGCCAATTCAAGGGCTTCTTTGACAACCGGCCAGTCTTTATACGGAATCCCTGTGAACATGCGTCGCGTCAATAAGCTGCTGTCCCTGGTTATCAATGTTTTTCCATATTGATCCTCGATCTCTTTGAACATTTCTTCTACGGTGACGTCTTCAAAACGAAGTACCCCATCCAGCCAATTCGCAGATTCAGCAATGGTTTCCACTTTGTCTCTGTGCAGGACATTGTCCACAGATGAAAAGTTTATCCGATCGCCAGGCTCCATTTTAAGAGCACTGTGCTCAACGCGGTTCAGATCCAGCTCTATACGGCCTGACTCGAGGGTCACATCGGTATGTTTTCGTCGGGAAGACACATTGAAGGTGGTACCCAGAACCTTGACCTTCAAGTCCTTGGTCTCAACTGTAAAGGGTATTTGGTCCGTGGTATGCGCTACATCAAAGAAGGCTTCACCATCCAGTGTGATATACCGTTCACCCGTGGTTCGCCAGTCTTCCTGCCATCGGAGCGAAGAGTTGGCATTGAGCGTGACCAGGCTACCATCAGACAGTTCGATATCCTGGGTTTGACCATAGGCGGTTTGATAAATGATCTCCTCTGACTGATTGAATTGAAATACAGCGAACGTGATCAATAATAACACCGCCGCGGAAGCAGCATAAGTTAAAATGTTTGTATTGCGTCTACGACCAAACCACATGGAAATCACCTTGGGATTCCGGGATTTTTTACGGTCTCGACCGAACCCACTTTTAAATTCCTGCCAATTCCGGGGTTTCGCATCTGCAGACCAATTATTTTCTTCCCACAAGATCGTCATGTAATGCCTTAATTGTCGATCATTGTTCTCATCCGCTACCCATTTCATCAAATCTTGATAATCATTTTCTGAAATCGTATGATTCAGAAACTGCTTGTATAACTCATAATAGCGCTCTTTACTCACTTAATTTATTTGATTTTGTACATGATAAATTCTGATGTCTATCCACTTTCGCCATTTAGCAACAGCAGGAACTTCAATATCAAGTCGGGAAATTCTCCAAACAGGACTAGTTATTTTTAAATTTATTTTAATTTTTTTGTAACATTGGGGTCGTTAAGCGTTAAAAGATCATGGCAAAACCCAAAAAGTCAACCTCGGATAATCGGGCTCCTTCAATGGATGACGTTTTCAATGAATACTACACACAGGTTTTCGGCTTCGCTTTTAAAAACTTAAAGTCCAGATCATTATCAGAAGATGTTGTGCAAGAGGTGTTTTTTGTAATGTGCCAAAAAGATCTGTCTAAAATTCAAAATATTCGTTCGTACATCTTTCAAATCACCCATCATAAGGTTATTGACCTATTGCGTCAACGTGCGAAAAACCAGCAACTGAGAAAAGAAATGTGGAATGTAATCTCGGAAAAACAGCAAGCCGCTGATCAGGAACTGCTCGAAAAGGAATATTTTGAAAGTTTGGAAAAAGCTAAATCCTGTCTGACCCCACAACAAAAAATTATTTTTGAGCTCAGCCGACGAGAAGGCTTGTCGCACCGAAAGATAGCAGAACAGCTCAACCTTTCACCCAATACGGTTAAAAATCATATGGTTTCAGCTCTAAAGACCCTTCGGGAGTATCTGCAGATTAACTCCGATGTCGTGATATCGATACTGATGTCCGTTCTTCTATTTTAGAGCTGACCAACAAAAAACGTCTTACTCACTTTTCAACCAACCGGCAATACTGATTCGTGATCGCCCAGGAGCTTGCCTGACTTCATGCTCCAGCTCATCACTTCTAAAAAAGACCGCCCTTCCACCCTTAGGAAGTACATTGACCACCTGGTCATCCAGATAAAGGCACAAGTTGCCCCCATCCGATTCTGACCAATCTTCGTTTAAGTATATAACGAGCGAGAATTTTCGGCCGGAATGACTTTTAAATTGATCCAGGTGCCTTTTGTAAAAACTACCGGCTTCATAATAGGCGTAGTGGAATTCAAATTGGTTAATCTGCGTGTAGCACGTTCTATTCAGATATTGAATGAATGCATTAATCTTTTCCAAGAATTCGATTTCATAGCCCTGTTCTGTATCTTCTTCGATCCATCGAATAACATCACCCCGTGTTTTGAAATTCTTCTTAAAATCGAGACGTCGGCCAATACCAGCTGGATGCATCCCACCTTTCGCATGATAAGCATGCAAATTATCCCGAAGTCCTTGCAACATCTCTCCATTCAAAAAATCATCACATATTCCGTATTTACGGTCGATCATCTCCGTAATCAAGTGTTCAAATTGCTGCTCTTCTTTTTTCATAGGTTAAATTGACAGCAAGTTACATGAAAAAGAAATAGAAATAAGAAAAATTAATAGGCTTGATAAACCAGTGATTATGAAACCTACCCTTACCCTATGTTTCCATTTCAGATGAAGACCAGAAATTCATGTACACTAGTGTTCGGAATCATAAATAATGTATAGGTATTATCTAGCGCTTCTATCCCCAGCTTCTCCTTGTTTAGCGCAAATAAAAGGTTTATTGGAACTTGATTCAATAGACTTCGGAGAGGTCATAACTATGTTAGTAGATGGTTTTGCAGTATTCTTCGACTTCGGAGAAGTCGCAATGTCTAAGCATACATTACGACCTCTCTGAGGTCGATATTTTGACAATAACTGGTGCTACTATACTTGGACCTGCGCTGCAGGTCTGCTTAGAATCTACATATAAAGGGCTAAGCACGTACCCCAACTTTTCAGAGATTTTTAGTGAGAAGTACATCTTACACTTATTTCCATCCAATAACAAATGCTCCTAATACTACAAAAAAACTACAACGGTCATTCTTTACATCCCAAGCCAGAAAACAATCTGATAAACCCTTTTACTTTTGAATTGAATCTTGAAAACCAGAATGAAGTTGCTTGAACCTTTGTTAATAATCAGTAAGAAAGTATATTCTGTATTATTAATTTTGGCGTACTGATTTTGCATGTTACTCAATAGGAACATCTTCAATTTTTTCAATTTGCAACCCCACAGAACCAACTACTGTAGTGACGTCCTTTTGAAGTCGATGGTCTCCCTGACAGCTACAAAGAATAATTAAAAGAAATGGTGAAATGCTGAAATTTTGATTTCATTTCAATAAAACTTAATGGCTTTGTGAAATATAGTTATTAATTAATTTATTTAAATAATAAATTACAACTTTAGCATTTTCACCGGAATGCAGGATAGCAATAAATTTTTGATGTTATTTAACATTTATTAGCAAAAATGTCAGACACCGTATTCAGTAGACCTGCTTACACTTCTTGCCATCGCGTCCATCACCTCCATGCCACGAATAGCATCTTCTATTGAGCACGGATTCTCGGATGCACCAAGAAAATACTGCACCGTCGCCTCGATCATAGGCTGCTGAACATGTGGGAGCGGTGGAAAAACAAAATTTTCTGTACCAGCCGGGGTAGTGAGAAAAACCTGATCACCAAAAAATGAGAAGGTGATAGAGCCTTTGCTTCCATAAATGGTACACCGGTCCAGTTTATCGGACTCGGATACATTAAAAGCCCAAACACCACGAAACTGGATATTGTCCTTGAATTTCATAATACCATTAACGAGATCGTTGGCCGGGTAAACGCCCTGCTGATTCACGCCAAAGCCTTTGACCTTCGCTGGCACACCAAACCAGGACAACATCAGATCAATCTGATGAGGTGCCAGATCGTAAAAGTATCCGCCCCCTGATATTTCAGGATTGATCCGCCAATTATCGCTGGCGGAGGCAATAATATCGGCTTTACTGGACTGCAGAATCTGGATATCAATCAATCGCGCCTCTCCAATAACCTTTGATTTCAACAACTCTTCGACCTGAAGGAAGGCCGGCATCTTCCGGCGGTAGTGCGCCACAGTGAGTTTGACCGACGTACCCGCTAAAGCTTTTAGGATTTCACACCCCTCCGTGGAGCTCCGTGCAAGTGGTTTCTCGAGATAAATGTTCTTACCGGCTTTGATCGCTTTGAGGGCATACTCTGCATGACTGGACGGGGGGGTCGCAATATATACCGCATTGATTTCCGGATTGTGCAACAATTCATCTGCGTCATCATACCAATGCTTCACCTGATGGCGCTTAGCAAAATCTTTGGCTTTCGCTCCATTCCGGCGCATTACAGCGACCAATGTAGAATGCGGTATTTTATTAAAGGCGGGTCCGCTTTTCACTTCAGCGACGTCACCGCAACCGATAATCCCCCACTGAACCGTTTTATTATTCATGCTAAGCTTGTTGTTTGATGATGATTCACTTACACATGGGCAAGGTAATCAAAGGATGTGGGTTTTGGATGCTAATTACGAATTGCTATATATTAATTCAAACATCCTATACTATCCCAACACCTAAGTTTATTATACATGCTTTCCGATTACCTTGTATAGCCATCACTAATTGGCTATAATAACATTTTCAAAGAATTTTAATTTATCACTATACATATTTTCTATCGAAACATCTATCTATATATAGCTATAAATCAATGCGTTATGTGATATTAGTGTTAACACTTTATTAGTTATAGCTGTTCAATTTTCATTTTTTATTAGCATAATTCAATAAATATGATTATATTCATATCCTCTAAACCGCTGAATAGCTAATCTCCATTTCGATTAATTTATTATTGCATAATAATAACCTCTTCCCGCATGGAATGGCTGAAGTTGTCATATCTAAGATTAAACAAAACTCCGAAGCAACAAAATTGGGCTGCAATTCGACTTTTTATTTCGATGGGCATATTAATCGGCTATGCGTTCTACCCACGTTTACACTGGGAAGCCTGCTCTTTTATCTCCAGTATAAAAGGTCCCGGAAATACTCTTACCTTGTACTGACATTCCTGGGATATGTCTTGAGCCAGATGTCCAAGGAGCAAGCTATCATTTTACCGCTGAATCTTCTATTGATTGATTTTATCCTACACACCTATAAAAGTCAAAATTTTTCATTGAAGATTACCCTTGAGAAGATACCTTTCTTCTTGTTGGCTTTCTTATTCTGGTATTGGTCTGCGCAGAACAATCTTGGTATACTGGAACTGGAAGGCGCTTATTCCTGGGATCAACGTTTCGTATTTGGGAGCTATAGTCTGATCGTGTATGTAATCCGGTTTATATTACCAGTGAACCTACTTTATTTCTACGGCTTCCCCATAGTCACCGGCGAATCGTTGTCGTGGTTTTACTATGGCTACATAATCATTGCGAGCTTCCTTTTGCTTTATATTATTGATCTGTATCGCAATAGAGTTTTTCTGCCGTTTTTTGGCCTGCTATTCTTCGGAATCAACATTCTTCTCGTCCTGCACATTCTCCCTATGCCACGTGCTATGATCACGGCCGACCGGTATATGTATCTAAGTATTATTGGGTTATCAGTCTGGGCGGTCTGGGGAGCAAACCATTTATACCAGGTCGTAAAACAACGAAAATGGCTAAAAAACAACAAGGTGCAACAATACGCTGCGGGCGGACTCATTGGACTCTTTTTGATGGGGTGCGCTATATATTCCAATGTCCTGACTCGTAAATGGGATACTTCGGAGACGATCAAGCGGGAGGTCCGGGAATATCTGCACCCTACTTTAATAAATGAAACCAGTGAATGATGAGAGCGAAATGAAAATACAAAAAGGAGCATAATGGCCAATTGAAATCCACCCATATGTGTGGTCTATATACTGATGCTAGGACTAATAGGAACTTCAAACCTGGTCTAATCTCCATTATCGCCCCTTGTTACAATGAAGAAGAATCCATACAGCGGTTTCTGGAAGAAGTATCAAGAGTGGATTATGCTCCATACCGAAATGAAGTAATCGTTGTCAACGATGCAGTACCGATCGATCCAGAATTATATTGGATGAAATGAAAGATCACTATTCTGAGCTCAAGATCGTTCATTTTTCACGGAACTTTGGGCAGCAGCAAGCATTATTGGCAGGAATTAAAGCCGCGAATGGAGAGGTTTTGGCAACACTCGATGTAGACCTGCAACAGCCGCCTGCTTTAATCCCATCGATGGTCCGGCTTTATGAAAAGGGTTATCAGGTAGTACACGCGATACCTGAATACCACCAGTCAGCAACGTGGTTCAAAAAGCTGACTTCGAAAGCTTATTATAAGTTTATACAGGCTCTGGGGCCGGATCAAGTGGTCTATAAATCCAATGATTTTAGGCTGTTCAGTCATCCGGTCGCAGAGGTAGTCCGTTCATTACCGGAGCAAAGTCTGTATCTACGAGGCATCTTTGCATGGTTGTGTCCATTAAATCAAAGATTAAAGGATGACGAATACAACGATCCCGATACCTGGGCAGCTACCACTCTTAAATACCGGCATCAGTCTCGTCAACATGGGCAGACCAAGTATTCTATACCACGTATGGTAGCACTCGCTTTTGATGGTATGACAGCCATCAGTATTCAACCATTGCGATTTGGATTGTTTTTGGGCATGGGGTCTATTGCATTGGCTATGGCTTTGATCATATGGGCACTCTATATGCATTTAATCGTCGGTCAAACCGTATCCGGTTGGACCTCCATAATGATAGTGATCCTATTCTTCAGCAGTATCCAGTTTTTACTTATGGGTTTGATGGGAGAATATCTCGGTAAGGTCTTTTTGCAAGTGCGAGGCCGACCGGGATATATTACATCGGATGGAATGAAGCATGGAAACGAAACAAAATTAGCTCCCAAGGCCGGAGCTAAGAAACCTAGACCTAATAATCGGTCCCCAGGTAGCAATACCAGAAAAAAAGAAGGAAGAGACCCTTTAGAGATCTATGATGATATTGATGATAAGGGATGGGCAAATCTCGTTGATGTGGTTGATCAAGCCTCGTATTTGGACTTCAGCTATCGATACGAAGACCATCTCAGAAAATGCTTTTACAACAAAGCAAATGCTCGCCAGTACGTTTTTGATACCTTATCTGTAGGCGGGATAAATTTACACCGTGGTTCCCTGAAAGGCTCTACGCCAGAATGGTTTTGGGGTGAAATAAACGCCAATGAACTATTAAAGGATAACCCGGACCATCCCAAAGTTCAGGCACTGGGGATCGACGAAAATTCGAATCCGGTGATTTTTAAAATTAAACCACTGGAATAGATCCAACAGATATTCCTCCTTCTCCGTTTCGTCCGGAGAGACGAGATGGATTCAGCGGACAAGGCGAGATCTGTCAGACCTGGTGACCTTTCAATTCAGCCAATACGTCATCTTAAAGACCAGCGCCCTATTCCGGGATTCCATTCCATCGATGGTATAATTATCCGTATATACGAGAAAAATATCCGACACGGGCTGATACCGCCATTGGAAGCGCATATTGACGTTCACATTATCGATTTGTTCATTGTACTGGACGAACAAGGTCCAGAAAATCTTATCGGTGAAAGTGACATCGAGCTTGGGCCCGACCAGCCAGTAAGTCCTGTGCATGAATGGCTCTGGAAGGTCAATATCGGTATAATTGATATTCATGGAGATATTGACGTAGGGTTGGATCCGGAACCCCACCTGTCCTTCAACATACTGAATATCACCGCTATAAAAACCGCCGGTCCCAGCTTCAACAGCATAGCTATAAGTTCTTTTTGCCGTGGATTGATAACTAGCAATGAATCGGCCAAAGTTGTATTCCGATCCGGCAGGCAGCACGTACGGGCTGTTTTGTGTGGGATCAAAATCACGATCGAGTTGTACAAAACTACGTTCATATCCAAAATTCAATTCGGAGCGATTTCTGAAAGCCACCAAATAGAACAGCGAGTTGTTTTGCTCATTTCGATTCCATTTTGTCGAAAAATAATTTTCGCTGGCCAAAGTCGGCCCATGACTTACGATTCTTCTATTGGGCACAAAGAGCCAGGTCACTGCTGGGCTGATTAGGTTATAACCCGTCCGTCGAATAAATCCGACTTCTGCGTTGTAATTTTCTCCAACAGAAGCTTGCTGAATTTCTGCCTGGATGTTTTTGGCCTTATAGCTGATGCGTGCTCCCTGCGAATACTGCTGATCCGGATTCCCGGGCTGGAAAGAACGGTGATAGTACGCTTTCCCATTCCAAGTATTGTCTTTACTGGCCAGGTTGTAGTCCAGGCCAGCTACCCGGTTGAATAAACTCACCGTATCTGGTTGATTCAGATATTCCTTGTTCACAAAGATAAAACCGACATTGGACCGCGCAAACACTTTCTTCTGAATGGTGGCGACCGAATAATTTCTTGCCAGGTGATCATCCGTTTTCTTGGTTGTCATATTCATCAATCCCACCCGGACATCATTCCCAATTTTCCCGCTCAAACGAGCACCACCCAGCACCGGAGCATCCAATCCAATCCGGCGCGATGTTTGTGATTTGCTGATCCACTTCCACCTGGGCAAAATCCGGATTGTAGGTCAGGTCAAGATTCATCGATGATGAAATGCCAATTTTAGCATCAAATCCAAAATCTGCGGAGTATTTTCCTTCCTTATTTACCACTTTATCCTGGGCATAACTTCCAAAAACATAAGGAATCACGGATAGCTGGGGCCTCGGATGAGGCAGGGGTGCATCAAAGACCAGCGTTCCCGTATGTGCCAGCGAAGCGGTAGGGAATTGCCGGGGTACCGGTGCCCACGCTGACTTTTCGTTCGATTTTAGATCAAGGCGACTAAAATTAATATTCCATTGTGATCCCCCCGCCGGGTATTTGATGGACTTAAATGGAATGCTCATCTCTGACACCCAACGATCCTCATATTGCCGGGTCTCCGAACGCCATTTACAATCCCAGTCCAGGCTGACGCTGGAACCGTTCGCCATGGTACCATCCCACTTAGCCCCCGAAGCCGACACGCCAAAAGAATAACCCGTCGTCTGGTCCAGAAACGGATCGATGAAAACCAGAAAGTTATCGTTGATCCAGGGCCCAGGCCAATTCTTCTGGTGTAAAGTCCTGTAACGGCACATAAACTATTTCCGTTGCGGCCCGGAGGAAAGGTTGCCCGATGGATTTAAAGCTTTCTTCCTGATCACGAAATACGTCTGCCAAGCGGTTCCCTATTTGTTCTGAAGTCAATTGCTTCTTCACCTTTGTGTTATAGTGGTTGAGGTCTCCGCAAGCTCCCTGTCCGTAAAAGGATATAAAACTCTGTCCATACGTACCTTTTAGTGCACTTGATAAATAAGCTGGAAAGTCACCGCTAAATTCGGTACTGCCCTGGGTATCCGTGTGCAATGAAAAATTAACGACACTACCGATTGTCCTTCCCTCCGGATCTGTAATCATCAGCATTCCTACTTCCGGATCAATCGGCCCTGTCGGGAGAATAGCCGCTGGATTTTGAAACCCAGGGTTGGTCTTGACGCGCCCATCGGCCATAAGATAGCGCCGGTTGAAGGAAAGATCCTTAATTTCCCTGCTACCTGTTTTCAGTTGACCAGGGACACTATTCTCTTTGGCCTGAAGAATCACCTTGACAATCCGCAGTCGAAGCCACTGGGCATACTCCATACCATTTATTTGAACATGCTCAAAATCCGGATCACGACGATGTTCGTTGAGTTCCATGATGTCTTCATAGTAGGCTGGTGAAGTATGCGAATGGGTTCCGGCGATCATAATGTTCTGGTAGGAAAGATCTGTTTTGTCGACCACTTCCTGCCGAACATCGGTTGACAAGCTCCGGGAAACCCAAAGCAAATCACATTCCACGATCACAACCTGTTCGTCCCCTTGCCCAAAATAAATGGCCTTCGCAAACAAAGAATCACTGACGCCCGTACTGATCCCCCGATAGTGGGGATAGCCGACAGGCGGCGTAATATTTACTTCGGCCATCCCGATGTACAAATCCTGGGCCGATATTCTCCCGCTCCCCATTACGACACCTACAGTGATGCACAGAATGCGAAAAACAGAAAGAAGATCGACCCGGTTCATATTTCAAAAAGTATTGGTATTATGGAATATTGGTTGGATTTAAAATTATAATCAAGAGCGAAACCGGTTATAAATTTACAAAGGAATCATATCCACTCTGCGAAATATAATCTCCGCCCCTTCTGATTGAATTTGTATTCGCCCCTTGGAAGGCTTCACATCAAAGGTTTGATTCACGATCACATCATTCAATTTCACCGTCAGGGTATCCCCTTTCGCAATACACTCCAGTTTATTCCATTCGCCGACCGGATTCTCCACATCCAGGGGTCCCCGGAAATCGATCACATCTTTCCAGTCGGGAGATCGTCCCCACCAGTTGATCCGGCCGCTGTTAATGGTAACCAACTTGCCGTCAGGTTCATAGACATAGGTACTGCCATGCTTTTTATCAGCGACAGGACTCGTGATCGAGTACTTTTCGCTTTTATCACCGACAACTAAAAAATCACCCGTACCTCCTTCAATAATCTGACATTCGATGGAATACATCCAGGTATCGTTATAATCTCCGTCGGAACCCACTGAATGGAGTAATATCCCATTGTCCCGGGCTCTGTCCAATCGGGGTTCATAGGTATCCCCGCCCCACTTCCATTCGGTAATCAGGTGGTAGTTTTCATACTCTTCCTCTGTGGTGATGCATCCCCAGGTCTCTCCCGTGATGTGTATCATCCCATTTTTCACGGTAAATACATTCTGAGGATCTTTGTTCTTTCCAATCCCTTTGAGCCAGGTATACCATCCATCGAGGTTTTTTCCATTAAACAGTTTGATGGCATTATCATGCAGAGCAGGTTCTTTGGTCGAATCACAGGAAGCAAACAGAAAAAAAAGCGACGCCATTAAAATAGCCATTGGAGTAAAAGTCTTTTGTCTCATTTATTGTGTTTTTTATAAAAAAATATACTCTTATCAAGAGCGTGATAATTCCCGCGCGATACTCGCCCTCCCGGTCTTTCCCTTCCGGGCAAAGTGTTCTCGTCAGGAAAATTATTAAAGTTTTATTTTAATGCGTTCATTAATTCCAGGACCGTGGCTGTTATTTTTTCTGAAGCATTAACTTCCAGAAAGCTGGATCGGGCACGCCAGGTCTCATACCCGCCCCACTCGTGGTGCTGGGGCGTCGGCAAATACCCGTAATATCCATTCGCCAGCTCAATAGTAAACATAGGTTTTATGGGGCTGTTCTCTTTTAGATCCAATCCGATTTCCACAAACACTTCACAAGGTATGGCAGCTATGGCCAGATCACCAATCCGGAATGTCTGCAATATCATATCGACCTTTTCGGGATAATCTTTCATTTTCAGGGTTTCCCGTGCATATACTTCCTCAGAAGTCTTCATGATGGGCCCTTCAGCTGCTGCCACGATCTTCTCTGCCCGCTCGACTTCCGACTGATCGGGCAAACGGACTCCTACGCTGATTTCCTTCTGCGCAGAAGCCAGGGCTACATCATCTCGGTACTCTATATTTTGCAACACCTTATATACCTCTGCGGCCAACACATTCGCCACATAATTCATCTGAACATATTGTCCTTTAGCCGCTTTTGTTTTCCCTGAAAAGTCAATGTTGTTTATATCACCACTTGTTCCATTCGTCATAATAGACACAAAGGGGGTTTGTTGATTTTCAGCCTGTAGCAACTCTTTCATTCGCCGATTAAAAACACCATAGTAATCCGCAGAAATCTCTCCCGGACCAGTACCTCCCACATAATGCAAAGAATAATTTGCCAGCAACGCAATAGGTTCCCCTGATTGTGCAACCACGGAAACCACCGGCACCTCCGGATCAATCGGTCCTGCTGGAACCGTTTTATCCGGATTGTTGACACCCGGGTTCATCCGGACAACATCTTCACCGCCCAGGGGATTTTTCACTGTTATTCCGGGCTTGAGCTTCCAACGCCGGTTGTGAACCTGTGAAGCTTCTTCACCAAATCCCCATCCAATTTTTGCCGGTACCCGATTCTCATACGCCCGAATCAGCGCATCAGCTATGCGTTCCTCCAGAAATGCCAAATAGGCCGGATCCGGATCACTTTGAAACACCGAACACGCTGTTCCGCCGGAATGTGTATGCGTGGCAGACATTAACATGTTCATCGTGGGAATCCCTGTAAACTTGTGCGCCCGCTGCTTTGCCTTGTCCAGTGTCTCCCTGTAAATCATACACAGATCCGACACGACAAACCCCAGCTTGGTCTGTCCATCATCCAGCACTAATGCCCGCGCATGGGTTTCATCGTGAATATTGCGAACTGTCCCGTCCCGGAAATTCCCGTTGATCGAAGTGCCGATGGGGGGTGTAATCACACTCATCGCTGCACCGGCACGAAACTCCCCATCAGGGGGATTTTCTGATTGAGCAATAAGCGAGGTCCAACTTGATAAAAACAGCAACAGGGAAAGACGTAAAGTATTCTTCATGTAGTGTATGTGCAGTTCGTTGATTTTACAATTTGATGGTGCTATACGGTTTTAAAGAGGGAATATAAGCAAAAAATTCATTTGATTCGAAATGTTCCATCAATGTTGTCACAAGCTTTAATCATCGTCGAAAAAACCATAGTTGGCAGGAAAGGGTACATCTATTAAGAATAATACATTCTTATCAGGGTGCGATGGAGTAATCGGGTTTATGTTATTGATTCTTCAGATTCCTATCGCGGCTAAAGTATAATACCGTTGTGATAAGAACAGACATTCCAAATGAGTTACAGATGACAAAAAGTAAGCTATGAGCCTATGCAGAATTTTGTGTATGAATCATAGGGAATCAATAGTTTCAAAAATGATTTATTTTATTCGATCTTCAAAATAAATGTACAATTGGTTATAAATTTTATTCCAGCCACTTC
>NZ_JAHVHU010000011.1 GCF_019802045.1 Membranihabitans marinus | reverse complement strand
CAGTGCCGGCATGTAGAGACATTCTCTTATTCTGTTATTTCCTCGTTTGGAAATTCTTGTTTTTCCTTTGAATTTTCCGGATTCATTAAACACGATATCCAAGCCAGCATAACTGACCAATTGTCTGATGTTTCGAACCATGCTAAATCCATTGGTTTCGCAAAGAATTGTGATGATTGATGTACGACCTACTCCCTTTAGAGTAGCTACTTTGTTAATCCTTTCATCAAGCTCCGGATTTGACTTTACTACAGATTCTATCTGGTCTTCCAGGACCTGGATCTGATGTTGATAAAACTCGATTTGTTTTTTTGTTATATCAATCACAGATTCAGATGTCTTATGCGCATGATTCATAGCATGTAACTGGTTCTTAGCTCGTTTCTTCTCTTTGTCCAGAGAGAGCCTTTTCCTGTTCAATGCTTTGAGATCCTTGTATTCGGGGCACATAGGCTCCCAGCGTTTCAGTTTTCGTTCTATTCCAATCTGAGCGATAATTCGGGCATCTATTTTGTCTGTTTTAGTTACTATATTCAGACTCTTGGTAAAGTGCTTTACCTTGTTTGGTAACAAGACACTGACCTGATGATCATTATCAAATAGATAGTACGCCAGATCTTCATAGTAAACACCGGTAGCTTCCATCACAAAAAGAATAGAATCATAATAAGGCTTAATACGCTTGTGGGTCCATTCCAGAAGCTCAGAATACCCTGCAGAAGTGTTTTTGAAAGTCCGGCTTCCCTTAATCTTAATTTCACGGTTTGGTTCCTCTGATTGAATACATGCTTTAAAATCTTCTTTGGCGATGTCAAGACCAATAATTAACTTTGACATAATTGAATTTTTTATGGAAAGAGATTCTCTTCTACACTTTGACTCGTAAAAATGCTAGATATAGACGACTTGGTCTATTCCTTTGATACTATTCAAGCTCTGAGAAGAGAAGAAAGGCATGGGTGCAAAATCTGTCAGGCGATATGCATAAATTGCTATCTTCGTCTTGTTGCTAATCCCATGCTTTCTTTCCTGTTTATAAAAATCAGAATCTAACATTATATTAGCTCTTTTTCAACTTGGGGTAAACATACGAGCGTTTTGGATTTATTAATTATATAGTAACTTGTGTAATATATAAAACACATGAAATCTGTGCAATAAAAACCGGTCAGTGTTTGGAGGTAAATACACAGTCACTTGGTAATGACAATTTATTTTGCTCTTTTTTGCCCTTCCCCAAGAGGGAAAAGACTGAAAATCGACTCGGCTCCCTTTAGGGTTGGGGCAAAACGAGGCGATTATACCGATGGCTGTGTAGTTACATTTGGAGACTCATACAAAATCAATAATTCCGCCTTTTTCATACAGCTTGTTCAGCCAATAAGCAAAGTGATATATACTGGGTTTCATCGTTCTGACAGACAGACGCGGCAGACTGAACATTGAATTTCGCAGTAAATATTTTGAAATGTGTCCTCATTTGTGGGGATATCATTAGCAGAATATGGCACGAATGGTATATTCACCAAAAGCAGGGAATTCTATTTTCAAACAAAAAAGATTTAGCTATGGAGAACTGGATCTATGCTGCATTGCCCATCTTAGGAAAAGTTTTGGTGACCGTTATTCTAATATTCAGTATCATCATTCTGATTACCCGGATATCAGGTTTGCGGACTTTTGCCAAAATGTCGAGCTTTGATTTTGCATCCACCATTGCTATTGGATCGATACTGGCCGCTGTGGTGATGAATACCGATCAATCCATCCTGAAAGGAGCGGTTGCACTGGGTGGGATCGTTGCTTTCCAGACGATCTTTTCTTATGTCGTGCGAACGTCCCAATCCATGCAGGATCTGCTTACCAACGATCCCATGATGCTGATGTATCAGGGAGAAATCCTTTATGAAAATCTGGATAAAACCAATGTGGGCGAAGATGACCTCATCGCCAAATTGCGTGAGGCCAATGTCATCCATATGCATGAAGTGATGGCCGTCGTACTGGAATCGACCGGGGACATGTCAGTACTGCATTCCTCCGAAGATACCACAGTAAACAAAAAATTACTCCAGGATGTCGTAGGAATTCCCGAATACGCCACATTCAATGACGCAGACTGACGAGGGATGCAGTGGTGAACAGGGGCGTAGCCGTACTTGGTTCAAATGTGTTATCATTTCTTGTTATTTTTTTATTCCTGTATTTTGAAATCAATTAATTTGCCCACACTATGTACCATCGGAAAAAACACGGAAGGGGATTCAGGTATGTCGATGAAAATGGGAAGACCATTCGGGATGATAATTTGAAAGAATGGTTCAAATCTCTGGTGATCCCACCGGCGTGGACCGAAGTAGAAATCAGCGAAAAGAAGTCAGCTGATCTGCTGGTGACGGGGCGGGACGGTGATGGCCGGAAGCAATATATCTACCACCCGGACTATGTGGAGAAACAGAATCAAAAGAAATTTGACAGAATAACGGAATTCGGTGAGCGTCTTGAAACCATGCGGCGTGTAACCGGTCAGCATTTGCGAAAGCGGAAAATGACCCGCGAAAAAGTGCTAGCAGCGATGGTTCGGCTGATGGATGAGGCGTATTTCCGGCCTGGAAATCCCAGGTACACAGAAGAAAACGAAAGTTATGGATTGACCACGCTGCGAAGCAAACATCTGGAAATTGATAAAAATGAAATTATTTTTTCATACAAAGGCAAGTCAGGAAAAGACCAGGAACATCGGATCCGCGATCGCAAACTGGTTCGGATCGTGCAGGAACTCGATGAAATACCCGGATACCGGATCTTCAAATACCTCGATGAAAATGGAGATAAACATGAAGTGGACAGCGATGATCTGAATAATTATATCCACGAGATCATGGGGGAGGAATTCTCTGCGAAAGATTTCCGGACCTGGGCGGGAACTTTGATCGCCGCCATGGCCCTGGATGAGCTGGGTGTCGAAGATAAGGAAGACCAAAAAGCACTCGACAAAAAAGTCCGGGAAGCTGTAGTCAAAGTGTCAGAACGACTGGGCAACACGCCTGCTGTGGCACGTAGTGCATACATCGATCCACGGATCGTAGATCATTATATGGACGGAAAAACCATTGGTTATTTTTCGACTCAAATTGAGCAAATCCTGGATTCCCCGGAGCATTTGTCCCGGGAAGAGCGCTGTGTACTGCATATGTTAAAATCAGAATTGAACTAATTGATGATGTTAGGAGTCGATTTGTTTTAAATGTCCCCGCGTTTTATTATCTTATGAGGATTGAAAATAAATTAAAAACATGGATGAAATCATACCGCATCCGCCGAAGGGTGCACGAAGCACAGACAAAGAGCTTATAGTAGTCACGGGAAGCAGTGGGCGGATCGGGTATGGGCTCATCAAGCGGTTGGCGGAAAATTATCGGGTCGTTGGTCTTGACCGGGTGGGACCTCCTTACCCGCCCAAGGAGGCGGAATGTGTCAACTTTGATATCACCGATGAAGAAGCGATCGACAGTGCCATGGAACGGATCAGATACGGGTACGGCAGCAAGATCAGCTCGGTGGTTCATTTGGCTGCGTACTATAGTTTTAACACCAAAGAAAGCCCCGGTTACGAGGAGATCAATGAAAAGGGAACCCATAAACTTCTCCGGCAACTTCAGGATTTTGAAGTGGAACAGTTTATTTATTCCAGCACCAACTTGCTGTATAAGCCACAGGATCCTGGAACGAAAGTTCATGAAGATTGTCCTGTGGAACCACACTGGGCGTATCCCCGGTCCAAGCTACACACAGAGGAGTTTATCCGGAAATACAACCAGGCCATTCCAGCTGTTTTTCTCCGGGTGGCCGGCGTATATACCGACTGGTGTCATTCCATTCCTTTGAGCCAGCAAATCAAACGCATCTACGAAGAGGACCTCATCAGTCACTTTTATTCGGGCGATCTGAATCATGGAAGTGTTTTTGTCCATCTCGATGATGTCCTGGATGCTATCATCAGAACCATAGAACGACGAGAAGCTATTCCTGATGAAACGCCCATCAATATCGGTGAGCCGGTGACCCCTTCTTATCAGGAACTCCAGGATAAGATCGGGAAATTGATCCATGGGAAAAAATGGAAAACGTATGAGATGCCCGAAGGCCTGGCCAAAGCCGGAGCCTGGATGCGGGATTTGTTCGGTGATCCTTTTATCAAGCCTTGGATGATTGACCGCGCTGATGATCACTATGAATACGATATCAACCGTGCTGAAAAAATGTTGGGATGGAAACCAAAACATGCTTTGATGGATACCTTGCCAACTATGATCAGCCATTTGAAGGACGACCCGGAAAAATGGTACAAAGAAAATAACCTGGAATAATTATGACCGAAGCATCCTCCTATATTCCACCCGGATGGGAATACAACCCGGCAGCATGGTCGCAACGTATTCCTATTGTCTTACTGGCGCTTGTGGGATTTGCTATCGCCACCTACCTGTCCTTGTACCAGCTTGATGTCATCGACCAGGTTTGGGAACCGTTTTTTGGCGATGGGAGCGAGACGATTTTAAATTCCAAGATATCGCACATCTTACCGGTACCCGATGCTGCTTTGGGTGCATTTGGATATTTGGTGGATGCGGTGACCGGGGTGATTGGTCGAACGAATCGGTGGAAAAGAATGCCCTGGATTGTGATCATTTTTGGTTTGGCGGTCGGTCCGTTGGGCTTTGTTAGTCTGATGTTGGTTGTTTTTCAGCCCGTGTTATTTTCAGCCTGGTGCACCCTGTGCCTGGGATCGGCGGTAATATCCGTGTTGATGATTGGTCCGGCCATGGATGAAATGTTAGCGAGTCTCCAATTTTTGAAGCGCGCAAAAGACCATGAAAAGGTGTCGACCTGGAAAGTATTTTGGGGCATTGATTCAGAAATCGATAAAATGAACGAATGATGTGGGCACGAATACTAAATATTATGATCGGAATCTGGTTAATGGCTGCGCCGGGCATACTCAGTTATGAGACTGCAGCCGCTCACAATGGCCACATTGTGGGTCCGGTGATCGCTACTTTCGCCACCATCGCTTGCTGGGATGCCACGAGAAATGTCCGTTTGTGGAATTACCCTTTGGGGGGGTGGCTACTGCTGGCACCGTGGATCCTGAGTTATGATTATAGCTTGGCGATTGTTAGTGATATGCTATGCGGTGTATTGGTTTTGGTCTTCGCGTCTGTCCAAAGAAAATCCACCGGAAAATACGGTGGCGGCTGGCGTGTCTTGTGGAAATAAGATGAATATGATAATCCAGCCACTTATTCACCAATTCGTTTTAATACCCGTGCTGTAGAACCAGGGATCGTACTAGAATAACTCCCTTCCTCCAGATCCCAATCTTCATCGGTCAAAACGGCGTGGTATCGACCTGCCCGGGCTAACTCAAATTCAAAGGCCTGTTCCGAATTGGAAAAATTGAGCAGGACCAAAATCTCACCGGGATCCTCCTCTGCAAAACGGCGGAAAAAGAATAGATTTTTGTCAGGATTCACATGGAGCACTTCCACACTTCCAGATTGCAAGGCTTTTTCTTCCCGCCGAAGCCATATGAGCCGTCCAGTTTACTTCGCGGGCATACGGATCACCAATGAATTGATCTTCGTTGATCACGTACATATATTCGTATTCTCCGGCGGACAATCCTATTTCACACCACCAGAGATCTCCTTCATCCACAGCCAGGAGGTGTGCCGTGGGCTCCCATCCATTAAAATCCCCGACGACTGACACCATTTTTATATTCGGGGCCCAGAGTGCAAACCGCACCAATTCGGATTCTACTTCCCAAGCGCCCTGCCGAGTGCCGTCGGGGGCATTTTTAAGTTTTGTACTCATATTTCACGATGTAAACAATAGCTTTTACAATATAACTTATTTCTATAGTATATCGGTGATCTTGGATAAACTTGGTTAGAACACCTAAATATTTTTTTGGAATACTCACACCTGGTTATTGCCAACAGCACTTACCAAAAGAGTGAATTTACTGAAGAAAGACAAAAAAAAGATCCCTTCTGCCGGATGACTGAAGGGATCTCTCTGGATTACTGAAAAGGTCTTTTTTCTAATACCGGTACTCGCCTTCGTAGTTGGCATCGTAGTAACTGGTTACTTCGCTGAAGTAGTTATCCGCGGTTCCCGGCCAGTTATCCTTATCAAATCCGGGACTGTTTTCTAAAAATTCGCGGTCTACATCCAGCATGAATTGCTTGTTCGCCCGGTCGATTTGAAACGATTTAAAGGGAACTGCAAAATATTTATCACCGATTCCCAGGAATCCGCCAAATGACAGAACGGCGTATTCTACTTCGCCTGTCGACGTGTTAATCATGAGATCTTTAACATCACCAAGGCTTTCGTTCTGGTGATTCTTCACATCGGTTCCGTTGATACTCGTAGCTGATAACATTCCGTAATTGCTCATTTTTAAAGTTTTTGTTTGGTTTAATACTCGTGGTTACTAAAACGAAGAACCAAAAGTATTTTAAGTAATTAAATCATTACAACCACTAATATAAATGGTAAAGTATATAGTCTTTATTGGAATTGCAATGATGAATATCGTTATTGCTTAAATATGTGATAGTATTAATTTAAATGACAATAGTGTTAATTCAACCGGTGCAAACAGTCGATGTGGACATTAGCGGTGCCTACTGGCCCGTGAATATCCGCCGGTCAGGGGCCGACCTGATAACGCAGATACCGTTAGAAAACAGAAGGACGTATTTATTGTGCACGGGCATTTATCCGGTCTTCAGCCAGGTCATTTAATTTTTTATCTGCTTCATATTCTTCGTCCAGAGTCTTGTATAACAGGCGGGCAACATCGAGATGTTCCAATTCTCTGGCGTATTGTGCAGCGGTGCCATAGCCGGATATTTCATAATGTTCCATGCGTTGAATTTCAGCAATGATTCCGGCATCCTGCACATCGTCGTCTGCATCTTCTCCTAGAAAGGATTCCGCTTCACTGATTAATCCTTCCATAGCTTTGCAGGTTTCTCCATCCGGATCAATATTAAGACCACCGGTGATGTTCTTAAGTCGTTTTTTATGTTCTTTGGTTTCCTTCAAATGATCCTGGATGACCTTTTTGAGCTTTTTACTTTTTGCCTTTTTGGCTATTTTAGGCAATGCTTGAATCAGTTGATCCTCTGCACTGTATAAATCTTTCAATTGATGCTCGAAAAGAGCTTGTAAATTTTTCATTGATTATTAATTTAGTTTGTAAAATATATTTAGGCGCTATCTATACGTGGTTTATTATTTTTAGAGGTCATTTTTTTAACCCATCGAAATATGTAGTAACCAATTTGTAGGTAGGTAATCGTTCGAATTAGCTTTTTCATGATATTGATATTTAATATGTCTGGTAATATATAATAAATTAAATGCCATCGATGTCTTTTTTATTGTTTCCTTTGATGGTATTGCGATAGTTTTCAAGTTCATATTAATTTAGTTATTCCGACGGCTGCCGCCATTCGGAGCGGTGACCAAGTAATCAGGAATTTCACGGACCTCCATCAGGGTAACTTCATGTATTTTCCAATGGTAATTTTTTAGTTGATTGCGAGCTTTTTCAAAGTCCGTCTTTTTACTTTGGTGCGGTATAATGTATATCTCACCAAAATAGACCATGCCATGTTCCCGGAATCGGACCCCAGCTTTTTCAACCCAATCCCACGTATTCACCAATTGTGCCACCTCATTGACCAGGTCGTCTTTCGTCTTATCTTCCAGGGTTACCGGATGACGGTCCATGAGCTCCAGGACAGCATCCTTTAGGTTACTAAACCCGTCTTTCAACACGGAAAAGGAAATAATTACTGCGGCCAATGCATCCGCCCACCAAAATCCTAACCCGACGCCCAGAATACCCAATATGGCTGCAAAACCCGTGGTCCAATCTGCTTTTTGTGCCTGAGCATCTGTAAATAGTATTTTATTGTGTAGTTTCTTCGCTAGGGGTAGTTTTCTGTATCCAAGCCACATGGCCGGAAGAGAGCTATAGAGCAAGACCCCGATCATCATCCAACCCATCCATACCTGGTGTCCAAGGATGAAAATAGATCCAATGGATGGCTTCTCAGCCTTGATAAGGGCCATAGAAGAATCAATGAGTAAATAGCTTCCCATGAGAAAAAGTGCCAGCGAACCTGTGAGAAAAGCAATTCCATAGATGCGGTGATAGCCATATGGAAAGTCTTTATTGGGTTTTTTATTATAAAAGCGGTAGGCAATAAGAAAACTGATGGCAGGCAATGTGCTTAGCGCATCCTCTAACCACGCCGTTTTCATGGCCTGGGAGCTTCCCATGACCAAATACATCAACACAACAACTGAAATAAGATAGACCAAGGTAATCCATTCCAGTTTTTTTGCTTTACGAAGCTCCTTTTGTAATTGATCCGGGTATTCAAATGATGTTAAATTTTTCATTTTAGCTGGATATGCAGATAGTTTTCCAGATGAAACAATAACTCGTTTTCCCCTTTTGGAATGGCCATCACATGAACAGAATCGTAGGCCAGGGTCAGGGCAACTTCTTTCTTCCAAATGGATTGTTCTTCAATCCCGCCAAGTACGATTTGATATTTATAATTTTTCAAATCTTTGAATAATTGCGTTTCATTGGCTTGCGTAAATGAAACGTCCAATCCATACATCGCAGCAAATTTTTTGATAAGGTCAATTTCAATTCCTTCCCACTTACTGTTGCTCTTGTACGCAAAGGGGGGATTGTCAATAACGCCAATGGAAAGTTCTTCCACAGTCGCTTTTTGCCACGAATAAGAACTATCCTGAGGAATAGTGCACGCTGTCAGACTGATACATATTACTCCTGGTATCAAGTGTCTCCACATCATGATTATTTATTGTTTTTACTTCGGTCTCCGCGCCACACCGGACTGGCTAAAATAAAAATATCGGCTTGCTTAATTTTTTGCAGAATCTCAGGCCATTCATCATCATCCCCTTCCTGGCAGGAAGTGCCCCATTTAATGTAATAATCATTGACCCGGATAACTTCTGTCGATACCTGCAGGTCGTGGAATATTTTTTCCGATTGTTCAATAAATGCCCGGGTGTTGGATTTTTCCGGGGAATATTTGAGTTTACAATTAAGAAATAAGGCGTGAAGATCCATGATTGTTGTGATTTTACTTGAATAATTAGAAACTGTAAATTAAATAATTGATAGCCACCGAATTTATATTCGCTTTTCGCTGAACACTATGCCATCCAGATCTAGGGGCCAGTGCGCCAAATCATAAGTAAAAGATGCTATTGCTGAGTTTTGCCATCATGGAAGTCACCAGAAACCGATCGGGCTATTCGTTTTCCTCATCGGTATCCCTGCTTTTATCGTCCAAAATCAATTGATGGTCTTTACCTATCCCTACAATGTGAATAATATTGGTGACCGTATTGTACAGCATCAAAATGACCACGATCATCGTCCCGCTTAAAATAGATGTCGAAATCAGAACAGCCCAATAGATGGTTTCAAACCACCCGGTGGGGACGGTGTCCGTTTCTGTAATCGGAATATTAAACAGTTGAAACAAGATTAGTCCGGTTATAAACAGTATGGTGTCCAGTTTAGCTATATTTTTGACCATGCTGTAATGTTCTTGCTTGATTTTGGATTTGGTCCCGGAACTAATGCTCAACAGTGTCAGCAACAAAGTCAATATCGTCGCAGAAGCCAGAATTATGGTATTGCACAACATGTCAATTCCCCGCAGGGAGGAAGTCAATAATTGTTTGGCTTCATACCCCGAAACATTGCCCAACAAGAAAACGCCCAACCCCGAAAAAAGGGTAGCTATAATGCCACCGTAAATAGCGTGTTTATTTTCTCTAACAAATGATGTCATAGACAGCTTTAAGCTACTTTTTCGGTGAGTGTATCAACAGCGCGGGATCCACCTCCTTTTGTGGCTTTCTTGTTGGGCTCAAAGGTCGACCCGGACTGTACCGGACCGTCTTGGTCTTGTACTGCTGATCGGCGTGAACAAGATTTTCCAAATCTCTTTTTCGCGCTGATGACACATGTCGAAGTAATCGATGTGGTTTTTTAATGAATGGGATCTTAGTCCCGCTATGATTTGGCTTTTTCATTTATCCGGTTTTCCGCTAATTTGTTTAATTTTTCATCTGCGTCTTCTTCTTCCTTAAAGGTTTTGTGCAATTTTTTAGCGATTTCCGAATGCCCCAATTCCTTGGCAAATCGGGTAGCAGTCCCGTACCCAGAGATTTCATAGTGCTCCATACGTTGTGCGTTTGCAATAATTCCGGCATCTCTGATATCGTCTTCGGCATCTTCCTTCAGAAAACTTTCTGCTTCCTTGATTAACCCCTCCATGGCTTTACACTTTTCACCTTCGGGATCAATATCAAGGGATTCACAAATTTCTTCCAACCGAGCTTTGTGCTCTTTCGTTTCTCCCAGATGGTCCTGAAAGGTTTTTTTGCGGTTATCCTAAATATACTGTACAACCCGTTCAATGACGAATAAATTCTGAAGTTGTGAGTAATCTATTAATAGTACTGTTGATAACATTAATGGTTGGTTCTCTGCCTAGTATGTGTTGTTTTAGTTTAAAAAATACCGGGTTTTGAAACCCAGCTACGTCATGGTTCGCTCTTACAAAAATTTTTCGGGATGCAGTGTTTTATCCAATTGCGCAGGTAGCCCCTGAACCCCTGTCAAAGAAAATGGGTCATTGAATTTTGATTTTTTTATGACACTAAACTGACCATCCGATTCCAGCACCAGCGCATACACTTCCTGGCGATTGGATAACCCTTTCTCGCGGATGGCAGAATAAACCTCTTCTTCTGCTATGCGTTCTGTGACCATGTTATCCGTCAGAAACTTTCCCTCAAAAACCAATATTCGTGGTGAGGAACGGATTACATTCTTCACGGTTTTTGAATGGAGCATTGTTTTGGTGAGCAGATATTGAAGAAACATGAGACAAAATATGGCCAACTCGCCCGAAAGAAGTGAAGTTTTTTTATCAATAACGGTCGTCGCTACAAGTGAACCCAAGGCGACCGTGACAATCCAGTCAAAACTGTTCATTTGAGAGGTCGTCCTTTTTCCGAAAATCCGGATATAAAGAATGATAACCGCATAAAGCAGCGGGGTGATGATTAAAATTTCCAATAATCTGCTCCATTCGTCAATGAAAATATGTTCCATGATCTATTATTCGAATCGTTTTGTAGGTGATCGCAAATGATTTAACGTAAAGCCAAGCTATTCTTCGACTTCGGAGAAGTCGCGATGTCTAAGGAAACATTACGGTCTTTCTGAGGTCGATACTTTTGACAATAACCGTTGCTAATATACTTGGACCTGCGCTGCAGGTCTGCTTAGAGTCTGCATTTGGAGCGCTAAGCACGCAAGCCAACTTGTTGTGGATGAAAGCGCTTCATATATTGTCTACAACTTCTGACTTGCAGCATTAGTACACCAAATCACTAATACCGTCGTAAATTTATAAATCGATGCATGGGTGATAAATCTCAAACCGGAATTCCCTCCACTTTTTCCGACCGGTCCCAATGCCGGTGTTTGGCTATAGCTTTTATGAAAGCTTGTGGTTTTTCATTGACAAAAATGGCCCCGTCTGCTTTATAATTATTAAAATGGCTGTTTTCCAGCAACTGTTCACCGGCGCCATCTGCTGCAATGGCTTTGCAATGTTTTATAGCCTCATTAATAAATTTTAAAAATTTTGCTTTGTTAAGCAGAGCTTCAATGGAAGCCGCTCCGCCTGGAATATAGACAGCATCATACAATACACTTTCCGTAGTCATGATGGATGCATCTATTTCTTGATTCACCCCTTCATCGCATTGGATTTGTCCTCCATGCGGTGCAATAACACGAACGACAGCATTTTCCTCTTCCAGAGCTTCTTTCATGGCATTGAAATCTTCTCTGCTGAATCCATCAGCGGCCAGGACAGCGATTTGTCGTGTGGCAATGGTATTAAATACCGTATTCCCCTGACTGAGGGCTGGGGATTCATCCAGGTAGATTTTTTTCTTTCCCGGTTGATGATCTTCTACATTGCTATCCGCTCCGATGGCTTGATTGATCGGCCGCTCTATGTCATCAGGTATATCAAGACCTAGTTTTTGTGCCACTTGTTTTGACAGGTTTTCATCGATTTGATCGATCAGCCAAAGCATACGCTTTTGAATGTGTTGGTGCGTGCACTTACCCAATTCAAAGGCGTACGCCTCGATAACATGATTCTTTTCCCAGTCAGTCAAACTTCTGTAGAACAAGGCAGGCTGCGAAAAATGATCTCTGAAGCTCTCACTTCTCGCCCGAATTTTTTTGGCATCGATCCGTTCTTCATACGCCTCAAAACCGCCTTCACTTAATTTGGCCTGATACGGGCAGCCACCGCCTAAAGTATTCGGGAAATAGGCTGTCTGACCTTTGGGGATTTCAGTCTGCATGTGTCCGTCCCGTTGATTATTGTAGGTGGGTGGTACCGGTTTATTAATGGGGATCTGATGAAAATTGGGACTTCCCAGACGTGAAAGCTGGGTATCCCGGTAGGTAAATAGTCTTCCTTGAAGGAGCGGATCGTTGGTGAAATCGATACCCGGAACAATATTGTCTGGCAAGAAAGCGACCTGTTCCGTTTCGGCAAAGAAATTTTCCGGATTTTTATTCAATGTCATTTTGCCCACTATTTTCACCGGTACCATTTCTTCAGGAATTAATTTGGTCGGATCCAAAAGGTCAAAATCGTACTTGTGTTCGTCCGCTTCGGGAACAATTTGGAGTCCCAATTCCCATTCGGGATATTGACCCGCTTCGATGGCATCCCACAAATCACGTCTATGAAAGTCGGAATCGGCCCCACTGATTTTCACCGCTTCATCCCAGGTGACCGAATGGACACCCAGTGTGGGCTTCCAATGAAACTTTACAAAGTGCGCCTGCCCTTCTTCATTGATCAGTCGAAAAGTGTGAATCCCAAACCCTTCCATCATCCGCAGACTACGCGGAATAGCGCGGTCGCTCATCAACCAGATCTGATTGTGGAGTGTTTCCGTCGTCAACGATACAAAGTCATAGAAGGTATCATGTGCTGAAGCGGCCTGTGGTATCTCCCGGTGGGGTTCTGGTTTGACAGAATGTACCAGGTCCGGGAACTTCATGGCATCCTGAATGAAAAATATGGGCATATTGTTGCCGACCAAATCCCAGGTGCCTTCGTCCGTGTAAAATTTTACGGCAAATCCCCGGACATCCCGGGCCAGATCAGTGGAACCTTTGGAACCGGCGACAGTAGAGAATCGGACAAATACGGGTGTTTTTCTCGAAGTATCTGTGAATAATCCTGCTTTGGTATATTCAGCAAGGCTTTCATACAATTCGAAGTAGCCGTGGGCCCCGCTACCCCGGGCATGAACGATCCGTTCGGGAATGCGTTCGTGATCAAAACTGTGTAGTTTTTCTCTTAAGATAAAATCTTCTAATAAGGTAGCTCCTCGGACGCCCGTTTTCAGGGAATTGTTGGTGTCATTGATTTTTAAACCCTGCCTGCTGGTCAGTTCTTCTCCTGCACTTTCTACCATGTACCCTTCCAGTTGGTCCTGCTTTTTGGTGGATTGGTTTTTCCTTTTTGAAGAATCCGATTTCTTTTTAGTTTTTTTATTTTCCATAATTAGGTTATGTTGATTCTGCCATATGTATTTGATAACACCCAATGTATAATTATTATTGTTGTATGAATAACTCAAATGAGCCTTTTATTGATGGTATTCAGGATTTTAATTTCAAATAAATATGAAATGGTCGACCTGAATTAAAGGAATTGTTTCGTCTGTTAGTAATTTATCGATACCACACCTGCCCAATCCGGCAATTTCATGACTTTGATTTAATTCCTGGTAGGACTGGGTATGGTCCCGTCGTGCCAGGACTTAATTTACTCACATCTGCACCGGTCTTTCCATCATAAGAAGCATACACATCGTCAGGCAGGTAAATCAAAAACAGTTTTCACGATAAGCCAATTAACCATGATACGAAGCCTGGTCATCGATCATAAAATCATTCGTTGTCAAAGTTATTATACGGGAGGAAGCGACCAGATTTTTGGCGAGAGCAAACCGATGTGCTTCGGTTTCGAAAAAGTGCATCATATACCCGGCTGTATTTACAAAGACAACCAGATCGCCGATTTCTGGTAAAGCAGGAAGCGCGATTTTCCTTTTTAATAGAAGGTCTCGTTCCAAGCAGTATGCGCCCGTAAAGTAGACGGCCGTATTTTTTTGATTCGTCGCCCTGTTTTGGTATATAATGAAGGGATCCAGCAAAAAATCAGCACTGGAGCTCATCATTTGACTCATATTCATTTCAAGACCCACCAGCCAGTCACCCACGGCGTCTTGCTTTCTGTGAACGACCCGGGCTACCGTGATTCCGGATTGATCGATCAACGATCGGCCGGGTTCAATCCTCAGTTGAATGTTTTCTTTTTTTAGTTCATCGGCTAAAATCTTCCCATGTGATCCCCGAGACATGATAATTTTCTTTAAAAATGCGGCCCCATGGATCTCATTATAATAAGGATAGGTATCCAGCGATCCCGTTATTTTTCCGTCGAGGACCCGGTAGCCCAACCCATTATTTTGAAAAGTAACAGGGGGTGCCTTTTTCATTAGACTTTCTTTCAATCGAAGTTGGAATGATTCCCATTCTTCCCGGGACTGGAGATAATTCACTAAGATGCCGCCGCCCATATCGATAAACTGAATGGAATAACCGGCTGATTTGTATTGTTTCGCTAATTCAAGGCATTGGTCCAGTGCTGCGATCCGTTCTTCGATAGAATATCCGTTGAGATGAAAATGTAGCCCGGTCAGGTCCAGCCGATCATAGGTTTTGTTTTCGCCTATATTTTTTAAAATAAAGGGAGAAACCCGGTCGATGTCAAAACCAAACCGGCTGTATAACTTCTCACCATTAACCTGGAAGCCACTGACTCGTACTCCGACGTCAACCCGATGATTGAATTCACGCGCTATCGAATTCACCAAATGACATTCGTCGACGTTATCCAGGATGATGGTCACCTTATTTTTTATCGCCAGTTCGATTTGAGTGCGTGTTTTTATCGCTGACGTGAGCACCAGATCCTGTCCGTGCATCCCCAGGTCCAATGCTTCCGCCAGTTCACGTTCGCTGGCTGTGTCAATTCCAATGCCTGATCGGATCGCTTGTCTTACAAAAGATTTACATTTATTCGCTTTTCTGGCAAAGTAGATTTTATGTTTTAGATTAAAAGAACGGAATAGTTTTCTGTATGCAGCAATGTTCTCTTCAAAAGGATCCATGTGCAAAATATTTACTGGCGAGCCATGCATCGTAATCAACTCCTTTAATAAGTTGCCTTGCGCCATCAACGAAGCCATCCAAGGGTGGGTTTTTGGCGTTAGGCCCTGGTATTTATTCCCTTTTCGACAGGTCATCTGATTCAATTTCCGATCTGTATGTTGCATAGTAACTTTTTATGTCATGAATAATATTATTTGACCATTGGTCTGCCATGTTATTGCGGGTTCGTGACAGTGTATCATTGTCAAAAGTGATGCCCTCTGTGGGCGTTCCATAAAGCGTCAAAGTAGGGACTACTTCCTGGCTTGGCGTGACCGGATTTCCCTGCCGGGTCAGCGCGGTACACCCTGGGCTATACGAGGCATGTGCATCATTGTTTTGATAGGGTGATATGAGTTTTCTTTTTAATAAGTTTTGCCATAGAACAGAACCTGAATCAAGGTTCGTCTTTGGAATTCGGGCATCAATCAGAACATCCAGATCGACTTGCATGGAAGACGTATTCAGTGTTTTTCGCAATTCAAAACGACCGTTGGGAGCAGGATGAACGGTGGGGGATTTTGCAAACGAAAAATTAAGATAACCGGCATGAGTCAGAGCTAGTATTTTTCGCATATTTTCCAATGGAGGACCATAGCTCACTCGATTAAAAACGCCGAAGAACTTTTGGTCAAACGCCCGGTGTCCGGAGGCATCCAGACCGCCGAACCTGTATATGTCACTGAACACAGGACTGATGGACCGCCATACTGCAGCTGCAGTAGACCATGGACCTGATATCGAAGCGTGGTCAATGAGCTCACTGATGTGTTGTTCGACTGCGCGGTGGTCGTGCGGTTCGGCAATGGGATGGTACAGATCCTCAAATGAAAACGGGCGAATGGCAGGATGGCTTTTGTGAAATGCACTAGTTTGTTCTTTGACGATATCAAAGCTATCCTCATACCTGAGCGTTAATCCATGATCTTGAAATAACTTCCAGTAATATTGGAATTCGATTTCAGCATGAATAAGAGGCAAGATTTTTTTTTCAAAGGGGTACCGATCCGTTACAGGGTCTTTGAATGGACGAATTTTTTCTCGGGTGAAGTATCGAAGTTCGGGGTTTGGATCGGTTCCCTTTTTGGGAATCATGGGTAATCCGGACCGGGAAAAAGGAAAGATCAAGCGCGGTTCCTGGCCGGAGGGTACATATTTCATCTTATTTACCTGTCGATGAAAGGTTCCGCCACGTCCTTCTGTGAGTGCCAGCACGGTATCAATGAAAGTCAGCCCCAGTCCTTTAATCCCTATTTTGGATCCGGGGGGAATGCCACCGAGCTTTTCATCCACAGGATATACCTGCGGTATAAAGGAACCATGATCCGACCATTTAGTAGGTTGTGGCATATTTCCACCGTGACCTGTAGTTAACATGATTTGATGGATGGGGCGGGGTAAGGTGAATATTTCCTTTCGTCCACGCTGATAAAGCAGGGTATAGTGTTGTTCCCGGGCAATAATGTCAATGACCTCACCCACGTGCTTTTGGATGGTCAGATGGTCCGGTCGGTTTCTGAGCAATTTATTTAAATGATCGATGTAGTACTTTCCAACTGTGGCCCGACTGGAAAAATCATCTGCTTTGCTACGGTTATCGATCCGATGATGTTGGAGCCATTCCGTGTACGGCTGTATGTGTACGGTGGAGGTCGGAGGCGCATTCGGTCTTAGGTCGATATTCCTATTGGTGAAATTCATCAAAAGATAATCAGGTTGATCGGGTCGGTAGATATCCCCGGCTCCGAAGAAGGGTGTTTTATTAAATAAATGAATTGTGATCGGATCATGCAGATTGGCATGACTGATCTGAGCCAGGAGTCGTTCCAGACAATACAATCCCTTGGGTCCCATGCCAATAATGGCAATCTGATATGCCCGAATTCCTTTCATGTTTATGTGGATGCGTGGTGAAAGGGTTTGGGAATTTGAAAAGATGGAAAGTGGGCTTGAAGCCATTCGGGGTGGTATATGGTATCGAGGTACCGATCTCCCCGGTCACTCAGCAGCAATGCAACGGTCGAACCTTCCGGGATGTTCGCTTCGTAACGCTGATAAGCCGAAACAATGGCGCCGGAAGATCCCCCACCGAGAATGCTCTCGGACCGCAAAAGATTCCAACACCCCTTTACGCAATCCAGGTCAGACATTTTGATGCAATCATGGAGATAATCCTCTTTCAAAAACTGAGAAGGAACAGCAGAACCATGACCGGGAATTATTCTTTTACTTGGTTTCCCGCCAAATAATACGCTGCCTACTGCATCGACGGCGATGACCTTTGTCGGAAAGTCATGCGTGTAAATATAATCAGCACATCCCATTAGTGTACCGCAAGTACTGGTGGCGACGAACAGGTAATCGATCCTTCCATCGGTGGCTTGATACATTTCTTCCATGGTCTCATGATGGGTGCGCGGATTGCTCTTATTGCCATATTGGTTGCTCCAGAATACGTTATCGTTTTGCTCTAAAATTTCATGCACACGGGCGAGTCGGGCAGCCAGATAACCACCCTGGTTAGTCGGCGTGGTTACCTGCTCTATCTGTGCCCCGTACACACGGAGGATTTGAGCGGTCTGGTCATTTAATTTTGGATCTACAACCACGATAAGACGCAGACCATAATAAGAACACACCTGAGCCAGACCAACAGCCATGTTCCCCGAACTGGACTCGACGACAGTATCGCCTTTTTTTAAATGACCAGAACGGAGTGCCTGATGGATGATATTGAGGGCTGTACGGTCTTTGATACTACCCCCGGGATTGCAACCTTCCAACTTGGCAAGCACTCTATTTTCAGGGTGGTGCGGCAGGTGCGCCAATTCCACCAGTGGCGTATGTCCGATGACCTGGAGAATGGACTCAGAAACCGGATTAGACAACGTGTGTATTCTCATAGATGAATGATTATGAAGACACTAAAATACAGGGGTTTGTCCACTATGTGTGACTGAATCACGCTTATCCTTGATGATTTTGCATTATCGGGTTTTGTCCCACCAGAGGTAAAATCCGAAGGCTGCCAGACTGAGAACTGATACCCAAATCAACCCTGATTTAAGGTCCTCCATGGATTGGCTGAATAGAGCGATCAAAATAATCAATGGACTGATTCCCGCAGCTGTGGCAGTTATAAATTTTCCAAACTTCATCTTGACGATGCCTCCGACAAAACTTATAGCATCATTGGATAGCAACGAATTGAAGCGCACCAGAAAAACAGACCAGAATCCATAATCTTTGATAAACGCTGTTATTTTCTTTTCAGTTTTTTCCCCAATCATTTTATCTACGAATATCCGACCCAGATATTTGCCAACCACATACCCGACCGAAGAGGCTGTCAGAACGGCCACCAGAGCGAGTAAACTGCCCCACCAAGGTCCATATGCTAAAATAGCCACAACGATCAAAGCGACCGTAGGAACAACGAGTAAAAAGGTTTGAACAACCATTGTCACGATGATAACGATCGGTCCCAACCACCCAAATCCGTTGACCCACTGTTTGATTTTTTTATCGTCCTCGCTGGTCAATACATTCCAGGCTTCGTTCACACCTTGACGCATTTCGGGAATAAAGAAATATCCCTGAATAAGGAGAGCAATAATAATTGCCGAAATAATTAATGGAACCTGAGATTTATTGTTTGCAGAACTATTGGGGCTATCTGTCATGCATCGTTTTTTTATATCAGCGAATCAGTTAAAATTGACTTCGATTCGCCAAACTGTTGGAGTCCGAGCGTATAATATACAAACATTTTATTTTAATTATAAAACAATCCCCTAACTACTGATAAAATATCCACCATTGACATGAATAATCTGCCCGGTGATGTAACTGCCGTCTTTACTCGCCAGAAATACATAAGCAGGAGCTACTTCACTGGGTTGACCTGCCCGTCCGAGCAACGTGTCTTGGCCAAAATCACTCACATGGTCAAAGGTAGCTGGAATTAACGGGGTCCATATGGGGCCTGGTGCCACCCCATTGACTCGGATTTTCTGAGGAGCCAGCATTTTGGCTAAAGAACGGGTAAAACCCACAATGGCACCTTTTGTACTCGCATAATCCACCAAGTGGGAACTTCCCTTGTAGGTGGTTACTGACGTGGTGCACAATATGACATCGCCCGCGCCCATGTGCCGAAGTGCAGATTTTGTGATCATAAATTGGGGGAAAATATTTGTATGAAACGTGGTTTCCACCTGATCAAAATCAATCGATTCCAGATCGTTTTTAGGATACTGAACGGCGGCATTGTGAACCAGGATATTCAGCGATCCGAATTTCTCATAGGTTTGTGAGACCAGCTCTTTGCAAAATTCAGGATTCTTGATGTCCCCTTTAAGCAAAAGACAGTTTTGGTTTTCTTCCTCGACTAATCGCTGCGTGGTTTTTGCATCCTTATCTTCCTCCAGATATACAATGGCAACATCTGCCCCTTCCCGGGCGAAATGAACGGCTATACTGCGACCGATACCGCTGTCTCCTCCAGTGATGAGTGCTGTTTTCCCCCGGAGTTTGTCAGAACCTTTATAATCAGTACGGATGACCTCCGGTTCTGGATTCATCTTATATTGATCGCCGGGCTGGGATTTTTGTTGTTGTTCTGGAAATTCGGATGGTTTTTTTGAAATCATATCGAAATATTTGTCTGGTGATAAAAAAAAGGGTGCAGGCAGTAATACAACGCGGATACCAGAGGCATCCTTTGATATCCTCATCAGATTACAGCTGCTGTCAATTCCCCAATATATTCAACATCCGCAACCATAATTATATATCCAATGCATTGCTCCTGAACCCTTCGATTAAAATTTTCTTGTTGACCTGCAACGGCTTCCGCACAGATTCCCACTTGGCTTCGAGGTAGTGGTCTGTGTCCACATCAACACGACTTGTGATTTTATTCTTGTCGTCGTTAAATTGTCCTTGGTCTCTGAATTGTTCTGTGTCAGCGCTTTTAGTCTTTTGCTGTTTTCCTTTATGCTCGGTACTCATTATATTGTCGCTTGCAATTAAAAATTAAATAAAAGTGATAATTGAAAACGTCATTCATTGACGATAAAAGCATGGATGACGCCCGGCAGCCAGCCGATCGCAGTCAGAAGTAGACTGATTAAAAAAGTACCGCCCAGACCATGTTGTAGAAACACCGCTAAGGGTGGTAGAAGTATGTTCAATACAATCGTCAATGGTTTCATAATCTCTTTGAGAGTATCTAATGATCTAATATTCCAAATGTATAGAACAATAGCAGATAACATTGATACAAATCATTTAATTTATAACTTAAATGAAATGGAAATCAGATTTTGGGAAAGATTTATGGCTTTCAATTTTCAAGCTAGCCCTGACGCTCCAACTTCCCAAGGGCTTGCATCATATCCAGCCTGCCACTAAGCGTGGCGGCAAACAAATCATTTTTTTCTTCGATCCGCTCCGGAATCGAATCAATAGTGAAGTCTTGTAGAGTGACACCTTCTTCCAGTTCTCCCCATGTGACCGGTGCAGATACCAAGGCCCCTGGAACCGGACGAACACTGTAAGGTGCTGCGATCGTCTGCCCCCGTCGGTTCTGTAAATAATCCAGGTAAATTTTGGGACCTCGTTTCTTCAGACTGCGTTCCATTGTGGTGATGTCCGGTCGCTTACGGTGGGTAAGGATACAGATCAACCGGGCAAAATCACGAGACTCCTCGAATGTGTATTCACCCCCCAGGGGGATATAAATATGGATTCCTCGGGAACCCGATGTTTTTGGAAATCCGGCAACCTGACTAATTTCCAATATTTCTTTAATCACCAGTGCAACTTCAACGACTTCATCAAAACTGTTGTTTGGAGCGGGATCCAGATCAATAACAGTGTAGTCAGGGTATTCAATATGATCAAATTGACTCAACCATGGATTGATTTCTATGCATCCGAGATTGACCATATACAATAAAGCGGCCTCATTCTGACACAGCAGGTAATTAATGTGTTTTTTACTGCTTTCGGAGTATATCTTGATTGTCTGTAGCCAATCAGGGGCGTGTTCCACATCTTTTTGATAAAACCCGGGTTCATCGATTCCATCCGGGTGGCGATGCAGGTTTTGCGGGCGACCTACCAAGTGTGGGAGCATCACTTCAGAGACTGCGATGTAATAATCCAGCAGATCGTATTTTCTTATTCCGAATTGGGGCCAATACACTTTTTCTAAATTGGATAAGGTAAGATGGATTCCATTAACCTCCAATCCGTCCCCTGAGTCTGTCTTTGGTTCACTGGGAGTAAAAGCGATAGCAGGTGGCATTTTCAGCGTCTTGTCGGGCCTCATGCGTAGAAATACGGGGTGTCGGAAGCGTCCCTTTGAAGTGATTTCGCTGTATTTCACCTCACACACCAGTTTTGGTTCCAGCCAGTGGGGGATTCGTCCATTTAGATTTATTTTTTGATGAAAGGGCGACTTTTGCCGTTTGTATGACTGGAAAAGACGGAATAATTCTGTCATTTTCGATCCGGAGAACCCACTGCCGCACTGACCGCGGTATTTCAGTTGACCCTCCTCCATACTTCCAAGCATCAATGAGCCAAATGGCCTGTTCGATTTATCTGATTCCGTATATCCGCAGATAAGAAGATCTGCGGTATTAAATTTTTTAATTTTAAGCCAGTCATTACTTCGTATACCGGGATGATAGCGAGAATCTGCCTTTTTAGCCATGATGCCTTCAATTCCCATTTTGACAGCTTCTTTGTACAATGAGGTTCCTTTCTCCGACAAGTGGTCTGTAAACAGGATATGATCAAGGGCCGGAAGTAGATCTGAGAGTAATTCCTTTCGTTGGATCAGCGATAGCTTGAGTGTGGAATGACCATCAAGGTGAAGTAAATCAAAGACCATATATCGTAGATCTCCGGGTTGGTTTTTATCATAATTTTGTAAATCCTGAAACTGAGGAATCCCTTCAGAGTTGAGGATCACCATTTCACCGTCCAACAGAGCATCATGAGATATTGAGGACAGCGATTGCACGATTTGCGGGAATTTATTGGTGTAGGAAATGTTATTACGCGAATACAAATTGACGCGACGATTTACGACGTTTGCCAGGATCCGATAACCGTCATATTTGAGCTCAAACAACCAATCGGGATGGTCAAAAGGTGTTTTCCCAGTCGTTGCCAGCATGGGAGAGAGGGCCTCTTGTGTGGTGCCTGATAAGCTGGCCTGATTTGAGGTGGTTAAAAACTGATCTTCGGCATCATAATTCTGGTTGGTGCTGTGCGTATCCTCCTGCTTGATCAACAGCCATTGATCTTTCTTGCTGTAGTTGGTTCGCACCAACGTAAACTTTCCTTTTGTGCGTTGGCCATGAAAAAGCAGGTGGAGGGTGCCCTGTTCATATTCTTCTTCCAGCTTGTTGGGATCATTGGGTGCTTTGTAGGACTCATACCTTCCATGGTCCCATACAATCATTTTCCCGGCACCGTAATTCCCTTTGGGAATGGTACCCTGGAATGTGAGGTATTCCAGAGGGTGATCTTCTGTATGGATGGCGAGTCGCTTATCTGCCGGGTTCATTGACGGTCCTTTGGGTATGGCCCAGCTTTTAAGTACGCCTTTCATTTCCAGTCGTAAATCGTAGTGAAGCCGCCGGGCATCATGGCGTTGGATGACGAACCGGTATTGTCCGGAATGGTCCAGGGATCCGGCAGGTTCCGGTGTTTTATCAAAATCCCGTTTCTGCTGATATTTTTCCAACCCCATGGCCTATGATGCTTTTTTACTCTTTTTTTTCTGTTCCAGGCTTGCTTTCAATTTTGCCATCAGATCAGTGGCTTCGGTGGGGGTGGATTCCACCTTCTTCAATTTCGGTTTTTTACCCTTGGCTTTATCTTCAATGATCTTCATCAATTTATCATTGTATACATCTTTAAAATTGTCAAATTGGAATTCGGACGTATATTGATCGATTAGGGAATGCGCCATGTCCAATTCTTTTTTAGATACTTTCGTATCAGGAATTTCCAATTTGGACGGATCCCGGATCTCATCCGAGAATCGTATCACATGCAATACCAATGCATTTTGATAAACCCCGATGAGAGATAAGTGTTCTTTTTGTCGCATGACGAAGGTGGCGACACCCAGTTTTTTAGATTCCTGAAGCGCTTTTGTAAGTAAAGCATAGGATTTTTCGCCCCCTTCTCGCGGCTCGACGAAATAGGGTTTTTTAAAAAGCACATCTGCTACCTCCGCCTCTGCTACAAATTCTTCGATATCTATAGTTTTACTTTTTTTCATATCCGCCATGTCAAAATCCTCGTCTTCCAATACGATGTATTCATCATCGCGCTTAAACCCTTTCACAATATCATCCCACTTGACTTCTTCTCCGGTTGTTTCATTTACGCGTTTGTATCTGATTCTGGCGTGGTCCCGTCGATCCAGCATATCCAGATCAATTCGACGTTCTTCCGAACCTGAGTACAATTTGATAGGGATTGAGACCAATCCAAAGCTGATACTTCCATTCCATATAGACCTCATAATGTAAAATGTTTTATTACCGGTAAATGAAAGGTACAAAATGTGCTTTAAATATCAGGTTCTTCTTCCTGTTCCGATTCATTAATACTTTGATTAAATTGGAACATCAAGTTTGACAGACACCACTTGTCTGGGTAAAAAAATTATTCCGTTTTTTTTATCAGATAAGCGAATGGCTCCATTCCGGCAGCATTTTCAAAAAAGACCTTCAGAACTCCGATGAGTGGCAGCGCAATCACAGCACCGACCAGCCCCCAGATGGCACTAAAAACGATCACACCAAAAATGGTCGCAAAGGGGTTTAGGTCGATTTCATCCCCGATGATCCAAGGAGTTAATAGATAATTTTCAGCCAACTGAGCCAGGGACACCACGCTAAATACCGCCAAACCAGCCGGCCAGCCCGAGTAGATGTATGCCAGCAACATGGCGGCGCCTCCTCCGATCAGGTTCCCCACATAAGGTATAATGGAAAAAAGAGCTGCAAACAAAGCCAGAAAAAGTGCATAGGGGACACCACTCACCCAAAAGCCAAGGAAGTATACCACAAATAATATGGCCATGATTTTAGACTTACCCATCAGATAGTTAAAAACGATGTCCCTTGATCCGGTCTGAAACTGACGCATTGCCTGTTGTTGAGACTCCGGGACCAGTTTTCTAAGAAAATTCAAGAACATGTCTTTTTGCATCAAAAATAAAATGATGTAGATCAGGATGATCAATGATTGGGAAAGGATGGTCGTCAGTGAAGCCAACATGGTCATCCCAAACGATTTAAGCTTGTCTGTGACACCGCTGGAATTTGACAGGTACTTTACAAAATCAAATCCAAAAGTGGATTCACTCCATTGATTAATATTTTCGAGCTTTTGACTGCCTTTTTTCTGAATTTCGTCCCAATCTCCGGCAATGTTTTCAATCTGCCAGGTGACCAGGCCGCTGATGATCAAAAAGACGAGGATCATGATTGTCACCGAGAGGCTGATGGCAGCCCATTTTGGTAAACCCCAGCGTTGGAAATTTTTCATTGGAGCGTTCAATACTATGGCCACCAAAATACCCAGCGTAAGGGGAAGAAGAATGGTGCTGCCGTAGTACAAGACGGCGATCACTCCTAGGACAATTAATAAAAAGTATATCGTCGTCGGACTTGACAATTGGATTTTATTCTTACGATCTGGTTTGTGGTCCATTCATGGTTGTTGTCAATTTAAAATATTAATGATATATGGTTGCCTCTCTAAAAGAAGATGATTGGCGAAAATGTTTCACACCCTGATGTATGCAGCTGATGTATGATTCAAAAGATACATACTTATAGGGTGAATTAATAGCTGCTGTACACCAGGTAAACGAGGATGACCAAAACAAGCGTTACCAATCCTACAATGACGTAAAATCGTTTTTGAAAACCCTGGCTTTTCTCCTCCTGTCTTCGTTTTTTACTTTTTCTTTTATTTATTCCTCTCATGAAAGTATGATTGTTTGAGTTTTAGGTTAAAGTTTAAATTTAGAACATTTTTCGATAATATTGGACAATTTGATCATCAGTTTGTATATCATCGGGTTTCAAGGGCCGTTTGAGATATACGCCGGCCAGGCGGGTACAGCGACTAAGAGCCACATAAGCCTGACCAAAGTCAAAAGCGCCACTACCCATGTCGATGACTACCTCCTCAAAGGTCATGCCTTGACTTTTGTGAATGGTCATGGCCCAGGCCAGGTTCAGCGGATATTGTTCAAAAGAACCGGTGACTTCTGATTTGATCTGACCATCCTGGTTGATGGTGTATTTGATGTTGTCCCAGCTGTTCTTTTCTACTTCCACGGTGGATTGATTTTCATTGAATACCTGGACATAAATGGATTTATCAGAGATGGAAGTCACTTTCCCCAGCGTCCCGTTTACATATTTTTTTAAAGGATCATTTTTGACAAACATGACTTGGGCGCCTTCTTTGAGCATTAATTCCGGTGGAGCAGGACTGGTCGACCGGGAGAAATTCCCGGTAACTTTGGCCTGAAAGATCTTTGGGGAACCCGGTAGTTCATGCAGTTTTTTAAGGTTTATAGACCGGGCCAGGTATCGACGTGTGCAGATCGTTACGCTGTGATCGGGTATGGGTTGGTGGGGCTGATACCGTTCATTGATGGCCTCCAGGGTCTCCCAATCCGCATTGTTGTATCGAATTTCTTCCAGTAACCGAAGAAAATGATGCTCTTCCTGACGGTACACTTTTGTCAGTTCAATCCCACGTATATCAACATCGTTTTGCCATACATGGGCTGAGAAAAAGTAAGGCGTGTCATAGTGGTATTCCATGTATTCCCGTTCTGCACTCTTCGCAACAATGGGGGGAAGCTGAAAAAGGTCACCAAAAAACACCATTTGGATGCCACCAAAAGCTTCGTTATTCGCTCTGTTCAGCCGAAGTGCCTGGTCAATGTTATCAAGCATATCGGCCCGAACCATGGAAACTTCATCAATGATGATCACATCCAGGGCTTTGATCAATTTTCGGTTTTTTAGCTTTTTAAAGTCCCCCGGATTCATCATCCGCGGCGGAAATCGGAAAAAAGAATGGATGGTCTGACCTTCAACATGCAAAGCTGCAATACCTGTGGGCGCCAGGACAACCATCTTTTTTAAGCTGGATCGTCTCCACAATTTGAGCAGGGTGGATTTACCCGTTCCTGCTCGTCCCGTGATAAAGTAGTGATCCGTAGACGACTCCAGTTCATTCATGGTCGCATTGAACTGATCATCAAGCTTTAAAATCCGTTGGTTTTTATCCATATTTTGGATTTAGTGCATACGATCTCCGCGGATGGCCAGATCTTTCATGATTTCAGCTTCATGATTTAAATATTCCTGCCATCGCTCCCGGACGGCTGGTTTGTCGCCATAATTTTCAGCCAGATTCAGAAACATTCGATAATGGCCCGCTTCCGATACCATGAAGTGGTGGTAAAATTCCCGCAACTTTTGATCTTCCAATTCTTGGGATAATAATCTAAAACGTTCACAAGACCGGGCTTCGATCAATGCACAGACCAGGAGTTTCTCGATCAGCCGATCTTCCCTGGAACCACCTTTTTTCATGAACTTATTTAATGCAGCCACATACTCGTCCTTTCTTTGAAACCCCAGCGAGAGCTGACGCTTTTTCATTTCTGCGATGACCAGCCGGAAGTGGCCCCATTCTTCGGTAACTACCGGTGCGACTTCTTCCACCAGGCGCTTTTTATCCGGGTAAAGCTGGATCAATGAGATGCATTGTGTCGCTGCCTTTTGTTCACAATAGGCGTGATCGGTTAATATATCTTCCAGCGTTTTTTCAGCCAGATTGACCCACCGCGGATCGGTGGGGAGTTTTAGTCCTAACATTCCATTTACATTTGGTAAAATGTAATGATACACGTAATATTGGAATCGCACAAATCAAAGCGCGTCATTTTGGTCCGCTGGACCGTACCAAAGGATGGGCTGGCTGCGGTGTACTATGATATGCAGCGGCGGCCAGGTGTATTGAGAACACGTCTTGGTAACAATTACTCCTGTAAGGTGACGTGGATCTTCTCTACGCCCGTATTCTTGCTGCGGGGATCATACGCCGATACATAAACATCATAACTGCCTTGCTGCAGTCCGGACAGATCAGCCCGAAAATGATTCGTTGCTGTATTCTCAAACGGAATGCTTCGGATAAATTCTTTCCCTTCATAAACCAGCGCTTCCACTTCCATAGGCTCACTGTCCCAGGTTCCACCGGGACTAATGGGGCATCCGCACAACATGATCATAAACAGATCAATATGGACATCTTCTTTATGCTGCATTGATAGGGATGCATGGGGCAGGGGATGTTGGATTCGCATCGCAAATCCAGGCATATCCAACACGATACCATCGCCAGACATGGCTTTGCCGGGGATCAGCCATTGGGTTTGTGTCATCGTGATGGGATGACCGGTATAGGCTGTATGAAAAGTTGCTTCAATTTCGGCAAAAACCGGACGGGTCAGCGGAATGGTGGTCTGGAAGGCCGCTGAGCCCGGCGTACTTATCTCGTCGTAGCGCGATTTATCGTTGAGAACTAATCGTTTTGTATCGCCCGTACTGCCTTCGGTCTTTCCGGATGCCAGAATTGTACCGGTAGATTGATCCTTGATGGTAATGTCAACGCTCCCCATGCTGTTTCCGATTAACTTAGCATCGTGTGCGATGACCCGGACCGTGACAGGTGTCTCCACCTGACTGTACAGACTCGAAGTTAAGGTCGAAAATAGGATAAAAGAACAGATGGTGAGAAGACTATTTAATGTTTTCATACAGTGGAATTTTTATTTTATTAACAACGGTCCGGATAAAATGGTTTTTAATTATCGTTGGAGCCAGCCAATGGTCAGGCTGTCCGGAAAATCAGAAGATCAAAATGACTGGAAATCAGATGGTAACTTATTGATTTTATATCGCTTTTTATGCTTTTGTATAAATGTGATCACCTGATCATTGATGGCGAGAGGTGGTCGACAATCGTTCAGATCCTCGGGATTTATTCCAGTGTTTCCAGTTTCGATATCCAGGGTTCCTGTTTTGATCAGAATCCCTCGGTGGAATACAAAGCACATGGCTTCGTGGTGGGAGTAACTGTCGTCGATAACGATGTAGTGGAAGTCCTCACGGAAGTGCAGGTCCGATAGAAGTTCCCGAAGGGGTGTGTCCCATTCTTTGTTCTCGGGAACATTGCTAGCTATGGACTGTACCACAATAGATTGACCCGAACGATCGAAAGTGAAATATTCGGATAGACCATGTTTTTCAAGTAACCCCTGAACTTGTAACTTGGCAGATCGTTTGCTTTTAAATGTTTTGATAAATCCATTTTCCTGTTCGTCCATGATCGGATGCAATTCCATTTTGAAACCGGATCCTTGTTCCTTTTGCGCCACATGAAGACCGTAAGGTTTGAGTGTTTTTCGTTGTGCAATATTATATTCCGGACGTTGTTTTTTAATGACCTCATCTTCGCGCAGAATGGCTGCAATCTCACTGCCCGTTTCTTCATAATCGATGCGTTGGGTTCGCACTAAAAATTTAAGGGATTTTGTGGTTGGTTTTGAAAAATGTTGCATCACTCTTTTTTGGATGTTTTTACTTTTTCCCACATACAGCAAGTGATCATTGTGACCGAAAAAATAATATATACCACTCGTCTCTGGAATGCGGTGCAGATCTTCCAGATTTAAACTTCCGGGTAGTTTGCTTAGTTTTATTCCATTGTTAATCAGGTGATTGAATGCGTTGTCTTCCTGGTCTTTATGAAGCAGTTGATTGAATACTTCAACTGTTGCTTGAACATCAGCCATTGCCCGGTGCCGTGTTTCTACCTGAATATTAAAGTAATCAATTAAGCGATCCAGCCCGTACCTTCCGATCTGAGGAAACAACTTTTTGCTCAATTGTTTGGTGCACAGTTGCCGGCGTTGATAACTATACCCTAACCGTTCGAATTCGCTGCGGATAAACATGTAGTCAAACTTCACGTTGTGTGCAACAAAAATACATCCCTCGGTCATCTCAACAATCTTTCGGGCTATCTCATAAAAGTAGGGTGCGTCTTCGACCATCTCATTGGTAATTCCCGTGAGATTTTGAATGAAGGGTGGAATGGGTCGTTCCGGGTTGATTAATGACTCGAAGGTATCAAGGACATTCCTGCCATCGTGAATGGCGATAGCAATCTCCGTGAGTCTTTCCCGACGTGCGCTTCCTCCGGTCGTTTCGACATCGATGATTGCATACTTTCTCGAGGATTTCATAGGGCCGGAATCATTGGATAAGTCATAACTGTAAATATAGCTTTTCTTTTTTTCACACCAACGTCATTGGGAGGACTTCTTATTATATCAACTCCTTTGTTTTTTGGGCATTCCGTCAGAAAAATGAAACATAGAGCAAACCGGGCGGTATACCCAAACCCGGAAAATTCATGGCTTTTGAATGACCTACCTGGCGTTGATTATGTGTTTTAGTAATAGGACCAAATGTAGTCTCGGTCGAGCCGAGACGGAAAGTTCAGTATGACTGAGCAAAATCTCGCCATGGGCGAGATCGAATGAGGTCAATCCACATTCCCCGCCTTCGCTGGGGGAGGGCTCTGCCCCGAGGATAAAGGATGAATCAAAAGTCAAACGTCACCCAAAATTGGGCTATGTATTAGCTCCAATTTTGGGAATTAAGCAATTGATTCATTGCATATTATGCATCATACTAGATTGACGTGGTGAATAAAGCGGGCAAAGCGGTCATACTGCTTAAAAGATATACATCGCCCGATATTTTGATTAATGTGCCATCCTTTGGTTTTGATTCTTATTAGAATTGTTCATCACCAAAAATGCTTTTTCCTTCCTTCGCTTGCTTTGATTGGGTATTCAAAGAATAGCTTGCCAAAAATTCAAAAATAGGACCGGAACGATCAAAAGTTGTTTGTTGAAAGAAAATTTGACTTCCGGTAGCATCATAAGCGCGCGTGTTCAGTCCCTGAATATTGGATCCCAGCAGATCTGTAACTTTTAGTCCGAAGGTCCATGAATTCCACCTGGCGGGGGAGTAATGCATGGCTGCATTTGAAACATAAAAGAGTTCATTTTGACCTTGAGTGGTTACTGTTGCCGAACGAACATCCATATCAATGGAAAGTCTTAGATCACTGCGTAGAAATAGATTCATATTTCCTTTGACGTTCCAGTTCGTACTTTGATTGTCTTCTTTAAACCCGAAGATATCTGCCTGGACATTGAAGTCATAAAGGGAGGCTCCGATCATAAAACGAGCCCGTGACCCGGCGGTGATATTCGTGTTTATTTCTGCACCCAGTGCCCGTACATTGCCCGAATTGGTATAGCTTCGAATTAATACATTTTCTTCTTCAAATACGGTATTCGCTCTGAAAATGGCATCATCTGTTCCTCTGTAAAATCCTGTCAAGGTCAGTTGCTGATTCCCAATTCCTTTTATTAAGCTTAGTTCAGCAGTTTTTAGATATTCTGGCTTCAAAGCTGGGTCACCCACCACGTAGACTTCATGGTGACGTCGGTATAGAAAGGGAGACATGTTTTTGGTGGGCGGACGATTTATTCGCCGGCTGGCTGCCAATATCAATGAATTTCGTTCGTCAATATCATAGCTTACATGAAGGCTTGGAAACCAATCTGCTTTTTGTAGGCGATAAGAGGGTTGTGTTGGTCGTTGAAATATATTTAAATAATTCGGATTTTCAATTTCCATGAGCTGGTCTGTGTATTCAAAACGCAACCCAGTTCGGTAGTTGATTTTATTCCAGCTTCCTACGTAGTCAATGTATCCCCCATATATGGCCCGGTTCAAATCAATGCTGTTGTTGAACTCATGTTGAGGAATCCATGTATTTGAGTGGATTTGTAAGGTGTCAAAATTGAATGTACCGGACTGACGGAGTAACTGCGGTTGAATACCCACCCCAAGAGAATGGCCATTGCCCAATTTTTTTGATAGTTGAGCGAGAGGCGGGCTCCCTCTAAAGGCGTATCGTCGGTCTGGTAAAACTGACGGGCCAGCATACCCACTTGATCGTTCACCGCATCAAAGGCATACGCTGGATTCTGTAGACTCCAGTTTAATCCGGAATGTTCATAGAGTAGCGAAGCTTGCAACTTTGAGTTTTGGTCAATATTTTTGGAAAAATCAACGGAGCCCGTATGGAAATTACCATTCCGGTCATCGGTATTTGGATTGTAGATATGATGGGTGAATTGTTCCCGGCCTTCCAACTCATGTTGATCTATATCACCATAATAATTATGATATACGTAGTGTGCCGTACGCCCTTTGTTTCGATGACCGTAAAAATAGGATGCTGAAATGAATGTGGTGGTATCCAGATGGTAATCCATGCCCGCACTGACTCCATAATTTTCTTGCCATTCCAGACGTTCGCCTTCTGCTATCATATGGTAATAGGAATCATCAGGTTGTAAAAGCCGGGCATCTCCGGAGCGGAAACTTTTTAGATTTCTTGTGCTATAATTCAGATTCCCATAGAAAGATATCTTGTTGTTACGGTAGTGAAGATTGAGCCCTCCGCCCCAGCGATCATAGTTAAGATTCTGGTCACTGTATTTGTGCACTTTATTCGCCCACGGCACTCCGCCAGCCATAGCATCCGCCTGGACAGACCATCCCTTTCTGACGGATTGCGTAGTTGTGATATTAACGATACCGCCTGAACCCTGTGCTTCCATCCGGGCCGTGGGCAAGGTGATCACATCAATACTTGCAATAGTATTGGCCGGAATCTGTCCTAGGAGTACCGATGCTTCCATCTGTGTCGGTTTGCCATTGAGGTAGACTGCAAAATCAGTGGAACCGCGCAAAGTCACTTCACCGTCATGATTGACTGACAAGGATGGCAGGTTAGCCAGGATGTCTGTTGCGGTACCTCCCCGGGCGGTCCCGAAGTGATCTGCCCGGTAGGTTTGCCGGTCGATTTTCCGGCTCGTCGTACTGGCCAACCCGACGACTTCCACCCCTTCCAGTTCCAGGGCTTGGGATTGGAGATAAACCGTTCCCAGTGGAATTTCAGGATTTTCTGAGGACAGTACAATACCGGAGAGGGTGTCTGTCTGGAAGCCTAAGAAGGAAACAACCAGATAGTAATCGCCATAATCTAAATTTTCAATCTCAAAATTGCCATTATCCTGTGTAATAGTACCATCGGTCAATGCTGAAGATTCGGTATCATGTACGGCCACGGAAGCAAAAGGTAGAACCGAAAATTTTGGTAGACGGGTTGGTATCTTGAGCAAAAGAGTTTGCGATAACTGTGAACCAGATGAAGAAAACAAAGCCCATTGATGAAATTCTACTCATGATTATCTGTTCTTTTATAAGGCAGAACCCCGGATAGACTATAAAGTTTGACGATACAGGGGAAATAGCTATAAAAAAAGAACCTCCTGCCGATAATGAAGAATACCGTACGCCGATTTGCATTTCAAATACTGGCGAAGGATTTAGCCCGCAAAAGTCCAACGTCACCCAAAATCGGGGTATGTAATAGGCCCAATTTTGGAAATTAAGCAATTGATGCACTGTGTATTATGCGTAGTAATAAATTGACGTGGTGAATAAAGCGGGTTAGGGATTCCTGGTTCTGTTCTTACGTAAATACCGCTCTTGAGCTCTAAAATTCATGGATCATCTGAGCCTTTATTTGTTGGTTAAACGATCCGGGTACCGCATTGTATCCGCTTCCTACCTGGTCCTGTCCGGGTAGGAAAGTCCAGCCGGTACGCAATTCGATCCGCAAACCCCGGCGCCATTTCCGACTGATCCTGGCGGCGATCCGCCAGCCCGTTCCATAAAAAGCTGGAATACTAAAACTATACCGGATGTCAGGTTCATAGCTGTAAATCCGGGTGTCATAGGAAGGGATGTCGAACCAGCCTATTCTACCGGCATAGGTCCACCAGGAACCGAGTCTGGAGAACAATAGATCGCTAAATACCATGTATCCGTATTCCGGGATATTGTTGGTAGGCTGAGTACGGACCACCTCTATACGGTTTGTCCACCGCCACCGTTGGTATTTGATTTTACGAAATTGTATTCTGAAATTAATTTGGTCTTTGTAGGTGACCGTGTTGTAAGCCGGGGAAAGATGACCGTGGTTTTTAGCCCGGTGTTTCCATTTTAACTGGGCAAACATTTCCCATTTTCGTCGGCGGGCGGTCTCGTATCTGACCATGAAGTCCTGATCGAAAGTAGGCCCATGCGCTTGAAACGTGGGCCAGAGTCCTTTCCAGCTGTCGAGGTAAAAAGACAACCGGGAATATTCTTTTGGGTGGTAATTCATCCCAAGATAGATTCCTGATTCATTATTGGGCGTGGATCGAGCTGAAAAAGCATTCCCAAAAATCGGCGCAAAATGGGCAGGAAAGCGTCGAATAAGCAGAGCAGCATCCAGACGAGCATTGAAACTGTACAGACCTGAGACCGTGAAAGCAGGTGAGCGGTATTTTTGTGTAGCTACCTCGCCAAATAGGTGAAAACTTTTCAGATGACCACTGAAGTCCAGGGAATGTCCAATGAAATGTGAACCGGTTAATCGTCGGATATTATCGATCCGTGTAACCGGTTTATAGGGAAATGAAAATCCCTGATAAATAGAGTTTAAACCAATTTTCCAGGATTTGTGATCCCATTGGAAACGATGTCCCGCTATCGTTTCTGCCACTTGATTCCGCTTGGCGTCTTCATGGATGGTCCGGTGTAATCCATTGGTCTGAAAAGCGCTGAAATAAGTGGCATGCTCCGCTGGTTGCCCCCGGAGTGTGGCATCCCGCTTTTTACGATGGATAAAAACGAAATTTTTAATGGATCCTCCGGAATCAAATTCTGCTGCAGCCCCCCGGAAATAATTGTATTCACTCGTTCCGGAATAGGGTTGGATCACCGGCGCTACTCGTTTTATCATCAGGGGATTGGATGATTTTGTGATCGCAAACCCCTGGTATTGCAAGAGTCCTTGTCCCAGGCTAATGCGGTAATCACCCAAAGCAAGGGTTTTTATTTTATTGAATAATCCGGTTCTGAAGAAATGGAAGTGAATGTGGTCAAATCCCGGTTTTCCTTTGAAATTGAAAGATTCGCCTGCATCCTTTTCCAGGCTCATTCCCCAGCTGTAGTTATGCCGCTGGAAGTGTCGGTATTTAATCAATATGCTTTGCGGGCTTCCCTGGTAAGCTGGTGGTTTGTCGTCTTGGGATCGAAAACCAGTGCGCTTTGGAAGATATCCGGAAGTGCGAAACAGGACATAACCGGCACCATTCTGAGTTATTTCATTTTGATGATGCACTGTAATATAAGGACGCAATAGCCGAATTTTTTCCAGAGACAACTCCGGAATCACCTGCAATTCATGGGGGTCGATAAAAGGTCCGTATTTGTCTCTATACGTCAGAATGGCATTTATTTCTGTCGGATTCAATATCCGGAATTTTGCCAAATCATGGTTTTTTACTGTATTGAGGTCCATGGGGTGCCTTTTGGTGTATTCCAATAGGTCCAGTATATCCGTGTAATCGGCTATTTGATCTATAACATCATCAGACAGTTCATCCAGAAATTCAAGTGGATTCTCTACGGGACTTTGGCCCACCAGGGAACACCCTGCTGTCAACAGGATAACTCCGAGTGTGTATTTTTTCCATCCCATAGCCATTGCTGATCATTTGGAATTCACAATTGAGTCCTCTTAACTGATTGATTATCAAATATAATTAAAAATATGGCTTCATTGAAATAAACATTTTAAGAAAACATCAATTCTGATGAATGTTAGATTACTACTATCTTTACATCATTAATCAAATAAAAAAATATTTTCCAATGGGCTCACCACGATTTTCTGCTCTTGAAACCATCATCGAACGAAGTCCTCATGAAAATGGGGTGCTAAAAAATTCATTACCCAATATTGCATCTTATTTTGGCTGCAACACTTTTAGCGACGAATCCATGGCAAAGTATTTGTCCAGAGATACCTACGATCTGCTAAAAGATGCCATACGTGAAGGTAAAAACCTCAATCGAACATTGGCTGATGAAGTAGCCACCGGAATGCAAAAGTGGGCGCAAGATAAAGGGGCTACCCACTATGCGCATTGGTTTCAACCCCTGACGGGACGGACGGCAGAGAAGCATGATTCCTTTTTTACCATTACTCCGGATGGCTCTGTACTGGAAGAATTCAGTGGCAGTTCTCTGGCCCAGCAAGAACCGGATGGCTCTTCTTTTCCGGGCGGTGGACTTCGGTCTACCTTTGAAGCACGGGGTTATACGGCCTGGGATCCTTCTTCCCCGGCGTTTATTTTGGAGATTGGCGAAGGAAAAACGCTCTGCATACCCACCATTTTTGTGACCTATGGGGGAGAAGCATTGGATTATAAATTACCACTGCTGAAGTCGGAAGAGTATTTGACCAAAGCAGCTTTTGATGTGTGTCAATTATTTGAATCCAATGCCAATCTGAAAAAGGTCAATGTGACCCTGGGATGGGAACAGGAGTATTTTTTGGTCGATGAGGCGTTGTTTTATGCCCGGCCTGACCTGATGTTGACGGGACGGACCCTGATTGGGAAAAATTCCCCGAAAGGGCAGCAACTGGATGATCATTATTTTGGATTGATTCCGGACCGGGTATATGCCTTTATGCGAGACCTTGAAAAAGAATGCCATAAACTGGGTATCCCGGTGCGGACCCGCCACAATGAAGTCGGGCCGGGTCAGTATGAACTGGCACCGATGTTTGAAGAGGTGAATGTGGCTATTGATCACAATCAGCTTTTGATGGATCTTATGGATCGGGTGGCTGCCCGACATCAACTGCGTGTGTTGTTGCATGAAAAACCATTTGAAGGGGTGAATGGATCAGGCAAACACAACAATTGGTCTTTGTCTACCAATACAGGGAAAAATCTGCTATCCCCGGGTACTTCACCGGGAAAAAGTCTTGAATTTTTATCGTTTTTCGTGACCACCATACGTGCGGTACATGAATATGCAGATATTCTCCGTGCCAGTGTGGCGTCTGCATCCAATGATCACCGGCTGGGCGCCAATGAAGCGCCACCGGCTATTGTTTCTGTATTTATCGGAGAGTTCCTGACCAAGGTGCTGAATGATATCGCCGAAGAAAAACTATCGGATGAAGATGGCGTCAAAGACATCATGGAGCTCTTGGCTAAAATTCCAGAACTCAAAAAAGATAATACGGACCGGAACCGAACTTCACCGTTTGCGTTCACCGGCAATAAGTTTGAAATCAGAATGGTGGGGTCCAGACAGAACTGTGCGGCGACGATGACCATTATGAATACCATCGCCGGACACCAACTGGTCGACTTTTATGGCCGGGTTAATGATCTTCTGGAGAAGGATATTCCCAAAGAAACTGCGATACTTAAAGTGATCAAGGAATACATCATAGAATCCAAAGCGGTTCTTTTTGAAGGGGATGGATACAGCGAAGAATGGCGGCTGGAAGCCGAACGAAGAGGTCTGCCCAATCTGGCTAAAACACCAGAAGCATTGCATTCGTACACCACGGAAAAATCGAAAAATTTATTTTCAGAAAGTGGTGTAATGACGAACAGGGAGCTGAAGGCTCACTATGAAGTGATGATAGAGAATTACATCCTGCAGCTTCAAATTGAATCCAGAACGCTGGGAGAAATTGTGATTAATCATATTCTGCCGGCAGCGATTAAATATCAAAGCGACGTGTTAACCAATATGGAAAAACTCAAAGGTTTGGGTTTTGAAGTTCAGAAAGCGCAAACAGAATTGGTCAACGATATTTCAGAAAATGTATCCAAAATATATGATTTGGTGCACGAAATGACCACGGTCCGTCGGAAGGCAAATGAACTCGATAAAGCTGAAGATATCGCCAATGAATATTGTTATAAGGTTGCTCCCTTGATGGAAGATATTCGTGTTCACACCGATCGATTGGAATATCTGGTTGCAGATAAAGATTGGCCAATGGTGAAGTACAGAGAACTCATGTTTATGAAATAGGGCAGGGACGCTGCGCTTTGGGTCGCTACGCTTTGGGACGCTGTGCTGTTATGGGATGGCACACTGCGATCCACTTTGTGCTGGATGAAAGACCTGAAGGGTCGATGTTATAATAGCGATGGGTGCAGCCCATCGGATAAGGTTAGCGAGGAAATTTGAGCCCTGAATGGGCGATGGATTCGCCGATAGTCGATTATCGATGGGTATTAATGAATGGACACCCCGTATAAAACCTGCTGTAACCCATAAAACTATATACTTTCATTCCCTCAGTGATTCACTTATTCATGCATTTACACCGGTCTGTTGCGAATGCAGCGATTGAAATGTCAGATCACTAAATCAGATTTCCAATCTGAATTTTATATCTTTGCTCCAAATCTTGGTAAGTCTACTACCTAACATCTAACAAATCAAATTATGCGTAAAAAAATAGTTGCCGGAAACTGGAAAATGAATACGACCCTGGAGGAAGGGCGCCGATTGATAGAAGCCATTGTGGATCAGGAAAAACCTGAAGATGTCACGTTAATTGTCGCTCCGCCTTATACGCATCTATCAATGGTGAACAATGTCATTGATGGACAGGAAGGGATTTTACTGAGTTCACAAGATTGTTATCTGAAGGAGTCTGGCGCATATACTGGCGCAGTAGCACCTGCGATGATCCGAAGTACGGGCGCGACGTATACCATACTGGGGCACTCAGAACGACGAAGTTATTTCCAGGAGGATAATGCCACAGTTTTTCAGAAAATGAGGGCTGCTTTTTCAGAGGGGTTGAAGGTGATTCTTTGCATAGGCGAAAAGCTGGATCAGCGTGAAGTTGGTGATCACTTTAAAGTGGTACAGAATCAACTGGAAGAAACGATATGTAAATTTTCAGCCAAGGAAGGGAAAGATGTCATCCTGGCTTATGAACCCGTCTGGGCAATAGGCACAGGAAAGACAGCTACCGCAGATCAAGCGAATGAAATGCATGGCTTTATACGTGAAGTTATTGCGCAAAATTTTGATAATCAGTTTGCCGAACAAATTCCGGTTTTGTATGGAGGAAGTTGTAAACCAGGCAATGCAAAAGAATTATTTTCACAATCCAATGTCGATGGTGGATTGATTGGCGGCGCCTCACTTAAAGCAGAAGACTTTCTGGCCATTGCAGGATCGTTCTGATGAATTTATTTGCATTTCAGGTTATTATATATTATAATTGTTCTTAAATTGCAAGAACAACCTGCCCAGCAACATGATAAGCGATGTAACCAAACGATTTATCCAGTGCCATGATTTTCTCAAAGAATCAGGGAAGGTACGGTCAAGTCGACAATTTGCATTGGAGATCAATTACCTTCCTCAGAATCTCAATAAGGTCTTGAAAGGCGAACGGGACATTCCTATGGAACCCTTGCGGTCTGCCGTCGAAGTATTCCGCATCAATCCAACTTTCCTTTATTTGGGAGAAGGAAAGATGTTTATGCGGTCCGAACAGGAAGAGCATTTTCGGTTGTTGACCGTAGTCACAGATGACAATAATGAGGAGAAAATTCTGCACGTTCCCGTTCCGGCCATGGCAGGATATGCCGCCGAAGTGATGGATCCTGATTTTGTCAGTGAACTGCCGTCATATCGGTTGCCCGGGTATGACTTTCAGTATGGCACATTTCGTTCCTTTGATATTTCAGGCGATTCCATGATCCCTTATCTGGAACCTGGTGATAAAGTGGTTTGCCGGTTTATTGAACCCCAAGACTGGATCACCAACATTCGTGACCACCATGTATATGTGATCGTATCAAGAGGCAATGTCGTGGTTAAAAGAGTAGTTAACAATCTTCACCGTCACCGGCATTTGTTATTGATTTCAGATAACAAAGAGTTTAAACCCTACCGGCTAAATGTGAATGATATTCGTGAAGTATGGTACGTGAAAAATCGGATTACGACCTTTGATCATTCCAGAAAGGATCAAAATACTGCCCTCCAAAACCAAATGGAAACCATGCAAACGGCATTTCAGAAGCAGCATGAAATGCTGAAAATATTGCTGGAAAAAGAAAAGCACCAAAACAGAGAAAATCACATGACCTATGAGAATCAGGGGAATAGTTAGATACATCACATTGGAGACCGGATTTTGGGGGATTGAATCAGAAGATGGAGAAAAATATATACCGGTCAACATGCCAGAACAGCTTAAAAACGAAGGACGTCAAGTAGAAATAGAAGCAGAAACGGTAGGCAGTATGAGTGGACTGCAGATGTGGGGTCAATATGTGAAAGTACTTTCGTTCGAGACATGATGTACAAAACATGGATCGGTGCGCTATGATCAGTGGAAGCCCTGTTAATCGGATTTGTGAAGAAGAAACCTTTTATCGGGGAGCCGATAGGAGTAGAAATATGAAGAGCCTCATTCATTATCTGAAATTACACTCAAAAGTTCATTCAATTTAAGTACATCCAGTAAGGCCAATCGATCCGGATATTGAAGTAACTTTCTGATACACCAGCGCTTTAACTTTGCATTGGGTAGCCATTTAGTTGCTACCGGTAGCTTATCAATCCGCTGAGCCCAACGGACTAATTGACTTCGGTATTGGGGGTATTGCACGATTACCTTTTGTAAATTCCGGACGGCCGTCAATTGTTTTTTAATAAAATCTTCGTTTGAGCTTAAGCCACCATGTACCGCTTTCATACCCGTACGCTGTACCGAAAATCCTTTTTCTTGAATCAATAATCCAAAAAGCGTGTCCTCATGACCATAGGACCGGATAGAAGAATCAAATTTTAGCGTTTTAGCCAGGACGGAATGCAAGGCAAATATCCCGGTCGAGAAATGGACATAAGGAGCTTTGTACTGTGCGGGAACTTCTCTTCGTCTACCATAGTTCCAATGCAATAGCAGGTTATCTGCTGGTACATCATGTTGATAGTAATGAATTCCGGTATAAATGATCTTCCTACTATGCAAAGACGAAATCATTTGGTTGATAAAATCAGAATTGGGAACCATATCCGAGTCGATCGATAGCATCCATCCTTTCGAGTCGTGATCCAGAATTTTTTGTCGCATCGCTGCCCGACCGACATTGGTCTGCCTTAATTCCCAATTAATGAAAGGGAAGTCGTATTTCTGGGCCATCTCATGAAGTAGTGGTTGATATTTTTCATCCGATCCATCGTCCCAAAACTTCAATTTAATATTTTCATTTCGGGGTAGAATTTGTTCTATCAGCCTGGATATAAGACGATCCGGAATGAAGTTGTGATTGAGAATGTGGATGGTGTAACTTTTGATCATGGATGGTATTCCTCCGTATATTAAAAGTCCAAATTACGATAAATTCAAAATAATTTCAGCGCATCCATTCAATTTCGTCCGCTATAAAGTGCTCAATCTGAAACCATAAAATTTTTTCAAAAATATATGGCTGGGAATTCGTGATTGTCATACAACAATGTGATATTTATTTGGTTCCTTCTTATAAGAAGTTGAATTTAATGACAGGAAATAATGGAAATAAGATGGATTTGAAGTCAAAGAATGAGATCACTACTCTGGGAGCGCTAAAGAAGTCAGGCTATCAACCCCGGAGTATTAAACAAGAAATAAGAGAAAACCTGATCCATAAAATCAAAAACGGCGAGTCGGTTTTTGAAGGCGTCGTGGGGTATGATACCACGGTAATTCCAGATGTCGAGCGAGCATTGTTAGCAAAACACAACATATTGCTACTCGGTCTGCGAGGCCAAGCCAAAACACGAATCGCACGACAGATGACTGCTTTATTGGATGAATACATGCCCGTCGTAGCCGGAAGTGAAATCAATGATGATCCCCTGGATCCTATCAGCCGGTTTTCCAAAGACCTGATCGCTGAAAAGGGTGATGACACCCCAGTGGAATGGGTTCATCGGTCTGCGCGATTTGTAGAAAAACTGGCTACGCCGGATGTGACCGTTGCGGATCTGATCGGAGATATTGATCCCATCAAGGCTGCTACGCTAAAACTGCCTTATTCGGATGAACGGGTTATTCATTTCGGACTGCTTCCAAGAGCTCATCGTTCTATCTTTGTGATTAACGAGCTGCCAGATTTACAACCCCGGATCCAAGTTGGACTTTTCAATATTCTTCAGGAAGGAGATGTTCAGATTCGGGGATTTAAGATGCGGTTGCCTCTCGATATTCAATTTTTATTCACCGCTAACCCGGAGGATTACACAAATCGTGGAAGTATCGTGACCCCATTAAAAGATCGGATTGGAAGTCAGATTTTGACCCACTATCCCCGTGATATTGAAGATGCCAAAAAAATCACAAAACAAGAAGCCCGGCTCAATGAAAACCGACCTGAAATAAAGGTACCGGAAACCATATTCAATCTGATTGAACGAGTCGGGTTTATCGCCCGAGATTCTGATATGGTTGATGAAAACAGTGGAGTTTCCGCTCGCATGCCCATCTCCGGTTATGAAAATATTATCAGCGCCGTAGAAAGACGGATGTTCAAGAACAATGAAACGTCCAGCACCGTTCGTCTGGCAGATGTATACGCCATGATTCCCGCCATCACCGGGAAAATTGAGCTGGTTTATGAAGGGGAACAGGAAGGACCTTATCAAGTCGCTGTCGATTTGATCGGTGAGGCTATAAAAGAAGAATTTAAAACCTATGTACCAGATCCGGCTGAAGCCTTTGACGGTGATCCGCATTTTGTGGAATTACGGGCATGGTTTTCGACCGGGCACATCGTGGAGCTCGAGAATGATGTGAACGATAAAGATTTTGAACGAGCTTTGAACGAGGTTCCTTATTTGGACGAGATCGTGTTTGATTATATTGATCAACCACAAGATCGTATTTTTTGGAAGGAGTTTATACTCCATGCCTTGTCTGAATACAATGTTTTAAACAAAGAAGTGTGGGATGGTCATATGAATTTCAATGACCTTCTTGCGAATATGCTTGACGATTTAGATGAATAAATGTAATAAAAAATGGTATTAAAAATTAACGCCGAGAACCCTCAGGGGAGTAAGATTCAAAAAGTGATTGATATCCTCAACGATGGGGGAATTATGATCTATCCAACCGATTCAGTGTATGCTTTAGCCTGCCTTGCCAACAATAAAGAAGGGCTTAAACGCATCCACAGAATCAAAGGAACACAGCGAAATCAGCATTTTATGACCATTATGAGTCCGGATATTAGTGTTTTGTCCAAATTGACCATGCCGATACCCAATGATGTTTTTAAGCTGATGAAAAGGAATGTGCCTGGACCATATACTTTTATTCTAAGAGCGAATAGTAAGGTTCCCAAAGTGGTGCAAAGCCGACGAAAAACCATCGGTTTCAGAATACCTGAGAATCCGATTGCCCTGGATATTATATCTGGGCTGGACAACTACCTGGCAAGTACTTCATTGAAAGTAGAAACTGATGAGGGACCGGAGGTATATTATTCTGATCCGGAAGAAATTCAAGAACGGTTTGGAAAACTGGTCGATGTAATTGTCGATGGAGGAATCCAGGAAACACATTTGTCCAGCGTTATTGATTGTACCGATGAAACGCCTGAGATTATCCGTGAAGGTGTCGCACCGGTGATATAAAAAACCCTGTCAGGTTGACCTGTCCGTGTTAATTGGGTTCAATAAAGGTATAGGTTTCACTGGGGTGAAGATTTTTGCCTTTTGAGAATCCGTGTCTGCACGGCCAGGTCTTTCCATTTATTGCGTGAGAATTGATCGGTTATTCCATGGGAGTGGACACTTCAGAGCACTGGTGGACGAACTCATTAATACTACACACAATCTATGAACAAAATTCTTTTTTTTCAGCTCTTCATTGTCAAGAGCCTGATCTCGCTTTATTCACCACGTCAAACTATTATGATGCATAACACGCAGTTTATCAATTGCTTAAATTCCAAAATTGGGCATATTGCATAGCCCAATTTTGGGTGACGTTTGACTTTTGATTCATACATTATCCTCGGGACAGAGCCCTCCCACAGCCAAGGCGGGGAATGTGGATTGACCACATTCGGTCTTGCCCTTGGCGATATTTTGCTCAGTCATACTGAACTTTCTGTCTCAGCTCGGCTTTACCGAGATGAGACTTTATTCGCTTCTATGACTAACTCCTTGAAATAGAATACTATTCCGGCAGCTATAAGATTATAGATTTTAAAGTGCAATGAATGCTTACCCGCCCGAAACAGGGATGTTTCGGTTCCTTCATCAGAAATCAGGGTTCGAACCCGGGGTGCTCGAATTCCATATGAAAAGGGGGCTCATCGGACCTTTAAACTCAGCATGGAGTAAAAGATTACGGCTCAAAAACATAGAATGATCGAGGAAAAATCAATTTTCATTGAGGCTTGCTAAATACCCGCTTGATTTTGGCATTTAGACCATTGGAGCCTGAAAACGGCTCTGTAAGCAACTCCAGTTGTTTCTTAAGAGTACGGGAAATTGTCTTGGGCAGACCAACTAGAACTTCTTTTTCTTTGGCATTCAGTACTGATATTTGTTTGGTTTTTTGCATTGGGATAAATGATATAAAAATGAGTTAGTGGTTACGTTCATATTAAGAACGAATTGGACGCACATTCGTTACGACTTTGACCGAAAATAAAATGTTAAATAACGTGAAAAACGGAGTTGGATTCAGATAATAAAAATCCGTATCACATCGATGACCAGGTTCATAGATCGCTCCTGTTAACAAAAATAAAACACGGAATTAATTGATAAGCGTCACCTCACTTGTTTCTTCGATTTTCTGACCGTCGGGCAATGTCAATTCGATCATGTACACATAGGTGTCCGAAGGCATTTTTTTGCCGTTTTGCGTTCCATCCCATCCTTCGCCGCTCTCATCCGTATAGATCAACTGACTCCAACGGGAGAAAATGCGCATGCGGTTCACAGTGATGTTGCCTTTGGTGATGACCCGAAAGATGTTATTGGATTGGGCATTGGGCGTAAAAGCATTCGGAATGGTATAAGATGGCGGGGTAGCATTGACCGTGATGGTGGCCATGACCGGACAACCGTCTTCTGTTCGTGCAGTGACAGTAATCATGTTTTCTTCAGAAGCCATAATCAAATTTGCTTTCATCGTCGTTTCGTCGGTGATGTCTCCGTTGACTTCCCATACAATGTCCGTAAACTCTTCAGATTCATCCGTTAGCAAACTAGCCGTGATGGTTTCACCCTGTGCAACCTCCAAAGGTTCGATGCCGATAGAAACGGCGGGTACCTGGTGGATCGAATAAACAAAATTCCCGGTGCCCAGACAGCCATTGGCGTCAACCGCTGTCAATGTAGCTGAATTGATTTCATCGGATTTGATCGTCGGATTGGGGCAGTCGGTACATGAAAAATCTACGGAACCGGCCCAGCTGAATGATTCATATTGTTCGCTTTCTACAGCCGTCAACTGAATGTCTTCGCCTGGACATACTGGTCCATCTCCCTGGATGGTGATGGGGTTTGGCGGTTTTACATTGATGTTGACGCTTGCGCTGGTGGGGCAATGCTCGGTTTTAAGGTTGAGTGTGATTGTCGAAGATTCTTGGACGGTGGCTTTTGTTTTAACGCATTCTGTGCAACTTACTTTTTCTTCGGGGCCCCATTCATAGGATTCGAAGCGTTCTGGGTTGAGAAGCTCGATTTCTACGGTTTGATTAGGGCATATTAAAGTATCTGTGAAGTTGAGCTGAATAGGTGGGTTGTCAACATTTAAGGTGACGCTGTCATGACTTATGCATGCATTGTTGGTGGTGGTCCGCACAAAAGTAATGGTGTCAGTGGTCGTCACTGTGAGATTTGCTTTTTTGACATCAGAAATTACGCCCGTTTCTGGAGACCACGCATAGGTCACGTCGGGATAACGGTCTTGTTGCAGTTTCATTCCGTAAATCGTTACGATCTCACCGGGACAATATGGATCTTTATTTGGAATGGTGTCGAATGTTATTTCAGGAAGACTGTCTACCTGGACATATACCGTGTCCGTGACCACACAACTGCCGGCTGAGACGGTCGCATAGAGCCAGCCAGACGACACCGGATTAATTTCGATGGTATTTCCGGCACCCTGGGCAAACTGAAAGCCTTGTGAAGCCCATTGGACCGTGTTGGTATTCGTTAACGTGGCCGTGACTATTTCCGGTGCATCTTCTTCGCAAAGATACAAAGTGTCCGCTGTGTTTATCTGAACGTTGACTTCAGATTCGATCGTGAAGTTAGCTGACTCCATGCAACTTCCCTGATTGGCGGTCACCGTCATTTCCGTGTTGTCCTGAAAAGAAAAAAGCAGCGTATCACTTACTACATTACCGGGCATCCAAGTGACATTTCCGTTGCTGGATGCCGTGAGAACAAGTTCGTCTCCGGGGCAAGCGGAAAAATCCTGCATCGCCGAAGCTTCGAGGAACAATTCGTCCTCCAGGCTAAGAGTTTCCTCATGAAGGATAGCATTTCCAGACGTGATCGTGATCGTGACGTATTCGTCCGATTCGATTTGATCATCCTTCACAGCCTCGATTACAAAAGAATAAGCTTCTCCGGGTTGGATGGTTACATTGGGCAAGACATCGGTTGATAAATCATCATCATCATAGTTTCCGTCCAACGAAATGGATAAATCGGCGGCGGTACTTCCTTCATTGGTCAGAATAAACTCCCCCTGCCCGCAGTCTTCGATCAATGTGTTCTGTGGTCGGTTCGACGACCAGGTAATATCCTGAGCCCATGAAGAAGCGGCCAGAAGTAGAATTAAGAAAATGAAGTTGATTCTCATAGAGTGATTGATTCTACCATAATAAAGGGCTAAAATAAATAACTTACTACAAATACCCGATTAATCACGGACAATTAATATTTGAAACTTCTTATCAGGGTTCGCACTTTTCGAGATTGCGCATGACAGATTCGATCGTATGCTGCGTTTGCTTCCCGAACTCCCAGGAGAGATAATTGACAATATTCAATACTTCCACGGAGGTCAGGTGTTTATTCTCAGGCATAAGAGGGTCTGCTGATTTGTGACTGTTCTGATCCAGAAAAGTACTTCCATAAACTATGACGCAGGCCAAATTTAGGTTTTTTTCATGCAGATAGGGTGATTCCCGGATCCCTGGATACAAATTCTCAAATCCTTGACCGTCCGAGCCATGGCATCGGCTGCAGTTTGCTTCATAAAGCGCCTTTCCCTGCGTAAATGGACCGGTACATCCATCAAATAAGAAGAAGATAAAAAATAGGGCGAAGATTGACCCAAAAGTAATTTTAATCCGGTTCAACCCGGGCGGTAATTCGTACGTCGATTTCCAGCCCGCTCTTACAATGGAGGAACCTCGGTTTGGTTTCATTGATGCGTGAGTTGGTTTTGTCTCTTCTTTTCTTCGTTCAACAACTGGGCGATATCCTTCATGAATTCATCGACCGATTCGGGATCGGTCCCATCGCAGAATGACCGGATATGACCCTGTGAATCGACGAGGATCAGTTTGCCAGAATGATCATAACCGCCGGGAGCATCTTCGTCCTCGTAAGCCACATTAAAATAGTCATTGGCCAGTGCATATATTTCTGATTTGTCACCGGTGACAAACCGCCATTTGTCATGGTTTATATTAAGTCGGTCTGCGTAAGCTTTCAGCACAGGTACACTATCGTGGCGTGTGTCAATCGAATGACTGAGAAACATCAACTTGTTTTCATGTTCAAATTGTTCATAAATCCGTTTCATTTGTCTGGTCATAATGGGACAAATGGATGGACAGGATGTAAAGAAGAAATCAGCCACATAAACTTTATTCTTAAATGTCGAATTCGTGACCTTGTTGCTATCCTGATCAACCAGGCTAAATTCCGGGATGGTATGAAACAAAGTATCTCCGTTTTTCTGAATTTCAGGAATCCCGAGAATGGGCAACGGGGCCTCTTGGTTGGATTGGCATCCTAGGATTTGGAAAAACAGCATACAAAAAATAAAAATCGATCCTTTCTCTGAAAGTAATTTCATGATATTTCGCCTTTTGTGATTCAATTTGGATTTAATCGCACGTGGTACTTATCCTGAGAACGGCTTATTGGGCAGGTTTATTCTCCAACTGATCTTCGGCCATTCCGATCCCGCCGAGCATCAGACCTTCCATGTGTTCCACTTGAGAAAATTGACTTTTAATATAATTTAGTTTTTGGTCCTCGGCCACTGTGTCCGGTTTGAATCCATTCATCCAATCAAACATGGCATCTTCAGCTTTGTTGAGTTCACCGAGTAATCTGTTGATTTTGCGAAATGTATTGGGGTCTGAATTAATGACGTCTTTACGTTCTTTTTTGAGTTGGCCCCGTAAATCTTCGATTTTACTCATCAAAGGCATGGTTCGATCGTGGATAACCATGATGCTGTCATAATAGAGATCGTACTGAATTTCAGCTTCTGATTTTTTTTCACCCTGACAGGCAAACACAGCCCAAATAGCCATGGAGAAAAATAAAAGTGTCTTCTGTGTCATCTTTCCTTGATTTTGATTGTAAATATAAAGGTCATAAAATGGATTTGTTGATTATTATATGTAATTTAGATCTATTATAAATAGAGTATGAAAAAAGAGTTAGCGATTTTATGGTTTCGCCATGATTTGCGATTGCATGATAATGAGGCATTAAAGGAAATATCAGCTGCTGCACAGACCATTTTACCGGTCTATGTAATAGACTCCAGGTTGGTAAATGGCGAATTGCCGGGCGGGATACCCCGGATGTATCGAACCCGGATTCAGTTTTTGCTGGAATCAATTCGTGATCTGCGACGCTATCTGAGGGAAATTGGGTCTGATCTTGTAGTGCGGGTTGGTAAGCCGGAAGATGTGATTTATAATCTCTCGGAAAAATACGGAGCTGCCGGTGTATACTGCAATCGGGAGCGGATGCCCCATGAATCATCGGTGCAGGATGCACTGGAAGAACGGTTGTGGAGCCTGGGCCAAGAGATGCATTATTACCGGGGCAAAATGTTAATACATACAGCGGACTTGCCCTTTCCCGTTCGACGAACCCCCGATAAATATGCCTCATTTCTCAAAGAAACAGAGCATTTCATCACGGTCAGGGATCCACTTCCTAGCCAGGATCAAATTCTTCCCTTTCCTGATCTGGATCTGGATCCGGGACCCATTCCCAAGCTATCTGCCTTTGGCTACGATGATGCTTATACCAATCTGGATTTTACTGGCGGACAAGTCGCCGGTGAATCCCAATTGATGAAAAGTCTTTATGAAATCACTAACCAGGGCGACGAACAGTTGCGGATATCACCGTGGCTTTCCAATGGAAATTTATCACCCAAATTTGTGTATCATCAAGTGGAGGCGCACGAAGGTCTGAGCAACTTATTCAAACAGACTTTCAAACGGAAATTAATTCTTCGGGATTATTATCGACTGACGGGTAAAAAAGAACCGAAAACGTTGTTCGCAAAGGGCGGTTTTCAACATAAACCAGGAAAAGCCGGAAATTGGGATATCGGGTTGTTTCATCAGTGGGTTGCTGGAAAAACGGGACACGACTACGTAGATGCATGCATGAAATGCTTATCAGAGACCGGTTATTTGAACCACCGCCAGCGGAAGGCTGTATCTTATTTCCTGATCGATGAAATGGAAGTGCACTGGTTGTTGGGAGCCAGTTATTTCCAAACGGTGCTTCTCGATTATGACCCGTGTTCCAATTATGGCAACTGGCAGCGTACCGCCGGACTCAGTTTGGACTTGAAAGGGCGGCACCCATTGAACTTTGAGCTGATTAGTGAACAAATGGACCCCGAAGAACAATTTAGATCTCAGTGGGCAGCATATGAAGTACCAATGGATAAATTGTTACTTCAGAAATCCGATATCTGATTTTTTGGAATGATCAATTAGTTTTCAATTCGTATAATTCGCCCATCTTCCATAAATGCGATCCGGTCACACGATCGGGCGAAGGCCTCGTCATGGGTCACAACAACGATGGTTTGGTTCAGCTTTTCCTGCAGATCCTGAAAAAGCGACAGCAGGTGCCGACTGTTTTCTGTATCCAGATTCCCCGTGGGTTCATCGGCCAGCAGATACACCGGATCATTCATAAGCGCTCTTGCAATGGCCACCCGTTGTTGTTCCCCACCAGAAAGTTCTCTGGGGTAATGGTGGATCCGATCTCCCAACCCCATGAAATCCAGTAGGCTGTGACTTTTTTCCTTGATGTCCGACTTTTTCATATGCCCGCCAATCAACGCTGGTATGTTCACGTTTTCCAATGCTGTAAATTCGTCCAGTAAATGATGAAATTGGAAGACAAAGCCCAGGTTTTGATTTCGAAACCGGGCTAATTCTTTTTCTGATTGGAGCCAAATATCCTGGCCTTCATACAATATGGTTCCCTGATCCGGACGATCCAATGTGCCGATAATCTGTAAGAGGGTACTTTTTCCGGCCCCGGATTTGCCTTGGATTGCAATGATTTCTCCCAGCCGTACGTCTAGGTCTACACCTTTAAGAACTTCCAGGTCGTCGAAACTTTTGTGTATATCTTTGACTTGTAACATTTAACAGTTATTATTTCAAATATCGGAATAATAATGCAATTTTTCCCGTTTCCTAATATATTTTACCTTTGAATTATATGAAAATACTTCAGCTCTGTAAAAAATTTCCATGGCCGATGAAGGATGGGGAGTCTGTGGCGGTTAACGCCATCAGTAAGGGACTGGCTGACCTTGGAGTAACTATGGATTTATTGGCCATGAACACTCAAAAACACTTTACGGCGGTTGATTCGGATGTTCTTGAATCGATGCCCCAATATCGGATTGTCAAATGGGTGCCGATAGATACTGGTCTTAGTGTTTTTCAGGCTTTGGGAAGTTTGTTGGAAGGGAGCTCTTATCACCTCAAGCGTTTTATTGCACCTGAGTTTGAAGCTGCATTGTGTGATATGTTAACGCAGCAAAGCGAAGACTATGATTTTATTATTTTAGAGAGTTTATATATGGTTCCTTATATCAGAACCATACAACAACATTCTCAAGCTAAAATTATTTTTCGTTCCCACAACCTTGAGTTTGAAATTTGGGATCGTTTATCGAAAAACAACCGCAATCCGATACTGAAATGGTATCTTGGAAAATTAGCTCGAAAATTGAAGGATTATGAATTTACGCGGATTCATGATATTGATTACCTGATACCGATCAGTCCGGTGGATAAATCCAAATATCAAGAACTGGGGTATCGGGGGCAACTCTATACCCTGCCACTCGGTATAGATCTGAGCCGGTACCCGATTCGGCAGTCTTCGCAGAATGGATGGATAGAGATTGGTTTTATTGGATCACTGGATTGGCGGCCCAATGTGGAAGGACTGCAATGGTTTTTATCCAAAGTCTGGCCGAAAATAGAAGTACGGCATCCGAATTTATTTCGGCTGCATATTGCGGGTCGAAATTTGCCGGACAAAATCAGGAATCAAGCATCACAGAGCATCATCGTTCATGGTGAGGTAGCGGATGCCATTGAATTTATTCAGCGTTATGACTACTTTGTCGTTCCGTTGTTCTCAGGAAGCGGGATGCGCGTTAAAATTCTTGAAGCGATGGCGATGGGTAAGATCGTGTTGAGTACTCAAATTGGAATCGAAGGTATTCCGGCAACCCCGGAAAAGGAATTTATCAAAGTAAACGACCAACAAGAATTTCTCAATGCTTTTGACCGGATGGCTAATCAGGATTTTAATATTCGAATTCTGGGGCGCAACGCGCGGTCTTTTGTGGAGGATAATTATGGATTGAATGAAGTGTCCCATGGGTTTTATGAATACCTGCATGATATCCTTCAAAAGTCGTATCACAAAGTGGATTAGAAGAAACAATTCAGGTTTATTTTCCGTGATACAGGAAAAGTAATACTTTTGCGGCGTGGAACGATTAAAACCTCGGTTGGCAGTTTTGGCATCCCGCTTTCCGTACCCCGTGGAAAAAGGGGATAAACTCAGACTGTATCATCAGTTGAAGGAACTGGCTTCAGCCTACGATATTTATCTTTTTGCCTTAACGGATGAATCTGTGGAAGATCATTATTTGAGCGAAGTTGATCAATATTGTACAAAGGTTTTTGTCTACAAAGATCGTAGCTTCACACGAAAAATGCGTGTTATCGGAAACTATATGCGTCGTTGGCCAGCTCAGGTCCGCTACTTCTATTCATCGGACATTCACACTGCTTTCCTAAAGGATTTTTTTTCCATAAATGCAGATATTATTTATTGCCAACTGTATCGCATGGTTCCTTATCTGAAGGGGATTTCAGCGCCAAAGGTTCTGGATGTAATGGATAGTTTCGGAGCCATAGCCACGCTGCATGCCGATCATTCCCGAAAATGGCTGGATCGATTGTTTTGGAGACGGGAACACCAACTGATCAAAGCATACGAACAACAATTACTCAACCAATTTGATCATTTTACAGTCATTTCGGAACGGGATGCTGAATCATTGGATTTTCAGAAGATGGGACCGGTCAGTATTGTCCGGAATGGCATTGATGTGGATTTTTTTCAAGGATATCCCAACACGGATGGGGAGCCCCGGTATGATATCGGCTTTGTTGGCAATCTGGACTATAAACCGAATCGGGAAGGCGTGCGCTATTTGGTTAAAGAAATACTGCCTGTTTTTCGACGCAACGACCATCGGATTACCATTCTGATCGGAGGGAAAGGCGCTGATCATATAAAAAGGATATATGGCGACGTCCCTGAAATTACTTATCATGATTGGTACGATGATATTCGGGAAGCGTATTACTCCGCACGGATCTTTGTGGTGCCATTGTTTTTAGGAAGCGGCATGCAGAATAAAGTGTTGGAAGCACTGGCGTGTAATCGTCCTGTAATCTGTTCTTCGCATGTCATCGATGGGATGCCAATGCTCCGGGATTATGTATCCGTAGCGAATCAACCTGAAGTGTTTTTTGAGAAATACATGGAACTTGTCCAAGAAGAATGGGGACAAATCAAACAATCCGGTACGCTATCTGTTTTGAAAAATGAATTGACCTGGAAGGCCCAGGGGACTATTTTAAATAAAATTTTAGATGATACAAGAAGAAATTATGAATGGGATTTCGCTCGATACGATTGAATCGGCACTGGAAGATATTCGACAGGGTAAAGTAGTGATTGTGGTCGATGATGAGGATCGGGAAAACGAAGGGGATTTTATCTGTGCCGCAGAGAAGGTTACCCCGGAGATTATCAACTTCATGGCGACGCATGGACGCGGGCTGATCTGTGCGCCGATTACAGAACAACGTGCCCGTGAGCTTGATTTGTACCCCATGGTTGGAACCAATACCTCCATGCATGAAACTGCTTTTACCGTATCGATCGATTTGATTGGCCGGGGCTGTACCACAGGGATTTCAGCTTACGATCGGGCGACGGGGATCAAACGAATGGTTGAAGCCGATGCGCGTTCTGAAGAATTCGCCAAGCCCGGGCATATCTTTCCATTGATTGCTAAAAATGGAGGCGTGTTGCGTCGTACCGGACATACGGAAGCCGCTATTGATTTGGCACGTCTGGCTGGATTTAGTCCGGCCGGTGTCTTGATCGAAATATTAAATGAGGATGGTACCATGGCCCGGCTGCCTCAATTGGCCGAAATTGCCAGAAAACACGATCTGAAATTGATCTCTATAAAAGATCTCGTTGCCTATCGCCTTCGCGAGGAAAAGCTGGTGAAGCACAAATATACAGAACAACTGGATACTCCCTACGGCTTGTTGGACTTCATCGTGTTTGAACAAATCACGACCGGTGATGAACACCTGGTGATTCGAAAAGGCCAATGGACAGAAGAAGAAATCGTTCCGGTCCGCGTTCAATCCTACATGGCTTGGAACGATGGAATTTTTGATCATGTGTTCAATAAGGAAACACTTGAAATAGAAAAGGCATTGCAGCAAATTCAAAACCTGAACAAAGGCATGCTTCTCGTGATGCACCACAAGGAGAAAACCAAGGACCCCATATCTATCATCAAAGAATATAAGTCCGGTGAATCCTCGACAGAAGAATTACACAGCCAACGCGATTATGGGATCGGTGCCCAGATTTTATTGGAGATGAACGTCCGTAAGCTCAACCTCATTACCAGTCATCCACGCAAGCGTGTGGCTTTGGATGGCTATGGCTTGGAGATCGTGGAGTTTTTACCGTTGTAGTTGAGCTGGGCCGCTCCGGTTTGGGGGCGTTGTGCTTTGGGACGCTGCGCCTTGGGACGCGACGCCTCCCTGCTTTGTGACGGGAGGTAAACTTTTGGGGCGAATCTTCGACTAATGCCAATGACGTACACTACCAGTTGTTAAATTTGCAGTATCCCCATATCGGCTCCAAATTCCATATGAGGCAAGCTGGTTTTAACAGCCGGCTGTGCCCAGCTCAAACGATCATTCCTTGTTCCATCCATTGAACCGCCCCATTTGATAAAATTCAAATTGAGATGATTCATATATAAGTATAAATGCTGTGTACTGGAACGGTCCGCTGTTGGGAAAGCAATCAAAAGTCTTAATTTTACAATCTGGAATCTAAAATCAAAACACCGGGCAGCCTGTTGCAGTATTGTCGGTCAAAAACCCAAAATAGGAGAGGGATAATTCAAAATTCCCGGGGTTGGATTTGAAATTGTACCGGTTCATGAGCCCTACATCATAACTCAATCCAACATTGAAAGCATTGAACTCGTAGCCCACAAGCACGCTGGTCGTATGCAGCTTGAAGTTTGCATCGAAAGTTTTTCCGGCTTGTAGAAATAGTCCAAGGTGAATAGCATTCTCATTTTGCCCGCCCGCAAGCCGGATTCGTGCAGTACTTCCAGCCATCGCCAGTTGATTGGGACCTTGTACTTTAGCGATCAGCCGCGGAGTGAGAGCCAGATCTCGGTTGATGGACGCCTGGTAATAAAAATGTCCGATGTATTTTCGGTAGAGTTGGTTCTTCGTTTCATCCAGCGTGTTTTCATCATTGTTGCCGAATGAAATATCGGGCGAATTTATATGAAACATGCTGAGTCCGGCAGAAACCAAATCTTCATCCCTAGCATATTGATAATGGATCCCCATGCCGACATCCAGTGAATTGATCGTATTTACAGGAAGATCCTCTGATGTGGATAGATTGAAACCCGTGCCGTCAAATTGATCCATGAATGTAACATTTTCATAACCGACAGAGTTTTGAAGAAAGCCCAATTGAGCGCCTGCAGACAAGACATGTTCGCCGTGAAAATCGAGCGCTTTGTGGTAGGCAGCATTAATATTGAAACTGTTTTTACTATAGTCAATTACGCCTTGATTCTCAGCTACAAAGCCCAATCCAATTCCAAAAGCATCTTTACTGGTGATCTTAAATGGAACTTTTGAGCGCAGATCGATGTACCCCCCAGCCATGGTGAATGGTTTGTCGACGGCTTTTACCCATTGGTTCCGATAGAGCATACTGGCTTTAAACTGACCATTGTGCAAGCCGGTCAAGGCCGGACTTAAGGTGGAGCTGTGAGCGAACACCTGAGTATAGCTAAAATCCTGGGCTCTTCCTCCGTACCAAAGGGTGACCAAGAGTAAAAATACAGCGACCGGTTTTATTACATTTTTTTCCATCAGGAATGGCTAAAGGTATTCTTTATATTTGACTTAATCCCTGCCTCTGTTTTGGCGGACAGGAATACATCATTTGTATCGGTTGCAGTAACATGCCTTTCATTTCATCATAACTGATCTGTGATCATAAAATAGAAAAACCATCTACTTACCTGGTTATCTAACGATCATTGCGCATTTAAATTTTTCAATAAATCATAGGATGTTATAATTTGGTACTTTCCACTTCGATCACGGGATAGCACCGCCGTATTGGTTTTGGAGAGCAGTTGCGCCACTTCATTGCCGGGGTAATCATACTCCACAACCGGAAAAGGCTTTTGCATAATTGACTTTACAGCATCGTCCAATTTATCTTCCTGACCCATGACATGATTTAAAATGTCAGTTTCATTGATCGAACCAATGGGATCTTCATCCTGGAATATGGGCAGTTGCGAAATGCCATTTGTGGTGATCTTATCTAGGACGGAGCGTAAATTGTCATCCGGTGCTGCCGTGATCAATTCCTCGCCTGCCTTGGCTTCCACGATGTGCCGGATGGTTCTGCCGCGGCTCAGAAAACCGCGCTCCATCATCCAATTGTCATTGTATATTTTGTTAATATAGCGACTGCCGTGATCGTGCAGGATCATCACGACCACATCATCTTTCGTGAGTTGGTCCTGAAGCTGAAGCACAGCCTGTAGGGCCGAACCGGATGAATAACCCACAAGCAAGCCTTCTTCACGAGCCATCCTTCTGGTCATGACCGCAGCATCTTTATCCGTAACTTTCTCAAAAAGATCAATTAGGTCAAAATCGACATTGGCCGGAATGAGATCTTCACCAATCCCTTCCAGTACGTACGGATAGATTTCTTTTTCATCAAAAACCCCCGTTTCTTTATATTTTTTGAATACAGAACCATAGGCGTCAACCCCCCACACCTTTATATCCGGATTTTGCTCTTTAAGGTATTTCGCAGAACCGGAAATGGTGCCACCGGTACCGGTGGGTACGACAAAATGTGTAATTTTGCCTTCGGTTTGATCCCATATTTCCGGACCGGTCGAATCGTAATGTGCTTCCCGGTTACTCAGGTTGTCGTATTGATTGCACCAGTAGCTGTTTGGGATTTCCTTGTTTAGCTTTTCAGCCACTGAATAATACGATCTCGGATCATCGGGGGCTACTTCGGTTGGACACACAACCACCTCAGCGCCAAGTGCACGCAGCACATCCAGTTTTTCTTTCGATTGTTTATCGTTTGTGGTAAAAATACAGTGGTAGCCTTTGATAATGGCGGCTAGGGCCAGTCCCATACCCGTGTTTCCGGAAGTGCACTCTATAATGGTGCCACCCGGTTTTAGGTCTCCTCTTTTCTCGGCATCTTCCACCATACGCAGGCCGATCCGGTCTTTGATGGAATGTCCCGGGTTGAAATATTCGACCTTGGCGTAGATTGTAGCCGGACAGTCGGAAAGGATATTGTTGATGCGGACCAAAGGTGTATCACCAATGGTCTGAAGAATATCGTCATAAACTTTATTAGCCATCTGTGTAGTTCGTTGATTTAAGCGCGCAAAGGTAGGAAAAAATTAAGTAAATAGTTGAAGGGGCGCCTCCTACATCTAAACTTCGCTTTTAGGAGTTAAGTTAGGAGGGAGAAACATTCATTCCGAGTCAATAGCGCCAATAGTCTGTGGGGAGTCCGCTCCTATTTTGTATTTTAACCAATATTCAGTATGTTTAATCTGAAATTTAGTCAATACTGAAAATTAATGTATGGATTATTGTGGTTGTGGTCTACAAATGATTGTAGTCGTTTAATAGGGGAGACTTTTGTCGGAAATACATTAAGATGAAAATCGGAATGAAAAGGCGAATAGAGAAAGCAGAGATATTCTTCTGGGGTATGGTTTGGGGGATTACTGTCACAGGATCAGATCGTTCGGGTGGGTTAATGATTGCTTTGGCTGCGCTCTGTGTTATAGTGTGGGTTTTCTATATATATTATCCACCACCTTATAAAAAGTAAAGGGAATGATCATCATCTCGGACAAAAAGAAAATACCCGATAATCCCTGGGTCCGGTACCGTGTCAAGGATCAACGGTGGCGACTTATTTTTAGAATGGGTCAGGTGCTGTTATTGGCGGGCGGTGTTTTATCCATCTTCAGTAGATTCCTGTGGGACGAAAACGAATACATATCCGATATGGGAATGCTTTTAATTATGCTTGGTTTAGTGCCTTTGATTGCGGGAAGCCGATCGGAGAACGAAGATGAATACGGTAAAATACTAAGAAAGGGGATGATGGTATTTTGTATCCTGGGCGTGATCGCCCTGCCGGTGATGTATATCATTTCAATGGTTTGGCAGTGAGAATGCTTCTTGGGAGATATTTTACGGAGTAAATTTATACGTTAATTGAGGCATAATCAATTCTTATGGCGTGGACGAAAGCGGAGAAGATCAGTTTAATTGTCAGTGGAGCTTATTTGCTCATGGTGGTTGCAAGCGATGCAGTGCCCAGTGTGTAAAAAATCGCTTTGGTTGTATTAGTAGTTATTATCGCATTAATGGGCTTGATGATCCGGTGGATCACTAAGGCGTTTGATGAGGAATAAACACCGCAAAGACCCTAATTTCGCCAAGCATTTCAAACTTCAGATTCGTCGAGAATACGGCAAAGCACATTTTCTTTTGATATTCCAACTAATTTTAATCAGGAGTATGAGCCAGACTTCCGGGTTGATCACGCTGAGGTCATACCGTCAATCTGTGCCAAAATAAGCCATCATAAATCCAATTCCGGATAAGTAATCTTCGTATAGAACTTCTGATCTATTGCTCCCAATGCTCGGGCCACTTCTGTGGTCACTACGAGACTGATTTCGGGCGCATAGATGTTATCGGGTATTTTTCCGACGACTTTGGCCAAAACGGTTTGATTCGTCACCGGATTAGTGATTCGGATCATCGTGTTGGTCGGAAGGGTTTTATGCAACAAATAAAATCCTTTTTTGGAGCTTTTGTTTTTGTTCCAGTATGCCGTAGCTCCTAGTGAAATGAGCTTTCGGTGATCGGGATTGAACGCGGGGGAGGCATCCATTTCCTCTTCATAGATGCGTTCATTGTTTCGCTCGTTCCGGGTCCCGATCCCTTCCAATACGGCATTGACTTCTGCCGCTTTATCATCCTTCATGGTCAGCAACACAGGCTCCGGTTCGGGATGGAAGTCCGACTCAATATCCGGGCTGGCATCGGAAGCTTCTTCTGTGATCTCAGCTTCCTGAGGGGTGACCTGGACAATGGCTTCTACTTGTCGGGGACTGAGATACGAGTGCCATTCATCGGTGTAAGGCAACCAGCCAATGGTCAATACCTGATTGTCCGAAAGGATCGTGGTACTCATGTGGTTCAGCATTTTAAGTTGTTCCACGGACGTATCAAAATAAATCCGGGCTATTCGAAACAAGTTGTCTTTCCGCTGTGCGGTGTAGTAGATGGGTATTCTGCTGGTTGTATTACAATCCATGGGGTTGTAGCAAATTTTCTTCTTATCAATGGGGACAACAATATCCTGACCGATTTTCAGATCATCTACTGTGTTGCCCGGAAGTTGTGCAATCAGGCTACCAAGATCTACATCGTAGGACTTGGAAATCCCATATACCGTTTGACCCTGTTCCAGTGTGTGATGGATAATGGGTTGGTTCTGATTGTTTATGGATACCTCCAGACCCGGCTTTTGAGCCAACGCCGGAATGATTAAAAACGGAGTAAGTAGTAAAAACAGGAATAGTCGTATCTTTGTCATAACTGATGTGTTTCCTCAAATATAATACATTATGATTAAATATCATTTATTAATGACTGAAAAATATAGATTTGTCTTTTAGGGCAGCCATCAAGGATAATTTTCACCGGCGATGGAAGGACTCGGTATTTGCGTTGCAATTCTTCAATGTAATGCGGTTTGCAGCTTTTTTTATCGTGTCCATTCTTCTGGTCCGAATACCTCTTTCGGTCGATCAGATCGCTTCTTATGAATACGTCCTATTTCTGAGTTCTATTGTGACCGGTTGGTGGATTCATGGATTTATTCAAGGATTTATGGCAGACGGCGGACAGACGAAATCCGTAGACAAGGGTGTGTTGTTTCGAAGTTACAGTCGGTTGTTTTTCGTGTTTGGCACCGGAATGTTCGCCGTTGTTAGCGGAGGCATTGAAGTCCTGGCCTTTTACGGTGTATTGAGCAAACCCCCTACGGGCTTCTACTTTTACTTATTATTTCATTTTTTGTTGCAAGGACTTATTCTCCTGATTTATTATGCCCACCAAAAAGGTTGGAAGAAGTTTATTTATCTGTTTTCGATTTATTTTTTCTTAATCTATGTTGGGTCATTCTTTGTCTTGTTGAAGGAGGGCGTGCTATTGGATGTTGTATACCGGTATTTGTTGGTTTTCGCGCTACCGGTTGTGGCGGTGTGGTTTTATTTTTATAAAAAATCGGAGCAGGGGAGTCCCAGGCAACCATTTCTTCCTCACGTTCCTCATTTGACGATACTGATGCTGATCCAGGGTATTGGGTTTTTGAGTGTGTGGTCCGATGGATTTTGGGTGCAATACTTTTATGGAACCGGGGAAGTGTTTGCATTTTTCAGGTATGGAGGCAGAGAACTTCCGTTTTTTGTGATTTTGACCACTACCTTCAGCACGGCTATGATTCATGCCAGTTCCACAGGACAGGGATTGGATCGAATCAAAAAGGGAAGCCAACGGTTTATACGACTGTTTTTACCATTGAGCCTGATTCTGATGCTTTCGAGCCATTTTTTATTTTCATGGGTATACAGCGATGCATTTATACCGGCTTCGTTTGTATTTGATTTATATGTCCTGCTGATCCTGGTACGGGTATTATTTCCCCGGCCCATTCTTATGGCGCATCGGTTATTCCGCCCCTTGCTTTGGGTATCTGTGGGGGAACTCGTGATTAATGTGGTAGTGAGTGTGGCTCTGTATTGGTCCTTGGGTGTTTTAGGCTTGATCTTGGGAACCCTGGCAGCTCATAGTTTTGAGTTGGGAGCCAGTTTGTACCTGGTACGTACGAGATTGCGTATAACCATGCAGAGGTACGTTCCCGTGCGATTGTATCTGACTTTTGCAATCACAGTGGTATTGGCTTTTGTGATAAAATATGGGCTGTTCTCTGGAGACTGGGTGGAGATGCTGATTTCTCCCTGAAAAGGGGACGTGCAACCAAATCCGACTTGGGTGAAGTCCATCGTTTGATGCGGTGATTTAGTGGTTGTCGAAAGCTATTGGTTGTGATTGTCGTGAAAAGTGGTTGTCTTTTGGGTAGCGTGTATGGAGATGATAGAGTATTGAGTTGTAAATTCAATATCCGGGGTTAAAAAAAATTGTCGTGTCTATCGTGTTCATCAAAGGCATCCTGTTCAGACCTTGATGGCGCGACCTGTCTAGGTTACTTTCCATAAATTTTCTCAACTTCTGAATGAGGTTTTAATACCATTTGAATTCATAATTGCCGCCTATATTCTGACCTATTCTTCGATGCTCTTCGTCAAAAATACTCGGAGTAACTACAGTAAAACCTCCGTTTTTTTCCTCGACAATCTTTGAATGTCTACTGAATCTTATACGGAATTGTCCAACACAATGTGACAAATCTGAATGACAAGACTCGGGTTGGTGATAAAATACCTGCGATTGTAAGCTCTCAGGCAATACAATATCCACATTGAGCCCTTAAGAATCAATAGCGAATCAGCGATGAATCCCGACCTTTCATTGGGGTCGAGTAAAATAAGGCAGTACTTCGAATTCTGGCTATTTTGTTGTTATCCTAATACAGACAAAAGTTCATTTATAAAATGGGATACCACCGGAGGATAGACGATAATCGTAAAAACTAAACCGGTGACGGCACCAAAGAAGTGTGCATTGTGATCGATTCGGCCTCCTTCTTTCTTGGACGCGTAGTTGGAATACCACAAATACAATACGGCAGCAATAATTCCGGGAATAGGAATGATGCCATACAAATACAGATACTCCAATGGATAAAAGAGGACGTAGGCAAACATGATCCCCGAAATGGATCCGGAGGCACCGACCGAGCGAAAATTGGGGTTGTCACTGTATTTCCGGTAGGTAAATACATCAGCCAGGACACCAGATAACACAAACAGTAAAATGAAATTGATCTTTCCCAGGACCGGACCAAACAAATGGCCAAACTGATATTCTATCGCCTCTCCAAAAGTGTAGAACACAAAAAGGTTGACCAGCAAGTGAAGCCAGCTTCCGTGCAGAAAGATCGATGTGAATAAGCGGTAATAGGACTTATCGCGCGCCTCCTGATAGGGGAAGTGCATGAGGTTATGAAACAGGGCTGGTGAATTGAAACCCCAGAGCGAGATGCCAAAAATAATCGCACAAAGTATCAGTGTTATACTCATAATATTCAGTGGTGGTAGGGTGAATGATTTAATATGGAAAAAGCCCGGTAGAGCTGCTCGACGGTCATTAACCGCGCCAGATCATGCGGAAAAGTCATGCCGGAAAGACTGATCTTATGCTGTGATCGATCATAGACCGATTGATCAAATCCGTGTGCTCCGCCAATGAGAAATACGATTCGATTCACCGGCTTCATGACTGCTTTTTGAAGAAATTGGGCAAACTTGGTCGAGGTGAAGGATTGACCGCCTTCATCCATCAATATCAAATGATCACCCGGCGTTAACCGGGAAAGTATCTTGTCAGCTTCCGCTTTTTTGAGAAAATCCGCATCTGTGGACTTGGCCCGGATGGATATTTCTTCTATGCGGACGTTTTGATATTTGCGCAGCCGCTTCAGGTACTGTTCTATATTGGATGCCAGAGCCTTATTTTTTAATTTTCCGACCGCCCAGATTTCTATTTTCATTAAACGAGCTCTTTCATCAGTTTTTGGAAATGCTTCCGGTGGCCAAAATTATGACGAATTTTCCGGATCAGGTAATCATGTAGATCATAATGACCGAGCCGATTGATCTCGGCCAGGACATTGTTCAGATAGTTGATGGCCGGACGTCCAAAATGTGATGTAAGATAAATCTCGATCAGATGGGTTATCTTGTTTTGAATCTCTGCTTTATATTCCGGATAGACCGCCCCAAGAAAGGGTAGTATTTCAAAGATGTTTTCTTCGTAGAGTAACTGGTCTTTGAGTAAGTCCGGCCGCTCCAGAAATTTGTACGCTGAGTACAAATGAAATTGCTCGATCTCTGGTTTGGTCGTGATATACTCTTCCAGGTAACGGACCAGGGTGGATTCATCCCAAATTGGTTGTTGAACCAGATCTTCTAATATCGCGAAATCTCCCGATTGAAAAAATTCCTGAAGTGCGATATCGATCATTCCGTTCTTTTGGGCATCGCGTTTTTTAAGAATGTGGTAGATCTCATTTTTGATCTGGCGGTTGGATTGAAGCTGGTATTGTTCTTTGAGACAGGACAAGAGGTTATTTTTTAAGGCAGTTTTTGGAAGGTACCGATTAAAGGTTTGGTAAATTACCTGGTCGTCTGCGTGGTTTTGGATTAATTCGATCAAGTCGTCCTCCTTTTCCTGATCAATCAAAATTTGAGTTTGCTGTGAAAGCCAGAGTCCGCGGTATTCCGGATTTTCTTTAATTTTTAGGTTTAGAGTATCGATCAAAAACGAACCGGTTGCTGTTTTGATTTCTTTCTCCCAGTCCAGAAGAAGCAAATATGGATTGACCTGTTCGTCAAATGGAATGGCTTTTCCCTCCTGGATGATTTTTCTCAGGAAGGATCGCATGGTTGATTTAAGCGATGGAGCAGGACTTTCCTGATAAATATGGTCCAGCAGTTGATAGCTTTTCTTTTGAAGTTTTTTAAAACCGAATTTCTCCGGAATTATATCTGTGTACGCGTCCAGTAGTAGAATCACGTGTGAGATAATGACGTATGCCTGCCGGAAATTCTCTCTGGAATGACAATCCCGGGTTTGCTCCATGAGATTCTGAAGATGTTTTTTGACGGGATTGGCTTTCCGGTGGGACAGACTGGCCAGCCGGCCGGGGAGCATTTTATGAATGCGATCTGTGATCAGGTGAAATTCTGTCTCATCAAGTTCAAATGTCGATGCAAAATGGATAAGGAAATCGTTGGTCAGTGATTTGTTTTTGGCAAAACAATTCTTTAAAAAGTGGACCAGGTCCTCTTTTTTGCTTGCCTCGAGTAATGACTGGACGTCCAGTCTTTTTTTCATATCAGATTTTCATTAAAAAACTCACTAATTTGTGGTAAAACATTCTGTTTTGAACCATAATCCAGAAATAGTGTCTTATTTTTGAGACTTCCGGACAAGATCTTCAAAGATAGGAATAAATAGAGGAACGATGAAAAGGATATTTATAATACGGCATGCGAAGTCAAGTCACGGCGCAGAATACCGATCGGACTTTGAACGCCCCCTCAACGCACGTGGGCGTTCGGATGCCCGTAAAATGGCCGGTGAATTAGTGAAAAAGGTGGGGCGCCTTGATCGGATCCTGGTGTCTTCGGCAGAAAGAACGCGGCAAACCGCCGCCTTCTTTATCGATGCGTTCGAGTTGGATGCCGATCAGATTGATTTTACGAAGGATTTGTATTTGCCGGAAGAAAGAGACATCTGGAAAGCAATACAAAAGTTGGACGATGACAGTGAAAATACAGCGGTCATTACCCACAACCCGGCGGCTGAAGATCTCTTGCAACGATTTCGTCCCGGAACAGCACTGCCTACCTGTAGTATCGTAACATTGCATTATGATGGAATCGCGTGGAAGGACTTGCATCCTGACGAAGTTCAGTTTGTCTCGCACATTTATCCCGGGCTGTATGATTAACGTGAAACATGTCTGGTGGGTTTTACCCGTTTTGCTCACGACGATCTTCTCCTGTCAGTCGACGATTACCGACCGCTACACCGAAGATGAATTGGTGCAGATCATGCTCGATGCGCATACGCTGGGATTAATTTACAATCGACAAGAGGAACGAACGGATTCCCTGAAACTGGAATATTACGATGTCTTGGAGGATCGGTATGGGCTGACTCGGAAAGAATTTCAGGAATTGGTCAACGGTCTAATTCTTAATTCCAAATTGTACGATAAGGTGTACGACCGCATGATGAAAAAAGCAGAAAGAGCGGAACATCTGGAGATGCAGGGGCTTTAGTTAATTGTTAATTGTTAATTGTTAATTGTTGATGGCCTGGTATGGTATATTTTGTTGTTTGGTTCCCAAACTCCAAATTGGTGCAGCGCCCTGGGAAAACGGAGCTCCAGCTCCGTTCACACATGATACCATATAAACTTACATTTTATCAATTAAAGTCAGAGCAGGAGCTCTTACTTCCAGGGACACGTAAAACAGGTACTGAAGATCTGTCAAATTTATGTTCCCTCTCAACCCCCATTCACTCTATCAACCTAATCCTCTCCAACCTTCTAAACGCCCTTCAATCCGCCCAACTCTTTACAAGCTCGAATTAAAAATTCAAAACTAAAAACTAAAAATTCAGTCTCCTCTTAACCCTCTAAACTACATCGACTCCATAAACCTTATCAACCCGCTCAACCATTTATCCTCATCAATTAATATTCGCTTAACAATGAAACCCTTATTTTTGCCAGACAAAAGTGAGCTATGAGTATATACACCCCCCGGATATTAATCGTGGATGATGAAGAAGATATTTTGGAATTCATTTCCTACAACCTGCGAAAAAACGATTACGAAGTTTTCACCGCCTCCAATGGAAAGGATGCGCTCAAACTGGCCCATCGGGAAAGGCCGGACCTGATTATTCTGGACATCATGATGCCGGAGATGGACGGAATCGAAGTCTGCAAAAGGTTGCGCAACGAGGAACAATTCCAGGAAACTATCATTGCATTTCTCACTGCCCGCCATGAAGATTTTGTTCACACCAATGCGCTGGATGTCGGCGGCGATGATTTTATTACGAAGCCCATCAAACCCAGCGTGCTGCTGAGTCGTATCCGGGCGCTGCTTCGTCGCTCTACCCACCTGAAGGCACAACGAGAGAAGCCGGTGGTTCTGAAAGCGGATGATCTTACATTGGATGAAGGGCAATTTATGGTCACTCAAGATGGACGGCAGATTGAACTCCCCCGGAAAGAATTTCAGATACTGGCGCTGCTGATGTCCCAACCCGGTCATGTGTTTTCGCGGAAAAAGATTTTTCGAGAAGTGTGGGGGAGTGATGTCATTGTGGGGAATCGCACGATTGATGTTCACATTCGAAAACTGCGGGAAAAGATCGGAGATAGCTACATAAAGACGGTGAAAGGAGTAGGTTATAAACTCGATCCGAAATGAAATTCAAAAACACCACCCCGCGCCAGCTGGCTCTCTTGACCGCATTGGTGATTTCCGTGATGGAGGTCGTCATTTTGATGATTTTGCGACTGGTGTTTGATTTGGAACAAAGTGGTGTGATTTTGTTGTTGTTGTTTGTGCTTACCTTTGTAGTCTCCTATATCATTGTACTCTGGGTAATCCGTCGGTTTATATTCCGAAAGATTAAATTGATATATAAAAATATACGTGATTTCAGGGTGGGGAAAATCAATAAAGCCACGGATCGGGAAGTCGATGTAGATTCCAATGTATTCGGAGATGTGGAGGAGGAAGTTAAAGAGTGGACCGAACTGAAACAACGGGAAATCGATGAATTGCGGACTTTGGAGAATTATCGGCGTGAGTTTATAGGAAACGTATCCCATGAGCTCAAGACGCCCGTATTCAATATCCAGGGATATATCCATACCCTGATTGATGGCGGGGTCCACGATCCTGCCATCAATGAGAAGTATCTCCACCGCGCCGCCCAGAACATCGACCGGCTGATCACCATCGTAAAGGACCTGGAAGTCATCACCCGACTGGAATCCGGGGAGTTGATCCTTGAAAAACAAACCTTTGATATCCACGGATTGGTGGAAGAGGTTTTTGAAGATTTGGAGTTGATGGCTGCCGAAAAAGAGATCACCCTGAAATTTAAGGATGGTGCGGCCAACCGTTTTATGGTGTATGCCGACAAGGATGCGATACGGACCGTGATGATGAACCTGATCAGTAACTCACTGAAATACGGCCGGGAGGGCCGGAAAACCAGCATTGGATTTTACGATATGGACCATCATGTACTGATTGAAGTGTCCGATAAAGGGATCGGTATCGAACAAAAGCACCTGCGTCATCTTTTTGACCGCTTCTACCGGGTGGATAAAAGCCGGTCGCGGAATGAGGGCGGATCCGGATTGGGTCTCGCTATCGTAAAGCACATCCTCGAAGCACACAATGAACCGATCAATGTGCGGTCTACGCCAGGGGTGGGGACGACGTTTGGGTTTACGTTGCCGAAAGAGGGGCAATAATGGTTAATTGTGGATGGTGAATGGTTGAAGAGGCGTTCGATTTTCGAACCAAAGTAACGTCGTTTTTTACTTCATTGAATAAACATGAACAGCAATCAACAGAAGATTTTCGATTAACGTATGCCAGCTTGGGCAAAACAGAGGAAATTGGAGATTGTCTCTTTGTAGCGTATGATTTGGGTCATACCCCGAGAAAGCACACCGAGCAGACCCAATGGCCGCAATAAAATGGATGGAGTTTATGGAGTGGCACAGAGGGATACCGAGACTGCCCAGATCTGATCTCTTATTCCGTGTGTCCAAAACCATAGAAATGAACCATATTCATCGATGTACGGGTTGGACCGACCAACTTTTTTACTCATTAACCCGCTTTATTCACCACGTCAAACTATTAGGATGCATAAATTCCAGTGCAACAATTGCTTCGTTTCCAAAATTGGGCATATTACATAGCCCAAAATTGGGCGACGTTTGACTTCTGATTCATACATTACCCTCGGGATAGAGCCCTCCCTCAGTCAAGGCGAGGACGGGTCGGTGCTCTCATCCTGCACACCCAAAATGAGGACATTTTGGTTCCTTCACCGAATGTGAATTGACCACATTCGATCTCGCCCTTGGCGAGATTTCGGTAAAAACCACTGTTACAGCGGTTCAGGAGTTGTATAAGTCAACTTTTTGCCAAAATTTAGTAGAAGTTCAATGGTTAAGGGACCTGCGGTTGGAGGTTTGTGAGGTTCATTGCCATTCCAACGTCGCAGTCACCGGAAGATGGTCCGAATACGGGACGTGATTCACCACCTCATTCACAATTTTAAGATCCGAACCTTTTTTCAAAAGTATAAAATCGATTCGTCGATCGGGCTCTTCGGCCGGGAAGGACGGGGGTAATTCACGATCCGTTTTAAATTGATCAAAATACCGGGCCAGTTTCTGCATTTCCGGTGAATCGGGGTATGCGTTGAAATCACCCATCAACACCAGGTTCTTGATGCCATTTAAAGAGTCCAAAAGAAGGTCAATCTGATGCATACGGGATTCCGAAGACCGATAATCCAAATGCACCACAGCCACTGTAAGTTTTTTACGATCCGAACTTTTTATGTCCGCCACCAAAACAGAAACTTCCTTTTCATCTTCCAGCGGGAATACCGGAAGACGCAGATTGTACAGACGCGTCACCCTCTGAGTGGTCAACAACCCCTGCCCATAAGCGCCACCCTGATAAGGGAAATGGCGGGTAAAGTAAGCATCCATTCCGGCCAAAGCTCCCAACCGGACTGGTTGATCAATCGCCCCGGATCGGTGGCAGACGCTATCTACTTCTTGCAGCCCAACGATATCGACCACTGACTCCTGGATGAAGTGCCCCATGGAATCCAACGTGGATTGGTTATTGACATCGGCCCCATGATGAATGTTATAGGTCATTATTTTGAATTGCTGAGCAGTGGCCAGGTCTGAACACAGTAGTAAAACCAGTCCAAATAATAATTTCAAATCCATATTTTTAATTTAGCCCGGTGAAAAATCGGTAATTCTGATTATGTAAATTTCGCGCTCCTGTGGAACCAAATGATAGAATTTTTCAATTGAGTTATGAGCAATTTAGTCAAGTGATGTGAATGCACCATTGTTGCATGAAATGGTCAAATATACAAAAGATAAGTACGTGGATTCCTATTGCATTTGAGAATGTTTATGTTTTGAACCCCATAGGTATTCAACCTGGCCATCTTATTATTCCTCTCAAAACCAGAGATCGTCTCTGATTCGATATCCTTAAACAACCAAAATGTCGTTTACATTGAACCCCATTCGGGGTTTTGAGCAGTATTGGTCTTTGTTTCTTATGTAATTTCAATCTTTACTGTCTCCTATTGAACAGAATTAGAATCAACTAACGCCGGAGGTGTTGAAGACGAATAACCCCGAATAAGCCGGAAGGCGTATTTTGGGGAAAGTTAGGAATGAATTACTGTTAAATCTAGCGATTGGTATGGTTATATGTTTTCATGCCGTCTACCTCCGATAGGACTGAATTTCCGTCAATTAATAAGGATTGATCTACCTTTTGTAATATGATTTATGGCAGAATAATTTTGCTTAATCTTAAATCACAGACAAATTTTGAATCTAAGTATGTGGTCAATACAATTTTATACGCCATAATAAACCTTACACTTTTAGACGAGCTGATTTTCTAAAAGTCAGCTCGTCTCGAGCGACTAAAGTCGCCGTTACAGGGGTGTAGTGGTTGTTTTTATGGTACAAAGGCAGTATGTCTTTGTGGGAAGTGAAGTGTTTGCAAGCAAAATAAACTAATCGCTCAAATTCTTTGAATTTATTCGCCGTCTTTCGGCGGTTATGACACGGTCATCCCCATGGGGAAACCGCTGCTACGGGGGTTCAGTGGCTTTTTAAGTCAATTTCTTGCCAAAATTTGGCAGAAGTTCATTGGTAAGGTACATAACAGGACAGTTTACCTAACCCCTAACAGCGAAGCGTCCTAACTCCTAACAACCCAGCGCCCTAACCCCTATGTAATGATCCCCATCTTCTCCATCAAAAATGTCGCATTCTTATTAACCGCCACGCCCTGGTGCAATTTATAATCAAAATGCAATTCACCGTCCCGGATCTGACTTTCGAAACTGTAATTTTGAATGACCGGACCATGGTCTTCTTCCAGTGAGGCCAGGGCAATGTCATGAGTCGCCAGCATGGTCATGGCGGATTGTTCTTTCAGACGAAGCAATACCTGCTTGCTGCCGTAGTATTTATCGTCGGAGTTGGTGCCACGCAGGATTTCGTCCAACAGGATGAGTACCGGACGTTCTGAAGTTTCCAGTGTAGTGATGATGTGGCGCAATTTTTTCAGTTCGGCATAAAACAGGGAGGTGTGTTCCTGGATCGAATCGGCCTTCCGGAAGGAGGTCTGGATGTCGTACAATCCGGTGTGAAAACGATCCGCGGCCACTACACTGCCCGTCAAAGCCAATACCTGGTTGACCCCAAGGGAACGCAGGAAAGTACTTTTTCCGGACATGTTGGAACCGGTCAGTAAAATCACTTTGAGTGGGAGCGTATAGTCGAGTGCATTACCCACATTCTCCTCGTCGGGAATAAATGGGTGACGGATGTTCTCGCCGTCCATACCCATGGATCGATTCAGCCTGGGAAACGTGTAGGCGGGGTTATTGTACGCAAAGGTGCCGAGCGAGAACAAGGCTTCAAACCAGGCGATTTCCTCCAGCCAGCCCGGAATCTTAGAAGCGTTTTCATCATACCACTTTTTTAGTAAGCTCAATGCTATAAAATCATAACCGAAAAATCCGTTGAGCAAGAGGCCCATCAGAAGGTTGTTCCGGTTTTCGAGCAGGTTGTATCGTTTCTGTAATACGGATAAATTATGATGGATGTCTACCAGTTTTTCTTTTCGTAGGTCCAATAATTGATTTTGGTAGTCGGGGTTGATTAGCACCCGCAGGGGCTCATTGTAGTTTTTTAGATTTTTGAGGGTATGGTCTGCGCGTTGCATGACCTGCATGGTAGACTTGAGGAACATACCAGTGAGTATGATATTGAGCAGAAATCCGTACAGGATCATATTGGAATTACTGAGAATAAGGGCGCCTACAATGCTTAGGAGCATGATCACCGGCGGAATCCATCGAATGATTTTTATTTTTCGAAAAGTGGACGGGGTGATCAGTGGTTTGTCAGGAAAAAATTTCAGGTCTTTTTCAGTGAATTGTGCCAGTCCGTGCGCCAACAAATCTTGGCGAAGATTGATCTTATCCTTGATTGCTGCTACTGCGGCCTGGCGAGATTCTATGGAGGCCTGGTCAAAAGCAGGATGAAGGAACCAGCCAGCCAGCTTTTTTCTTCCCGGTTCACTGAAGCATCGCTGGATCAGATGGTAGAGGGAGCGCGGACCGAAGATATCCAAATCTGCGGAATAAGAGTCTTCTTCGTGGTAGGAGGTGCCATCGGGCAGAAAAGAGGCTTCTTGCCGGAGCACGGCAATTTCGTTCTCGTTGATCTTGACTCGATTTTCGACAATGGATTGGCGGTATTTGATGTTGGCGTGCACCTTGACAAAGTACAAGAACAAGGCGACCACGGCCACTGAAATCAGCAGGAGCATCCATGGGTAGTCTTGCCGGACATAAAAATAAACACTAAAAACCAAACCCACAAATAGTACAAACCGCACCATGGAATAGGAAAAGGCTTTTCGCTTTATCTGGTGGAGCTGAGTTTTTAGGTCGGTGACGCGTTCCTGGTATTGCTCGATGATCGTATGGGGTGTCGACATTATTGGTGGTTAATGGTTAAATGATGATGATTAATGGTTAATTGTCGATGGTAAATGATTGATGATGAATTTTTAATGCAGCATGTACTAATGGTCTAAATCAGGCTAATTGATCATTAAATCATTATGTTTTTCTGGTCATTTATTGAAGCAGCAAATGTATAAATTCTTATGATATCAATATTGGACTGCATTAAAATGACTGGAAGTTTACCATCTTCCTGGACAACCTTGACCTCGCTCTGTGTTTTACCTTTTTACCTTCGACTTTGAGCGTGGTTCTCTCCGATTATTTTGTCCGTCAAACTTATGCAATCATGTATGAGCATCAGCTATCTATAATAATTGACGGATTGAGGATAATCTCAAAATTCACGCCCTTGGCGATAAAACAACTCTCGTGCGCTTTCTGATGCATCGCCATCGCCCGATCCCGTTGTTCCTCTGATGCGATGTGAACGACCGGTGACAGCGTGACCGACCGGATATCACCGTTCCCAAATTCTTTGATATCCATGATCATCGCAGGCTGGTCGCGATAGTCCAGCACAACCACATCGTGCGCTGCGCACATGTGCAGATACCACAGCATATGACAGGAGGACAGCGAAGCCAGTAACAGTTCTTCGGGACAATAGCGGTCGTTATTCCCCCTAAATGCCGGATGGGAGGAACCGAGAATCTCTGGTCGGGATACTCCACGAGTTGTGAATTCACGATCGTAAGAGGTGTAGGTCATGGTACCGGCGCCGCGGTTACCTTGCCAGACAAGGTCCAGTTTATAGCTTTGTGTTTTAATCATTGGCATTACTTTTTTTATGTTTCCCTTTCATTCTGCGTATCTGGAATCGGTCGATTAACCACACTGTTAGAAATGTTAGCATCAGGACGACTGCGATACCTACTAAGATATACAGTCCAATAGATAGGTCGCCTTCCCTGTGATAAAGCCGGTAGCACACCCAGGCTATGATCAGCCAGGCGGCACTATGAAAATAGTGTAATATAAATTTTTTGAAAATCCAGTTGCTCGGATCACGTGGTAATGCAAATGGAGGAACCCGGATAAATAAGGAAACAAGCGCAATAAGAAAGGCGAGAATGGCCCAATATAGATAAGATATTCCCAATAACCCTGCCAAGTAAAATGCGCCCATATAGTCCTCAGTCCTTTTTATGAATAGTCACGGGTATAAAAGTAAGAAAAGAATTTAGATTTCAGATTTCAGATTTCAGATTTCAGAATTTGGCTGTTGGTCATGAGGGCCCTATGCTTTTGGAACGCTGGCGCTTTGGTCGTTGGGACGAATCGCTGTTGGGGAGTATCCGACGAACTGTGTCAATGGTCGTGGAAGTGTACTCGCTCAACAAGCGGACGGTTTCCCGGCCTCGGTCAGCTTTTCAGAAAAGCACACGGCTTCCAAGCTTCAGCGGCCATCTTCAATTGTAAATAATGTCCATCGGCATGCGCGCCTGCGGTTGACTCCACGTTTTAAGCTCTGATTTGATTTCAGAATGAAGCAGATCAACTGGTTTGGTCCGGAGAAATTTTAATTTTGCATCAAACTTTTCACCGGTTAACTCTTCAATCAATTGATAAAGAGGGTCTTTGATATGTGGATAGGGGACTGTCCGGTATTCATCAATATTGGCCAGTTCGGCAGCTTTTTTAATGGTAGAGCTGAGATTGCCCAGTTGATCGACCAACCCTCTGTCCAATGCTTGCTTTCCTGTCCATACCCGGCCCTGTGCCACTTCATTGACTGCATCGCGACTCATATTCCGTGCTTCGGACACACGTTCGAGAAACACCTCATAAATTTGGTCCACTTCACTCTGTAGTATTTTCTGTTCATCGGGCGATGATGCAAAAAAAGGGGTGAAAGAAGCGCTGTATCGATTGGTGCGGACGGTGTCCACATTGACACCCAACTTGTCATTCATGAGTTCATCGACTTTGGGCAGCAGTATAAATACACCAATGGATCCTGTAATGGTAGTGGGTTCCGCTTCGATATACTGCGCTCCACTCGCTATATAGTATCCGCCGGATGCGGCATAGGTTCCCATGGAAGCGACGACAGGAATCCCATCTTCACGAATTAACTTTAATTCTCGCCAGATTTTTTCCGAAGCCATGGCGCTGCCGCCCGGCGAATCAATCCGCAGCACGACCGCTTTGACATCTTCATCGCGTCGTATTTTTCGAAGAATTTTGACGTATTGGTCACCGGAAATCGTACCGGCTTGTTCCGGACCGTCATGTATGTTTCCTTCTGCGTAGACCACGGCAATTTTATTTTTTTCTGACAATTTGTTCTTCAGTGGTTCGGATTTGTAGTAGTCACTGAGTGAAATAAAATTAATTTTCTCATCCTTGTCCAGTCCGAGTTTGTCTTTGATGAGTTGCAGCATTTCATCTTCATAGACGATCTGGTCCACCAGGCCATGTTCTTTGGCAGTTCGGGCATTCCTCGACGCATAGGTGTTGATGATGTTCTGCAGGGTCATACTATCTATGGAGCGATTTCGAGTGATGTCGCTTAGAATTTCTCCATAAAGTGATTGCAGGTAGGAGTGTGTTTGCAGTTTATTGGCGTCGCTCATGTGATCCATCCGGAAAGGTTCCGTGGCGCTCTTAAATTTTCCGGCAAAATAGGTTTCAAAATTGACACCGATCTTATCCGACAATGTTTTGAAATGAGGAACGATCGCTGCGGTTCCACGCAGATCGATCCCGCCATTGGGGAATATGGCCACTTTGTCTGCCAGACTGGCCAGATGATAGGCCGGACCCGTATAAAATTCACTGTAAGCATAGATAAATTTTCCGCTGTCCCGAAAGGTTTTTAATGCCTCTTCCAATACTTCCCGTTTGGTTTGGCTTACGGCCATTAATTTGGGTGCAAAATAGATGCCTTTGATGTTTTTGTCACTGGCTGCCCGAACGATAAGATCAGCGTAGTCATGAATGCTCAGAATCTTGTTTTGATCCATAAGACTGGAAAAACCCTTTTGACCGGAGTTATTGGTAAGCTCTGGCAGGTTTTGGTCCAGGGTAATGCGGAGGACGGTATTAGCCTTAACGTCGGGGGTGTCTTTCCCGGCTGAATAAAAAGAAGAACCTATTCCGGCCAGCAGAACAAAAACCACTAGGATGGCCAATAAAACACCGAGACAGGATCCTAATATAGATTGGAAGAATATGCGCATAGATTTTATTTTGTATTTATCAGAACAAAGATAATTTTTTCCATGGAGATGCAAGAATGTCTTAGACCAGTTGTTGGTCTACATAGATCAATGAATGAAACTAACCCTATGAATACCTTTGGAATAGTTTCGATTGAGAAGTTCAGTTATTTTGTGAAAATCAGCCTCCGATTCTGTGAAGTTTAGATGTTCGACGTTGACGATCACGACCGGAAAATCCAAATCCAACCGGAAGTAATCAAAATAAACATCCTGGATGGAACGAAGATATTGTTGTGAAATCTGCTGTTCGTACGTGCGTCCTCTTTTATTGATATTGGCTTTAAGTTGTTCCACCGGTCTGTGTAAGTAAACCAGGAGGCCGGGTGGACGAAGATGCGGAGCCAAGGTGTTATAAATCTGGTCAAAGAGTTTGAATTCCATGTCATTGAGATTGTTGCGTGCAAACAGCCTGGTTTTATCAAAAAAATAATCCGCTAAAACCAAGGAAGAAAATAGATGACCGGACTGCACATTTTCAGATAATTGATTATAGCGTTCTGTCATAAAAAAGAGTTCAACGGGAAGCGCATACCGGGTAGGGTTTTCATAAAAATGGGGAAGAAACGGATTGTCTGCAAACTCTTCAAGAATGAGTTCGAGGTCATAATGTTCGGCCATTTTTTGACAAAAGCTGGTCTTCCCACTACCTATATTGCCCTCAATGGTGATGTATTGATATGGAAATTGTGCGTTCATAGAGATCGGCGATTGTCAGGATATAAAGTAAGGGTATTGCTGTCGGTGCACTGTTTTAGAGCAGCCTGGATGGATTCTCCCGTTTCGGGATCCACAAATGTGCCGGCAATTTCTGCCAGCGGAACCAAAACAAAATTACGCTCCCGGACATATGGGTGCGGTATCTGAAGATCAGGGGTCTTTACGATCTGGTCGCTGTAATACAATATATCGAGATCGATCTCTCTTTGATGCCACCTTTTTCTTTCCTGTCGCCCGAGTCTTTTTTCGATCACTTGAAGGCGGTCCAATAAATCTATTGGTGACAACCGGGTGGAGACTTCTACGGTCTGATTCAAAAAAGCGGGCTGATCTTCATACCCCCAGGCTTCGGTTTCGTACAAGGCAGATTGTTGGGTTACTTTGATTCCTTCTTTTTCCATTTCTTCCAACGCACGCTGGAGTTGGTGTGCCCGATCGCCCAGATTAACCCCAAGTCCTATATATATGTTTGTGGTCGGGGCGGATGTGGATGAAGCTGGTTCTAGGTCGTTGGTCATAAGCTACTGAGTTGTCAGTTAATATGTTATCGGTTACTTCGTCTGCGTTCGACACCGGTCTTGGGCCCACTATACCCACTATAACAGAGCGATCCCAAAAACCTTATAGAGCTTGCAGCCCATCGCGTGGGGTGGTACTCCATACCACTGACCTGATCGGTTGACACGCAATCCAGGAGTGTGATCTGTGATCCATTATCTGTGGTCAAATTTTCCACTTTCAATTTTCAACTTTCCATTTCCAGCACCTCGACTCCGCTCAGTGTACCACCTTCTTGCTTTGAGCTTTGAGCTTTGAGCTTGAGTCCTTGAGCTTTTATCTTTGAGCTTCTTAACGTACTATTATATTGATATCTTGCTGCCGCTTTGTGCACCGCTATCTTGCTTTGAACCCTGAGCTTGTGACCTTGAGCTTCTCTCTTTCAGCTTTGAGCTTGGTCCTTTCAATTTCCTAATGGCTTTTATTGAAGCGTTCGTTTATGGCGATGACGTAGTTGCGGACCTCTTTTTTTACCTGAGGTGACAGAAGGATCAAACCCACCATATTGGGGAAAACCATCGCAAGAATCATCGCATCTGAAAACTTGATTACGGCGTCCAAAGTCGCAGCAGAGCCGATAATGATAAACAATAAAAACAATACTTTGTAGGTAACGTCAGCTTGTTTTGTCCGTCCGAACAGATACTTCCAGGCCTGAAGTCCATAGTATGACCACGACAACATGGTAGAAAAAGCAAACAGAAATACCGCAAAAGTCAAGACATAGGAAAAACCTGGAATTTCAGTTTCAAAAGCCAGCGAGGTAAGGTCTACTCCCCCAATTCGCTGGCCTGTTTCTGTAATCATCACATTGGAAGCTACATCGAGATCTCCGTAGATAAACTGTCCATCCATATTGAAAAAAATGATTACCAACGCAGTCATTGTACAGATCAGAACAGTGTCTATAAACGGTTCCAGTAAGGAGACAACACCTTCACTGGCTGGGTGTCTGGTTTTTACGGCAGCGTGTGCGATCGCCGCCGAACCTACGCCGGCTTCGTTGGAAAATGCGGCCCGCCTAAATCCTGTGATGAGGACACCCACCAGTCCGCCTAATCCGGCGGTGGGGGTAAATGCTTCGTTCATGATCAGCTTAAATGCAGGCACAATAAGTTCATAATGTGTCCCGATAATCAACAAACAAGCCAGCACATACATCCCGGCCATGAAGGGAATGACTTTCTCGGTGACGGTACCAATCCGTTTGATACCACCGATAATAACCACGCCGACGAGCGCAGCCAGGAACAACCCCAGCAGACTTTTAACAAAATTACCCTCGATGTGGAATTGTGTCATGACCTGGGCCACTGCCTGGTTGGCCTGAAAAGCATTGCCTCCGCCAAACGATGCCCCGACACACAAAACCGCAAACAGCACCGCCAGGGTTTTACCTGTCCTTGAATAGCCGATGCTTTTCAGGCCTTTGGATAAATAGTACATGGGACCTCCGAAAACCACTCCATTTTCCACGTCCCGGTACTTTACGCCCAGTGTACATTCCACAAACTTTGACGACATCCCCAGGAGCCCGGCGATAATCATCCAGAAAGTGGCACCTGGTCCCCCCATCGCAATAGCGACGGCAACGCCGGCAATATTCCCCAATCCGACCGTCCCCGATACCGCTGCCGTCAGCGCCTGAAAATGGGTGACTTCTCCTTCCCGGCCTTCGATCTTGATGGTTTCTACGATATCATCATCCCGTGTAATCATGTCTTTTCCTGGCTGAACCTCTTCAGCATCTTCCTCTAAAAAGTCGTATTTCCCCTGAACAACCCGAATGGCAAGGGGGAACCGGCGTATGTTTACGAAGTTAAAGTAAAACGTAAAATAGGTCGCCCCGCCGATCAGTAGGATCAAGACAATGGGTACATTTATATCGGATGTAATAGGAATGGATGTTAGCACGAGTGCTTCCCAGGCATCTGCAATGGGGGTGAATAAATCATTGATGCGTGCATCGAGACCTTGAGCGCGGGTCAGGACTGGGCAAATCAAAGCACAAAAGACTAAAATCTGTTTCATGGTCATGTAGTTGACTTAAGGGTGTTTATGGAATGTTAAATTGATTATTTCGGATCTTGTGAAAATTGTCGTAATTTTTAGCCGGCAACGATTGAGATGCAATATGATATGGTGATTTTCTTCAATCAATGATACGTAGTTGTCGATGAATTTGAGAAGGGAAAATTAAAGATATTTTCTGATTTGAGTGAATAATTGTGAAATATGTTCGATCCTTTCTGATATATTATATCTTTGCCCATATGAAACAATACCATCAATTACTTTCACACATACTGGACAACGGGGTCGACAAGGACGACCGGACGGGGACCGGTACCAAAAGTGTTTTTGGGTATCAGACCCGTTTCGATTTGTCGGAAGGATTCCCACTTCTGACGACCAAGAAGATGCATTTGAAGTCCATCATTTATGAATTGCTTTGGTTCATCAAGGGGGATACCAATGTGAAGTATCTCCAGGACCATGGCGTTCGGATATGGAATGAATGGGCCGATGAAAATGGAGACTTGGGACCGGTCTATGGTGAACAATGGCGGTCCTGGAAAACAGCCGATGGACGGGTTGTCGATCAGCTTTCCCATGCCATGGAACTTATTAAGAATCAGCCCGATAGCCGGCGGATAATAATCAATGCCTGGAATGTGGGAGATCTGGATAAGATGGCTTTGAGTCCGTGCCACTGCTTGTTCCAGTTTTATGTACGGGAGGGCGAGTTGTCCTGTCAGTTGTACCAGCGTTCTGCGGATGCATTTTTAGGCGTTCCGTTTAATATCGCATCTTATGCGCTGCTGACAATGATGATCGCCCAGGTTTGTGGGTTGAAGCCGGGTGATTTTGTCCACACATTTGGAGATCTCCATTTGTACCACAATCATCTGGATCAGGCACGGCTGCAATTGGGCCGGACCCCTCGGGCATTGCCACGGATGAAAATTAATCCAGACATTTCATCCATTTTTGATTTTAACTATGAGGATTTTACCCTGGTTGATTACGACCCATATCCTCATATTAAAGCGAAGGTAGCGGTCTAAATTAGAACCGATCTAAATAATCGACTTTCGATCATTTGGGTTTGTTTAAAGTGGAGTTAATCGTACTTTTGCCAGAGCATATTGAGCGTTAAGAAAAGTTTACTATAAAATTAAAAGCCATAATAGAATGTATCGACCATTCAAGTACATTTTAGCAATTCTTGCCCTGATTCTGGTTTGTGGTCAAACGGGAATAGGTCAGGAAGCCGATATCGAGTTGGGGAAAAACCTCTTCCGTGCGAACTGTGCCCAGTGTCATAACCGGGATATGAAAAGTGATCTCACAGGGCCTGCACTTGGGCCTGGACTGGAAGCATGGGCCGAGTATCCCGAAGAAGATTTATACCATTGGATCCGGAATTCACAGGAGATGATCGCGGAAGGACATCCTCTGGCTGTACAGATATGGAATGAATGGAAACCGACGGTGATGACACCGAATCCCAATTTGACCGATTCTGATATTGCTTCAATTCTGGCTTATGTAGAAGGGGTGTATGAAGGAACAATTGGTGGGGGAGGTGCTCAGCCTGCAGGTCCGGGCACGACTGCCGAAGCACCGGGTTCGGGCGGACTTAATACATACTGGGTCGTTGGTGGCCTGGGTGTGGCGTTGGTGTTTCTTTCACTAATCTTGTGGAATATCTTGGGCAAACTGCGGCAAGTAGAGGCCATGCAAGAAGGGCAGGAGCTCGATAAAAGAACTTATAAAGATTTGTTTACCGGTCGAACGGCCATTGGTATATATGTGTTGCTGTTTATCATATTGGGCGGCTACTTTACGGTGAACAGAGCTGTGGATCTGAATCGGCAGCAAGGGTATCAACCGGATCAACCGATCAAATTTTCTCATGTCACGCATGCGGGGCTTCATAAGATTGATTGCCAGTATTGCCACGATGGGGCACGACGAAGTAAGCATTCCGTCATTCCGGCTACGAACACCTGTATGAACTGCCACCGAGCCATCCGGAAAGGATCGACTTACGGGACCGGCGAGTTGACCAAAATTTATGCTTCAATCGGGTACAATCCTTCTGAAGATGCGTACATCGAAGATTATGAAAATCTGACTCAGGAAGAAGTGAAGGAAATCTATACCAAATGGATTGCTGATCAGTATGAAAGCGATAAAGGAGAAATGGACAGCCGCGGGGAGCTTTTGGTGGAGGAGCAGTGGAATCACATCGTGGAATCTTTAACCAATGACGTCAAGAAAACTGTTCAGGGTCCTATTCCCTGGGTGAAAATACACAACTTGCCTGATCACGTGTTCTTTAGTCACGAACAACATGTGTCTGCGGGAGGTGTCGCTTGTCAGACCTGCCACGGACCGGTCGAAGAAATGGAAACGGTCGAACAATTTTCTACCCTGGCCATGGGGTGGTGTATCAATTGTCACCGGCAGACGTCTGTTAATTTTAATAATGAATATTATGAGATTTACACGCATTACCACGATGAAATAAAAGACGGAACGCGGTCCCAGGTTACCGTGGAAGATATCGGTGGGACAGAGTGTCAGAAGTGTCACTACTAAGATCTGAACTGTTTTAAAAGCTGTAAATCAAACAATCAAGGAATAAAGCACTCAAACATGAGTATGAATAAGAAAGATATGGTATGGAACGGGGCAGGAGAAACCCGTAAAGACAAAGCTTACCGCCAGGAGCGCGAAGAGTTTTTTAATCTACCTATTCTCAATGAGGCCTCAAACGAGCATGCAGATTCTGAATCCGGCCAGACGAATAGACGAGATTTTTTGAAATACGTGGGTTTCAGTGTCGGAGCAGCAGCGATTGCCGCCAGCTGTGAGACACCAATCCGTAAAGCCATACCTTATGTCACCAAGCCCGATTCGATTGTGCCTGGTGTGGCTACCTACTACGCCTCTTCATTCTATAGTGGCGGTCAATTTTGTCCCGTATTGGTCAAGACCCGCGAAGGCCGGCCGATTAAAATCGAAGGAAATGGCTTGTCCCCGTTTGCAGGAGGGGGGACCAGTGCCCGGGTCCAGGCTTCCGTTTTGGACCTTTATGATCAAAGCCGATATCGAAAGCCTTCTGTAAAAGATGAATCCGGTGCATGGGCTGAAACTTCCTGGGAAGAACTGGATAAAGAAATCACAAAAAAATTGAAAGCCAGTCAGAATATTCGGCTGGTAACCAATTCGATCATAAGTCCGTCCTATAAAAAAGCCATAAGGCATTTTGAGTCTACTTTCAATGCCCAAACGGTGGTCTATGATCCGATCTCCAGTTCCGCCATATTAAAAGCCAACGAAGCTGATTTTGGCAAGCAAATGATTCCTGGATACGACTTTTCTAAAGCAGATTATATCGTTAGTTTTGGCGCAGATTTCCTGGGTACATGGATCTCTCCGGTTCAGTTCGCCAACCAGTTTGGAAAGGGACGCAAAATAAAAGATGTATCCAATCCGGTGATGAATAAGCTGGTTTCCATAGAATGTGGAATGTCGCTTACGGGTAGTAATGCAGATCAAAAGGTGTTGATCAGACCCTCTGAACAAGGGATGGCTATTGCCACTTTATACAATTTGCTCAATGCCGGCCCGCGGGTGAATGTGTCTGGGTCTTTTGCCAATGAAAAGGCTTCTGGTCAATTGGAAACACTGGCGCAGGAACTGCAAAAATCGAAATCCTCTTTGGTGGTGTCAGATTCCAACAATACCACAGAGCAACAGCTCATTAATCGTATAAATAGAAAACTGGGTAATTATGGACAAACCATATTGCCAGCCAAGCCGATGTATGTAAAACAGGGCATTGATTCGGATTTACAGAACTTTACAAAAGAATTGCAAGGTGGCCGGGTGGACGCCATAATTTTTCTGGATGACGCCAATCCCATCTACGACACTCCTTTCGGTCGTGAAATAGAAGAAGCTCTCCAGTCGGTGAAGACTATAATCAGTTGTCAGTACTCTAAAAATGAAAGTGCAGAAGCCGCTCATTATCTGGCACCTGTGGATCATTATCTGGAAGCCTGGTCCGATGCCAATCCGAGTGCCGGATACCATGCGATCGTCCAGCCCACCATTCAGCGGATTTTTGACACCCGTAGTGGTGCAGAATCCTTGCTGGTATGGTCTGAACATGACCTGGCTGACACGATTCAAAAGAGCAACGAAGAAAAACGCGGATATTATGAATTTATCCGTTCGAATTGGGAAACCGATATCTTCTCCAATCAAACCGTGTATAACACATTTCAGTCTTTTTGGGACAATGTGGTCCACGATGGATTTATCCTTCAGGACGATTGGACCGAGCCATATGGTGAGTTTGGTGGCGGAGCCGTGGATGTTCGTGGAATCAATGAACCGGTATCTGACGGTTTGGAAATGAAATTATTTGAGCCGATAGGTGTTGGTGCTGGTAATTTTGCCAATAATCCCTGGTTGCAAGAGATGCCTGACCCCATCACCCGGGTAGTCTGGGATAATACACTACAAATTCCACTGCACTGGAATGGTACTGATGATTTTGAAGTATTTAATGATCTGGATGAAGATGGTTCATTGGTCGAAGTGACCGTCGGTGATTTTAATTCTGATCTCCCGACGATCAAACAATTCGGGCAATTTGAAAATACCGTATCGGCAGCTTTGGGATATGGAAGAAAAGTGTGTGGCCGTGCCGGAACGGGCGTAGGTGTCAATCTCTTCCCGATTCTTCCGGTGGATCCTGAAGGGAACATTCAGTACTATGTAACCTCAGTCGGAGTCGGAAATAAAAAAGGGTCGCAAGAACGCTTCGCAATGGTGCAGTACCACCATACGATGGGGGTGACCGGTCCCGATGAATCGGAAGGAGGTAAAACAATTAATGTCGATGAAAAAGCGATTACAGATTTCTTCACCGGTTTTCAAGGTGCGCTGGTAGATCGGACTGTGATTCGTCATTCAGCTTTGCCTGATCTTCAGGAAAGCATGGAGGAATTAGCCGAAGAACGTGCCCACGCGAAATACCTTAACGATAAGACCTTGTATCCCTCGTATGATTATGAGTACAACCAAGGCCATCATTGGGGGATGTCTGTGGATATGTCCGCATGCATTGGTTGCGGGGCTTGCCAGGTGGCTTGTGTAGCGGAAAACAATGTTCCGGTGGTGGGTAAGAAAGAAGTCAATCGTCACCACGAAATGACCTGGTTGAGAATCGACCGCTACTATTACGGAGACGTCGAAAATCCCCGGGTGGTTTACCAGCCGATGATGTGTCAGCATTGTGACAATGCACCGTGTGAAAACGTATGTCCCGTAGCGGCTACTGTTCATAGCTCGGAAGGGATTAATCAGATGGCCTACAACCGATGTATTGGTACGCGGTATTGTGCGAACAACTGTCCATACAAAGTGCGCCGATTCAACTGGTTGGATTATACGACAGCGGATACGTTCCCGGCCAACGAACCCACGCCCTACGGCGATGAGAATTTCTATACGGATGATTTAGTTCGGATGGTTCTGAATCCCGATGTGACCGTTCGTTCCCGAGGTGTCATGGAAAAATGCAGCATGTGTGTGCAGCGCATTCAGGAGGGCAAGTTGAAGGCCAAAGTAGAAGGTCGGGCGCTCCAAGACGGAGAAGTCAAGACCGCCTGTCAAACGGCCTGTCCAACCGGAGCAATTGTATTTGGAGATATGAATAATAAAGATGCAGAAGTGAATGAATTGCTTGAGAGTCCTTTGACCTATTATGCCCTGGAAGAGGTGAACACGCGTTCTTCTGTGGGATATCGCATGAAAGTGTCCAATATTCCTTCGCCTGAACATAATATATAAAAAAGTAACTACTAAGAATAAATCATATGAGTGCCATAGTTTCACCCGTAAGACAACCTTTAATTACCGGTAGTAAGACGTACCACCAAATTACAGAAGACATCTGTGCGCCAACAGAGAAGACCCCTAGTCTGACCTGGATCATAGCTTTTGCTGTGTCGGTCACGCTGCTTTCGTTTGGTGTATTTTGTATTATCTGGACGATTTGGTTTGGTATTGGAACCTGGGATCTGAACCGAACCATTGGTTGGGGATGGGATATTACAAACTTTGTGTGGTGGGTTGGAATTGGTCACGCCGGTACCTTGATCTCCGCTATCTTGTTGATATTTAGGCAAAAATGGCGGACCGGAGTGAACCGAGCCGCGGAAGCGATGACCATTTTTGCCGTATTATGTGCCGCTTTATTCCCGGGAATACACGTTGGACGAATCTGGCTGGTCTTTTATTTCTTTCCGGTACCCAACACTCGTGGACCGCTATGGGTTAACTTTAACTCCCCGTTGCTGTGGGATTTGTTTGCGATCAGTACATACTTTGCGGTTTCCCTGTTGTTCTGGTACATGGGACTTATACCTGACTTTGCAACGATGCGGGACCGGGCGACCGGAATCCGAAAAAAGATATACAGTACCTTGTCCTTTGGATGGGTGGGTTCGGCCAAACACTGGCAACGATTTGAATCCATGGCGCTGATCCTGGCTGGTCTAGCGACACCACTTGTATTGTCTGTGCATACGATTGTTTCCTTTGACTTTGCAACATCAGTGATTCCCGGTTGGCATACCACCATTTTTCCACCGTACTTCGTTGCAGGTGCGATCTTTTCAGGATTTGCAATGGTATTGACTTTGATGATTATTACACGTAAAGTACTGGGGCTGGAAGACTATATTACGATTGCACATATTGAATCGATGAACAAAGTGATCCTGGTGACGGGAACCATGGTCGGAACAGCCTATATCACAGAGCTGTTCGTCGCCTGGTATTCAGGCTATGTATATGAGCAATTTGCCTTTTTGAACCGTGCTTTTGGGATTTATTGGTGGGCGTACTTTGCTATGATGGCATGCAATGTTATCTCCCCCCAGATATTTTGGTTTAAGAAAATGCGACAGAGCATTTTTGTGACCTTCATCATGTCGATCTTTGTGAACATCGGGATGTGGTTTGAGCGCTTTGTGATTATAGCCACGAGTCTTGCCCGGGACTACCTGCCTTCGAGCTGGAGTTATTATACACCTACATGGGTAGAGATCGGTATCTTTGTTGGAACCTTAGGCATCTTCTTTACGTGTTACCTGGTGTTTACGAGAGTCGCACCGGTCGTAGCCATTGCTGAAGTCAAATCGATCCTGAAATCTTCCGGTGATCAGTACCTTCAGGTAAACAAAGAGCACTACGAACAAGTGCTCGAAGAAGAAGTTCGGAATAATAAACAGACTGTTGACGCATAAATTAAGAATAACGATCCACTATGGAAAATAAGAAAATATTATTTGGTTTATACGACGATGAGCAAATCCTTTTGGATGCTGTGAAGGAAGCCAAGGACGGACAGTTGGACATCTACGATGTTTATACGCCTTTTCCGGTGCACGGATTGGATCCGCTGCTGGAACTGAGTGAATCCAGGCTTCATATTGTGGGGTTCTTTTTTGGCGTGGTCGGAGCATTAACCGCTTTTTTGGGAATGACCTGGATTTTTACGGATGAATGGCCGATGATTATTGGTGGAAAACCGTATTGGTCGGTGCCTGCATTTATACCGATCACCTTTGAGTTAACTGTATTGTTTGCAGCCTTTGGGATGGTTTTTGTGTTTTATGCGGTCAACGGGTTGTCTCCACGAGCGCATACGGAGGTGCTACACCCGCGTCTGACTGATGATCGATTTGCTATAGCATTTGATACCAGTGTATCTTCAAATGAAGAGATATCTCGATTGGAAAAATTCTTTGAACGAAGTGGCGCCGAAGTCCACATTAAAAATTTAAAGTGATCATTGTATGAGTCTACAAAATTATAAATATTGGATTGCACTGGGATTGGGGCTTTACCTGCTCAGCGGATGTAAACCGGCCGGAGGAAATCACCCGGGAAGCGAATACATGCCGGATATGTTCCATTCGATTGCCTTTGAGGCGAATGTATATGATTATTATTACTACAATACCTGGAGTTCACCAGAGGAGTATTATCAGCATGCACAACCCCGTACACCGGTTGCCGGTACCATTCCGTTTGGTCAGTCTGGTATGAAAGACGGGGCCTATTCTGAGAATATGGCGGAAGTCATCAAAGATCTTCCTCAGAGCGGTTCGGTTCCATTTAACTATGCGAACACACCGGCCGGAAGAGAGCAGGCGATTAACGAAATCAGAACCAATCCATTCCCGATTACAGAGGAAGCTTTGAATACTGGCAAGTCTCTATATACCATCTATTGTGGAATTTGCCATGGGCAGAAAGGGGACGGACTGGGATATTTGGTGCGTGAGGACGGCGGTAAATATCCGGTAGCTCCTACAGATCTGACCTCGGATCGGTTTGTGGATACCAGTGCTGGGGTCTATCTTGCGGCGATCGTGCACGGAAAGAATGTAATGGGGTCTTACGCCGACAAACTCACATACAAGGAACGATGGGATGTGATTCATCACATCCGTTCCATGCAAGCGGAGAATGCCGGATTGAAATATACCCCGGAAATAAACAACTTTCTACCGGAGGAAGCGATGACAGTGGACCAGAAGGAATCGGCCATGGCTACTCTGGGAACTTCACCTTCCAATGCAGATAACGCTATGGAGGAAGGATCGACAGAAGACGAACAGTAAAAAGAAAAAAAGGAATTTCTTAAGATAGAAACGGATATAATGAAAGAAGCTATTCAATTTGAGTTTACCAGTAAGCAAAAGAACCTCTTATTTGGGTTTATGGGGCTGGGAATATTGTGCATGATTATCATCTTCTTTACAGATGATGCGCTTGCACCGAGGTTCTGGTCCAACTTTTTGCTTAATAGTGTCTTTTTTACAGGGATTTCATTCATCGCACTTTTTAGTATAGCCTCTATGGTCACAGCATATTCAGGATGGCAAGCTGTCTTTAAGAGAGTGTGGGAAGCGTATGCCCAATTCCTGATTGTAGGATTAATTCTTATGGTGATTATCATCATAGGCATGTTCGGTGGGTTTCATCATTTGTACCACTGGGCCGATGCGGATTCCGTGGCTGCGGATGAGATCCTCCAGGGCAAATCCAGTTTTTTAAATAAAGGACTGTATACAGCGGTCACAATAATAACATTGGGGGTTTGGTACTTTTTTGCCCGAAAAATGCGCGATTTGTCTATTGAAGAAGATCAGCTGGCCATCGGTGATTTTTCAGCCTATCGGCAAATTAAAAAATATTCAGCTGCGTTTTTACCAATTGCTGCGGTGACATCGGCGATGGTGGTCTGGCTGTGGGTGATGTCGTTAAACGCGCACTGGTATAGTACTTTGTTTGCATGGTACGCCACATCTAGTTGGTTTGTTGCCATGCTATCCATGACCATATTAACCTTGATATATCTGAAGTCGGTGGGCTATTTTTCCAAGGTGTCTGTGGAACATTTCCATGACCTGGGAAAATTCCTATTTGGGTTTAGTATTTTCTGGACCTACTTGTGGTTTTCTCAGTATATGTTGATCTGGTATGGGAATGTTGGTGAAGAAACCATCTATTTCCATGATCAAAGAACCAACTACCCGGTCCTGTTTTATGGCAACCTGGTCGTTAATTTTGTGGTTCCGTTTTTTATTCTTTTGAGAAATGATACCAAACGAAAAGTGGGTACGCTGGTATTGACGTCAGCGGTGGTCTTTATAGGCCATTGGATGGATTTTTTCCTGATGATCAAACCCGGTGTATTGCACACCTACCATGAAATCATGGGCCACGGTGGAGGCGGACATGCTGTGTTGGATAATATGGCCGGACAATCCGCCAAACTGGTAGCTGATGCCGGTGGTCACGGAGCAGAAGCGGTGTCTACCTTTGTAAACGGGTTCACGTTTCCTGGACTGCTGGATGTCGGTGTATTTTTAGGTTTCCTTGCCTTTTTTCTGTATTTTGTTCTGGTTCAATTGGCTAAAACCCGATTGGAGCCGGTGGGGGATCCTTATATTGGAGAAAGTATTCATCATCACGTTATATAAATAAATAGAGATCATGACAATATTGATCGGATTATTACTATTTGCGTTACTTATTATCGTCCTGATTCAGGTGAGCCGGATCACTGAGATTACCCGTGCACTGCGGGGCGAAGAAGATTGGAAATGGGTTAATTCCAAAAGGATTGGGATATGGCTGCTTGTGTTTGGGGTAGTATTTATTCTTCTCACCGTAGGTTCGGCCTATTACTATAAGAATTATATGATGGGCTATGGGCCCCACAGTTCGGCTTCAGAGCATGGACATGCGATTGACAGCTTGTGGAACCTGACAGTCTTCTTTACGGGGATCGTGTTTGTGGTCACCCAATTTTTGTTGTTTTATTTTGCCTGGAAATACAGACAAAAGAAAAGCAGAAAAGCAGAATTTATTCATGATAACATGAAGCTGGAGATGATCTGGACGGTCATCCCTTCTGTGGTATTGGTGATTTTATTGCTGAAAGGACTCATTGCCTGGAACGATATTATGGCGGACGTCAAAGATGATGATGAATTCCTGGAAATTGAAACCATGGGAATGCAGTTTAACTGGATACTGCGCTATCCGGGTGAAGATGGGAAGATCGGAGCCCGTGATTTCCGTTTGACATCGGCAAGCAATCCCCTCGGACAAGATTGGACAGATCCGAAGAACCTGGATGACTTACAACCCAGCGATATTGTTCTGCCGGTCGGAAAAAAGGTACGCTTTCGGATTTTGTCCCGAGATGTATTACACAGCTTTTTTCTTCCGCATTTCCGGGTGAAAATGGATGCAGTACCCGGGATGCCGACCTATTTTGTTTTCACACCGAGCACGACGACGGAAGAATATAGAAAACAGCTGAGTGAATATCCTGAATATCAGGTGCCGGCCGATCCGGACGATCCAGAAGGACCACAGAAATGGGAGGTATTTGATTATGAATTGGCTTGTGCAGAATTGTGTGGAAACGGGCACTTTTCAATGCGGAAAGTGGTTCGTGTCGTAGAGCAAGAAGAATATGAGGCCTGGTTAAAAGAACAAACTCCTTATTACTTTGGCTCCATACGTGGAAAAGATTCCGATCCCTATAAAGATCAGCTTTTTGATTCTGAAATCGAAGACCGAACGAAGAATTTTGAAAATGATATGTACGAAGCGATGTACAAAGAACTGGAAGAAGGAGAGAAGCGGGTGTATCAGCTCGACAACGTACAGTTTCAGTCAGGCTCTTCCGAATTAACTGAATTATCGACCTATGAATTACAGAATTTGGCGGACTTTATGAAAGAGAATGATGAACTCCGGATTGAAATTCAGGGACACACCGATAATACAGGTGATGAAGCCGACAATATTACATTGTCGCAGAACCGTGCTGATCGGGTTGCTGAATTCTTGCGGAATGCAGGTGTATCTCCGGATCGATTTAGCAGCAAAGGGTATGGTTCCAGTATGCCTGTCGAATCAAATGATACGGCTGAAGATCGAGCTATGAACCGACGCGTGCAAATTGAAATTTTGTAAAGGGTAAATTTATTTAAAATGGCAACTACAGATATAAAAGATTACGATTTAAGAGCCGAAGAGCTGATCCGGGATCACGGCGTGGATGATCACTTTCATGAACATCATGAAGGAGATAAATATCAATCAAGCTTCTTTTCCAAGTATGTGTTCTCATTGGATCACAAGATGATTAGCCGGCAATTTCTGATTACAGGTATTATCTGGGCTGTTATCGGCGCAGGGATGTCTGTGATTTTTCGGATCCAACTCGGTTATCCGGAAGCGGACTTGCAATGGTTGCAACCATTATTGGGAAAGTGGATTAATATCGATAGTGCCGGTGTCGGAACCCTCGATCCGGAATTTTTCTATTCCCTCGTGACGATGCACGGTACCATATTGATCTTCTTCGTATTGACGGCCGGATTGAGTGGAACATTTGCGAACTTTTTGATTCCTTTGCAGATTGGCGCCCGGGATATGGCATCTCCCATCATGAACATGTTATCTTATTGGTTTTTCTTTTTGGCCAGTATCGTTATGTTCTTTTCATTGTTTCTCAGCACAGGACCCTTTGCCGGAGGTTGGGTTGCTTACCCGCCGTTAAGTGCTTTACCACAGGCCTCTACGGGATCTGGAGCAGGAATGACGCTCTGGCTGGTCGCCCTGATACTTTTCGTCATCAGTACTTTGCTGGGAGGAATTAATTACATTACTACGATATTTAACCTGCGAACGAAAGGGATGACTTTTTGGAGGTTGCCTTTGAGTATTTGGTCTTTATTGATCACGGCTATTGTCGGTTTGCTTTCATTCCCTGTGTTGGTGACCGGCTTTTTACTGCTGTTTTTTGACCGGAGTTTGGGAACAAGTTTTTATCTCAGCGAGATCTTCATTGGTGGAGAAGCATTGGATCACGTCGGTGGAAGTCCCATTCTGTACCAGCATTTGTTCTGGTTCCTGGGACACCCTGAAGTTTATATTATTATTCTTCCCGCTATGGGAATTGTTTCCGAAGTACTTTCCGTACATAGCCGAAAACCAATATTTGGGTACCGGGCGATGGTTTATTCACTCGTAGCCATCGGATTTTTGTCTTTCCTGGTTTGGGCGCACCACATGTTTATGTCTGGTGTGAATCCCTTCTTGTCCAGTATCTTTACCACTTTTACGATGATCATTGCAGTACCATCTGCTGTGAAGGTGTTTAACTGGCTTTCTACGATTTTTCGAGGAAGTATCCGGTTTAATTCGGCCTCTCTGTTTGGGATCGGTTTTGTATCGATGTTTATATCAGGTGGATTGACCGGTTTGTTTATGGGAAATTCAGTCTTGGACATTCAGATACATGATACCTATTTCATCGTAGCACATTTTCACCTGGTGATGGGCGTGGCGGCGATATTTGGTATGCTGGCCGGGATCTATCATTGGTATCCAAAGATGTTCGCTCGTCATATGAATGACACTCTTGGTCAAATTCATTTCTGGGGAACCATTATTTCTGCTTATATGGTATTCTGGCCAATGCATTATCTGGGTATGTTTGGTGTGCCCCGACGATATTATAGCTTTGATGTCTTTGATGCTTTCCGTGATTTTGGAGGATTGAATGAATTTATTACGATCGGTGCTATTATTGGATTTTTAGTTCAGTTTGTGTTTATCGTCAACTTCTTCTACAGTATGTGGAAAGGACGTAAGATGACTTCCAAAAATCCGTACAAAGCAACGACACTTGAATGGACGACACCCATTGATACGCCGCACGGAAACTGGCCTGGAAAAATACCTACCGTAGAACGCTGGGCGTACGATTACAGTAAGAATGGAGAAGATTATGTTCCGCAGGTGATTCCATTGCGAGAGGGCGAAGAAGCGCACTAAACATTAACTCGAACCTAAAGAAAATAAATATATTTTGAACTCGATACAACATAGCGTTCACATCATACGCGATAGCGTCTATGATTTGGGATTGTTGGTTAAGTTTAAACTCAGCCTGTTGGTAGTGTTTACGTCATCACTTGCCTATATCATGGTGGGGGGGTGGCAGTTTGGGTTGCACTCACTTGTTATTTTTGCTTTGGGTGGATTTATGATCTCAGGCGCTGCCAATGCCATGAATCAAATATTGGAAAAAGACTACGACAGTCAGATGGAACGCACGCGGAACCGGCCTGTGGCATCCGGACGGATGGCGACACCAATCGCTGTATTGTTGGCCGGATTGCTTTGTGTGGGTGGCTTGCTGTTATTGGCTTATTTTAATCCATTAACAGCCCTTTTAGGAGCGGTTTCTCTGATCAGTTATGCCTTTGTATATACGCCGCTTAAGCGGTATTCACCAATAGCTGTATTTGTAGGTGCTTTCCCGGGTGCTTTACCTGTCCTGGTGGGCTGTGTAGCTGTCGATGGTACCATAACCACATTTGCTATTTTACTGTTTGCACTTCAGTTTTTCTGGCAGTTTCCCCACTTTTGGGCTATAGGCTGGTTATCATTTAAAGACTACAAAAAAGCCGGGTTTCACATTGTACCCGTCAATGAAGACGGTTCCATCGATTCAGAAATCGGATTGCAATCATTGATCTATACGGTATTGATGATACCTGTGGTTGGTCTCTTTTTTTACTTTAATATGATTGGGGTGTTTGGACTGGTATTTTTGATGGGGGGAACCTTTTATTTTATATATAAAGCTTATCAGTTCTACACGGGACCCTCGGACCTTTCCGCCCGTAAACTTATGTTCGCTTCCTTATACTTTTTGCCGATAATGTTTTGTGTTCTACTATTTAATCAATATTTGTAAATGCAAACTAATATGGAAACGACAATGATAGCTAACCCTGGAAATCATTCGAAAATACATCCACAAAAATTTGGCTTGTACCTGGGTATTGTGAGCCTTATCATGGCTTTTGCCGGCTTGTCTAGTGCCTACATTGTGCGGCAGTCGGCTGGGAATTGGCTTGAATTCAGGTTGCCCACGATGTTTTTTGTCAGCACGGGAGTAATCGTACTTAGTAGCCTATTTGTGTGGTTGTCTTCACGTGCTTTTAATCAACAGAAAGAATTAGCCTATAAAACCTATATGGTGGGTGCTTTTGTGATGGGGTGCGCCTTTATAGTAACCCAATACCTGGGATGGATGCAAATGTATTCCAGCGGAATTGATCTGAAAGGGAATCCTTCAGGCTCTTTCGTTTATGTGATGACCATCTTGCATGTCTTTCACGTGTTGGGGGGACTGGTGGTTCTGACTGTAGCCTTGTATCATGCCTTTGTATTACCATTCGAGCTGACGTATAAACGGCGGGTGCGACTGGATCTCACCAGCATATATTGGCATTTTGTAGATATCCTGTGGATTTATTTATTATTATTTTTCATCTTGCAAAGATAAATCGTTGAAAATGGCCGAAAAATTATTAACAGAAGTAAGTAAAGATCAGACCATAAATGAGGATTGGTCGGGAGGTACACCTCCAATGAAAGCCAGTTTTGGCAAACTGATGATGTGGTACTTCCTGTTATCGGATGCTTTTACCTTTTGTGGTTTCCTGATTGCGTATGGAGCGCTTCGCTTGAGCGTACCGACCTGGCCCGTTCCGGATTTTGTATTTCAAAGTTTCCCGGGGGGCTTCACCAACATGCCATTGATTTTTGTAACCGTAATGAGCTTTGTGCTGATTGCAAGTTCAGTCACCATGGTTCGTGCGGTTCAGGAAGGAAAACGTGAAAACAGAAAAGGGGTGGTTTTTTGGTTAACCCTGACTGTGATCGGTGGTTTTACATTTTTGGGTTGTCAGGCTTATGAGTGGTATAACCTCATAGCAGTGGAAAACATGACGATCTTTGAGAACCCTTTTGGTACACACACCGTGGATGGGATTTATCTCGATGAAAACGGTGCTCAGCAAGAGGCTTTTCGAGCCGGCGACTCCTACCTTGTTCATAAAGTGGATGGCGAATGGCATTTCAGGGACTTCCAGATTACATCCGGGGAAGACAGTGGTAAAATCGCGCGCGAGGCAATGGGACCTCAAACCTTTGGTTCCTTGTTCTTCTGCATCACGGGATTTCATGGATTTCACGTTAGTATCGGAGTCTTGTTATTGATTATTGCGACGATCAATTCTGCAAGTGGATTGTATGACCGAAAAAAGACCCAATACGAAACGGTTGAAAAAATTGGGCTGTATTGGCACTTTGTTGACTTGGTCTGGGTTTTTGTTTTCCTTGTATTTTACTTACTCTAAAAAAGAAATCGAATTATGCAACATCATAGTCATGAAGAAGCAGTCCGACTAGCGTATTATGGGTTGAAAATGCTCGCAGTCGTTACTGTCATTGAAGTTATAATTTCATTATTTGGAAAAGGGTACCTCGGCTGGGAAGAAGCGTATTACCTGACCTGGGTTCATTATGTAGCAGGTACAATAATTATCGTGCTCTCTCTGTATAAAGCTTACTTTATCGTTTTTCATTTTATGCATTTAGGTTTGGAAACCAAAACCATGACAAGGACTGTACTATTACCCCTATTGTTATTGATTTTCGCCATCATAGCTTTCCTATGGGAGGGTTCTTACTGGCATGGCAATCGCTCGTACATCCTGCAACAAGACCAGCTTCAGTCCGAACGGGTAGTACCTGATATATCGCCTTCACTGGAATCCGAGCGCATCAAAAACATCCACTAGGGATTCCGGGCAAAGATCTTAGGAGGTAAAACGGATGCACACCAGGGATGAATTTGGATGAACGGCTGATCCTGAAGGGGCGAGAGACAGAATAGGATTATTCACTACAGGTACTCAGAATATGAAGTTGAGAAGAGATTTTCTTTTAGCTGTTTTTATATTATTTGCCATTCCAGTGATCGGCTATTTTGTGCTACAGCGGGCAGCTGATGACCGAATGAAAATATCAGCCACACTTCAACCCAAAGATAGTATATCCCTAGACCTCAAAGTCCAATTTCTTAATGCGGAAGGCGCAGAACAAACAGAATACCTGGTTAAGTTGCCTTATGTATTGAAAGTAATCGGTACGAAAGAGTCGATTTTTGACATCACACAGATCGAACACATCATGTATATCATAAATGATCGCACTGATCTGGCTTTTATGATGTATGAACCGGAATTGGAACATACAGTCAAAACCCGCATGATGGGGTATCGATATGCCAATTCAGGAGAGGATATGACAAGATATGGCGACGTACTATTAGTCGATGTATTCAATCGAATTCTTCAGATCTATGATCGGGATGATCCCGAATTGTATAAAAAACTTCTGGAAGATATCTCTTATGCCTTTCCAATGGTCGATTATCAGATAGACAAACGAAATCAAAATGCAAAACAAAGCAGCGAATAAATCGCTTGAGAAAAAACTCAATGCAGGTGCTATAGTGGTAAGTATTGTCGTGTTCGTCCTGGTATTGATGATGCGTCGGGTCAAACTGAATGTGGATATTGATTTTGGATACCTGCCTGCCTTTCACGCCACCCTCAATGGTCTGGCTTCCATTTGTCTTTTAATTGCGTTCTGGTCGATCAAAAACAAGAATATTCAGCGCCACCGGCGCTTTATGGTAACAGCTTTGATCCTTTCGGTTTTATTTTTGATGTCGTATGTCGTATATCATTTTACCATGCCAGAAACCCTGTATTGTAAAGAGGGCACGGTCCGTTATATATATTTTTTCTTATTAATCAGTCACATCATATTAGCGGCTGTCATTCTGCCTTTTATTTTGTTTACTTTTATCCGGGCGGTTACCTTCCAATTCGAACGGCATAAGAAAATGGCCCGGTGGGTTTTCCCGCTCTGGTTTTATGTGACCATCACAGGACCTGTTCTATACCTCATGTTGAGGGATTGTTATTAAATTTGTGTATCTTTGAATTGTTATGAGAAATAAAGCACGATATCGAAAAATGATGCTTGCGCTGCTTGTTGTCGGCGTACTTATTCTTCTTCCGGTTGCAGAAGTTATGGCCCAATGTCCCATGTGCCGCATCGGTGCAGAAACCAATTTAGCTTCGGGAGGGACTGCAGGTTCAGGACTTAATAAGGGGATCTTATTGCTACTTGGGCTACCTTACATATTGTTTGGTACTTTCGGCTACATCTGGTGGAAAAATAAGAAGTCTCCGGCAGAGGAATAGCGGAATGGTCGTGATGGCAGGTCGTCCCTGTAACCGTTGGTGTTCTGAAAATGACAATTCATCTTTACCGACGTAAAGATCATTTGGCCTCATACTGCTAACCCATTTATAAAAACGACGAGATTAGCCTGACCGCATCTTGCCGAGGTGTAGGACACAAGAAGTCTGATGTGGCAAATAATCCGGGCTGAGAAAGGAGCTATTGCCTCAGCGTTCCAAAATATATCGTAAGCTAAAACCACCACCCCCGGCTTCAAATCCATTGCCACCGATGAGATATAAGTGCGGCATCCAATCCAGAGAAATATTGAGTGGAATATCTCCAAACGCATAATCGAGTCCGATGGCACCGAGGCCACCTATACCGATTCCCCCACTAGAAAGCAATACAGAAGCACCAATCCCCCAATACCAGGTCAAACCGCGAACATCGTTGGTGAATGCATTGTGTTTTTCATAGGTCAAACTGGCGTAGACGTCCCCAAAATAAAAACCACCCAAAAGTTCAAAAGCAGATTCTGGTCCTACAAATTGCTTATAGGTGACATTCGCACCCAGTCCACCCCGTACGCCGACAGATCTGGAATAATCCTGTGCCTGACCTTGAATGGCAAATAAAAAACAAAGTCCAAATAGAAAGAGTAATGATTTTTTCATAGTCGTTTTAGCTTAAGTCTGTTTCTTATTTTAAAGTACACAATTTTTAAAAAAGGGATGCAAATCTAAATAATTAATTCATGTTTTTCCAGGCATAAACCAGCAGAAGGATCCAGCTTGTCAAAAATAGCAGTCCGCCCAATGGGGTGATGGGACCCAGAATACTCGAAGGGATGGAGTGACCGGATTGGGTGGCCATGAGATACAAGGATCCTGAAAAAAGGATAATCCCTCCAGCAGCAAAATACCAGGCTGCGTTCAACAAAGGATGGCCGCCCTTGATGAGTATGATGCACCCAATGAACAACATCAGAAAGGTGTGGTAGAAATGGTAGCGATTTCCTGTGTTGAATATCTCTTTTCCATAGGTGTCCATCACGCTGTCCAGAGCATGGGCTCCAAAGGCTCCGATACCGACGGCCAGAGCTCCAAAAATAAATGTAATGATGAATTTCATGTTTTGTAAAGTTTAGTGGCCTGAGGGCCGTTTGTTGTTTGTGGCCTGCGGCCGTTTGTGGTTTGCAGGTAGCCAACAGCCAACAGCCAACAGCCAACAGCCAACAGCCAACAGCCAACAGCCAATTTCAAACCTGCCAATTTATGGGTTTTTGCCCATTTTTTGTAAGATATACATTGGTATCGGCAAAATGATTATTCCCATGAAACGCATTCCCTGCCAACGGGGAAGGATGCTTGCTTTCCAGAATTAAGTGTCGTTTCGGATCGATCAGCGATTTTTTGGAACGTGCAAAATTTCCCCACAAAAGAAATGCGATTCCGCTTCGCTCCGTAGACAGTTTATCAATGACAGCATCCGTAAATGTTTCCCACCCCGCTTTGGAATGAGACCGCGGTTGTGCTTCCTCGACGGTCAGGACTGCATTTAGTAAAAACACCCCTTGACGCGACCAGGGTGTCAGGTCGCCATGGCTGGGAATATCAAAATCTGTGCTGCGATGCAGTTCTTTGTATATGTTCCTCAACGAAGGGGGGATCCGGATTCCTTTCGGAACCGAAAAACTTAAGCCCATGGCCTGCCCCGCTTTATGGTAGGGGTCTTGACCGAGAATGACCACTTTCACCTGATCGAATGGCGTGGAATTGAATGCGTTGAAGATCAGTGATCCGGGTGGATAGATGGTTTTATTTTTACTCTGTTCTGATTTTATAAATTGAGTGAGTTTTTGAAAGTATGGTTTCTGAAACTCTTTTTCAAGTACCCGAGCCCAGGATTCTTCGATTTTGACGGAGGACTGATTCGTAGTCATGGCGTGTATCTTAGTTAGTATGAAATTGGTTTTCAAATAGTCGATATAAAATGTACAGAATTGCCCGGTATTTTTTTAGTTTTGTGCCGCAATTCTAACAAATTGGCCCCGTAGCTCAGCTGGATAGAGCAACTGACTTCTAATCAGTAGGTCGCAGGTTCGAATCCTGCCGGGGTCACTTACGGGTGTGAGTGTGGGTGTGAGTGTGGGTGTGAGAGTGAGAGTGGGAATGAGAGTGAGAGTGGGAATGAGAGTGAGAGTGGGAATGAGAGTGAGAGTGGGAATGAGAGTGAGAGTGGCTTGGCCTGCGTAAATTTGTATCCCAATCATTACATAATTCTTTAATTCTCAAATACCACCATACTATTTTATCCCAATGGTGCTATCGCTTACAATGGGTCTTCTGGCTTTCATACATACAAGGGTAAACGCTTCACGGTGTAAAAAATCTATCAAGGTTATGTACTATAAATCTTTGAGTGGATGATCCCAAAAGGTTTTAGTATCAAAATCTATCATTCCCAAATAGGCATCGCTTAAACGTGGAATGTATATTTTGTCCAGATCTTTAATTTATTTTGGAAGATTAGCCGTGTTTGATCAAGTTCCAATGCTATTTCTCTTATCGTAATATTCTATGTACAAATTGGCTGCTATAGCATTTTCGAATACATGGATATTAAATAACTGACTTTCCTTTAACATTGAACCCCGTACGGGGTTCTCAATAGGGAGGGGCTCTTTCTCCCGGCTGCACTTCGCTTGCCGGGGGTTATTCACTTTGAACCCCATCCGGGGTTCTGAGTATTAATGATCTCTTTTTATCGTAAAATTACAATCTATTGGGTCTTCTGTTGAACACCGAGGCCACTCCAGAAAGTCTAAATTGAAATGAGTAACCCCGGTGCTTCAGCCCGGGGTTGTTATGATAACGCAAAATTTGGCTTTAGCCATTAAGAAACATGCATTTGGGGTTAAAGCCCAATAGTGTTTTACATTTTTTTAAGCCCGGCATAAATACCGGGGTTACTTTTGCGAAAATCAGACTTTTCGGAGGAAGCTCAGTACCCAATAACACCGAAGGTGTCGAAGGTGAATAACCCCGAATAAGCCGATAGGTGCCATTCGGGGAGAGGAATGTTAGTGCTTTGAAATCCGTAGGTGTTCAACCTGACCATCTTATTTTTTGACAGAATTTTCGTATTTAAATAACCTGTTTATATGGAATTCTCAACCACGTATTTTTACTAATCCGGTTATAATCAAAAAAATATTTATAGACGTCCGGTAGACTTTTCTTTGACTAAATCTTGCTATAAGAGTTACGGCTTGCTGCACTTACGATAAAGAAAATATGCAAAATGATTCCCGGAATGAAAAACATCATGTATCCTATACGACAATGATCAACCATAAAATACCTCTTAAATCATTGATTGACCCCACTAAGGAAGTAATAAGTCCAAAGGATTTGAAAAGTTGATGGAATTCTTCTATAAACCCCGCAGGATATGATACCGGTCATGATATAATATGAGGATTTTCTCTATTTTTACAGGAACAAAAGCCTGATGTTTTGAAAAAAATAGTTCATCCCACAGATTTTTCTAAAAATGCTTCAACGGCATTATCGTTTGCTATTGGTTTGTGTGAAACGTTTAATGCAGAACTTATTTTAGTAAGTATCGGTGACCTACCCAGTGTACGGCCCAGTTCTTCATCTCTCTTCAGTTTTTCTGAAATAGAGAGAAAACAGGGCCTGTCGTTAAACGATAAATTGAAGTCATATGCTAAGCCGCACCTCACCGACACGGATCTACAGGTATCGTATCGGGTTGCATTGAACAGTACCTATGCCAAGGGAATACTGGAAGTGGTTCAGGACACGAAAGCAGACCTCATCGTGGCGGGTACAAAAGGACAAAGTGAATTAAAACAGATATTGATGGGCAGTACCACGAAAGAGCTGGTGTCAACAGCACCCTGTCCGGTTTTGGCCATACCTGAAAAAGCTGTGTTTGATGGCTTTAATAGCATCGTGTATGCCTCGGATGATGTGCCCAAGGATATTTTTATCATAAATAAAGTGGCGCCTTTTGCCCAGGCATTTGGTGCTCGTATTTCTGCACTTCATGTGTTCAAAAAAGAACCGAAAATGGATGCTGAAAAATCAGATTATATCCAAGAAATCTGTGAAGGCGTGACCTACTCCAATTTTAAATGTGATACCCGAGTATCTCCCGACGTGTCTCAGACATTAGTCGATTATGTGATAGAGAATAAGGCTGATTTATTGGTTTTGTATGAGAAGGAGGCCAAGGGAATCCGCAAACTGTTTCGCAAAGGGAGGGTAAAGGAATTTATAGATTATGTCGCCACAGTTCCATTGATGAGTTACAACACTCACGCTTTGCAGAAAAAACGTTAGAACAATTCGAAATCATTGCCCACGATGAAAAGCACTTGATCGGTGTGGTTGATCTACTTTTCGCTCATGGCTTTTCCTGATTCATTTTGTTTTTTGAGCGTTAGATGATCAGTTTTGGAAGTTTGAAGCCACACATCACCTGATTTTCGAGATACTTGCATCGCCACCCCAAATTTGTCATAGAACTCCTGTTCCACCTGTGCTACGGTCCGCTCTTCGCCAATGTCAATCGATTCCGGTCTCATAATCGTTTTTATGCTGCTGAAAAGTTCATTGGGTGAAATCATGTCGGAAACCCTCGATAATTCCTCTTCATCATGTGGCTTATTGTAAAAATCAATTTTCAAGTAAGGATAAACTTCATGAAACTTGTTTTGCGCATGAGCTATTCTGGTGTCTAAATTAATTTGAATCTGCATGATGTGTTGTTTTTTATACTAATAAAAAAGGGTATTATTCCTTTGCCCCTGATCTCCGGGGTTAACATTGAAATTTTACGGAATCATATGGAAGAGGGTCGTGATATAATCCTTACATTCGTATATACTCCGATCTTGAAAATGAATAGAGTAAAAATACATTAATTTCTATGGAAAGTAAAATATTGAATAAAGGAGTTTATGTAGCGACCACCGAACCCAATAGTGGGAAATCAATTGTGTCATTGGGGCTGATGGATACACTGATAAAAAAGGGACTTCGCGTAGGCTATTTCAGGCCTGTTATCGATGATTTTCCAGAAGGAAAGATAGACAACCACATTAATACGATCACCTCCTATTTTCATCTGGATCTGAAGTTTGAAGATTCCTATGCCTTTACCCGGAACGAGATTATCCGGATGAAGAATGAAAACAAAGATGATGAAATTTTCAGCCGGATTATCAGGAAATACAAAGCTGTAGAGAAACGTTTTGATTTTGTCATCGTAGAGGGTTCCAGTTTTACGGGAGAAGGATCCATCATCGAGTTTGATATTAATATACTTATAGCTAAAAATCTGGCCATCCCGGCCATTATTCTGGCCAGCGGTGTCGGCCGGACCATGGAAGATTTCCTGGGAACCATGCTCATTGCTTATGACTCGTTCAGAGATAAAAGCGTCAAGGTGGTATCGATTATTGCAAACAAGGTGGAGGCTAGAAACCAACAATGGGTGGTGGGGGAATTAGAGAAGAATCTTTCGGATGATCTGGTCGTCAGTGCCATTCCCATGGATCTGGCGTTGTCCAATCCTTCGATCAAGGAGATTGTCGAAGAGTTGGATGCCAAAATACTTTTTGGATCTTCCTATATTAATAATCTGGCCGGGTACTACAGCGTTGGAGCGATGCATCTTCCGAACTACCTTAAGCATCTTAAAGAAAATGGGCTGGTGATCACACCGGGAGACCGGGCAGACCTGATTTTGGGTGCCTTACAAGCTAACATCTCTGCCAACTATCCATCCATTTCAGGTATTGTTCTGACGGGGGGGCTGTTACCAGAAGATTCCATCATCCGCCTTATTGAAGGCCTTTCAGAAATCGTTCCCATTATTTCCACCCAGGGCGGTACTTTTTCTGTAACGAACAGGATTGGTATGATTAAATCTCAGATTTATGCCGAGAATACCGAAAAAATAGCCCTTTCCATCGATAGTTTCAGGAAAAACACGAACGTTGGCCGTTTAACCGAAATGATGTTTGATGTCGAAAGCAAGATCGTGACGCCGGGTATGTTTCAATATGAGCTCCTGGAACAGGCAAAATCAGTGAAGAAGCATATCGTATTACCCGAAGGTGTCGACGAACGTATTCTGCAAGCTGCCCGCCTGTTGATAAAATCAAATGCAGTCGATCTGACTATTCTCGGAAACAGGGCACAGATCGAAGATAAAGTACGGTCCGCAGGTGTTGATCTTGATCTCAATGCGGTTCACGTCATTGATCCTTTGCATTCCGATCGGTTTGATCGTTATGCGGACACGCTTTATGAACTGCGGAAACATAAGAATGTGACGCGGGAACAAGCCCGGGAGCTATTGAAAGAGGTGTCCTATTTTGGGACCATGATGGTGTATTCCGGGGACGCGGACGGCATGGTCTCCGGCGCCATGCATACGACCCAAAATACCATCCGGCCAGCGCTTCAGTTGATCAAGACGAAGCCCGAAACATCCCTGATATCCTCTGTATTCTTTATGTTACTGGAAGATCGGGTATCCGTGTACGGAGATTGCGCGATCAATACCAATCCCACTGCGGAGCAATTAGCACAGATCGCATCTTCTTCAGCAGATACCAGTGTGGCTTTTGGGATTGAACCCAAAATAGCCATGTTGTCCTATTCATCCGGGGCATCCGGAGTAGGAAAGGACGTAGATAAAGTACGGGAAGCGACGACTTTGTTAAAGGAAATCCGACCGGACCTTGATGTGGAAGGCCCGATTCAGTATGATGCTGCGGTTGACCTCAATGTGGGCAAAATTAAAATGCCGGGATCAGCTATTGCCGGACGCGCCAATGTGTTTATATTTCCAGATCTCAATACCGGAAACAATACGTACAAAGCCGTACAGCGTGAGACCAAAGCTCTGGCGATCGGTCCGATTATTCAGGGGTTGAAAAAACCGGTCAATGATCTGAGCAGGGGTTGCACAGTCGAAGATATTGTGAATACGGTCGTCGTTACGGCCATCCAGGCCCAGGATGTATAATAAGAAAAGCAGGATTATGAAGGTATTAATTATCAATTCAGGAAGTTCATCAATCAAGTTCAAGTTACTGGATATGCCCTCCGAAACGATGGTCTGTACAGGTTTGGTCGAACGAATCGGTGCATCCGCTTCCCAATTGAGTTATAGTACAGGCGACACCAAAATACTGAAATCCCATGACTTAAAAAACCACAGACAAGGGCTGGAAAAAGTGGTGGAAATTTTGATGGATTCTGAGGTGGGCGTGATTGCAAGGAAAGAAGAAATTGAGGTGGTAGGGCATCGGGTTGTACACGGCGGAAAAACCTTTTCGGAAACGGTTGAGATTAATGGTGGGGTGAAAAAAGAAATCGAAGAATTTTCCACCCTGGCCCCTTTGCACAATCCACCCAATCTGGAGGGTATACTGGTTGCCGAAGAATTATTTCCTCAGGCTACCCAAATTGCTGTTTTTGACACCGCTTTTCACCGGTCCATCCCCCAAAAAGCCAAACGGTATGCCATCCCCGACCCGCTGTATGTGGAACACGGTATTCAAGTGTATGGGTTTCATGGGATCAGCCATGAATATGTATCTAAAAAGGCGAATGATTATCTGCGTCTTCAGAGGTCAAAAATCATCACCATCCACCTTGGGAATGGATGCAGCATGACCGCTGTGAAAAATAGGGAAAGTGTAGATCATTCGATGGGTTTCTCCCCCAATGAAGGTCTGATCATGGGAACCCGTAGCGGAGATATCGATCAGGGCGTGATCTTTCATTTGATCTCGCACCTGGGCTACGATCCGGAGGAAGTGAACACCCTTCTTACCAAACAAAGCGGGATGCTTGGGCTCACCGGATATTCAGATCTTCGGGACATTGAATCCAGGGCCCTGGCAGGAGATACAGTGTGTACCCTCGCATTGGAAATGAATGCCTACCGAATTCGAAAATACATTGGCGCTTATGCGGCAGCTATGAACGGACTGGATGCGCTGGTGTTTACCGCCGGGATCGGAGAGAATTCCAGTAAAATGCGAAAGCTTATTTGTGCCGATATGGAGTTTCTGGGAATTGACCTCGATGAGGATAAAAATGACATAAAATCCGATCAATTGCGTTCTTTGAATTCTACCACATCCAAAGTTCAGATACTGGTAGTTCCTACGAATGAAGAACTGGAAATTGCAAAACAGGCCTACCGGTTGAAAATGGCGTAATCCGTTGGCTGTATCCGGTACAATCTGACCGATGTTTCCGTGTCAAATGGTTCGAATTATTTCAGACAAGTGCTGTCCATCTTCTATGGGGAATCTCCTCTGGGTTTTAATTTTCGGTTTTCTTTTCCAGATTGCGAAAATATTTACGGAACAAGAAGTTGTGCTTAAGAGCTTCCATGTTTTGATCAAACTTTTCGGTAGCTTCCTGGATGTTATGAAGGCTGTGGTCTATTTTTGCCGTCATCGCCGTGTCTTTTAATAGTGCACTTACAGGTCCACCACCATGGTTTATATTGTTTTGGATATCATCTACTACCGTAGCAGCATTGTGCAGTAGTGAATCCGCTGAATCACCGACCTCTTGAATTTTAGAGATGGCTTCATTTAGATTATGAGCCAAAGTAGTATCAGTGAGAATGGCCCCAGCGGTGCCTTTTCCTTTCTTTACACTATCAACGATCGCATAGAGCTCATTGATCATATCATAGGCTTTTGCGGTGGTCAAATGAACATTCTCTACCGATAGGCTCAATCTCCTGGGTAGATCCTCCGCATTCAGGATACTCCACAAAGCATCACTGCTATTTATACGCTGTACAGTGGCCTTTAATTCCTCAGCGATGATGCTTATATCCTGATTTGTCTTGCTGAGAGTTTGTATAACTTCGTCCGTATTCACCGGAACTTTGGTTGGCAGAATATCACCATCTTCCACCAGGGACGAGATTTGCTTAGTAGACTCTATATTAACGACTTTATTACCCACTAAGCCATCCGTACCAATGGAGACCAACGCATTTTTTTGTATGATTGACTTCATCTTTTCGTCAATAGTCATGACTACTTCCAGGGTGGTATCATTGAGGATCGTGATATTTCTTACTGTTCCTATATCAATGCCGGCATACCGCACATTGTTTCCGGGCTTTAAACCCTGGACATTTTCAAATTTGGCTTTCAATCCAAAATTGGATCCAAACAAGGAGTGATTGTTGCCAATCATATACAAAAGAAATATCAAAAAAAGCAAGCCTGCCAGGACGAACACGCCCAATTTTACATTATTCACTACTTTTTTGCTCATCTGTATTTCTGTTTGATTTTTTATTCAAAAAATTCTTTTACCGCCGGATCTTCATGATTTATAATTTCCTGATACGTTCCGGTGACATGATTAGTCCCGTTCATCAGGACGATGACCCGGTCACCGGTCAGGCGCAAGCAATTCATGTCGTGAGAAATGATGATGGATGACGTATTATACTTTTTTTGTATGTCCAGCATCAGACCGATGATTTCTTTTGCGGTGACCGGATCCAGACCGGTCGTTGGTTCATCATACAATATGATGTCAGGTCTCAATATCAGAGTACGCGCCAGTGCGATCCGCTTACGCATTCCCCCGGATAATTCAGCCGGCATCAAATCGACGGTATGGCTTAATCCTACATCTTTAAGAGCTTCCATGACGATGGTATTGACCTCTTTCTGAGTGATATCCAGCATGTGTCTTCGCAACGGAAATTCAAGGTTTTCCCGTATGGTCATAGAGTCGTACAATGCATTGCTCTGAAAAAGAAAACCGACTCGTGCCATCACCTGATCCAGTTCTGCATCATTTAATTTAGGAATGCTTTTCCCAAACATTTCTACCATCCCTTTATCAGGTTTGATCAACCCTATGATGCATTTGATCAATACAGATTTTCCCGATCCGGATTTGCCAAGAACAACGACGTTTTCTCCTCGGTATAAATCCATGTTAAAATCAATCAGTACATGATTTTCTCCAAATGATTTATAGAGGTGGCGGATTTTTAAAACTGTCTCCTTGGGTTGTCCTCGGTCTCTTTCTGATTTATTACTTACTGCTGGCATCATGAGTATATCGTTCTACGAGAATTTTTCTTAAAATACGGCTTCAATTAAAACCCAATAACTCGGTGATCTGCACGGCTAATAAATCCAGGATGAAGATCATGATGGATGAAATAACAACAGCAGAATTTGCACTTCGACCCACGCCTGCAGTCCCTTTTTGGGTGGTATAGCCTTTGAAGCAACCTATGATCCCCACCGCAAAACCAAAGAAAAAGGTTTTTATAAATGCCGGGATTACATCATAGTAGGCCAGGTTATTAAAAATCTGCGTCCAGAATAAGTTGAAACTGATGTTTCCGCTAATATTTACTCCGATATAGGATCCATATAGTGAAATAGCATCGCTTAATATGGTGAGGATGGGAAGCATGAGGGTCGTGGCCAATACTCTTGTGACCACCAGGTACTTGAATGGATTGGTCCCGCTCACTTTCATTGCATCGATTTGTTCGGATACCTTCATGGATCCTAATTCAGCACCGATACTTGATCCGATCTTTCCTGCAAAAATCAATGCTGTAATCACTGGAGCAATTTCTCTGACCATTGCAATACCAATGATGGCGGGTAATTGTGATTCTACACCATAACTAACCATACTGGGGCGCAGCTGCATCGTAATTACCAAACCCATGATAAATCCAGTCAGACCGATCAATGGCATCGATCGGTAGCCAATAATATAACATTGCCTGAAGAATTCCGCAACCTCATACCGAGGTTTAAAAACCTGGTTGAAAAACCGACCTGCAAAGCGGAATATTTGGCCGGTTTGTCCGAGAAATGCTTTTATGGAGTTCGCTTGAGCCATTCATTATTGGTTTGCCTATTCTGTAATCTTTCTTTTTAGGATGGCGTAGTCGCGGACTGAGGAATCATTGCCTGGCCAGATTGATTCTGTTTGGCAAGTGTCCAGTCATCTGTCTTTGAAGTTTGGAGCCAGAGATCACCCGATCTACGCGATACTTGCATGGCTATCCCCAGTTTCTTATAAATCGTTTTCTCAAGGTCTGACACCTTTCGGTTGGGGCTAATATCTATTGTTTTTGGCGTGATGGATTTGCTTACCAGACCAAAAAGCTTAGTTGGTGCAATCATGTCTTTATCCTCAAATAGTTCCTGTGTTTTATGATGTGTTTTATAAAAGTCTACTCTTAAATAAGGGTAGACCTCTGAGAACGCTGTTTGTACGTCTTTAATGGTTGATTCCGGGCCAATTTTAATTTTCATTGTGTTTTGATTTAAGATGGATAATGCCTGGTGAATCATTCTTGAAAATGGAATTCTGGAATGGCAAACATAGGTTGGTAAGTGTTTGTGTGAAATGATCGTAATCAGTACAACCTATGAATTTGGTCAGTAGCCTGAAAACGGGCTAATTACAATCAGTAGTACCGCTGATGAGAGGCATTTCTTGGGAACTTGCGGGCAGGTATATTTGTGTTCATTAATTTTTCGAACATAACTTTTTCACAAGTACTTCTGTAAAAACCAGATCATGTCAGATATCATAACCATTACCCTGAATCCCTGTATTGATAAAAGTACTTCTGTGAGCGGGATTCAACCGGACAAGAAACTCAGATGTACACCGCCGGTTTTTGATCCGGGAGGTGGAGGCATCAACGTGTCAAGAGCCATCAAGAATCTCGGTGGTGAGGCTCTTGCTATTTATCCCTCCGGCGGTTATTCTGGAGTATTTCTAAATCAGCTTTTAGCAAGGGAAAGCATTCCAGTATTGAATATTCAAACCAAGCAACATACCAGAGAAAACATGATCGCCGTGGATACAATGTGCAATCAGCAGTACCGTTTTGGAATGCCGGGACCGTTGATGGAGGTCGAAGAATGGCAACGATGTTTAGAGGCAGTGGAGCATAATGATTCAGAATATATTGTCGCGAGTGGAAGTTTACCTCCTGGTGTTCCAGTAGATTTCTATGCTAAATTGGCTCTGATTGCAAAGCGAGATAAAAGAAAATTAATAGTGGATACCTCCGGAGAAGCACTTCGGCATGCTGTAAAGGAGGGGGTGTACCTCATAAAGCCAAACCTTGGGGAGCTGAGTAGTTTGGTAGGTGAGAATGAATTGGAAACCAATGAGATAGAGCCGATTGCTAAAGATTTAATCCTGAATGGCGGTTCTGAAATAGTGGTAGTTTCTTTAGGCGCACAAGGTGCTATGCTTATCACTAAGGATGTCACCTATAAGGTGGATGCTCCCATTGTGAAAAGGAAAACGACGGTGGGGGCAGGGGATAGCATGGTCGCGGGAATTGTTTTTTCTATTACGCAAGGTGAAAATCTCCGACATGTATTGCGATATGGGGTCGCCTGTGGAACGGCAGCGACATTAAATGCTGGAACTTCTTTGTGTAGCAGACAGGACGTAGAGCGACTGTACAAACAAATTCAAAATGAAAAATAGCATCACCATACCAGAAACCATAAGTTCACGGATTGTATTTAAGCGGAAGTTCAGTTTAAGGGAAATGTACCGCTCATTTGTTTTTCTCCCGGGTGCAATTTCCAAAATGATTGAAAATAAAAAAAGCAAATTGGTTGATGAGGATTTTATACGTCGACTACAATTGGCTGTCACCGAGGTAAATGGGTGTCCGGCCTGTTCTTATCAGCATACCAAAATGGCGTTGCAGCAGGGTATGTCCAATGAAGAAATAAGCAGCTTTTTAAGCGGTGATGATGACTTTATCAAGCCGGAAGAAGCAAAAGCCATCCTGTTCGCGCAGCATTTTGCGGATTCACGGGGATATCCGGAGAAGTACGCATATGATGCCATTGTCAAAGAATATGGTAAAAATGAAGCACAGACTATTCTGTCAGCTGCCCAAATTATGATAGCGGGAAACATGTACGGAATCCCCTACAGTGCTTTTCAATCCAGGCTGAAAGGCAAGCCGTTCAAAGACAGTACGCTGTTTTATGAATTGGGGATGCTTGTAATGGGGGTCGTTTTATTGCCTGTGGCCATCCTTCATGGAATGGTGAGAATGGTATTTGGGTTTTCAAATATCAAGTTTAAAAATAGTATTTAAATTTAAAACAAAAAGTATGGATAATTCAAATAAGAGTGAAGCAACACTTATAAATGATATGACAGTTGATCTTTTGGTCGTCGGATCGGGAACAGGCCTTTCGGCTGCGTTGGCTGGTAATGAAATCGGTCTTAAGAGTCTCGTGATTGAAAAAACGGCCCATGTTGGAGGCTCTACAGCGCTATCCGGAGGCGCTTTCTGGATCCCTGCCAATCCGATTCTGAAAGCCGAAGGATCAAATGACCATCTTGAGAAGGCTGAACAATATCTCGATACCCTGGTCAAAGATGATGCTCCACGGGACCGCTGGAAGTCATTTCTGGTCCAGGGTAGCGCTGCGGTGGAAATGCTTCAACGCACCACGCCCATGAAATTTTTCTGGTCAAAAGGCTATTCCGATTATCATCCGGAGGAACCAGGCGGAGACGCAGAAGGACGAACTTGTGAGTGCCGGCCTTTTAATATTAAAAGACTGGGCAAAGATCTTTCAAATTTTCGTCCGGGTCTCATGGCTTCATCCCTTCCCATGCCTGTGACCGGGTATGACTATAAGTGGATGAATCTGATGATGCGAAAACCTTTGAAAGCTTTTCCGATAATATTCAAACGGTTATTGCAAGGCGTCGGTGGGATGCTACTGGGAAAAAAATTAGTGGCTGGTGGTCAGGCGCTGGCAGCTGGCTTGTATGCCGGAGCCCTGGAAGCTGATATTCCTGTGGTGACAAACGCGGAGCTGGTCGAGCTTATTGTGGATGAAAAACGTGTGACGGGAGCTGTAGTGGAACAAAATGGTCGTAGAATTTCTATAAAGGTAACGCGGGGCGTTGTATTGGCTGCGGGTGGGTTTGACCACAATATGCCGATGCGTCAACGCTATCAATCAGAATCTTTAGTTGACGATCTCAGTTTTGGTGCAGAAGGGAATACCGGTGATGCTATTGAGCTTTCGCAGGAAATGGGAGCCGATATTGATCTGATGAAGCAAGCCTGGTGGTTTCCCGCGGTGGCTCCCACGAAGCCGGGAGAGAACCCTCAGGTCCTTCTGGCAGAACGCTCCCTTCCGGGCAGCTTTATGGTGAACAGTAAAGGCCAGCGTTTTATCAATGAGGCGATTAACTATATGAGTTTTGGCCAAAAAGTATTGGAATACGAGGAAAAGGGTAATCCGGTTGGTGATATGTGGTTGGTCTTTGATCAGACTTATCGGAACAGATACTTGTTGGCGGGTTCTGTATTTCCCAGGTCACCGCTACCAGATGAGTGGTATGAAGCGGGTATAGCGCATTCAGCGGATTCACCTGCAGCACTTGCGAAGTCCATGGGGCTGCCTGAAAAAGATTTTATGGATTCATTCAACCGGTTTAATCAAATGGCGGAGGAAGGAAAAGATAAAGATTTTCAGCGGGGTGAAAGTGCCTACGATAGATATTACGGTGATCCGACGATTAAGCCCAATCCAAATTTACTCCCGCTTAAGGGGAAATTGTATGCCGTGAAAGTAGTGCTCTCTGATCTGGGTACCTGTGGCGGACTTGTGGCCGATGAACATGGCAGAGTATTGCGTGAAGACAAATCGGTCATCGAAGGTTTGTACGCGATCGGGAACACGGCGGCCAATATCTTTGGAAAGACTTACCCCGGAGCAGGTGGTACGATTTGCCAGGGGCTGGTTTATGGTTACATCGTAGCTCAGCATGCAGCGGCTAAAGAGTCTGTTTCTACCTAGTGCACCAAATCAAAATTAATGTATAGGTATTATCTCGCGCTTCCAGATCGCGACGTTTCCTCTGCGCTCACGAATCGCTTCTTGTGAGAGGCGATCCGTGAACGTGGAACAATCTGGGAGCGCCTCATTATAATGCATACAACTTCTGAATTGGAGCACTTGTGCAAGCGGAACCAAATATAACTTATCGAACTTCATTCTTGTCCTTCATCCTGATGGATATCAAATTCCAACGAGCTGGTATTGGTGTAAGAAAGTAGTGCTGATATTCACCTCGTCGCCCCATAATAGGCGGCCCCCAGCAAGGCTGTTTCGGGGTTTAACAGAATGCGAACAGGTACTTTTTTTAAAAGATAATTCATTCGACCACTGCGCACAAAAGAATCGTTGAAGTGAAATTTTTCAAATAATGGGACTATTTGAGGAGCAATGCCACCTCCTATAAACAACCCGCCGGTGGCCTTCATTTTCAAAGCAAGGTTGGCCGCTTCACGAGCCAGATAATGAATAAAAAGTCGCATGGTTTTGTGACACCGTGGACTATGTTCGATGTGCTGACTAATTTCGGCTGCGGAATCACCGCTGTCAACCTTATGAGTCACCCACGCGGGTTCCTCCAGATTTTTATTTTCTGTTAGAAATTCGTAGATATTGACAATGCCGGGGCCACAGATCAACCGTTCATTGCTGACATACCCGTGCTTTTTCTGCAGGTATTTATACAATTCAAAATCGAATTTATCCCGAGCCGGAAATTCGCAGTGTCCACCTTCTGAGGCAAATGGATGGTAATATGTTCCATCAAAATAGATTCCCGATTCACCCAAGCCTGTCCCAGGAGCCAGTATAGCGGCATTGCCCGAAGGCTGAGTACTGCCTTGATGAATAACTACTACATCCTCATCAGTGAGCATGGCCAATCCAAAAGCGGTTGCTTCCAGATCATTGATCAAGTGGACCTTAGGAAGACCCAGCTGCCGGATGATTTCGCGGCTGTTTACTTCCCAGGAGAGATTGGTTGGCTTCGCACTCCCATGAAATACCGGTCCGGCCACGCCAATACAACAGGTATCGGGCTTCGGTTGATTTTTCAAAAAATCTTTGATTATCTCGGACATGCTTTGATGTTTCTGGGAAGGATAATTCTGTTGTTTGAGTATTTTTTTCTGATCTCCTTTCATTTCGATGAGAGCGAGATTCGATGTAGTACCACCTACATCAGCCGCAAGGACAGAAACAGCATGGTGAGTGATCTCGTGATGCATGGGAAATAGCAAAGGCAACATATTTTGATTTATTTTATTAAATGTACTGAAAAGTATGGATAATACGGATTAGTATGCGGGGAATTAGACTGGAATAAAAAACGAGAACGAAAGAATTTCAAAGTGATCTTATATCAGGTACTTCCCGTTACCTTCTATGTCGCGCTTACTGCCTGATTACTATCATTTGCATGACTGACCAAGGATGTGGCTTAAATGTACAGAGTTCCTTATTTTTATGCTTATATTCCAAGGGCTGGTGCAGTAGGGATTAATTGTTGACTGACATTTTATGAGACGGGCCGGTGACCGTGTGATGATCTGGATCGTCAGGTCAAATTATTGAATGTATGAGCTTACTCCGAAAAGTCAGTTTATTATTTTATTAGCCCCGTGCCTTTAGGCCGGGGATGATAATGCAAAATTATATTGGGCTTTATCCCTGAATGTGTTAATTTATTAATGGTGAAAGCCAATATGTGTGTCATGATAGATATCTCGGGCTAAAGCACCGGGGCTAATCATTTTAAAATATGATTTTCTGGAGTGGACTCAATGTAAGCTATCACAAATCAAGCAAAATGCAAGCAAAAAAATCTAATGAAAAAAAATCACCAAAGGGCTTTAATATTTATTGGATATATGCCGTGTTCTTGGTGATATTGATCGGGTCTTACCTTATGAATCCAGCTACAGAGGGGGCGGAAATAAGCTGGTTGCGCTTTGAGCAGGATATGCTGAGTCAACATGATGTCGAAAAAGTAGTGGTGGTTAACAAAGAACAGGCGGAGATTTACATTAAACCGGGCCGGCTGGAAGAAGAGAAATACCAGGATATTCCGGATAATTTCTTTCAGGGGATGGCCGCGCCGCATTATACGATGCAAATTGGGTCGATTGAAGGTTTTGAAAGCAAATGGGAAGAAGCTCAGCAAGACTTTACACCGGCAGAGAAGGTCGAACTCAAATACGAAAACCGGGTCAACTGGTGGAGTGGTATTTCCTGGCTCTTGCCTTTTGCATTGATTGTGCTTTTTTGGCTTTTTATTTTCCGGAGAATGGGTAGAATGGGCCAAGGCGGAGGAATCGGCTCCATGTTCAATTTCGGAAAATCAACGGCCAAACTCACTGATATCGATACTCGAAGTGAAGTCACTTTTGAAGATGTAGCCGGTTTGAAAGAAGCCAAAGTTGAGGTGATGGAGGTGGTGGATTTTCTCAAAAATCCGAGTGAGTATACCAGACTCGGCGCTAAAATACCTAAAGGCATTCTCTTGTATGGGCCTCCGGGCACAGGGAAGACATTACTCGCTAAGGCGGTGGCTGGCGAAGCCCGGGTGCCTTTCTTTTCATTATCGGGTTCAGAATTTGTTGAAATGTTTGTAGGGGTGGGTGCATCCCGGGTACGGGATCTCTTTAAAAAAGCCAAGGAAAAGGCACCCAGTATCATCTTTATTGATGAAATCGATGCTGTAGGGCGTAGCCGGGATAAGGGGAATGCCCTCCAATCCAACGATGAAAGAGAAAATACCCTGAATCAAATGCTTGCGGAGTTGGATGGTTTTGGACCCAACACGGGTGTGATCGTCCTGGCTGCGACGAACCGTGTAGAGACCCTGGATAAAGCACTGTTAAGGGCGGGCCGATTCGACCGTCACATCTATCTGGAATTGCCCACTAAAGAAGAAAGGATTCAAATATTCCGGGTTCACCTCAAACCACTGAAGCTGGACGATGATGTGGATGTGGAACTGCTGGCGGCATTGACACCGGGCTTTTCGGGCGCTGATATTGCGAACATTTGCAACGAAGCGGCACTATATGCAGCCCGTCATAAAAAGAATATGATATCACAAAATGATTTTGCACAGGCGCGGGATCGGATTGTGGGCGGACTGGAACGGAAAAGTAAAATTATTTCACCCAAAGAAAAATATATTGTGGCTCACCATGAAGCCGGTCATGCGGTAGCCAGCTGGTATATGGAAAATGTGGATTCTTTGGTCAAGGTATCGATCATTCCCAGAGGGAAGTCATTGGGTGCAGCGTGGTATTTGCCTAAAGAACGTCAGATTGTTACCAAGGGGCAGTTTTTAGATCAAATGTGTGCCATGTTGGCCGGCCGGGCAGCTGAAGAGATTATTTTTGATGAAGTGTCATCTGGAGCGTTGGATGATCTGGAGAAGGTGACAAAGCAAGCTTATAACATGGTGGCTTATTATGGATTTGATAAAGAAATTGGGCCGATCAGTTTTTACGATTCCACCGGTCAATATGAGCGCCTACTCGGTAAGCCGTACAGCGAAAATATGGGGAAGCTTATCGATCAAGAAGTACAGCAGCTGATTCTTTCCCAATACAACCGCGCACTGAGCATCTTGACCGAGCATAAGGATGAACTCACAGAGCTGGCACAGCTTTTACTGGACAAAGAAGAAGCGGACAAAGAAGATTTAGTACGAATTTTAGGGAAACGGAAAGCAGCAACATTATTAGGGACTGGAACGAAATAATCGATCCGGTTTTGACTCGCCCTGTGGAATAATGCCTCCCGCATGCCGCGGGACGCGGTATGGCATTGTGTTGAAATGCACGGGGTATAAAGGGTGTTTTTAAGTTGCAAGAGTTCAATCCGGTCCAAAGATGTAAGCTTGCCCGCGCGAAAAAGGAGATTTTCGGTTCCCTCATCCAAGGTCCACTGGACCTTGTGCCTGCAGGCTTCATTCAGTCATCCATCCCGTTTACTACCTTAAGAATTTAGTTCATGATGCACTGGTGCGCAAAAGATCTGGCTAATGCTATATATATATAATTATTTTCAAGCAAGCACATTATACTTTAAGGTTATTGGAATTTACCGAATATTTATTTTATATTTATACAAATTATTTTATTAACGAATCGTGCGCCGAAAATTTGATATTACCTTAGCTTTAATACTTCCATATTCTATGAAACCTCAAACCATTATTCCACACCTCTTATTCTTCATTTTTCTTACCATAGTAGCACGGGCGCAATGCCCCACCGGGGATGTCACCCTCTTGTCTCAGGCTGAGGTTAATGCCTTTGCCACGAATTATCCATCTTGCACGACTCTGCCCGGCCATCTTGGCATATCCGGAAATAATATTATGGACTTAAGCCCCCTCGAAAACCTGGAAACGATCGGCGGGTATCTGCTTATTTACAATAATAGTTCTTTGAAGAATGTGGACGGTTTATCGTCATTGTCATCGATCGGCGGGGATCTGAATATTTATAATAATGGTTCTCTGGCGAATGTGGACGGTTTATCGTCCTTGACATCGATCGACGGGGGTCTGAATATTTATAATAATGGTTCTCTGGCGAATGTGGACGGATTATCGTCCTTGACATCGATCGGCGTCGTTCTGGAAATTCGAGATAATAGTTCTTTGATGAATGTGGACGGTTTATCCGCCTTGAATTCGATCGGCGCGAGTCTTTACATTTTTTATAATAGCTCTTTGACGAATGTGGACGGTTTATCGTCATTGTTGTCGATCGGCAGGAAACTTTATATTGTGAGTAATGTTTCTTTGACAAATGTGGGTGGTTTATCGTCCTTGTCATCGATCGGTGGTGATCTGGCTCTTTACAATAATGGTGCTTTGGCGAATTTGGACGGATTATCGTCCTTGTCATCGGTCGGCGGAAATCTGGACATTCGAGATAATAGTTCTTTGACGAATGTGGATGGTTTATCGTCCTTGTCATCGGTCGGGGGGTGGCTGTGGATTCAGAATAATGCCATACTACCTTCCCTCGAGGGGCTGGAAAACATTGATCCGGGATCGATCACGGATTTACGGATACAAGATAATCCTATACTCTCCTATTGCGACCTGTCCAACATCTGCACCTACTTAGAAGGAACAGGGCCCAGAACGATAAGTAATAATACCGGAGAGTGTGCCACAGAAGCGGACGTGGCATACGCCTGTTTGCCGGAAGTGGTCTCGGTGTCAGATCCAGAAGCCATCGTAGAACTATGTTACGGTACTGCTTGGGAAGATGTCAGAAACTTGCCAGACATTGTTTTGGTAACATTGGAAGATGACAGCGTAGTCGAGGTTTCGGTGGAGTGGAAAAAAGGAGGCTATAATGGCGTTAATCCGGGGAAATATGAATTGAAAGGAGAACTAAGAATCGCACCAGGGGCGGATTATAATAACCTCGGTAAGCTGGAAGCGACACAGACTTTACGGATTTTGCCGTCCCTGGAGATTCAATTGGTATCCGGTGTAGCCCGGGGAGATACGATCCATCTAACCGACTGCCTGCCCCCTGATATTTCCAGAGACGACCTGGACATCAGCCCACACCGGGGGAGGATTTCTTTTCGAAGCAACATATACCCGGCAGATCTTCCCGAACCCCGGCCTCACGGGATGTGGAAACTGCTGGAGTATACATATGAAGTGACAGACCGGTGTGGGGTAACAAAATCCTTCGAAAACTTTGTGGCACTTTACGACCTGGACCCGCCCGTTTTCCGGAATTTTCCGCCTGATATCAGCATCGATTCACCTGATCGTCTTCCTCCGGCACCCTCCGATGTCCGTATCCTCGATATCTGCCGGTATGTGGTGTGGGATACAGTGACCACAACGCCCATAGTGGATCCCGAAACCAGTGATACCCTGGCTTTTGTCCGCCGGTGGACGGCCGAAGACGGTGTGGGGAACAAATCCTTCCGCGACCAGATGATCTATATCCATTCGGTACCCCGACCTGATCTCAATAGGATCAAAGCACATATCGTAAAGGAATCCGACTTGCCAGCGGCCCGGTTCCCCGGTGGCGTCGGTACAGACTCTATTCCGGTGACCCTTTATCGGATTGATTCTGTTACAGGGTCCAATCCTGTGGATACCCGTTTATCTGGCAATTGGCAAGGCAGCAAGGGCACTGTCGTTTTTAGTCCGCTTCTTCCGGGATCGTACCGGATTAATATTGATGTACCACCTGGATATGAAGCTTTTCATCCCGACTCGCTGATCATGGCGGACGGCTGGTCGGATACGCTAGTTCTTTCCGGAGATTCTACCTTGGATCTGGAAACTATCCTGCTGGTACCGGTTCGCGATACCACTGCGATGGCTGGGTCTCTAGTGGAACCAGGCATTCCTGATTATTCTGAAATAAGCGCTGCCGAAATAAAGCCAGTTTCCATATATCCCAACCCCACCTCAGGTCGGATAAAAATAGAGGTTCAAAAAGGAATCTCGCTCAACTATACCATATTCAACCACCTGGGACGGGTCATGGAAAATGGCAGAGTAGAAAATGGATCAGTACTTGACTTGAGCAAACAAGCTCATGGAATGTATTTTATCAGATTAGAAAATCAAGGATTTGTAGCTACCAAAAAGATCCTGTTGTTCAATCAATGATCCGGGCTGGCTTGAGCAACATTCCTGATGAATATCCATAGCGATGGGGAATTATTTCCCGTTTTGGTGCTCTTCAACCGGCAACGATCCGCCAGAGATGGATCACAATGTAAAAAGTCGCCGATACTTTGGATCCTGCCAAGTTCTGTTCAAGAGTTTGGTACAAAATTCACCTCTGGGAGTTTACTAATTGATCCGTTATGTGTCTTGCAAATCAAATCCAGCCATTTTTTGGCAAGATTTATTACATAGTGATATCATTGGGGAGAATAAGGGTTAAGACGGGTCGCTCTCACGCCTGCCCTACTAGTGCACGAACTCATAAATACTATACACTATTGAAGGCTTCTTTTATTGACATATCTTCATCATCAAAATCCTTACTTAGCTATGGCTATGCGCGGTTTTGCTTCTTCGATGTGTCAAAAAATAATCTCTTCTATAGCATACATTACTTATGATTCCACGCACTAGCAACCTTCTTCCCCCATCCTCATTGGTTCTGGCTCATCCAGGCTAGGTATTGGTGGAAGGCACCTGGCCTGGTGTGAAGATTGGGGGGCCTTCCTTAGGTCATGAGGTAAACCTTACACCTGACCTGTTCCAGAGGTGTAAGGCACTATCCTCTCCCTCCAACCTCCACTACAAGTTCCTCCCACCATGCCCCTCTTGTGATTTATCCTTTCTTTTTCAACGCTTCAAATCCAGCCACTACATCAAACAATTCTTCGTCAATCATGCTTTGCCTCATCCGGTTGTAGTTTTGTTGCAGCACTTCCAGCATTTCTTCAATATTTTTTTCGGCTCGAGTCATAGCCGCCAGCCGACTGGCATTTTCACTGGCCAGGGATTCGGCACAGGCTTTGTAAAGGGATACGAATAGGTATTCCCGAACCAGTGTCCGCAATGTTTCTTTTGGATGGCCAATCGTTTCGGGTAGATTCCTGGTAGGCCACCGGAGTTGTCGGACTTCCTGTTCCCATTGTTCATCTATCGGAAACAAACGCCGGCTTTTGGGCTGATAAGTTTCGCCGGTCAGGGGGCTGTTGTGAAAAACGAAGATGGAACCTGAGTTGGGGCTTTTTCTGAATTCCTCAATATGAGTTAGAATATGATTAACCAGTGGCGTGATACCAGATACAGAGGTAGGGACAGTAAATAATTTTGTCGGAAAAAGTTCTGATTCCGATAAGCGAAAAAAAGTTCGCTCACCAATTGCCCAGGACTCCATCCGCCCCGGCACTGCTTTCAATGTTTTTTTTGAAAATAAACTGATGGTATCATTGAATGGTCCGACCAATCCCTGATCAGAACCGAAGACGATGGCTACATGCCGTACGGGTCCGGCTTGATCGTGCATTACTGTCTCACTGGTGATCTGATCTCTTAAGCTAACATACATGCCCAGCGAAATCGACCGATAGTAATCCTGTAAGGCCTCAACAGCCATTTCAAAACTGGTCATATTGGATATCGCCATGGCTTTCATGGTCCGCACGACTAGAGCCAACTCTCCGGCACTCTTTGTTCGCCGTTGTATGTTCTCAAGTGAACCTGTCATGATGCGTCTCTAAAATCTAAATTATCTTCCACCAAAGGCTGAAGAATCTCCTGAATCACGCTGAAAATAAAGGTTTTATCCACTTCCTTCAGTGCTTCGGAAGAGTGAATGCGCCGCACTAGTTCCTCTGGAAGCCGGGATGAACCCTGACTGAGTAAACGTTCTGCTTCTGGTATTTTCTCCAGAGGAATATTTTTCAGTAACCCGCCGGTTAATGCCAGTAAAAGCATGATTTGATCCGGGACTGAAACGGGATTCAACTCGGGCTGTTTTAGACAGGCTCTTATCCGATTTCCATGCGCAATGATTTCTCTGCTTCTTTCATCCATTCGGGTCCCAAAACGCATAAATGACTCCAATTCCTCAAACTGGGCATAAGCCAGCTTCAGATTGCCGGCTACTTCCCGATACACAGTGAGCTGAGCTTTGCCACCTACCCGGGAGACTGAAGTAGCCACATCCACTGCCGGTAACACACCCAGGTCGAACAATCTCGGAGAAAGATACAACTGTCCGTCCGTGATGGAGATCAAGTTGGTCGGAATATACGCTGAAATATTTTGTGCCTCTGTTTCTATGACAGGCAACGCAGTGAGGGATCCTCCACCATGAGCCTTGTTCAGATGGGTGGATCTTTCAAGCAACCTGGAATGAATATAAAATATATCACCCGGAAAGGCCTCCCTGCCTGGTGGCCGCCGGAGTAAAAGAGAGAGTTCCCGGTAGGCCCGGGCGTGGTGGGTGAGGTCATCGTATACGATCAACACGTCGGATCCCTGTTCCATAAAGTATTCCGCAATGCTTGTGGCGGCGTACGGTGCTATGTATTGCAATCCCGGCGGATCGTTCCCTTCGGTGACCACGACAGTGGTATAGTCCATCGCGCCATGATCATTGAGCTGAGATATCACCTTAGCCACGGAAGCAGAGCGCTGTGCGATCGCACAATAAACACAGATGACATTTTTACCTTTTTGATTGATTATGGTGTCGATCGCGATCGAAGTCTTTCCCGTCTGACGATCTCCCAGGATCAGTTCGCGTTGTCCCCTTCCGATCGGAATGATGGCATCGATGACCTTGATCCCGGTTTGCAATGGTACATTGACCGCTTCACGATGCATGATTGGCGGGGCCGCACGCTCGACGGGGTACCTCTGGCTGGATACCACAGGACCTTTGCCATCCAGGGGTAAGCCGAGGGGATTCACGACGCGACCTGAGAGTTCCTCGCCGACCGGAATATCAGCAATCCGGTGGGTCCTCGTAACCGGATCACCGGCACGCAATCGATCTTCCGGTCCCAGAAGGATTACGCCTATTTCATCCGGATCCAGATTAAATGCGATTCCGAACAGACCATTGGGGAATTCCAGCAGCTCTTCGTTCCCTGTACCCGGCAGCCCGCTCACGAGGGCGATGCCGGATGACACATGTGTGACGATACCTTTTTCCCGATACTGAATCCGGGGAGTAAACTCCGCTTTTCTTTCGCTGATTTCACGAAAAGTATTTTCTATAGTTTCTATGAAATTAGGATGTGACATGGTCTTTCTGCTTGTGTGATAACAAGGATGTGAATTCCTTTTGAAATACATCCAGGTACGAATTGATATTCCAGGAAAACTGGAATTTGCCGGTATGGATCGAGATCCCACTAACCAGATCTGGTACGACTTCATATCGAACGGGTACAGATCTGTTTGCAGCTTTGTAGAGCGCTTTTTCAAGCTTATCCCTGGATGCTTGTTCCATAGAGAAGGCACTTTCGATCAGAATCGACCCCGCACCAGAGAGTGCTTCCTCAAAATTTTTATTTTCCCGATCGTCCCAATCATTTATTTTGTCAATAAAGACGGAAACGATCTGCGATTCAAGATCGGCATCGGCCAGGTCTTCCAGGGCTTTACTGGAAATAGCAAAAACGCCATCCTGTAGTTTTTGTTTCAGTAGCCCGGTCTGCTCCTTGGCGTCACGGGCCATCGCTTCAGCATAACGGGCACGCAATGCCTGAGCTTCTGCCCGAATCTCATCAAACCGCCTTTGTTTCTCTTTCCGGACGGCCTCAGCTGCAGCAGCTTTTATTTCTGATTTTTCTTTATCAAATGCCGCATTTTTATGTTTGAATTTTTCCCGTGCTTTTTGAGCTTCTGCTTTTTCATGTTCAGCTTCACTCAGCTGTTCAGCGATTTTTTTCTCCCGTGAATCGATGGCATTCAATACCGGCTTGTATAAAAAGCGCTTGAGCAGCCATACAAGGATAAGAAAATTGACGATTTGTGCTATAACTGTAAACCAGTTGATCTCCATTATAAGCGATTAATTTACTATGAACTGGTTCCAGAAAGGGTTGGCAAAAATGAGGATCATCGACAGTACAAAGCAATAGATCGCGGTCGATTCGATCATAGCCAGTCCTACAAAGAGGGTCCGGGTGATCGTCGAAGCTGCATCCGGCTGTTGTGCGATGGAACTTAGCGCCGTTGATACGGCCCGTCCTTCACCGATGGCAGGCATCATACTGCCGATTCCTGTGGTCAGTCCTGCAGTTACTATTGAAACTGCTGCAATAATTGTTGTGTTATCCATTTTGATTCGTATTTTTTGATGTAATTTTTTGTGCATCTTCTGTAGCAGCCGCAATGTAGACCGTAGCCAATATGGCAAAGATATATGCCTGTACTACGCCGGTGAGCATCCCAAAAGCGCTCATAAGCACCGGAAAGAAAAAAGGCGCAATAGAAAGCAAAATCGTCAGAATCAACCCACCGCTCATTATATTGCCAAACAACCGCATGGCCAGTGAAATGGTCCGCGATATTTCTCCGATGATATTGAATGGCAACATGAGTACATTGGGTTGTATGTAGGTCCGTAAATATCCTTTGATACCACTTTCTGCGATCCCAAAAACGGGAACCGCAATGAATACGCAGAGCGCCAGGGCTACGGTGGTGGACAATGAACCTGTCGGAGGTTCATACCAGGGAATGATCGCCAACAGATTGGAAATGACGATAAAAAGAAACATAGTTCCTATGAATCCTATGTAGCGTCTTGCTTTTGTCAATCCCAATTCCTCGATTTGGTCTTTTATGGCCAGAACCACAATCTCCAGAATCGTTTGCCACCGCGTGGTTTGGAATTCTGATTTTAAATTTTTTGTAATCAACCATGAAGATACCACGAGGAGGATCATAATCACCCAGGTCATTACGATCGTCAGGTTCAGCTGGAAAAATCCTTCCTGCCAGAAAATGATCTCATCAGGGCTGATTCTCATACGGCGCTTCTTTTATCCATCTTCATGATCGGTTGGGGTGCTTTCTGGGACAATCGAGTGGCGATAAACCGGGTTATAAGAAATCCACCCAGACAGATCAGCAGGTATTCCCATCCCATATGGACCATATAGTAAAAAACGGCGAGCACAGAGGCCATCCTGAGCACAAAGCTACTGATGAATATCAACGCAGGTTGACTGGATCGGGCTCCTTTCTGTACGGTCAGCCATAAGACTCCGAAAAATGCACTTCCCAGTGCAATTCCCGTAAAAAATGATAGTAATATTTTAATCGTCATCTTGATTCGTTTTTTTATTGATTTCTTGATTTTCTTTTTCTACCCAATTCCACGCCATCGCCAGCCCGGCTATCAGACCGGCGACCAAAAGGGACAACGTCCAGGAAAAAGGCTGGGGGTACCGCTTGTCGAGCCATACACCAAGTGCAGCTCCCAGGAGTGTGGGCACGACCACAGACCATCCTATTATCCCGAATAACCCAAATCCGGACCAGGCACGTGGTTTTTCTTTTTGGGCTTTCAATTTTCGGTCAGCTTTGTCCCCGATTTCTTTACTGAAGGACCGCTGCATCGTAGGTCGCTCTTTTTTCATCGGTCGTCGATTACTTTCTGAAAATTTCGAATAAAGCCACTTTCCAGTCTGGCCATCGTGGACCGCGCTTCTACTTCGCTTTTATCGAGGTCTAGTATTTCTTCCTCCACCACGCTCCGAAGTTCCTCCAGTGGTGCTCCCCCGACCGCATTGCGCACTGCGATCAGCACTTCGTACCCTGATTTGACCAGGATGCCCGTATCGACTGCTACATAGTTTGTCGCTCCTGATTCTGTTTCATAGGATAATATACCAGGGATAAGTCCTGTGGTCCCGTCCAACCGGTGGGGCAACAGACCATATGCACCGGCATGGGTCTCTACTCCTATTTTAGTGACTCCCTGAACTTCTGCGAATACCTTATTAGGAAGCAAAATTTTCATTTGTATTTTTTGATCATCGTTCATGGGTCAAATCTCTTTTTGATTCCTGGTCCGGGCTTTTTTTACGACTTCATCGATTGATCCGATCATATAAAAATCACTTTCCTGATAATCCATAAATTCATCACTCAATATTCTTTCGCACCCCTCCAGCGCATCCTCCAGCCGTACATTTTTTCCCTTGTATTGGGTGAATTGCTCTGTTGTGAAAAAGGGTTGGGTGAGGAACCGCTCCAATCTGCGGGATCGGTTAACGACCTTTTGGTCCTGCATGGAAAGCTGTTCCAACCCCAGCATTGCAATGATGTCTTTTAGCTCTTCATACTGAGCCAGCGTCTGTCTGATCTCCTGTGCGATCCGGTAATGCCGTTCCCCGATGATGGTCGGAGTGGCCATCTTTGAATCAGATTCCAGGTGATCAATGGCCGGGTACAGACCTTCACTCGCTCTTTTTCTGGACAGAACGATCGATGCAGAAAGGTGAGAGAAGGTATGGACAGCCGCAGGGTCAGTCAGATCATCCGCCGGTACATAGACAGCCTGTATCGAAGTGATCGCTCCGGTCCTGGTGTTGGAGATTCGTTCTTGCAATTGCGACAACTCTGTGCCCATGGTGGGCTGATACCCCAGCCGGGATGGCATTTGGCCCAATAAGCCAGATACTTCCATGCCAGCCTGGATAAATCGGAATACGTTATCGATGAGGAGCAGAACATCTTTGTGTTCATCATCCCTGAAATACTCTGCCATAGTCAACGCAGCATGCCCCACCCGGAACCGGGCGCCTGGAGGTTCGTTCATCTGTCCGAAAAACATTACCATATTGGGCAGGACGCCGGCATCTTTCATGTCATGGTAGAGTTCCAGCCCTTCGCGGCACCGCTCACCGATACCACAAAACATACTGACTCCCTCATGATTTCGGACCATATTGTGGATCAATTCTGTCAACAATACAGTTTTACCAACACCAGCCCCGCCAAACAGTCCGGCCTTTCCGCCCCGTTCCAATGGAACCAGCACGTCGATGGCTTTTATTCCGGTCTCAAAAACTTCAGAACGGGTGGATCGTTCCAGGAGTGAAGGCGGTGCCCTGTGAATGCTTCGTTTTTCCATCCCATCAGGCAATATATAATCATCTGATGGATTCCCGAATACATCAAACATATGGCCCAGTGTAGCCTGTCCCACCGGGACTTGTATGGGTTTATTATGTGATTCTGCCTCCATTCCTCTGGCCAGGCCTTGCGTGGGAGTCAGTGCAACGCCACGAACATGGTGTCTATCCAGGAGCAGCTGCACTTCGATGGTAATCTCTTTTTGGGGACCCGCAAGAATCATTGACCGGATGGGTGGCAGGTCATTTTCAAAATAGATATCTATCGTACTACCGCGAACTGAGGTAATCGTTCCCACATTGATGTGTGGCGAATCAGGAGGGGTACGATGTGGCATAGAAGTATCCATTTGAACTCTTCTTTTATTGTGGTGACCCTGGCCTTATATTAGAACCCGGATCTGAACAGGGTGGTAATGCGCACCCGTTTAATTTTAACTTATAATACTTTTCTGCTCCAGTGTTTCCTGTCAACAGACATTATGCTGCATAGATATAGGAATTCAGAATGAAATAATCTGATGAAGATCATGGCCGAGTATGATACTGATCATTAAGTTGTTTTAGAATCGTATCTATTTTTGATGTAATCAAATGAAAGTCATGAAAACCATCATCCATCCGACAGATTTTTCTGAAAACGCACTCAGAGCTTTAGATTATGCCATAGAATTTTCAGTGCGGTATGGGGCTGAGCTTATTGTATTGCATATAAGCGATTTGCCAACCGCCATGAATAGTAATTCATCATCGACTTCCTACACAGAAATGGAGAATGAAAGAAGAGCCTCCATTACGGAACAGCTAAAAAAATATGTGGCCAACCCAATTAAGAACACACCGGATCCGATCAAAATCGATTTTAAGGTTGTATTTAACAGCACCATCATCGATGGCATACTGGAGACCATTAACCGCAGCGAAGCTGATCTGGTGGTGGTCGGAACGAAAGGGCGTAGTAAGTTGCGCGAACTCATCGTGGGCAGCACGACAAAAGCATTGATTTCAAAAGCTTTTTGTCCTGTCTTGGCTGTGCCTTCTGAAGCAGAATTTAAAGGTTTTGAACACATTATATATGCATCTGATTTTAATCCCAATGATCTGGAGGTCATTCATCGAACCACCGATGTAGCGCAGAAGCACGACGCCGCTGTTTCGGTGCTGCATATATCCAAAGAGGAGCCCGGAAAGGATTCTGATGCAGCGGCATTTAAACAATGGCTGACTGAGGTAGTCCAATATCCAAAGATCAAATTCGAGGCTTTGGTTTCTGAGCAGGTTCCCCCGGCTTTAGCTGGTTATGTCTCCGAAAACGACGCAGATTTGGTCGTGTTTTTTGAAAAAGAAAACTCCTTCATTCGAGGAATATTTCACAGAGGTACGGTGAAGCATTTTGTGGACCATGCAGCGACCGTTCCTCTGATGAGTTTTAATAGTCACTCCATCCGCAAGTAGGATGAAAAGTAATAGTTTTTAGATCATCATAAAAATAAAGTTTTGGCTCGAAGAATATATAGTATCATCACCGCAATATCGATCTTGATTATTATCTATCTGATCAGCACGCCGGTGGTGATCGGGGAGGATGCACTTTTTTGGATTGTCATTGTGTTGTACAGCGTGATCGTCGGTTCCGTCCATGGACTGTTATCTCATTCCATCAGTTCAAAAAAGAAAGACGCTCTGGTATTTTATCCATTTCTGATGGGCGGGTTGTTTATGGCACTACTTCTGATATACATATTTCTAATATTGCCATTCGTTATACCGGGTTTTATGTGATATTTTAGCTCTGGAATATAATTTATCTTTAGTAAAAGCTCCTTTGAGCCCAGTAAGAGCCGAAATAATGCTGAAAAAATTAATACAATCCGATGTCAGCAATGAACATTTTAAAGCTTTTTTCGAGCATGCAGCGATAGGAATCGTAGTCACTACGCTGACTGGTGAAATTACTGCCATTAATCCGTTCGCACTGGAAAAGTTTGGGTATGATTCTACAGAACTCATCGGTGGTAAAATAGAAACCTTGATCCCAAAACGGTTTCATGCAAAGCATGTCAATTACCGGGAAGATTACTCTGAAAATCCAGACTCCAGACCGATGGGGATCGGGATGGATTTATTCGGTGCCCGAAAGGACGGCACAGAATTTCCTGTGGAAGTGAGTCTGGGGCATTATGTGAGTCAGGATGGCCAGTATGTCATCGCGTACATTGCCGATATATCCAGGCGGAAATCTGTTGAGTCCGAATTTGAAGAGCTCCATGCAGAGCTGGAGAACACAGTAGAGGAGCGAACAAAGGAACTTCGGAGAACAGAGCATCTGTTTTTGCAATTGCTTAAAAACTATCCGGATGGCGTGATTTGTATCGTGGACCAACACTATCGGTTCGTTTACACCGGCGGCGAACTGCACAGACAGCTCAATGCAAATATTGACGAATTAATTGGGCAGGAAATCTTCCCTTTTTTTCCGGAAGGATTACGGTCTGTGATACTATCTGAATTGTCGCGTGTGTTCATTCACAAGGAGCGAATTACCGGATTAGAACTGCCTTATACCATCGCTGGTGGAACCTATGTTTTGGACTCGTTCCCACTGATAGAGGGCGAAGACCCGATCCAATACATCGGTATTATAATCAAGAACATCACAGAGTTGAAAAAAGCTGAACAAAGTCTGCGGGAAGACCTCAGAATCGAAAAGGATTTAAATGAATTGAAATCCCGGTTTGTATCGATGGCTTCGCACGAATTTAGAACGCCTCTGAGTACGATTCTATCTTCCGCCTACTTGATCGGTCAATATTCATCTGAAGCGGATCATCCAAAACGCGACCGGCATTTGCAGCGCATCATTTCTTCGGTCAATACCCTCACTGGTATTTTGGATGATTTTCTGAATTTAGGTAAAATAGAAGAAGGTAAAGTACAGCCCCGGTTTTCAGACTTCAATGTGGAGGATCTGATTAAAAATACGCTGGATCAAATAAAGCACAACTTAAAAAAAGACCAGGAGATTAATTATCAGCACGATGGTGATCCGATGGTGTTTTTGGATACCTCCTTGCTCAAGCATATTTTGATGAACTTGATTTCCAATGCCAGCAAGTTTTCGTCAGAAGGCGCACCGATTGAGCTGGTCTCCAGCCAAACTCCGAATCGAATAGAGATTTCGGTCCGGGACTATGGAATTGGGGTGTCACCGGAAGATCAGGAACACTTGCTGGAGCGGTTTTACCGCGGTGCGAATGCTCAGAATATTCAAGGGACCGGTCTGGGACTGTCTATTGTCAACAAGTATGCGGAAATCATGAATGGTCAGGTCTGGTTTGAAAGTGAACTGAATCAAGGGACAAAATTTACCGTCGTATTTGCCAGATCAAAAGAATAATACCCCGTGGGGATTGAATTATGAAAAAAATATTGTTGATAGAGGATAATGAAGATGTTCGCGAGAATACATCAGAGATTCTGGAACTGTCCAACTATGAAGTTGCCGTGGCTGAGAACGGAAAAGTGGGTGTCAAAAAAGCGCTTACTTTTTTACCTGATTTAATTATTTGTGATATCATGATGCCCGAATTAGATGGTTTTGGGGTGCTTCACGCCATTCAGAAGAATGCGGAATTAAAAAACATCCCGTTTATTTTTCTTACAGCAAAAACCGAAAGAAGTGATTTACGCAAAGGTATGGAACTGGGAGCTGATGATTATCTTACCAAGCCTTTTAGTGGCACAGAACTACTCAATGCGGTGGACGGCCGACTAAAGAAAAGAGCCTTGCTCAAAAAAGAATTATCGTCCGGAATGGAAGGATTGCAGCACTTAATGAAAACCTCCTTTGGTGGTTCAGACTTGCAAACAATAACAGAAGGACGTCATACGAATACCTACCAGCCCCATCAACTTATTTATTCAGCTGGAAACCACCCCAATCAATTGTACTATGTTGTCCGAGGTAAAGTCAAGGTTTCCCGGATTAATGACGACGGCAAGGAATTGGTGACCGGGCTGTATACTTCTGGTGATTTTTTCGGCTATGTTGCTATGTTGGATGGAGCGACCTATAGTGCTTCTGCTGCCGCGTTGGAAGATACGGAACTGGCCACTATTCCCCGAGACGATTTTGACCAGCTCATCCACCAGGATCAGAAGATTGCACAACAATTCATAAACCTGTTGGCACAGATGGTCGCTGAAAAAGAGGAACAACTGGTGAATATTGCCTACAACTCTCTTCGCCGAAAGGTAGCTGATGCGCTGATTCTGCTGCATCACAAATTTTATTCAACCTCAAATGATGGGGAGAAGTCCATCGATGTCAGCCGGGGAACCCTTGCATCTGTTGCAGGCACTGCCAAAGAGTCCCTGATCAGGACCCTCAGTGATTTTCGTGCTGAAGCCCTTATTGAAATAAATCAGGACCGAAGCATTACCATTCTCGACTTGAAAAAGCTAAAGGGGATGATCAATTAGTTTTCTTTTTCACGTGAAACTTTCTGTTGAAACTGTTGAAATACAGCAATCAACGAACGAAATCGGTCTTCCGAATAGACCATGTCTTCCCGCAAATGATGAATGGTTTCATAGAGTGTTTTAGGAAATCTAATGGCTTCTAATTTATAGTCCCTTAGTAAATTATCCAGTTCAATGACCTCGCTTTTCAGTACACTGATTATTTCATCTTCTTCGATGGACCTGGTTTGAAAATGTTCGATTTCATCGAGGGATTTTTGGTTGTATTCCTTCTTAAGAATAGCCGAAATATTATTTTTTATCATAATGTTTTGTTCCATTCTGGAATCGAGCATTTGTTTCCACACGGAGACTTCGGCCAGCCATTTTTTTATCCAATCGCTGGGAATAGTATGATTTGGAGTTGACGTATTCATCTACATGCCTTTTTTAAGTTTGTTCTGAGCCTAAAGGTAGTCCTCATTGACATGGTATAGAATGACAACGGTTAATGAAGGGAATGAGGCTGGTCAAGTCCGGGCCCAGAGAAATGAGCAGGGGCATGGAGCAACTTTTTAATGGCGAATTGAAATTTCTATTTCCCCAGTTGGATTAATTTGCGCGACAGGGAACTCGAACCCTGGGTGATGTGTAGAGCGTAATTGCCAGCCGGCAAATGATCGGTGCGAACTTCCATTTGTCGAGCAGATCCCGCAGCGGGCATCTGTCCGGACAAGACCGTCTGGCCCAGCACATTGGTGACCCTATATCGCGCGGTACCTTCACAGTCACTTCGAAGATCCAGTGTAAAATGGGTCGTATATGGATTGGGGTAAACACGCAAATTGAGACAATCATTATTTGTATCATCGTTTGAAGTGGCCACCGTCTGCTGATCGGTCAGATTAAAACGAACCTCACTGAATCCGACACACGGACCGCCGTAGTTATCAGTGGGGGTAATAATCACATAGCGGGTTTGCGTGCCTTTCCAGTCCACCACGGTTTCCCCTTCGTAAATACTGGTCCCCGGCGCCTGGTCCATTTCAAAGGAACCGAGATGCATCCAGAACTGACCGTCCAGGGAATAATCAATTTCGAAGGTGCGCATGCCGGAAGCCCGTTCCTGCGGGATATTTAGATTCCATATTTTTAGTTCTGCGAGCGAATAAACCGATCCAAAATCATAATAGGCCCAATGGGACTGGCCTCTGTTTTCATTGGGGCTTTTGGCTGTTTCACAACTTACCCAGCCTGCTGTCCAGGAGGTGTTGTGCCGGTCCGGGTAGCACTGGCCATGGAGAAAAATCGGCAGAGACAAAAGCATCGATAAGTAGATTATTTTCATGATCACAGGTTTAGAAAGCCAATAGGACGGTTGACGGATGAGGGATTGTAGAAATTACGGAGATTGGGAAAGAGTTCCATTGCTTCTCCTTTGGACACGCCGAACCACAAGGCCAATTCGGCAAAATATTGATCTGCTGAAGTGGTAGGGATCAGGACCCCATTTCCCAGATCGAGTGGGTTTTTTAATTCCAGGGAAGGGTATTCGCCATAAATACGTCCGCCTTCGACTGCGCCACCCATGACCATGGTATGGCCACCCCACGCGTGGTCGGTGCCATTGCCATTGGACGTTAGCGTTCGTGCAAAATCAGAGATTGAAAATGTGGTCACTGCCTGGGATTTATTGATCTCTTCCATTGCTGCCTGGAATTCACTGAGGGCCTTGCTGACCACGGGAAGCATATTCCCTTGATTGGTCAGTATCTCATCGTGGTGATCCCACCCGCCAAAATTGAGGAAGAAGATTTGGCGCTGAAACCCGAGTGTAGCCTGAACCGAAATGGTTTGGGCAATCATTCGGAAGCTATTGGATATGTAATTGTCAGAGAACGGGGTCTGGAACGAATGCGCCTGCTCCAGGGCTTGCTGGAATTCTTGTGTAGCCTCATCTGAACTTTTGATGGTATTGACGTAGGTCTGTTTGTAGATGTCCTGGTACTGTTTGTCCAGCATCTCGCTGAGCGCCGCCTGCTGGATCACATCCAGTTCCCAGGAGCTGTTGCGGCCGTAGATTCCCGGAGCACCGTTGGGACTGATCGCATACTCAAAGATCTCATTGCCTTGTTGAAATACGTTCGTTTCTGACAGGGAGATATTCATGGACATCTTTTGATTGAAATTCATAGACTGCACCAATTCGGCCACACGGCCACCCCATCCGGTCGCAGCACGTTGTTCCGGCCGGCCCGTCTGCCATTGCTGGATCTGATCTGAATGGGAAAAAAGACCGAGGGGGAGGGGATGACTTCCGCTGTAAAATTGTTGTTTGGTGGTGGGTTCGATCAGGGTTCCCACATTGGCAACGAACGCGAGCTTCTCCTGCCCAAAAAGCTCTCTGACTTCCGGCATGCCGGGATGAATTCCAAAATGCCCGGATGCTAAGCCCGGTGAACTCAGAGGTAACAGATCCTGCCGGGGAATCGCCAGATTGGATCGGGTGGTCTGGTAGGTGTTGTACTGGTTTTGCTCCGTGGGCACCAGCATGTTGTAGGAATCATTCCCGCCGGAAAGTAAGATGCACACCAGGGCTTTGTAGTCACCAGCTGCAGCCGTGGTCGAGTCCGCCAGAGCTGCTGCATTAATGGCTTTGAGGTTGATTAAGGAGGAATATAGCGTGGTGTATCCCAGCGCTGCACAACCCATTTGGCCCAAAAATTTTCGTCGTTTCATAGGATGCAGATGGTGTTATTTTAAAATGGCGAAGTCGGGATTGATCAAAGTCAGATACAAAGCAGTAGCCACCCGGTATTCCAGAAAGTCAGCCCCCATATTCCCGGGGCGCAGACTTTCCATCGCTTCGCGGATTATCTTTCGGTTTCCATCGGTCATTTGACCGTGGGTGAAAAGAATGTCCAATTTGTTAAGCAAGATCTCAGGGTCCTTGGCCAGGGGTTCGCAGGTCACATAATCCAGGTAGGTGGGTTCGATCTCTTCCCAGGAATTCAACAAATTCCAGCGGAGCGCCCATTGATAGAACTGGTTGATGATTCCAATACTGGTCTTGGAATTGTGAATCTGAAATTCGGGACCATAGAGATCGCCTTTTTTCTTGAAGGATTGGGGCTGATAATCCGGCAGGAAAAAATTGAACACTGAATTGGAAGCGAGCGGGATCTGTCCGGTGGTTTCAGCAAACTGATAGCCGATGTTCCAGTATTTGCCATTGATATTGAGCAGATCCATGGAGCGAACCACCTGCATATAGCGCTGAAAGGGCTCCCGCAATTTGCCCTGGTATTCATCCTGTATCCAGGCACAGGTGCGTGCCTCAGGGTCAAGCAGAATAGCTTTGACGACCGCTCCGAGATCACCTCGTTCACCGGATCCGTTGTTATTGAACACGGAAGCCACTCGGTCGATGTATTCCGGGCTCGGATTGGATTTGACCAGGTTTTGAATCAACCGCCGGGCCAGAAAGGGCCCTACATTGGGATGCATGGCGAGGTGGTGGATGGCCTGGCGGACATCTTCCATGCCGGATTGTCCGGCCGGGAGGGTGGTCCCGTTGATCAAATTTTTAGCGTCTGTATCATGGTACTCTTCGTACATGACCATCGGCACGGTGTAATCATTCCAGTACGGTTCCAAACCAAAATAGGGTTCGGTCAACCAGTCCGTGGTCTCCTTGATACCACCGGGTCCGAGTCCGGTGAACACCCGGGCCATTTCGGTGATGTCGCTATTGTCGTAGGTCGGGATATCCTGTCCGGCGCCGTCTTTTTTATGCGTTCCGTCATTGTTCAGCATGTAGAGGCCGATGCTAAAAAGCTGCATAACCTCCCGGGCATAGTTTTCATCGGGATGGATGTTTTTCTCCGGATCCGCTTTGGGGTTGTTGTAGTGACTCAGGTAAAAGCCCATGGCCGGAGATAACGTCACCTGATAGAGTAAATCTTCATAATTCCCAAGCGCATTATTGAGCAGGATATCGTAGTAGGTGGCCAGGGCTTCCCCCCGTCCGTCCAGATCGGACCGGATGGAGATCACCATGATTTGGCTCAGTGCCCAGGCGACCCGTTGTCGCAGTAAATCTTCATTTTGGATGTTATTCTGCCAGAACGCATACTGGAAGTGGTTCCAGGCGGGACCATAAAAATCATCGGGATTGTTTTCGGGATCCCGGAGGTAGAGTTCGTACGCTTCCCGGGTGATCGCCGTCATGGTTTCCATCATGGAAGGGCCGTGTATGGAAATTTGGTCATCGATCCAGTTTTCAAACCCCATGTCCATGACCCGGTCGATATCCAGAGCACTTCCGCCAAAGGACGCCTGCGATAGAAAACGGGCGGCGGCTTGTCTGGGGCCATCGAGACCTCGCCCATTGATGGTATTAGCAATGTGGGCCTGTTGATCCCGGCCGGGGGGTTGGAAATCGTTACTGGAATGAACGGTCATCCCCTGATAGTGACCGGCGCCGATATAGTCGGTGTATTCCTGGGCATGAATAAGTGAGGTACTGAAAAGCGCCATCAGAATCAGAATCCAGCGATGCATCATATAGGGTGTGTTTTATTAAGGTCACTCAAATTGTTTCTGATCCCGGGTTGCTGATAAATTTAACGATTTATTAGAGTTGGCGGTATTGAGGGTAGAAACTTTAACCTTTCGGAGCAGGGGGGGCACGACGGACTTCACGAGGAATCAGGGCTCATTTTCACCGAGAATCACGGCGTATGTCGTGTCAAGCACTTGCCGTGAAAGCCTTGCGGGTGTGGATAGTATCTGGCACCTGAATAGCGGACACTCACCAGAACGTGGTTTCGCCGAGAATCACGGCGATTGTGGTGTCAGACACTTGCCGTGAAAGCCTTGTGGGTGTGGATAGTGTCTGGCACCTGTACAGCGGGCATTAACCAGAGCGTGGCTTCACAGAGGATCACGGCGTTTGTGGTGTCAGACACTTGCCGCAAAAGCCTTGCGGGTGTGGATAGTATCTGGCATCTGTATAGCGGGCATTAACCAGAGCGTGGCTTCACAGAGGATCACGGCGTTTGTGGTGTCAGGCACTTGCCGCAAAAGCCCTGCGGGTGTGGGTAGTGTCTGGCACCTGAATAGCGAACCACAGGAACGAATCATAGTTTTGGATATGTCAAACCCCGAGGTATTGTACAATTGTTGATGATTTGAGTGTCCCGGGAGAATGGAGCTCCAGCTCCGTTCATAGTTGGAAATCAACCTAAATCAATGGATGTCAGTAGTCCGACCAGCGCGGATCACTTACAGAGTAAAAAGCAATCGAGTCAACTGCATCGACGATGTAAAAGAGAAATACGAGGCATAGTGTCGAAACAACCGCATCCACTGAACGCAAACATTTCTTTGAAGAAAATTTGATAACTAATAAATAATGGGCACCACATTATTTATATACGAGTTGAGACATATAAGGATGCGGCTTGAGATTTAACAGATCTTCGAGATCTGTCAAATCTGCCGCATTCCAGTATGGTGCGATTAAGAGGATGACGGACAGACATTGACGTTGACGGATTCATTAAGTTTCAATTCCAGTATGGTGCGATTAAGAGCTTGATCTCCTTCACCTCAACCGGACGTGCTCCGTGTTTCAATTCCAGTATGGTGCGATTAAGAGGATAGGGCGGTTCAGCTTCAACAATGGGTATTCATGTTTCAATTCCAGTATGGTGCGATTAAGAGTAAGCTATCTATTGAATCTTACCCTAACCTATCTTCGTTTCAATTCCAGTATGGTGCGATTAAGAGTTAATTCCAGTACGGGGACAGGTACGACATTTAGCCGGTTTCAATTCCAGTATGGTGCGATTAAGAGTTGATAAAAAAGCCTAACGAGCTTTGCTTCCAATAGTTTCAATTCCAGTATGGTGCGATTAAGAGGGGTGCGGGCTGTCAGTAGGAACAGCGGCTACTACAGTTTCAATTCCAGTATGGTGCGATTAAGAGGGTATATGGAAGGGTGGTATATGGATGGATGGCACAGTTTCAATTCCAGTATGGTGCGATTAAGAGCACGCCAATTTAGTTTGGTTGTCAAGTACGGTGCTCGTTTCAATTCCAGTATGGTGCGATTAAGAGTTCCCCGAAATTGTCGCGCTCATATTCTTGACAAAGTTTCAATTCCAGTATGGTGCGATTAAGAGAACTCTATTCTAAACCGAACACCCGGATGCCTGTGAGTTTCAATTCCAGTATGGTGCGATTAAGAGCGGGAAGATATAATTGACGTGATAGGGAAGAGGACAGTTTCAATTCCAGTATGGTGCGATTATGAGCAGACCCAACGTAATCAATATTGAATGTCACAACAGGTTTCAATTCCAGTATGGTGCGATTAAGAGTTTCAAAGCGACGCATCAAATTTGGGCTGAAAACAGTTTCAATTCCAGTATGGTGCGATTAAGAGACCGACATAGTCAGGGGTTGAAAAAAGATGTTACCCGTTTCAATTCCAGTATGGTGCGATTAAGAGAAGTACTTTGCGACCTTGATTAATTCATTAAGTGTGTTTCAATTCCAGTATGGTGCGATTAAGAGTGAATAGTATCATGAAGCCAGTCGTTGTCCTTATACGTTTCAATTCCAGTATGGTGCGATTAAGAGACGTTCCCGTCCTTTGCTTCCGCAGTGCTGTAGAACAGTTTCAATTCCAGTATGGTGCGATTAAGAGTACACTCATTTTTCTTGTTTTGATTAATTAAGATCAGTTTCAATTCCAGTATGGTGCGATTAAGAGAAGCCTATGAGAACATTTCAGTTCAGAAGCTCATAAAGGTTTCAATTCCAGTATGGTGCGATTAAGAGACAGATCAGAAGGTCTTACCCGCGGTTGCAAAGCGTGTTTCAATTCCAGTATGGTGCGATTAAGAGGTTTCAGGAAGCCAAAACAGAGGACGCTATCATCAACGTTTCAATTCCAGTATGGTGCGATTAAGAGTCATCAAAGGATTGGTGTTTATTGTAGTGTAAAAAAGTTTCAATTCCAGTATGGTGCGATTAAGAGATGGCAATCTATCTGGAAGCCATAGGCTGTCATCAGGTTTCAATTCCAGTATGGTGCGATTAAGAGTCTTACCAGGTCTTCTAACACTTCTTTATTAGAAGGGTGTTTCAATTCCAGTATGGTGCGATTAAGAGAGGATCTGTTTTAGGATCTGATCTTTAATATGCGGGTTTCAATTCCAGTATGGTGCGATTAAGAGGAGTGGCAGATGGCTAAGTTCGCAAAGCCTGAATCCAGTTTCAATTCCAGTATGGTGCGATTAAGAGTTTGGTTTGGAAAGTCAAAGAATCACCCTCGGCAAGTTTCAATTCCAGTATGGTGCGATTAAGAGACCATTCTATATTGACCGGTCCGGGGGCATTGATCGGTTTCAATTCCAGTATGGTGCGATTAAGAGCTGGGCCGTTCTCTACATTGACTATTCCGTCAGATGTGTTTCAATTCCAGTATGGTGCGATTAAGAGTTGGGGGACATTGATAAATACAACACAGGCACATTGAGTTTCAATTCCAGTATGGTGCGATTAAGAGGACACCGTTACCTCGAAGTCGTTACACGGGTCTTCGTTTCAATTCCAGTATGGTGCGATTAAGAGTTACAAGTCCGATCTAGATAGCGTAGCGGCGTGGATCGTTTCAATTCCAGTATGGTGCGATTAAGAGGCAACAGGCGGATGGCAGGAAGATAGTGACGGAGTGGTTTCAATTCCAGTATGGTGCGATTAAGAGTTGAAGTGGATGACCTTGTGTCCGAATTGAAGAAAAGTTTCAATTCCAGTATGGTGCGATTAAGAGTTCATTAATCCGAAGTTCTTTTTTCTATTCCACCTGGTTTCAATTCCAGTATGGTGCGATTAAGAGTTCAGGCTCCGATATCTGTAGATTTGTGATTCGGTGTTTCAATTCCAGTATGGTGCGATTAAGAGGATAGGGCGGTTCAGCTTCAACAATGGGTATTCATGTTTCAATTCCAGTATGGTGCGATTAAGAGTTAATTCCAGTACGGGGACAGGTACGACATTTAGCCGGTTTCAATTCCAGTATGGTGCGATTAAGAGGGGTGCGGGCTGTCAGTAGGAACAGCGGCTACTACAGTTTCAATTCCAGTATGGTGCGATTAAGAGTTCCCCGAAATTGTCGCGCTCATATTCTTGACAAAGTTTCAATTCCAGTATGGTGCGATTAAGAGTTTCAAAGCGACGCATCAAATTTGGGCTGAAAACAGTTTCAATTCCAGTATGGTGCGATTAAGAGACCGACATAGTCAGGGGTTGAAAAAAGATGTTACCCGTTTCAATTCCAGTATGGTGCGATTAAGAGAAGTACTTTGCGACCTTGATTAATTCATTAAGTGTGTTTCAATTCCAGTATGGTGCGATTAAGAGGAAAAACACGGAATCAAGAAAGGTAGTTATTTTGGTTTCAATTCCAGTATGGTGCGATTAAGAGACAACAATTCGTTGAACAGGACTTCATTCTAGTAACGTTTCAATTCCAGTATGGTGCGATTAAGAGTCCGGCTGCTATTCCATGTCCGGCCATTGTAGCTAAGTTTCAATTCCAGTATGGTGCGATTAAGAGCGGCATGAAACGTATAAATGACATCATGTTCGAAGGTTTCAATTCCAGTATGGTGCGATTAAGAGTTTGATTAGCCCCAAAATCAGGGCAATAACTCCGAGTTTCAATTCCAGTATGGTGCGATTAAGAGATCAATTTCAGGTGTTAATGAAAATATTCTAAATGTTTCAATTCCAGTATGGTGCGATTAAGAGTTTAAATACCACAAAAATCTAAACCCTAAAATCTAGTTTCAATTCCAGTATGGTGCGATTAAGAGTTACCAATTGAAATTGGCAGACAAATTTATAAAGTCGTTTCAATTCCAGTATGGTGCGATTAAGAGAATAATACAAGCGATTACACCCGGCATCCTGGATCGTTTCAATTCCAGTATGGTGCGATTAAGAGGGCTATACCTGCCCACATGATAGCAATAGAAATCGAGTTTCAATTCCAGTATGGTGCGATTAAGAGTGGATCTTTTGATCGACTGGACAGGGAAAAGTTCGGTTTCAATTCCAGTATGGTGCGATTAAGAGCCGTATAGTTTCGTGAGCTAAAGTACTCACATTCAACATTAATTCCAGTATTTCAAAGAACATTTTGTCTGGTTTTGGCGTCTATCTTTATTCATATGTTTTTATCCTTTGTACGACAAGTAGATAATTAACACGTAACCAAATTGTTATAAATGACAAGCTCAGTAGCTGGCCATATTTGCGTGTTACATATCTTCAGCGACGACTTCAAAGTATAATATCAAGGGGGTTTTTATCAATGCCTATGATCTCTTTTTCCAGCCAATCTTCATGTCGGGATTGAAATATAATCAGACTATCTTCGTCTTCGTTCATTATCTTCCGAGCCTTTATCTTATACTCCTTCAGCTTGACAGGGGTGATATTCCCTTCAAATACTGAATTCTGGATCCAATTTAAATATCTCCGGCTCAATTTCAGCATTTTTGCCACTCGTTTTGTATTTACATCATATACAGCTATTACATACATTACCACCAGATTTTAAAAGGTTTATATTCATCTTCCATTCTCAGTGCATATTTGGCGATTTTATAACACTCCAGCCGAACCAGTCGTTTATAACTCACACTCCGGCCCAATGACCGGTGCTTGATCGTCTGTGTTAATCGTTCGTCAAATTTTTTGATAAACACTTTTTTACCATTTTCTTTCAGAAAACACCCACCAAGTCGTTGTTCAAAATGATCATCCCGCAACATACTCCGGTTGAGTGTCTTAAATATCACCCGGTCAACCAGGATGGGCTTGAATATTTCAGCAATATCCAGCGCCAGACTATATCTTCGAAAATCAGGTTCATGCAAGAAACTGATGGTCGGATTGAGCTGGGTATGATATATCTGCTCTAAAGCCAGCGTGTAACTCATCATATTACCAAAAGAAATCAGCGCATTGATTTCATTTCCCGGTGGTTGCCGTTCCCTTTCACCCATTTCATAATTCTCGATAATGGTGTCAAAAGACTTATAATATTCCTGGCGGATGTTTCCTTCTATGCCCATTAATTCCGCTACATCATTCGTCTGTTTTATTTGATTCCTGTGGGTCTCAACTTTTTCAATATGTGTTTCCAGCCCACCTTTCCGGGACTGGTAATATTTCAGATTCTTCAGCATATTGAAACTTGCTCCCTCGATCAGACTGGTAGCGATATGCATTCGTCTTTTCCGGTTTAAATAGGTTTTGGTTTGGGCAATTTGCATTTTACCAGCCAGCAGATATTCTTTGGGATGGAAGCTACCTGTGTAATGTTCATAGTAGTCGAAGAAATGGACCGGAATACCTTGCTTACCCAAAAAGTTGAAGAGCGCAGAGTTGGCATCGATACTCCCGAAGATGTATAATCCGGCAATACCCTCCACCGGAAGATACTTGGGCTTTTGTTCGTTACCGGCTTCATCCGTCCGGATAAATTTTAGCGTGTTGTCCCGACGGCTCACCCGGCCCGGATTGAAAAGGTAGTAGGTCTTCTTCATGGTGCACTTTCTTCAGCGTAGTAAAATTCATAGTACGCACACTTTTTGCATATCGGTTTATTTATACGTGGTGGGCATTTGAGTTCCTCTATAATTTCATGGACAGCATTTACCCATGTTTCCACACTTTCCTCATCCACATCTTCCCAGGCTACTTCTTCAGTAATACGTAGTTTGGGATATTCCAAAATGGTTTTTTTTACCGGAATATCGTGTTGCCGTAGAATATACATATAGTATTTGACCTGGGCGAGGTGGGCAGCTTCTTTTTTATTGGATTTCTTGACTTCCCGAAGGGTGAATGTTTTGGGGTCAAAATAATCAATCTTTATTCCGGGTAACTCAAGCTGTTGCCACTTCGCAGCTCGCTGTGGATAAGAGTGTTCGTCGATTAATTTACCTTCTGCCACGAGCTCGCTGGTGTGCTCCATTTGAATACCATGGTGAAACAGCCATACCTTCCGATGGCATACATGATAATAGGCGATATGGGTGGCGGTGATGGGCATAGTTATTTTGATTTAATTTATGGTATCGGTTTGGACGGTTTTAGGTTTAACAGATCTTGGAGATCTGTCAAATCTGCTGCCCCAGGATCTGTCAAATCTGTCGCCCCTATTTAAATTCCATTTCTTCTATCTTTTTGGTTTGAAAGTCGGCACTAAACCGGATGAACTCCTTTTTACTGCCAAATAATGATAAACCCTTCTTGCAGACGATGGCGTTTTCGTTGTCAGAAACATATTCCTGGTATGAACTCCAGGGGTATCCATCATAACTCGTATTGTAACCATGGTGTATGACATTGTGGTGAATATAAGTAATCACTGATTTCAGATCTTCATCTGTTGCTATCCATCGTCGTCTAAATGTTTTTTGAAACAGGCTTCCTGTTCTGTCTTGTTGTTTATTAATGGACTTGGCATAGCTCAGTAGGAACCTCCGCAATCGTTGACTGACGATGTATGAGCCAAGCTGTGTTTCAAAAGGGAGGTTGGTTATTTTTTCCGGATGGAGGTCGTATTCTGTGATCAAGTTGTTCTGTAGTGAATGCGGCAAAAGATGCGGCTTAAGATTTAACAGATCTTGGAGATCTGTCAAATCTGCCGCGTCACTTGCCGCTCCGAGATCTGTCAAATCTGCCGTACCTGCATCACGTGCCGCATCAGCTTTGACACCGATAGTTTTTAAATGTGGCATCACATATCTCTGCACAAAATGCCGGTCTAACTTAAAACTCTCATCATCTTTGGCTGAAGCAATGACTTCTTCACCGGATTTTACACGTACACATATATGAAAGTGATTATCGAGCAAGCAATAGGCATACGTATCCATGTAGTCCTTCACGTAATCCTGATATCGCTTTAGGAAATACGAAAAGTTATCCTCCTGAAAAAAGATTTGCCTTTTTTCATTGCCCCGGTTGTAGATGTGATAGGCCTGTCCGGGCAGCAGTGGGAGCGAAATGTCTGTGGAGGAAGGCATTGGTTCAATATATTTATTTTTGGTTTATGATACAAGCCTATGGTGGACAAGAGCGGCATGAGATTTAACAGATCTTGGAGATCTGTCAAATCTGCCGCTCCGGGATCTGTCAGATCTACAGAATAATGAAAAAAGATTTGCTTTTGTCATTGCACCGGTTGTAGATATGATAGGCTTGGCCAATCAGTAGCGGAAGTGATATGTTTGTGGAGGTTGGCATAAGAAGAGGTTGATTACTTAGATATTTATTCTATCTTCATATTCAAAACTCTCCATTCTTTTAACCAATTCTTCTTTTGCCTGCTCCAAAGCATTAGCATTTTCTGATTTGGTAGGTATATATCCGCTCGCAGAAAGAGTTACAAAAGTTTGAACCCCATCCAGATCTTCCTCAATGACAGGTAAAGCCTTATTTTCCTCTTCTTCCTGTAATTTGGCCCGTATACTTCCGGCAATTTTATTTGCATTGTCACTTATGGTTATAGCTAGGGTTTCCATCAAGCTAAAAGTACGCGACTGATTGGAAGTGATATGCCAATGAATGATGGATTCTGCCAGTGCAGGAATCAATTCTTCTCGCATGTTCTTTGGTGCAACAAGACAAGGGCCGAATACATTTTTGCTTTCAATCCATCCTTTCTCTTTTAATTTCTCAATAGTCTCATCATTCATCTCTGGCTCTAAAGGATTTGTGTTTACTGAAAAAAGCTTTCTCAGGTCAATAGCAATATCCTGAACAAACAATCCGGTTGCTCTTCGATTGCTTGGAATCCATTTTCTGCTCAGACTTCTGTCTTTCCCTTCTAAGAGTTCTGCGATTTGTCCCTCTGTAAGCTCTTCTCCTTTTGGTCCGCGAACAATCACTTCATTATTTGGCATGTCTGTTCGATCAAAGGAAATGTTTTCAGAATTTATTCCACACAAAAGCGGATGTATGCCTCGCATTGCTGAAATAGAAAGCGGGCTTCTACGTTTCAAGGTTTTTTCCTTTCCTCCCTGGGGGGCTTTCATCCATCCGCCAAATAATTGATCGGCATATGACGGATCACAACTCGCAAATACCTCACCTTCTCCAAGTTCTCCTTTTTTGTTCACATCAAATACAAATGTGGTTGGTGATGGTATTTTGCTGATGACAGAAGTTAGTTTGTCAATGATGGAGTGTTTAACTTGCTGACCACTGGAGTATGGAATATATTTGTTGAATTGAGGGTCATAATATCTTTTCTGACCGTCCTCCACACCAAATACAGTGTGTTCGGCCTTTTTTAATGTACGGATGTAAATTGTGTTTGACATAAGTTGTAAATTTATTTGTTAAGCTTTTCTGCTTTGAAAAGCGTAATCGAATTTGATTAAAGTGATTAAATATTTAAAATCAATACTGTTGCTTAAATGAACTCTGTTTTTTAGTTCGTTAAAGACGTCCAGTTGGTCGTTGTTGACAAATTCCTTGTCACTTACCAACTCAGAGAGCTGGTCGATAAAAGCTCTTTTTGAACTGGAAGAAAGAAGCTCTTTAATTTGATTTGAAAACTTTGTCTTTCCCTTTTTCTTTTTACGGTATGCTTCTGCACACTGAATGAGCGTTTCTGCGACTGTGGCTGTATAGTCAACCATTTCCTCTTTGTTTTTTGAAATCATAGCTAATAACCAGGTTTTATAAGTTCTAAATGGAATGATGTTTTTTTCATAATCCTTTTCTTCATTGTTTTTCTTTTTAAAGGAGGGTGTTTTCCCGGGCTTAAAATATTCTTTCAGTCCTTCAGGTTCCAGCGCCTGTATGCCAATAGCACCCAGTTCACAAGCCCGCTTGATGTGAATGCCATACATTTGTTCATATTTTTTTGCGTCACGTAGAGCGGCATTTTCACCAAACAACTTCTTGTATGTGCCAATTAATGTTTTAGCTTCATCAAATCGAAATGGAAAGAAACCAAGAGTTGTATTTGTTTGTCCAAAGCTGAATAAATAGCCTGTGTAGGTTTTATTGGAGAAATGTTTCGATAGGTTGAAAAACAGCTGACTCCATTTCACCGTGTTGAGGACAGTTCCTTTTGTAGTGACCTTAAAAAACCCCTTGTCGTTTAACGTTCCAAAGTCAGGGTCGGGTTCTGGATATTTGTCATAATTATAGTTTAACCACTGTCCATTCCAACTGGTAATTTTATTGGGTGCTAAATCCTCTAATGAAGGATTGTTCAAAAATTTCCGATAAACTTTCCAACCATCATAGACTTTTAATAATATATCTGGTTGGTCAAACAGGATGGAAAAACCACCAGATACGCCAATGCTCAAACCAGCTCCTATCCATGACAAATAGATTTCCTCAATATCTATTTCTATTTTTACTGAACTCACAAGGCCGGACGTAGTGGCGAATTCTTTGGATTCGGATGCGGGAAAACCCAAAGCAACACTTGCTTCTATATCATTATTTTCATAAGCATCATTCACTTTGATATGAAATTCTTCTAATTTGATTTTTCTTTCATCTTTGTTTAGAGTTTTTAGGATTTTAATCCCGTTTTTTCCCAAAGACTTTACCTCAAGGAAATCATTTCGGGGTTTAACAACCGTTTCGAGATAACTTTGAGCTTCGTCTTCTGAATCAAATTTTAAGGTCTTACCTTCATTATCTTTAATCGTTTCACGAATACCTTTTTCACCTTTTTTCGAAGTAGAAAGTTCCTGAACGAAGGGCGAGTTTTGAACCCAGTATAAATATTTTTTATTGTTAAAGAATGTCTCAAAGTAAACATTGTCAAAGAACTCCTTTGCTGAGTACGACTTGCCATATTTTTCATTGTAAGCATTTAATAATGTGCGACCGACTGGAACTGTATTCATAAATTGTTTTGTTTTTAAAGGAAGCTTTCTGTTGTGCTGAATGATTTTGCTTTTTCAATTTCAAACCCAAATTCACTAGAATATGAATGGTCTGGCATAATAAACGGTTTTGTTCCGTACTTGCCTTGTGGAAAGTCTTTTACCTGCCAGTATCTGGCGGGGATTTCCAAAAGAATTCGATCGTCGTATCCAGAGTTTTCATAACTTTCAATATCCTTATTCAGAATACAGCTTACACTGTCAATCTCGAGCAACTTCAACAAGTACGATTTTGCCCGGTGTGTTAAATACTGTAACTTACAAGTCCCGTCCGCTTTAAAAACAGAGTGTGTCTCAATGTCAATGACATCTATCTCTGGAAACACTTTATCAAGCATTAGCTGCAAATCTCTTTCATGTAATGTGTCACTAGTCGGTAGAATCTTGTAACTTTTTTCTAATACTTTCAATTTGTATGGAAGAGCTTTCTTTGTATCATCAGGTGGCGCTATAATATATACCGGCTTTAAATGTCCAATCGTCTCATTTGTACGTTTGCGGTTTACTCTGCCAAATCGCTGAATCATAGCATCCAAAGGTGCTGTTTCTGTCACCATCAGGTCAAAACTTATATCCAAGCTTACTTCAACAACTTGAGTGGCAATAACAATGCAAGAATTTTTACTTGTATTGAATTTTCCATTTGGCTCTCCATCTTCGTTCAATCCTAAAAGAAGCTCTTCTTTCTCGTTTCTATCTCCTCTTTTAAACCGGCTGTGAATTAACAGACTTGGGACATCATAATGTTCTACACAAAAATTATATATATCCTGAGCTGACTTTACACGGTTGCACACAAGGAGAATTTTTTGATTTTTCTCTATAGCTGATTGAATAATTTCTGTTGTATCATTCCAGCTTTCAATCTTGTGTGTTGTATGTCGGTCAAACCTATCCAGTTCTGCCTTGGTGAGCTTGACTTCCATTACATTTTCTTTTCCGAGCACGTTCAAAATCTTATTATACAAAACGGTAGGCATAGTTGCCGTTCCTATGTGTAGCCTGCAATTGAGACGGTTTAAAACCTCAACAATTTTTAAAACAATGGACCTTGTAATATCTGTGTAGGTATGGATTTCATCGAGGATAACATCACAGCCTTCAATATCGGTGATTATAGATTCAAAGCCCTTGCAACCAAAAATTATTCCTGCTAATTGATGGGGGGTTAACACTTTAATCGAAGAACCAACAAGACTTTGTTTCATTTTCTCTTCAATAGTCCCGTTTTTCACGGTAACAGAAGATGATGTGTGTAAAACCCTGATATCAAGGTTTGGGTTAGTGCTTTCCAACTCATTCTTCACTCGATTATACATGGCGTTGATAGACGCCTGATAGGGTAGAGTGTAAAATACTCTACCTTTGCAGCGCCTGAACAAAAAGTCTGTTTTGCCGGCGCCGGTGCAGGCAACTACAATAGTGTGCTTTTTTGAAGACGAATCACTTTTGAGAGATAATGGATATAGTTCACCTTCCCGATTATAAAATTCTAAGTTTGGTGTTTTGAATATTTGTTTGGCTTGCTCATCACTTTTATCGATAAGGGCTGAAGCAAAATGATCTGCAGAAACCAGCAAACCTTTATATTTTGAATAACCGTGATTATTGATTTTCGATTCTACAAATTCAACCACTTTTTCATAGTTAGCTCTTGCTTGTGAGAGTAATATTTGTTCAGGTGTGTCAATATTAAATGCTGAAAGGATTTGTAATGCACCCACGGACCAGTTTTCCCAATCTTCTGAGTGCAGATCAAAGACGTCAAAATCAAAATTTTGGGGCAGGTCCAATAAGCCTCTTCCTGATGGGTCGTTTAACACGGATTTATGGTGAGCAATTACCATTTCAATTAGATCACTGTGAATTGATTCGTCAAAAACAGATAAAAAAAGAAGCGATGCTATTTCATGTCGGAATGGCGGTTCATTTTCTGACCATGAGTATTCAGGCTGTAGTCGTTTTTGGAATATTGGATGAACTTTTCCTATATCGTGTAAAATAGCACCTTTTGCAGCTACCGTCTTATCAATGCCTTTTGTTGAGGCAATTTTTTCTATTACAATTTTAACATACGATAAATGTTCGTACAGCGTTGTATAATCCGGCTTCCCTTTTGCTAATATGTGGTTAAATGAATTCATCAAAATACAGTTTTTACGGGATTACCGAGTACCCTTAGCCACCCATACATTTTTGCAAAATCATTATAACGATTATACCCCACAAGAAAAGACTTTTTATTTTTCTCGAATACCAATTCAAAACCTCTAAAACGTTCAGTATTGGTTTCGAATTCCTCTTTTGAAGTTTCTATTATTTTGTCGGGATAAAGAATATCTTCATTTCTTGCCAAACAAATGTGCTGTGTAAAAGCTATTTGTGCATCACGTTTGTCTGTAAAGGCAAGGTGTAGTGTTGGATTTACAAATACACCTCTTGTTAATATTGCTTTAGGTCTCTCAAACGTTTTATTTGTTCCTCGACCTTTAGAGTTCCATCCTCGTGGCTGTGTTTGTTCCTGTTGTCTTGATATTAGTTTATATGTAAGTCGATGTCCTACTACCTTATAGATGTCCCATTCTCGGTTAATAAGTTCAGGAAATAATTTTTTTTCAATACCTGAAACCATTGAAGGGGTTAGGAATTGTTGACTGTATACTTCTTCGTCACGTACCGCTGTCCATGGCTTTATAAAGCCAAACGGTCCCGTATATTTTACTACATAATACTTCATATCATTTATTTTTTCACCTCACTGCCCCAAATCCAATCCCAGTACTATTCCCCACACCGACGTCCCAGGCAAAAGATACCGCTTCGGGTTCCCCTTTTACGATGATAGGACATAAAGTACCTTTAATGTCAATTTTGTTGTACCGGATCTTCTTTGTTTTGGGATTTTGATACTCCGGGTCAAACATCACTTCAATATTATGGGCTAAGCCTGCTTTGGACAATTTATGCTGCATCGTCTCGGTGAGGTAGCCATTGGACTCCTCGTCAGAAGGGAAGAAATATTGTTGCCCGTCGCCATCTACCCGGTTTCGCTTGATCAGAACCGGACTTTGTACTAGAAACCGCCGACTGTCACCAAACTCGGGCGTTGGCTGTAGGACAACCTCTCGCACCTGCATGCCCCATCGAATATCCTGTCCCTGGAATATGCCATCAATCATTTTCTTGAGCAGATCACGGTATGGGGCACTGACATAGAATGTACTCCCATTCGGAAAGTCCAACCCATTTTTTCCAGCTACTCCATGACTTAACCAGGAAAGGGAATAGAGGGATATGTCATCATGAATTTCATTATTACCCAGCCATTTGTGAAAGGCACCAACCAGGGAAGACTGGTAGTCGAATGGTACCGGCTCCGTATTTTGTGTCAAATGTAAATATACTCTCATATTTATTAATTTTTTCTTATGTCTTTTTAATTTACTTACCCCTCAACCCTAAACATACCCCCGCCCATTGTCAACTTACGTCAATGGGGTATAATATTTTTCTAAAAAGTCCAGTTTCTGTAATCTTTTGGCGGCTTCCGCTTCGATTACTTTGGGCCTAATCACCCGGATCTCACCCGGTAACCGAAGTATTATGGAGGTGACGGGTAGAAGATTTGCCACGGTGGCCTGCAATAAAAAACGGTTGTCAGAAAGCTCGGATGAGAATTGCGCTATTCCGGGGTTTTCTTCCTTGATGATATGATAGGCCCCCCGACTCATCTCGAGTTCAATATCCCAAGTAGTATCTTCGATCATCCAACCAAAACAATCGGTTTCAATTTTATCTGAATAATCCTGAGTGAACCACTGGCTTTCATTTAGAAGTTCGACTTTTTCTATTCGCTCGGTTTTATATTGATGAACCTTTTTAGCCTTCAAATCATAGGCATACAATCGCTGATAATTGTCTTCCAGTTGGATGGGTTCGACCTTATAATTGTCCTTATCATTGCTATGTGCAGAAGAATACCCTACCAGGGTTACCCGTTTTTTAGCGCGTATAGCACGATCCAGCATTCGAATGGTTCGGCCGAAGTCTGCAGCCAATACTTTGTTTGGGAGTTGTAAAATGTCAGAGTGAATGTACAGCTTGTCATAGATCGACTTGTAAGCAGGGGCGTTCTCCGTTATCCGGCTTGTGATATACTCGACCTCCTGTTGAGTGAAGCTGATGCTAATGTGCTTGTCTCTTTTCGCTTGGATTAATTTATAGGTATGATCTCCAATTTCTTCAAATAGAAATCCGGCATTTTTTAGGACCGTCAAATACCTATAAGCCGTCCTCGTAGATACATTCAGTCGTACTGCGAGATCATTCATCGTGGAACCTCGAGACAACAAGTTTAAAGATTTAAAACAGTTGATAATTTGTTTTTCTGTTCGTTTCATTGGGGAGTAATTGGAGCTTACGAATGATTGAACTATTGGTTTGCTTAAAGATATCAAATTATCACATAATGTCGGTCTTTATGAAGAGAGTCTTTATTTATTATTGTAATGAATGAGTTTGATTGCTATCCATTGTACTATTAAATTAATCTGGCTCAAGGGTCTTTATTTTTATGGTTCAAGGATGATTCGAATGATTGCAGTGTAATTTTTTTCCATGACTTTAGATTGATTAAGATGAAAGAGTGGCTGGCGTGAGATTTAACAGATCTCAAAGATCTGTCAAATCTGCTGCTCCACTTCCGGGAGCAAGAGCTCCCGCCTCCCAGGTATTGCTAATTCCAGATAAAGATACCTTTCTGAAAGTTTACCTCCCGTTACGAGGTAGGGAGTCAATTCACACCAGGTGTCTATTGTGGAGTTTATAAAATCGTCTGCAGTTGAGAATGGCTTTACAATCCCCCACGCTCAACCTTTAACACGGCTTGCAAATCCATATTCCAGGATAAAGATCCCTTTGTGAAAGCAATTCACAACCAACTGATCCACGAACAGCTTGCTCAAATCGCTGCGAATACCGGATAAAGATAAAATTTTGAAAGTTTACCTCCTGTTAATAAACTAAGGCAGGCAATTCACGAAAGCAGATGTGGGTTTGGATATTGATGTGGGTGTTTAAAGTAGTATCGAGGGTTTATGTTTGGATATCCCCACTCCTGATCCCGGCTCCTACAGTGATCACCGACCACCGGTCACAACGAAAAATAGAAGCACCAAAAAATATATCGACCACTGTCAAGATGATTAGTGCTTTTGTCGACGGCTAAATCGCGTCGTTACTACTTGCTACTGCCGATATAAAATTCGCGTTTTCGTGGCACCTACTTAGTCCCATGAAACTGCCACACCGTGCCCTTACAGCCCTGGTCATAGGCTGGGTGAATGGCGCTGAGGGACATTAGATCAATGTTAATACAAAAATCCGAACAGCCAAAGAGGTGCACTGTTTTTGTAAGCACTCAGTGTGTTATCTTTCGCTACTAAAAAATCTGAAAAGGAGCTGACTTGTTTACTGGATTTGTTTTTACCTCCAACTTCGATAGCCTTTCCATTTACAAAAAAATCACCACTTTTTGGCAGACTGACGGACAGCCCGCTGTTGATTAACTGATTCAATAGAAACGTTTCCCTGATATTGCCCATTTCATTATGTGGTCTTAATGCATAGATGAGATTTGTATTTTCGAGGTAGATTTTATCCGGTTTTTGCAAGGTAGCTACTCCTTTTCCTTTTGTTCGTAGCGTATTTATTAATTTGCCTTGCTCCAGATCATGTAACCAAGTATATACAGAATCCCGGCTCGCTTCCAATTTATGGGCCAGAGCGGATATATTTGGTTTAAATGGGACCGATTCTGCAATGACACCGATCAGTTTTTTGATTTTTTGCGCAGTCCCCGAACTGTAGTCCTTAATGTGGCTTAAATCAGAATCAATAACCGTATTGATAATCTGATTTAAAAAAATGGGGATCTGTTTTGGATCATATTCGGATATCATTGGGAAATAGCCTACTTGTAAATATTCCTGAAACAATCTGAGGATAGGGGAATCAGTTTTAATTTGTTCAATGAAGGGCTGGGGATGGCTTGAAATGGAGGGCCAGTCGATGGTTGTCAATTCATTAGTCTCGGTGAGATTGATATATTCTCTGAAAGAAAGTCCGTGCATGTCATATAGGATCACTCTTCTGCTTAGATCTGCGCTTCCCTTGAAAATCTCCAGGGCCGATGATGAAGTAAATACGATTTTCAAATCAGGGTGGCCATCATAAATGACCTTCAACTCATTGGACCAGCGGGGATATTTATGTATTTCATCAATAAAAATGTACCGACCTCCGATTTTGTAAAACTCATGAATGGTGTCGAACAAGGGATGATGATAAAAGTATGGATGATCCATGGTAATATACAAACCATTTCCATCTTGATGCAACTTATTTTCTTTAATGTATTGTAGGACCAGGGTGCTTTTCCCTACTCCTCTCTGGCCGCGTATTCCAATCATTCTCAGAGTCCAATCAATCTCATAATAGAGATATCGATGAAACTGAGAACTGACCATTTTCAGTAAACTGTCTTGATAAGTATACAATATGTCCATGATAGTGTCTTTTGCAATTGACAAATATACTCATTTATGTCGATTGAAAAAGTCATTATTGCCACTATCGACTTTATAATAACCGACCCATTGCACTTCTTTTTGATTATGATTTTGAGCCAGCCATTCCCGGAAGGTTTCAGGAGTTTCGAAAAAGAGAAGGTCTTTTTTCATAATTTTGCGTCATTTAGTTCTCAAAATACTTGGTGGTGCTTTTTATCTGGGCTCTGTCTATTTCTCATATAGATTTGGTCAAAAAAAATCTGAATCAAACCAAGTCCAGGAATTTGATTAAGTCCAACCAATTTCTCTGTCTTTTCTGACTTCTCTTTGCCAGGAAACTGGATCTTTAATATCTTTAAAAGCTTTAGATTTTGCAAGATTTTGAAGCGCATTCAATGCCATTTTATTATTTTTAATGGCTTCTTGGTCTATATCTGATTTCGTAATTTTCAATCCCAGGTTTTTTGCTAATTCTTCTACTTGTTTTAAGAGTTTTGGATCATCTCCTGATATTTTGATTTCCATGGTGGGTATATTTTGAGGATAAGATAACTAAAAATATCTTCCTGCCTGGGAATTACAGCCAACCATATGTCTGAAAGCATCAGGATATAGCTGTGCTACCATCCTGCAAGACCTGTCCCGCCATGCGGGAGCGGGACTAATTCTGCGTTAATCTGCGTGATCTGCGTGATCTTCGGGTCACCATAGATAATTAGAAATTGACACAACCGTATCTTAAAAATTGCAAGAAAAAATGCCTCTCCATTTGAATCAGAACGAGCCATTTTTATTTATATTTAGAAGGTATTTTGATCCAGTGACTATAAAAACACTCTGTCGATGAAAAAGCTATGTTTACTCAACGTAATTCTGTTTTCTTTTCTGACGATTCTGTCGGCTCAGCAGCTTCAGGGTTCCTGGAGTGGTGAACTCAAGACACCCGTCGGCGAACTAACCCTGGTGCTGCACATCCAGGATTCCGCCGGGGTGTATACAGCTGTGCTGGATAGCCCGGATCAAAATGCAACGGGTATTCCGGCTACCAAAATTACTTTTGAGAACCAGCAGCTTCATGTTGAATTAGCTCACGGCGCCATTCTATACGATGGCAAATTGCTGGAAAATGATTCCATCCGGGGCACGTTTCAGCAAAGCGGTATGTCCATACCACTGACGCTTCACAAAGGAGCGGTGAAGGAAAAAGTGTTGCAGCGACCCCAGCATCCGACGCCGCGATTTCCCTACGCGTCCGAAGAGGTTACCTTTTCGAATGCAAAGGCCGATGGGATCCGGTTGGCCGGCACGTTGACGCGTCCCGCCGGGGACGGCCCTTTTCCAGCTGTGGTGCTGATCTCCGGGAGCGGACCCCAGGACCGCGATGAGACCATCATGGGGCATAAACCGTTTTGGGTGCTTTCCGATGATCTGACCCGCAAAGGGATCGCCGTACTGCGCTATGACGATCGGGGGACGGCAGCGTCCGAAGGTGACTTCAGTGCCGGTACCACCGCAGACTTTGCAACGGATGCGGCAGCAGCTGTGTCGTTCCTGCAAAAGAGAAGTGATATTAATTCGGATAAGATCGGATTACTCGGCCACAGCGAAGGGGGAATTGTTGCTTCGATGGTCGCTGCCGAGGATCAAAACATAGCTTTTGTCGTGCTGTTGGCAGCGCCGGGTGTAGATGGCCGCGAGATCCTGATGGATCAATCCGCACTCATCGCCGAAGCGTCGGGAGCCTCCCAAGAACAGATGGAAACGGCCTCGGAAATCAATCGTCGGATTTATGATATTCTGTTGCAGGAGGACCGGTCACCTTCCGTTCGTGATTCACTGATCCAACTATTGGCTTCCGGCATGCCCGAATCCACACCGAAAGAACAGCGCTTGACTGCAGCTGAAAGTCAGGCGGATCAATTGATGAGCCCCTGGTTTCGATATTTTCTGAGCAATGACCCCACCCGGTATTTGGAAAACGTTCGGGCACCGGTCTTGGCGATCGGTGGGGGAAAGGACCTTCAGGTTCCCGCTGAAGAGAACATCGACGCCATCAAAAGGGCTTTAAAGAAAGCGGGCAACACCCGGGTGGCGACAAAAATTTATCCGGAACTGAATCACCTGTTCCAGCATGCCACCACCGGACTCATGAATGAATATGGAGAATCCACCGAAACCATAGCACCCATTGTGTTGGAAACGGTGACCGATTGGATAGTAAATCAGGTTCGATAGGTGGAGGCTGCTATTTGACCGAACAAACTGATTTTTTTTGATATATTTGTCCAAGTTCATTTTACGCATTAAAATTCCGATACATGGATAAGAATCAACCCATGACCAAGAAGGCCTCCCGCCGTTTGTTTTTACAGCAAACTACACTCGGCGTTGCCGGACTGCTGTGTACGCCGGCGCCCTTATGGACCGATGGTTTACCTATGAAGAAAAAACCCAACTCAAAATACGCTGGTGTGCAAGTGGGTGTCATCACCTATTCGTACCGAAGCATGCCGCACGATATCCATCAGCTTTTGAAATACGTAGTGGACAGCGGGATCAGTGCCGTGGAATTGATGGGCGGTGCCGTGGAGAGATACGCGGGAATACCAGCCGATAAAGACCAGATAGCAGCCTGGCGGGCCAACGTGTCGATGGATAAATACAAGGAAGTCCGGAAGATGTTTCGAAAAGCAGGCGTGGATATCTATGCCTTCAAGCCCAGTGCATTGGGTAATAAAAATACTGATGCAGAAATTGAATATGCTATGCGCGCTGGTAAAGCTCTAGGAGCACAGTCTGTAACGGTGGAATTGCCCCGCGATCCGGTCCAATCCAAACGATTGGGTGCGCTGGCCGCCAAACATAAAATGCATGTTGGGTATCATACGCATACGCAGGCAACTGACACGGTTTGGGATGAAGCCCTGAGTCAATCTCCCTACAATACGATTAACCTGGACATTGGCCATTACATCGCGGCCGGTGGTAAAAACACTAAACAATCGCTACTCGCATTTATCGATGCCCATCACGATCGGATCACCTCCATGCACTTGAAAGACCGACAATCCAAGAAAAATGGAGCCAAGAATCTGCCGTGGGGCGAAGGGGATACCCCCATCGTGGAAGTTCTTCAGCTGCTCCGGGATAAAAAATATAAAATCCCCGTCAGCATCGAATTGGAATATAAAATCCCGGCGAACTCAGACGCTGTCCAAGAGGTGAGGAAATGTGCCACATTTGCTCGAAAAGCATTGGAAGCCTGATCAATTACTGATCAGGTAGATTGTAATAACGGATGCGAATTAACTTGCAAATTTATTCCAGAATGATTTTTTTGTTGGGTTTCCCCAACGGTGAGAATGAGAATATATAAGTAATTCCGGTCAGCTCTATAATTGAACAATTGACCTGGTGCATCATCCAATAGGATGACATGGGGCGCCTGCTCCGTAAATTGAAATGATCAATATCTATGTTGAACACCTACTTAAAACGGAAAGATTCATGAAACAGAGCGCTATTTTTCGATCACATACCGGTCCAGCTCTTCAAAATGGCGGTCGTACGTCACAATTTCCAACCGGTTCCCATCAACTGTGATGTGTGGAAACATATGATTCCTAAAATACACCACTTCATGGGCCTGGGGTGTTGTCCGCTCTTTGTTTTTGTAGGTAGTACCCACTGACATGATGTAGGTCGGCGTTCCTGTTTCATTCAGATCCGCCCCGTAGGCTTTGGTTCGCTGGTAATAATGGAAATGCCCCGTCAGAACCAGGTCCAACCCATATTTTTCAAACAAAGGCACCCAGGATTCTTTAATGTCGCTGTAATCTTCATGGGGCGTAAAAGGTGAAAAGTGAAATGCTGCAATTTTAAATGTTGCATCGGAATCTTTTAACTCCTGTTCCAGCCAATCTGCCTGTTCTTCCACTGGAATGCTCACACAATCCATCATGAAAAATTGCGTATTGCCATACGTGAAAGTGTAAGTCAGCCCCGGCTGCTTTCCTGCCGGACCGTTGTGGGGGTACTTCAAATATTCCAAATATCGAGTAGGAGGGAGCCCCTCCTGAGCATCGTGATTACCCGGGGTCGCCATATAGGGTTTTGATCGAAATACATCGCCAGAATAGCCGATGGTTTTATCCCAGTCGTCCCGAAACAGCCCTGTATTGACATTGTCGCCGGATTGAATATAAAACCGGATGTTGGGAAACAGAGAATCACCCTTCTGCACTAATTTTCCCCAGTCCGGATCGCTGTGGACATCCCCAAACCAACCAAACTCAAAGGCATCTCCGCCATCGTCCGTCATGAATTCGTAGGTCCTGGAAGTGTGTGTGGGTGTGGAGAGCTGGTATTGGTAGGTGATGCCCGGTTTAAGATCCGTCAGCTGAGATCGGAAGCGGTGATTGAACCGGTCGTTGGCCAGCATTCGATCCTCCAGGACCGTTAGTTGTCCATTGATCACTGCGGTGTCTGTACTACCAGGTGTCCAGTACCGAAGGGTGCTTTCTTTTTCGTCAGTAGAAGTACGCCAGCCAATATCCATTGTGGTTTTTGGATCACTGGACCAGGTGAGTAGGATTTGATCAATGGTGTCCGACGATGGGAAATCCGTGGTACGGAATGCATCCTGCATCAAATGAGCTTCCCGCGATCGACCCCGGTTCGTGACCAGCAAGGTGGCTCCGGTCAGTTCGTCCGGTAATTCGGTGATAACCAGTTCGTCCCAGTCAAAATACGTGTAGCTGCCTTTATGGAAGGGCGTGATGATCTGGTGTGTCGGATATACGGGCTCAACGACCAATGGTTGTTGATTCTCCAGTGGTCTGATAATGGTAAAATACACCCGGTTGTGTCGATCAAATCCATTGATGCCCAGTTCTACCCGGCCGGCCGGATAGGTCTTTTTCCATACTTCGTAGGTGTTGAATTTGTTTTTGACCTGCATGTCCGTTTTCTGAAAACCCGTTTCCGGAATCCAAAAAGGTAGTTCGTCCTGATCGACGCTTCGGCATACGTAGACTTCGGACTTCTGATTGATGTCAAAAACCCAGTATTTACTGGCTAAAACCATTTTTTCTTCGTCGTTAAATTCTTGAAGAACATCTTCCTGGGTGTAATTGGCAAATTCGGCTTCTCTGCCTTCGCTGTAGATCGTGGTGACCGCATCGCTGATCACATCGCTTATGGTGAGTTCAGTCTGCTCCATGGGGTGATCGTTTTGACAACTCAATGTGAAGAACAGAATGCAACCTACGAACACATTGCAGAGGGGGTGGGCACGAAATGACAACATGGTTTTACTTTTTAAATGAAAATTAATTGAATTTCCGGTATTTACGGATGCACTGTATTCCATTTTATGGACAGATCTGTAGCAGATACCGTCCTGATTGGTATGCCCTTTCAATGGGGCTGGATCAATCCCGCTTTTATAGTTCACAAATAAAATATTATTGTGATGTATAAACTAGTGATTTACTTGCAATCTGTGATAGTAAATGTTTAATCCGTCTTCAGATTCAATGCGGTGTCGCAAGTTTGCACTTATCCCGGCTGCTGGAAGAAGTGAATCGACCAGGTCCAGGTGGATTTTAATCGGGGGACAGCGGGGTGGGAAAAAACGGATTAGCGAAGCTGTTGATTATTTTTATTAATTTGTACAGCAAAATAGCAAGATCATGTCAAAAATAGACCGGAGAAAATTTATTGCTCTTACCACAAAATCGGGAGCTGTCGCGATGGCCTGGCCCGACTTGATTCAGAAAGCGCTTTCGGTTCAGGCGAACAATACCAAAGGGACGATCGAGGATGTAGAGCACATTGTGATTCTGATGCAGGAAAACCGATCCTTTGATCATTATTTTGGGACGATGAAAGGGGTGCGTGGTTTTGGTGACCGGTTTCCCATCCCGCTCGAAAGTGGTCGCCGGGTCTTTCATCAGTCCGACGGCAAAGAAGTGGTTCCGCCCTATCATGCCGATAAAAATGCGACGAATGCCGCGCTGATCAAAGGGACACCGCACAATTTTCCTGATATGCAAGCCGCTTGGAATCAGGGCAAATATGGTTATTGGCCGCTCTTTAAGACCCCTTATTCGATGGCTTATTACACGCGTGCTGAGATTCCGTTTCAATATGCGCTGGCAGAATCGTTCACGATATCCGATGCCCACCATTGTTCGGTGGCGACCGGTACTGATCCAAACCGGATTGTGTTCTTCTCCGGCTCCAACTTTGATCCTGAGCGCCGGGCCGCCGGTCTCAATGGCACGGACCAGGACTCGGAGCCGGTCAACCTCCGCTGTTGGATTAAGGGAGAAATGCCCGAGCCGGGCTACACCTATCAGGGAAATGCCTTCACATGGCCGACCATTCCCGATGTGCTCGAAGAAGCGGGTGTAAGCTGGCGGATTTATCAGGACCCGAACGACAACTGGACCGGGGCCATGCACGGTTGCCTGGCTTTTGAAAGTTTTCGCAATGCAAAACCCGGTTCATCCATTTATGAGAACGGCATGTCCCACTGGAGTCTAGATGATCTTCGAAGTCATGTGGAAAAAGGGACGCTTCCACAGGTGAGCTGGGTCTTGCCGGCCCAAGATGATTCCGAACACCCCGGTGCACCATCCAGTCCCTATCGGGGGGCGGATTTTACCCATCAAGTGCTGGAGGCACTGACGACCAACCCGGACGTGTGGGCGAAAACGATATTTTTCCTGAGTTTTGATGAGAATGATGGCTTGTTTGACCATCTCCCGGCTCCGGCGGTTCCGTCCTATGATGCAGCAGGGAATTTGGCCGGGAAATCCACCTTGGATCTGGAAGGCATGTACTTTGATGCCGGTCCGCCACCACCGGCAGACGATACGGACAAGAGTAAGAAGGGCGATGATGAGGCACGCCGGGATTATCTGGATGAGCGGGATACGATATCGGGACGGGTGCGACCCTGGGGCTTTGGTCCTCGCGTACCTTTGTATATTATTTCACCCTGGTCCAAGGGCGGGTGGGTGCACTCGGAGGTGGCAGACCATACCTCGGTGGGGCAGTTTATAGAAAAACGGTTTGGCGTTCATCTGCCCGCTATAAGTCCGTGGCACCGGGCGGTCTCCAGTGATCTGGTGTCGGCGTTTGATTTTGTAAACCCCAACGATCCACATTTTCCTAAAATGCCCCAGACCAGTGATTACGCATCCAAAGATGAAGCTTCGAAGAAACTGCCGACCGCAAGCCCGCCGGATCAGCCGAAACCGTTGTATCAGGAAAAGGGAACCAGGTACTCGCGGGCGTTGCCGTATCGGTTGAATGTGGAATTTGACTTTTCAAATGCAAAAAAGGTGGGTATAAACTTCCAAAATTCCGGTCAGGCCGGTGCGGTTTTTCATGTGTATGACCTGCATCGACTGGACCAGATTCCCAGACGATACACCGTCGAAGCGGGCAAAGAGTTGGCTGATGACTGGGCTGTTTTTGGTGCGGACGGATCATATGACCTGGAGGTGTATGGTCCCAATGGCTACTTTCATAAAGTGAAAGGGAGCGCCGCTGTTTTACCTTTGACCACGGAGATCGAATACCTTGAAAAGCAAAATAATCTCCGGGTGAAAATAAAAAATACAGGGGATGACACCACACATGGAGCTATCACCGCAAATGCTTATGATTACCCACCGGTGGCGGTGGGAACCCTAAAATCATCCAAACACTTTTCCCACCATTGGAATTTGAAAGAAAGTGGCAGCTGGTATGATTTTACGGTACACACCCGGGAAGGGTTCTTGCATCGGTTTGCGGGACGGATGGAGACCGGTCGTGACAGCATAAGCGATCCGGGGATGGGTGCGTGAGTGAGTGTGAGTGTGAGTGTGAGTGTGAGTGTGAGTGTGAGTGTGAGTGTGAGTGTGAGTGTGAGTGTGAGTGTGAGTGTGAGTGAGGTAGTGGAACCGCACGACCGTGCGCCGAATAGATCTGCCAACGACATGAAGACCTCAAATTTATAGAATTCAAAATGCTCAAAATCTCAGGTTGTCTGGTATCTAATGTAAATTATTCGTATTTTTGTATACAAAATTTAGTGCATGAAGCCAGATTCTTTATCCTACACGGTTTATTTAGAAGTCCGAAAAAAGATCCTTTCGCACCAGATCCCTTCGGGGACGCGGTTGATCGAGGGGGACTGGGCCCGCAAGATGGATGTCAGCCGGACCGCTGTGCGGGAGGCGTTGACGCGTTTATTGGGAGAGCATCTTTTGGTGATGGGAGAGCGGGGCGGATACTATGTCAAGTCCATCACGGCCGATAATGTACGTGAAATCCGGGAGATCCGGGAAATACTGGAAGTAGGTGCGCTTCGGCTGGCCATTGAAAAAATCACGGATGAAGAAGTGGCGGTATTGGAAAAGATTTGCGATGACTTTACCAATATGGTCGAAGGCGGTTACCTGAACGGGGCGTGTGAGGCCGATATGAAGTTTCACGAATCCATCTTGTTGTTTTCTCGCAATGAGCGGTTGATGGAGGCCTATCATTCGAGCAATATTCCACTTTTTCATCTTAAGCTCGAGGAGGTGTATTCACATATGGACGATTATGAGTTGACCGATAAGGAACACAGGCGGATTCTTGAAGCCATCCGGGAGCGTGATTTTAAGGCTGGTAAAAAAGCATTAAAAGCCCATTTGTACCGGGGCGAGATGGCGGCATTAAATATGGAGTAAATAACTCAGCTTTTTGCTGTACTGCGGGTATGTCCATTCCAGAAAGACATGTGTCAAAATTGTATCCCCGGTGCTTCACAGACTGTGAGAAAACAAGGTTTTGATGTAACCCCGGTCTTGCGCCACCGCTAAAGCTTCAACGCACGCGGTCAGGCCGGGGTGCCGTGCACATCCTCATATTCGGGTTTTAGTTCTTATTGTCAATCGATTATGGGGCTAAAGCCCTATAATATTATGTCGCTTTTAACTCCGGCATCTCGTCTCGTCAAAACTCTTGGCGAGACGAGACTGGGGTATCTTTTACGTTTTTACGCAAATCAGACTTTTCAGAGTATGCTCACGGGTATCCTTCTAAATCCTGGAATGCCATTATATCCACGATGTATTGATCACTTAGCGGAAGGGGGCATATTATAGGGTAGGTGCCCCTTAGCCGTATAACGAATTGCTGGTTAAATGTATACGTGAAGTCATATCTGATAATTATAGATTTCAAAAAATAGTCTAAACTTCAGGATTAGGGAATGAGACGTCTCGACTCATATATAGGCCATAGATGGTGAAACTGTCGAAGGATCGTGCCAAAAAATGGGTGGAACCGATGGCTCTCATTTGAATGTATACACCTGATTGCCACAGATTATATCAGCGGCATCCCTTTGGGAATATCTGTAGCTGCCAGATAATATCTAACCTTTGGTGCTTTGGCTACTGGAATTGAATATGATTGTAGTTTCCAATAGTTTTTGAATTTTTTCAGCTTTAGAAGAATGATGTTTTAACTTCAATGTGGGCTTATTGTCTTCTGGGTAATTTATTGATTATCAAGGATAAATAAAATGAGACCTAATTATAAATGTTGTTGTGAAAACGTATAACTATATCTACATCCAAAATAATTTTTATATTATTTGGAAATGTATACAAAATATGCTTATATTTACGTACGAAAAAATTATTAATGTGTATATTTCACTATCTTTAAATGAGTTTTTAAATCCTGACTTAATCATCATATTGTTATGAAAAATACCTGCTTCTTCCTCCGGATCTTTTGTGGAACTTTATTTCTGGCTGGCAGCCTGAGTGCCTTACACGCACAAAATTCTTGGACGATCACTGGTCAGGTTTACGATAGCCTCAGTCAGGAACCTTTGATCGGGGTCAATATTCTTAACCGGAATACTGGCCAGGGGACTACAACAAATCTGGAAGGTGAATTTAGTATAGACGGAAACCCAGAGGATGTATTGGTATTTTCATACATCGGTTATGCAACGGCGGAGATTCCGCTTACTTCAGAAAACGTTCTCAACGTTGCCATGTCTGCTGATGCTCAGACTCTGGATGAAGTGGTAGTCGTAGGATATGGTACTAAAAAGAAGCGAGATCTTACAGGTTCAGTTTCTGTTGTTGATGCTGATGCATTGAGGAAGGCTCCACCTTCTCGTTCTGCAGAACAAGCACTTCAGGGAGTGGCCTCAGGAGTAACGGTTATTACTTCCGGATCACCGGGGTCTTCAAGTAAAATTCTAGTAAGAGGTGTGACTAATTTTGGAAATACCCAGCCGCTGGTAATAGTAGATGGTATTGAGCAAAATTTGAATCATATTAGTCCCAAAGATATAGAGTCCATTCAGGTACTCAAAGATGCTGGAGCTTCTTCCATATATGGTGTGAGAGGCGCAAATGGTGTGATTTTGGTTACAACTAAAAAAGGGAAAACTGGAGCCCCTGTTGTCTCTTATGATGCCTCATATGGGATTCAATACCCTTTTGGGGAAAACCCATTCAATCTGTTGATGTCAGAAGATTATATGACGGTGTATAATAAAGCTTTTCCTGGAAACGCAAAATTTCCGGGTGGTAAGATGCCCGACTACATGTATAGAGGTCCTGGGGGAGCAGGTGTTGCTATGCAAGGTGATCCAGCAGTAGACCCTTCTTTGTATTTCTGGGAATCTCCAAATACTGGAGGCAATTATATCATTCAGAAATTGAACAAGGAAGGTACTGATTGGTATAGTGAATTGTTTAAAAAAGCCCCGAATATGGAACACAATCTATCTGCCAGTGGAGGAACTGATCATTCTAAATATCTTTTTTCTCTTGGATATATCGACCAAAAAGGAACCATGGTTGAGAATCAACTTCAAAACTATTCAGCTCGAATTAATACGGAGTTCAAGATAGGGGATAATATACGCATTGGTGAAAATTTAAATGTTTTTCATCGAGATTTTCAGTCAGCTGCACCAAGAATTATCAATGGCGTAATTAATATGGAACCAATAATTCCTTTACACGATATCCAAGGTAATTGGGGTGGCACTTTCGGGGGGCCTGAATTAGGATCTGGTGATAATGTAGTTGCAGCTCAGAATCGGAAGAACAATGATATTGATAAATCATGGTTTATTGTTGGAAATGTGTTTGGAGAAGTTGAACTATTGGATGATTTTACACTGCGGAGTAGTTTGGGGTATAATATTTCAAATTCATACGAACAGAGTTTCTATCACACGCCAGTTGAAGGCCTCCAAACCAACACCAACGATAACAGGCTTGGTGTGAGTAGTGGATTTGGGAGTACCATGACGTTTACCAACACAATAAATTACAAAAGAGATTTTGGTGTACATCATATTGATGCACTTATAGGTTCTGAGGCCATTAAATATTCTGGTCGTGGGCAGAATGCATATAGGACAAAATTCTTTTCGAATGATTTCAATTTCCTGATTTTGGGAAATGGAGCAGGTGCTGTATCCAATGGTAGTTATATAAGTTCCAACAGCTTATTTTCACTTTTTTCAAGACTGGATTATACATTTGACAATAAGTATTTATTGTCGGGGACCTTGCGAAGAGATGGATCATCCAGATTTGGTCCGAATAAAAGATATGGTGTTTTTCCTTCGGTTTCCATCGGTTGGAGAATATCTCAAGAAACATTTCTACAATCCATGAACTGGTTAGATGATCTTAAAATCCGGGCAAGTACAGGTGTATTGGGATCTCAGAATAATGTGAGTGCAGTTAATGCCTTTAGTTTATTTGGTAGTGGTATGACGACTACGGATTACGATATCAAAGGAACAGGCAATTCCATAGAGCAAGGATTTGCCGTAAACCGTATCGGAAACCGGGTGACAGGTTGGGAAGAAAATGTAGTGACCAACGCCGGGATAGATTTGGTAGCCTTTTCCGGTAGAATTGATTTTTCCATTGATTATTATAAGAAATCTATCAATGGACTATTATTCACAGAGCCTCTTCCTGCTGTAATTATTGGAGGAGCCAATGCCCCTGCGGTCAATATTGGAGATATTCAAAATACTGGTATAGATCTAAATGCACAATACCGAAGTAAAGCTGAGGCGGAGTTTAATTATTCTTTTGGAGTTAATTTTACGAGTTATAATAATAAAGTCGTAAGTATTCCAGGGCCCGGTTACTTTTATGCAGGTAACATGGGAACTATTTCTCAAACCGTCGGAAACGCAGTACGAAATGAAGAAGGGCATCCAATAAGCTCATTTTACGGCTATAAGGTAATCGGTCTATTTAATAGCGATGAGGAAGTAGAGAAAGCTCCTGTACAGGATGGTGCTGCACCGGGTCGTTTTCGGTATGCAGATATTGATGGTGACGGAGAGATAACGGGCAATGACAGGACACATCTCGGTAGTCCCAATCCTGATTTTACTTACGGGGTTAGTTTAAATATGGAATATAAAAACTTCGATTTTTCTACTTTTTTATATGGGTCTCAGGGTAATGAACTATTCAACACAGTCAAAGCGTATACCCATTTTTTAGCCTTTTATCCTCCATCGAATAAAAGCAATGATCTATTAAATGCATGGACGCCAGAAAATACCGACACAAATATTCCTAAAATTGAAACTACAAAATCATTCAGCACAACCGATGCTCCCAGTTCATTTTTTGTGGAGGATGGTTCCTTTTTGAAAATTAAATCCCTTATGTTGGGTTATACAATAAAAAACAGTTTAATTCAAAATTTAAGTATATCAAACTTAAGAGTGTATGTCCAAATTGCTGATTTATTTACATTTACGAAGTACACAGGGTTAGATCCAGAATTGGGTGGTGCCACACAAAATTTTGGTATTGAAAGTGATTCAGGCAATTACCCGAATTATAGGAGCTTGAATTTTGGACTATCTCTTTCATTTTAACAACATTCCTATTAATCTGATAAAAATACAAATTATGACACTCAATTATAAACTTTTAGTTTCAGTAGGATTGACATTAATAATGCTGGTTTCCTGCAATGAAAGTTTTTTGGAAATTGAACCATTCGGATCCGTCAGTGAATCTACTTTAGCCAATGAATCCGGTATCAATAAATTATTGATTGGGGCATACTCGTTACTGGATGGTGGAGGAGCCAGAGGAGGCGGTATTTGGACGGGATATTCATATTTGCGTGGTGGTGATGATACCAATGCTGGAACAGAGTTTGGTGCTACAGAGTATTCAGCTTTTTTATATAATAAATTTGATCAGCGGATAGAGGAACATTGGCAATTTGGTTATGCGGCAGTGAACCGGGCAAATGATGTTTTGAAAATGATTCCCAACGTAAAAGGTGCATCACCAGAGGCATTATTACAAGTAGAAGCTGAAGCACGATTCTTACGAGGCGTTTTTTATTTGGAGCAGCTTGTTAAGTATTACCAGAATGTGCCGTGGATTGATGAAACGGTGGAATACAGCAAACGAAATTATTTAATACCTAACACGGAAGATGTTTACCCAAGAATTGAAGCAGATTTTAAGTTCGCAGCCGATAATTTAACAGAGACAAAAAGCGAGGTGGGACGTGCCAATAAATGGGCTGCTAAAGCCTATCTCGTTAAAACCTATATGTTCCAGAATAAATTTTCGGAAGCTCAGTCTTTGCTGGATGACATCATAGCTAACGGACAAACATCCAATGGACTGAAATATAAGTTATTGGATGAATATAATCACAATTTTATAGCCCGGACGAAAAATGGTTCAGAAGGGGTGTTCGTGGCACAGATGTCAGTTAATGATGGTACTACGAATGGGAATGGTAACCCAAGAGATAAATATAATGGCACCTATGGTGGACCCGCCACCTGTTGCTATGGATGGTTGGGGCCAACATTTGACCTTGTGGATGCATACCAAACCGATCCCGAAACCGGATTGCCTTTAATCGATACGTATCAGGATTCTCCCATTACAAATGATAATGGACTAAGTTCCAGCGACGATTTTACTCCGTATCAAGGGACTCTGGACCCAAGGCTGGATTGGACAGTTGGAAGAAGAGGGATTCCTTATAGAGACTGGGGAGTCCATCCGGGCCAGGCATGGGTGCGAAATCAAATTAATGCAGGACCTTATAATGCGATCAAAAATATCGCTGAAAAAGCAAGAGTTGAAAGCGATAGAGGTACAAGTGGATCAACAAATAACCCCTATAATCTGATTCGCTTTGCCGATGTATTATTATGGGCGGCAGAATGTGAAGTAGAAATTGGGAGTTTAGATAAAGCAGAAGCGTATGTCAATCGAGTCAGAGCCCGAGCCGCAAATCCGGATGGATGGGTGAAAAAATTTTTAAATCCGGATGAACCATTAGAAGGATTTTCTGATGAACCGGCAGCAAACTATAAGGTAGGTCTCTATTCCGGTCATTTCGCCGAAAAAGGAAAGTCCTATGCTCGAAAAGCAGTATTTTTTGAGAGAAGACTTGAGTTAGCAATGGAGCACCACCGGTTCTTTGATATGGTACGATACGATGGTCGGGATTTCGATATTGAAGCCCGGTTTGATTGGTTGATGATTAGAGAAGGAAATGAAATTACAGCTCCTAATAATAATTGGCTTAAAGGAGATTTTGTGCGCGGCAAACACGAGTATTTTCCGATTCCTCAAGGTCAAATTGATCTCAGTGTTGGAGTAGATGGCGAATCCATTTTGGTTCAGAATCCAGGGTATTGAAAGTTCCTAAAAGGTGTGATTTAATACTGAGGCTATGCCATTGGTTTGTCAATTAATTAATACAACTTGATTATAATATGTAGACTGATTAGTGTGTATGGTATTATTGTGTATAGTGTAAATCAGCTGAATGTGTAATTCTAATATTTAACTTATAATGTTATGATAAATGACTATATAAAAGGAGTTAATAGTCCTTCGTTTTTTTTTGTTATAATAATCAATTCGCTTTGTTTTTTCTTTCCAAAATCAATATTTGCAAATGAAAAGCCGAACATTGTTCTGATAATTGCTGACGACCTTGGGTGGAATGATCTCGGATGTTACGGGAATTCTATTGTGGCGACACCAAATATTGATCGAATAGCCAAGGGGGGATTGAAATTTACTAATGCTTATCTTACAACCAGTTCTTGCAGTCCAAGTCGTGCGAGTATAATAACCGGAAGATATCCTCACAATACTGGGTTTCCCGAATTTACTTTTAATGGAGGTATTGCAGATGAGTTGCCAGTGCTTCCTGAGTTATTGAAGAAAGCTGGTTATTACACGGCACAAGCTGGTAAGTGGCATTTAGATAACGTAGTATTTGATAGCATCAACAAAGATGACATAGGTCCTGGTGGAGAGTCTAACTGGGTTACTACTCTAAAAAACAGGCCAAAGAATAAACCTTTCTTTATGTGGTTTGCTTCAACTGATCCTCATCGTAAATGGGGGGCAAATCAATTTAGGGGATCCAATAATCCTGATAATATTACCCCGCCACCTTTTTTGGCTAACACTGCTGAGACACGTCAGGACTTAGCAAAATATTATGATGAAATCACCCGATTTGACTTTTACGTAGGTGAGGTGGAAAAAGAACTTCAACGACAAGGTGTTTTGAATAATACTGTAATTATCATTATTTCCGACAATGGGAGAGCTTTTCCACGATGTAAAACTCGTTTATACGATAGTGGCATCAAAACACCCCTCATTATTAAGTGGGTTGATGGTATAGATTCCGTTGGTATTGAAAGTAGCTCTATGGTTAGTGTAATTGATATTGCACCTACTTTGCTTGATATCGCTGATGGCAATATACCAAAAAGTTTTCAAGGAAAAAGTTTTAAAACTCTTCTCAATAAGCCTCAATTAAATTTTAGAACATATATTTTTGCCGAGCATAATTGGCATGGATTTGAAACGCATGAGAGAATGGTACGTACGAATAGTTTTATGTATATTATCAATCGAAGACCTTCGCTCAGTAACCCACCACCTATGGACGCCATAAAAAGTCCTTCTTTTGATGACTTAATTCGTCTAAAGGGTAAAGGTCAACTTACAGATGCACAGGCAGATATTTTTATCACTCCACGACCATATGAGGAATTATTTAACTGTATTGATGATCCCTATCAAATTGCAAATGTGGCGTCTTTACCTGAATACAAAGAAGTGTTAAGCAGTTTAAGGAATATAATGATTGAGTGGCAACAGGATACACATGACACTACTCCAGAAAACCTTACACCCGACTGGGTTGATCGGGAAACCGGAGAACTTCTTGATTTAATCAATAATGAACCAGGAGAACATCTTGAGCATCGAGGTGAAAATCCTGGAGGGCCAAGGGCATTAACAATTACATCTGGAGGTCCATTTTAATATCTCATTAATAGAAAAAAAATCTGAAATTTATTAATATGTTAGAATTATTAAATTCGTGTACATCTCGTCGAAAATTCCTTGCTACTTCGGCTGCAGCAACTGCAGGGTTAGCCCTTTCCCCTCGCTTCGCCTTCGCCGGTCCACCAAAATCATCCCGAAAAGTACGGGTGGGTGTCGTTGGCGGACGCTTTGGTCTCGGGTTTTATTTCAATGAACACCCCAATGTCATCGTTGAGGCGGTCAGTGATCTGATCCCGGACCGACGTAAAAAACTGATGGAACGATATGAGTGTGAGAAATCTTATGAATCTTTAACCAAGCTGTTGAAGGATCCCAAAGTAGAAGCGGTTGCTATTTTCACGCCGGCACCCGATCATGCGGCGCACGTTATAGAGACTTTAAATGCAGGGAAACATGTGCTGTGTGCAGTTCCAGCAGCGATGACCATCGAGGAATGCTACAAGGTCCTGGAAGCGGTGGAACGCACCGGACTCAAATATATGATGGCAGAAACGTCTACCTACCGGATGGAAACCATCACGGCCAAAAAAATGTATAAGGAAGGAAAATTCGGAGAAATTTTCAGCGGCGCGGCCCAATACTACCATCCGGGTATCGAAGAATTGGCTTATGATGGACAAGGGAACAGAACCTGGCGATATGGTTTTCCGCCTTTGTTGTATCCCACACATTGTACGGCTTACCTCATCGCTGTGACCGGAGAGCGATTGTCCCGCGTGACGGGAATCGGTTGGGGCGACGATGATCCGATCTTAGCGGATAATGATTACAATAACCCCTTCTGGAATGGTTCCGCTTTTTATAGAACAGACCGGGGGAATGCCTTCGATATCGAAGTGTGCTGGAAAGGAGCTCTGGCCCATTGCGAACGGGGTGAATGGCGAGGTGACAAAATGAGTTACTATATGGCTTACAAGAATGAACCGACCCATGTGGTGTACGCCGGTGAAAAAATGACTAAAGATGATGGCGGCTTTTCCGTGGCGCACCCGGAAATGGAAGCGTATGATCAGGAAATCTGGTGGGAAACAGATATGCTGCCTCAAGCTATGCGTCACAACAGTGGTCACGGGGGATCGCATACTTTTATTACCCATGAATTTATATCATCCATCGTAGAAGATCGCGAATCAGAGGTCAATATATATGAGGCTTTGGCTTATACCGCACCGGGAATCGTGGGGCATCAGTCGGCTTTAAATGCTGGGGAAAGCATGCGAATCCCGAATTTTGATAAGAAATAATGATCCGTATTTTTTTGAAAAGTATCACGATTACAGAGGTTTTGATGCTTTTTGAAATTCGAATTTATTCAAAGGGAGATGAACAGTAAAAACTCAAATTTTATAAACCATAAAATCATTTAATATATAAAGCAATGAATAGCAGAAGAAAATTTATGATCAATACCGCCACAACGGCTGCCGGATTAGCTGTATCCTCCCGGTTTGCCTTTGCCGGCCCACCAACCTCGTCGCGAAAAATCCGGGTTGGCGTCGTTGGGGGGCGGTTTGGACTGGGTTTTTACTTTAATGAACATCCCAACGTCATTGTGGAGGCCGTCAGTGATTTGCGTCCGGATCGACGTAAGAAACTCATGGAACGGTACGAGTGTCGCAAATCCTATGAGTCTCTGGAACTTTTACTAAAAGATCCCAAAATAGAAGCTGTCGCTCTGTTCACACCGATGCCGGATCACGCCGATCATGTGATTCAATCTCTGAACGCCGGTAAACATGTGTTGTGCGCTGTACCGGCAGCCATGACGATTGAAGAATGTTACAAAGTGCTGGAGGCGGTAGAGCGGACTGGATTGAAGTATATGATGGCGGAAACGTCGACCTACCGACAAGAGACCATTACCGCTAAGAAAATGTATAAGGAAGGCCGGTTTGGTGATATATTTAGCAGTTCAGCACAGTATTACCACCCGGGGTTGGAAGAGCTTTATTTTGAGGAGGATGGCAGCCGAACCTGGCGTCACGGGATGCCCCCATTGTTGTATCCAACGCACTGTACGGCTTACCTTATCGCAGTGACCGGGGAGCGACTTTCACGGGTCACCGGTCATGGATGGGGCGATGATGACCCGATCCTTCAGGACAATGTGTACAACAACCCCTTTTGGAACGGAGCTGCTTTTTACCGGACAGATCGGGGCAATGCATTCGATATTGAGGTGTGTTGGAGAGGCGCGCTGGCGCATTGCGAACGCGGTGAATGGCGGGGTGATAAAATGAGTTATTACATGGCTTATAAAAATGAACCGACCCACGTGGTGTATGCCGGGGAGAAGATGACTAAAGATGATGGTGGGTTTACCGTGGCTCATCCGGAGATGGAAACTTATGACCAGGAAATGTGGTGGGAAACGGACATGCTGCCTCAGGCCATGCGACACAATAGTGGCCACGGTGGTTCGCATACGTTTATCACGCATGAGTTTATTTCAGCTTTGTTGGAAGATCGCGAACCGGAAGTGAATATTTATGAAGCGCTGGCCTATACAGCGCCGGGGATCATCGCGCATCAGTCTGCTTTGAACGACGGTGAAAGTATGCGGATACCCAATTTTGATAAATAGATTAAACCTGACCGGTTTGGTAGATTATATCTAAAATATACCTATTAAATATTTTAGCTGAATGTAATAAGAACTTGGATGGAACCTGTCAGCGGTTGGACGCGAGAAAAAAACGCTGGCAGGTCAGCATCTAGCGCTCTAGAAGGATATCAGAATAGAGGATAAAAGTATTCCTAAATCCATCAATTCTCAGACGCTGTCAAGTTATTCATCCGCTTAAAACAAACATACGAGGTTTAGCTTAGCCTACAATTAAAGCAATAATTGGATTTGAACGATGGATTATTTAATAGCCACTTCAATTTTTTAAACGAAAGAAAACAAATGAACAATCGGCAAAAATCGAAAGAATTAATAGAAAAAAACAAACAATGGATACCAGGTGGCGTGGTTTCACTAAACCGGAAATCCGAACCCAATATTTGCTTTACGGAAGGGCAGGGGAGCAGGGTGAAAGATCTGGATGGCAATGAATACATCGACTATCAGGCGGGGTTTTCGGCCTCGTTTCTCGGGCACAATGATCCCGATGTCAATGCCGCAGTAGCCGAAACGATGAACAGCAACGCCTTGCTCATGGGGGCCGGACCGACCGATCTGGAGGGCGAGCTGGCGCAGCTATTTTGCGAGGCGATTCCCGGCGTCGACAGTGTGCAAATTTGTAATACCGGATCTGAAGCGACTTACCATGCGATCCGTATTGCCCGAACCGTGACCGGGAAGGACCATGTGATTATTATGCAGGGTGGTTACAATGGCTGGCACAATGATGTGGCCTGCAATGTGATCAGCTCCAAAGAGGCGGTCGGACCGCGGGTCAGTCCCGGTGAATATCCTTTTGATGCGATCTCTGCCGGTATTCCTGAATCCGCCAAACACCTGGTTCATATCATAAATTACAATGATCTGGACTCTGTAGAATATACCCTAAAACGATATCCGGTGGCCTGTATCCTGACTGAGCCCATTTTGCAAAATATCGGGGTGGTAAAGCCCTTGAAAGGTTATCTTCAGGGCCTTCGTGATTTAGCGGATGCTCATGATTTCTTACTCGTTTTTGATGAAGTAAAAACTGGTTTCCGGCATGCGCTGGGCGGGTATCAAAGCATCTGCGGAGTGACGCCAGATTTGAGTACTTTCGGAAAAGCGGTAGCCAATGGTTATCCCCTCGGTGTGATCGGCGGTAAAAAGGAATACATGGATTACTTCAATCATCCGGATAAAGATAAAAAAGTACTCATTGCCGGAACGTTCAATGCGTTTCCTCTAACTACAGCGGCAGCCATAGCGACCATTCGGAAATTGGGTTCTGAAGAACATCAGGTGTATGATCACATCGAACATTTAGGTCGCATGCTGGAGGATGGACTGAATGAAATCTTCGCTGATTTTGATTTGGATGTGGTGGTGGCTCGCCAGGGATCAGCGTTTTGTACCTACTTCATGGATCATGCGCCGGTTGATTTTCATGACATTCTGGAACACCATGACTTTGAATTTGATCGAGCGTACCGGTTGAAACTGATCGAAAAAGGCGTGTTCAACTTTCCCTTGCCGATCAAGCAAGGCAGCATTTCGTATGCGCACTCGGAGGAGGATATTGAATTGACGTTGAAAGCGACCAGGGCGGTTATGGAGGAATTATTAACACCTGTTGCTGAGGACCATAAAATCACTCCATAACCATGAAAATCACTGGTATTGAAGCGATTGTATGCCATGCCCGGATGCGCAACTGGATCTTTGTCAAAGTTCAGACCGATCAGCCCGGATTGTGGGGCTGGGGAGAAGCTACCTTGGAGTGGCATACCCGATCCGTGGTAGGCGCCATTGAAGACTTGGCTACCCTGTTGATCGGCGAGGATCCACGTCGTATAGAACACCTGTGGCAGATGATGTATCGACAGCATTTTTGGCATGGAAATGGAATTGTTCGAGGTACGGCCATAAGTGGTATTGATATCGCTTTGTGGGATATACTCGGAAAGATTCAAGGGGTTCCCTGCCATGAACTGTGGGGCGGACGGGTTCGGGATTATATCCGGTTGTATTCGCACCTGGGGGGAGGAAAGATGGAAGATTTTTACGAGACCGATCCGGAAGATGCCAGCCGGTTTGGTGAACTGGCCCATCAGGCTGTGGAGGAGGGTTTTACAGCCTTTAAATCGATGGCTGTTCCCGAAACGATGGTCTTGGAAGGGCTAAAACCGGTCCGGTATGCAGAAGCTTGCGTCCGATCCATGCGGGAAGCGGTGGGTGATGACATTGATATTATGGTGGATTGTCATGCCCGACCGAGTCCGCGGATGGGCATGCTATTCGCAAAGGCTTTGGAACCGTATAATTTGTATTTTTTTGAAGAACCTTGCTGGCCGGAGACAATGGATGACATTGCTGCGATTCAGCAGGCAGTAAAAACACCCATAGCCAGCGGGGAGCGTTTGACAGGAATACACGCCTTCCGGGATATGCTTGAAAAGCGGGCGGTCAGCGTCATCCAACCCGATATTACACACTGCGGAGGTCTAAGTGAAGTCCGAAAGATAGCCGCACTGGCGGAAGCCTATCGGGTTGCTATCGCACCGCACAATCCACAGGGACCGGTCAGCACAGCGGCCTCGATTGAGTTTGGCTTTTCCAGTTCTTCTTATCTTATCTGTGAAAGTGTACACCAGGACGTACCATGGCGGGATGAGGTAGTCCGGGAAGGATTTACGGTGGAAAAAGAAGGCCGGATTGTTCGGCCCAATCAGAAACCCGGTTTGGGTATCGAGATTGACGAGGCGGTTGTCAAAAAGCATCCCTTTGAGCAGGAAGTTCTGCAACGGAGCTTTTATCCGGATGGAAGTGTGGGAGATTGGTAATCGCGGTGGCTGATAGAAGGTGAACAAAGACTTAAGCAGCCCTTCTAATGTAATAGCTAGCTTAGTACATAAAATAATTTTATGAATCTTATACATCAAAATAAAATAGCTGTCATCAGCGGGGGGCTCGGTGATATTGGCCGGGCCACCGCTCTGGAATTTGCCCGCAGTGGCGCTCATGTAGCGTTGTCTGATCTATATGAAAGCAGTGAAGCCCAAGGTCTTTTGGACAAGTTGGAGGCGCAAGGAGTCAAAGCGATGTATACCAAAACCGATGTGGCCGTGGCTGCGGACGTTCACCAATGGCTGGATGAAGTGGAGTCTCAATTGGGATTGCCTTCCCTGATCGTGGCTAATGCCGCCACGGCGACTCTTGCCGGCATTCATGAGGTATCGACGGACCAATGGGACAGGGAAATTCAGGTGAATCTCCATGGAGCATTCTACATGACCCAATATGCGACCCAGCGCCTGGTCGAAGCCGAAAAGCCTGGACGGGTAGTCTTTGTGGGGAGTTGGGCCGGTCATGCTGTTCACGTTCAATTGCCGGCTTATTCTGTGTCCAAAGCAGCCATTCGCATGCTCTGTCAGAGTATGGCGCTGGAGTTAGCACCGCACCAGATTCTGGTCAATGAGATTGCACCCGGCTATGTAGATGCCGGCTTGAGCGGGAAAATATGGGCTGATAATCCGGCATTAAAAAAAGACTCAGCGGCTAAAGTGCCCATTCAAAAACTGCTCAGTGCCGCAGATGTGGGCCTTCAAATTGTTCAACTCTGCCATCCGGACAATGTACATATGACCGGTCATGCCGTCGTGCTGGACGGGGGCCTGAGTCTCATACGACCCTAATGAAACAAATGGAGTAATCATGGCAAATACACAGTGTGAAATTTCGAATTCGTTTTGCGGGTATATAGGAATAGCAGAGGCTGATATGACACCGCCAGCAGGCATTTATTTGGGGAACTGGGGGGCTTCCACCTCACCGGTCGCTACCGGTATTCACAGACCGCTTCATATGACATGTGTCACTTTTCAGAGCAACCAGAAGGAAAAACCACTGGTGTTGCTGGGTTTTGATCTGGGGTGGTGGAAGGATCGGAACGATGAGCTGATTCTGCGAAATGAGATCTTAGAAGCCTGCGGTCTGACTCCGGACCGGCTTTTGATCTGTCTTTCCCACACGCATGCGGGACCCTCCACCTGTCGGAAGGACGTGCATCAACCCGGTGGTGAACTCATCGAGCCGTATCTGAATAAAATCAAAAATGTTGCCGTAGACAGTATTAAAAAGGCGGTATCGAAAGCGAAAAAATCATTGTTGTCCTGGGCCTATGGCCAATGTGGGTTGGCTAAAAACCGGGACCTGAAAGACCCGGGAAAAAATCGATACCTGGTCGGTTATAACCCCGAGAAAAAAGCCGACGACACCTTGTTGTGCGGTCGGATTACGAACGAGTCCGGTCAGATCACTGCGACCATCGTAAACTACGCCTGTCATCCGACCACACTCGGTTGGGAGAATACGCTGATCTCGCCGGATTACATTGGTGCGATGCGGGAGACGATTCGAGAAACGATGGGAATTCCATCCTTATTCATTCAGGGAGCATCCGGCGATCTGGCTCCGCTCCTGCAGTATTCCGGTGACACAGAGTTGGCGGATGGCCATGGCCGGCAATTGGGATATGCGGTATTGAGTACGCTGGAATCGATGACCGCACCGGGCACTGTACCGGTATTTGACGGAGTGGTGGAGTCTGGTGCGCCCCTGGCCATATGGAATGAAATTCCTGAAACCGTGTCAAATGCGTGCGTACCGGTCAAACGGGATATCCGGTATCTCCTCAAAGATTTTCCGGATTACGCCGAACTGGAAACCGTCTGGCGGGACACGAATGATCCCGTGACAAAAGAACGATTGTGGCGAAAAATGGGGATCCGTGCCGGCATTGGAGACGGAGATGAAACGGTTATTGCTGTCTGGATCTGGAAACTGGGCGGCGCCTACCTGGTCGTACATCCCAATGAAGCCTATTCGGTTTTTCAAGAAATGATAAGAGCTTCCTATCCGGGAATTCCTGTTGTGGTTGGTAATCTGGTGAATGGATCCATCGGATATTTTCCACCGAAAGACCTGTATGATCAGGACCTTTATGCCGTGTGGCAGACTCCATTTGCTGCTGGCTGTCTGGAAGTATTGATAAAAGATACCTTAAGAGAATTAAAGCATTTAGAGAAAAAGTAATATGAATTTAAATCTGACCCCGCTCGACATTGCTGTCTTTAGTTTGTACATCATTGCCGTTTTTGGCCTTGGGATTTATGCAGCAATGCGCGGTACCAAATCAAAGAGAGATTATTTTCTGGCGGGTGATAAATTGCCGTGGTACATGATCGGGGGGAGTATCGTGGCAGCCAATATCAGCAGCCACCATCTGGTTGGCGTGATGGGGGTGGCTTACGATCGGGGCTTTGTGGCTGTGGTTATCGAGTGGGGCGCTATTCTGATCGGATTCAATGCATTGCTGTGGATATTTCTTCCTTTTTATCTACGAAAAGGGTTCTATACGGTGCCCGAGTTTTTGTATCACCGGTTTGGAACGGCCGCCCGGACCGTTTATTCGGTATTGATTTTACTGACTTATATTTTGGTCGAGATCGGTGGAGTACTCTATCTGGGCGCATTAGCCCTGCATACCCTGATTGATATTCCGGTCATGACCAGTGCCATCGTTTTGGCGGTATTGACAGGGATTTATACCATTGCCGGGGGATTGCGGGCCGTCGTCTGGACGGAGATGCTCCAACTCGGCGTGCTTTTATTTGGGGGCTTTGCATTAAGTTATTTTACGATTCAGGAGACCGGGGGATGGTCGGCGGTCTGGGAAACCTCTGGCGATTGGCAGATGTTTTATCCGGCCGATGATCCGGATTTTCCCTGGACCATGTATTTGGGCGGAATCATATGCATTAGTGTTTTTTACAATGCGACGAATCAGTTTATCGTACAGCGGGTGATGGCTGCCAAGAACGAGTGGCATGCCCGGATGGGAGTGATATTCAGTGATTATTTGAAATTTCTTATTCCGTTGATTATCGTTGTTCCGGCATTGGTCGCGCCAAAAATATTTCCGGATCTCGATCAGCCGGATTTGCTCTTCCCATTATTGGTCGAAACCTTGCTACCGGCCGGATTGGTCGGTCTGGTTATGGCCGGTCTTATAGCAGCTATGATGTCGCATTTGTCCGGGGCCATCAATTCGTCTACAACCATACTGACAGTTGATATTTATTTGCCTTTTTTTAAAAATAAGTCGTCGGATAAAAGCGCTGTTCGTTTTGGCCGCATCTCGGGAGCGGTTATTATTTTGCTTGGTATTATTACAACTGCGGTGTTCCTACAGCATTCCGACAAACCGGTTTTTTTGTATATCCTCAATGCGTACGGTCTGTTTACGCCGGGGATTGCTGTGATGTTTTTACTCGGCATTCTCTGGAAACGAACGACAAATGCCGGTGCACTGACTGCCGGATTTCTGACGATTCCAATGTCTATTGCGATGGAGCTGTGGTTTCCTGATATGCCTTTTTTCAATCGAACCGGGATCGTTTTCTGGGTTTGCATCGGTATTTGTGTGTTGATTAGTTTGGTTACCAAACCGAAATCCGCTGCTGAACTGGAAGGATTGATCTGGACCAGGGACAGCTTAAAATTACCGGTCGGGGAGCGTGAACTGTACAAAGGGATACGCAGTCCACTCCTCTGGTGGGGGATTATTACTGCGATTGTGTTGTTCTTCTACATCCGGTTTGCGTAGTGATGGATTTGGAAGTGGTAGACAAAGAATTTTTACACCACTCCTGGATTTACCTGGGGCTTACACTTTTAGATGGTTATCATAACTTGATTATGCTTTGATGCAGCGCCATAAAAAGGCTTGCCACTGTACTTTCATTATCGACTATCAACAGACAAGAACGTTTATGGCACAAATGTCCCCCGCTGGTGGGGGATCAAGGGGGTGGGGAAACCCCATAACCCATGAAGGGTTTGGAAAACTCGACACCACAGGAGAGGGGTGATAAATTCGGAAAAATGAATAGAAATAATTGAGATTATTTCCGTATATTCTATCCACGATCTGTGGATAGAAATCCTAGAAAGATCAGGCCTATGGGACATCACTATTACAATAGAAATCTGAGAGGTTTAGCAAACCATAACAGAAAAAATATGACCAAATCTGAAGCTTGCATGTGGAAGTATCTATTAAGCAGAAGACAAATGAAAGGATATCAGTTTCGACGACAGCGTCCAATTGGTTCATACATTGTCGATTTTGTATGTCTTCCCCTTAAGCTCATCATCGAAGTGGATGGCCTTACGCACGAGAGTGAAGATGCATGCAGGAGAGATAAAAAACGAGACAAAAGATTATCTGATATGGGTTTTACCACGTTAAGATTTTCATCATGGGAAGTATTGAATAAGATTGATGATGTATCAATAATTATAGGAGACTGGATTACCTCAAATGCACTTGTCCCACCCCCCGGCCCCCGCCAGCGGGGGAGATCCTAGTTTAAATACTTCATTTTGTGCATCTTTTTCCCAGAATCATCCCAAAGAAAGACTTCGTGGGTCATTGGTTCGCCAGAATCGAGATTGATGCAGAAGCGTGATGAGGGGGATTGGCACAAGTGTCCCCCGCTGGCGGGGGATTGGCACAAGTGTCCCTCGCTGGCGGGGGATTGGCACAAGTGTCCCTCGCTGGCGGGGGATTGGCACAAATGTCCCCCGCTGGCGGGGGATCAAGGGGGTGGGGAAACCCCATAACCGATGAAGGGTTTGGAAAACTCGACACCACAGGAGAGGGGTGATAAATTCGGAAAAATGAATAGAAATAATTGAGATTATTTCTGTACATTCTATCCACGATCTGTGGATAGAAATCCTAGAAAGATCAGGCCTATGGGACATCACTATTACAATAGAAATCTGAGAGGTTCAGCAAACCATAACAGAAAAAGTATGACCAAATCTGAAGCTTGCATGTGGAAGTATCTATTAAGCAGAAGACAAATGAAAGGATATCAGTTTCGACGACAGCGTCCAATTGGTTCATACATTGTCGATTTTGTATGTCTTCCCCTTAAGCTCATCATCGAAGTGGATGGCCTTACGCACGAGAGTGAAGATGCATGCAGGAGAGATAAAAAACGAGACAAAAGATTATCTGATATGGGTTTTACCACGTTAAGATTTTCATCATGGGAAGTATTGAATAAGATTGATGATGTATCAATAATTATAGGAGACTGGATTACCTCAAATGCACTTGTCCCACCCCCCGGCCCCCGCCAGCGGGGGAGATCCTAGTTTAAATACTTCATTTTGTGCATCTTTTTCCCAGAATCATCCCAAAGAAAGACTTCGTGGGTCATTGGTTCACCAGAATCGAGATTGATGCAGAAGCGTGATGAGGGGGATTGGCACAAGTGTCCCCCGCTGGCGGGGGATCAAGGGGGTGGGGAAACCCCATAACCCATAAAGTGTGGGAAAACTCGACACCACAGCTGGGCGGGAAAAGTGCTTTTTTACTTCGATTGCCAAAATTCCTCCGTATCCATATCCATGATGGTCAATGGACCGGTAAATCCAGCGCCGGTATCAATGTTCCAGACGTTTAATCTTTTTTGGGGCAAACATTCTTGTTGACCCGGGAAACTCAGTAGATTGGTATGTCCGATGAATAACATTTGAAACCTTGTAAAGCAGGAGAAGGTGGCTTGACCCCGGGCGTGTTCTTCGATGGCGGTCTTCCACATCAGTCGATCCCAGATGATATAATTTGCTGACATGTCCCGGAGATTGAGATCAAATCCGCCGTGCAGCACAGCTTTGTTGTCCGGTGTGACTTGGTATGGTATGAGTGAGTTGTAAAAATCGACGTGATCCGGAGGAATTGTACCGGAAGATAAGATCTTATTTTTTTTATTGGATCTCATTTTAAATCCATAGCTTTCCAGAGTGGATCGCCCGCCGTGTTCCGCCCACACGGATGAAATGCTTTTTTGGTTATGATCCTGGTGAAGAAAATCGATCATAAACTGATCATGATTGCCTCGAATGCAGACCTTGTCCGGGAATGTCAGTATAAGATCTACAACTTCCTTCGAATGGGGGTGTCGGTCAATGTAATCACCCACAAAGAACAATCGATCCGATGTGGGATCATAATTGGACGCTTCCAGTGCAGATAATAAGGCATCCCGGTTTCCGTGTATATCTCCTATGATCAGCCGTCGCATACTTATTTGATTTCAGGTTCAGATTTCAGATTTCTCCCCAAAAGTACATCCCCCATAATTATTGCTATCTCTCCAACCCGGGAATGCTCCATTAAAAACTAAAAAATGAGAATTAAAAATTACTCATGTGTTCCTGAACTTTTTGATGGTCCGGACCACGATGGGTGGTAGCAAGTCGTTGGCCAGATTGACCGCATTGTTGTACACTTTCATTCGTGGAGAATCTTGCCCTTTGCGGGAGGCAAACGTCGTGGTAATCCGTTTGCCGGTTACCGTGTCGACAGAATCTGACCGGCCATTGGAATAGTAATAAAGTGCCAGCGACTTTCGGGAGCGGTCCGGCGGGCAGGTCAGTTTATCCGGATGACCGTGGTACGACAAATCGGTGGTGGAGAACAGAGCGACCCGATTGAATAACGGAGCGATCCGGGCACCGCATTCGGACATGTCGGTTTTCCACAGTTCAAAGTGCCCCCCGTATTCCTCTTTCCAGTCTTTATTCAAATAAATCAACAGGTTTAATCGCCGGTCCAGGTTCATTTTCCGGTGTTTGTGAAAGTCGACGTGGACTTTCAGAAACCCGCCGGGCTTGATTTGATGGAATCCACCACCCTCAAAATAGGGATCGGGCACGAGCGTTTCCTTAATTCCCGTCATTTCATTGAGAAACTCAAGAAAGGGCTGGGAGTTTAGATAATGAACCAGTTTTCTGGTATTTTCCTGAAAGGAGTATTCACCCCGGGTAGCTAATTTTTCTTCATTGGGGTTGCTATAATGTATTTCTTTTTTCTTCTCCAGGTCGGGAAATTCATCGAGTACCGAACTGAGAAATTCTGGATCAAAGAAATTGTCAAAATAAATATAGGGGAAAGGTCGAGCCGATTGATATTCTGCTTTGCATTCCTGCGCCAGTTCCCGAAGGTTGGCATACTTTGGACTTATAAATTGGGCCATGGATTGGTAGTTATTTTTGTCCCAATATATTAAAAATAGATGAGATAATCTGCTGTCGGACAGATATTGTAATCAGGATTCGATGATCTTAATTTTTTCCGTAAAACAGGTACACAACCCATCATATTTTATATATTTATCTTTTCTTTCATTTAAATCTATAATTATTATGTCCAATCAAGAGGTATGGCTTCCTTCGCTTCAGACCAAAACCGCTCAGGAAGGTTTTGAACTTGCTTTGAAATTATCTCGTATGGGTGTGAAATCCACACAACCCGATGTCGAGGTGTTAAAAAGGCTGCGGAACGACTACGCAGAAGATGCGATGGGGCTGACTGCTGCATCACAGGTTGTTGCTATTAATTTTCAGACGGTGGCTGCAGCGAATGATTACTGGAAATAAATCTCAAACACAGTTATTGATGTTCCGGATACATTTGATTACCCATTCTTCCTTTTTTTCCAACACCGGGGTTCGATGAGGCGTCTTGACCTACCCGTGGAGGCTATACTATGTGCCAATGGGAAAGGATGCCTGGTCATCAACCCATCAGCCTGAATTTGGAAGTGGTTTCCTTTGAATATTTAAAAGATGTCTGTTCTTATACTGGCTGTTTTCTGATACCATGCACATGAAAGAGGAATCAAAGGTGTATGTTGTGGGACCGATGTTATTGAGCGGAGATTAAATAAAAATCACGATACAAACGACCATTGTACCCGCTTTGTGTGGGGCCGCGGGGATTCATATCGAAGTGTCCGATTTTTTTAATGTGGAAATCTTTGAACACGGTATGCACCTCTTCCTCCAGGATATCGAAAGCCAACAATCCAAATTTGTTTTGATCCGGAACTGAAAAGGTATCCTGGCAGTAAAGAACAGGAAGGGGGGCACCATAATCCCAGATCAATTCGGGCGATGCCTCCTTGAATTCATACACTGGAAGCCGGGTCGAGTCTTCCCACTTGTGGAGCTCGGACAGTCCTTTGTATTGGGGGTTTACAGCCATGGCGTCAGACAAAGGAAACCCAAATAGTACAATTGTACCCATGAATGCGATGGTCAGATAAAATCCCCGGTCGATCTGACCTTTTAGCAATGCTCGGAAAATAAGCAGTCCAAGGATCGGGAGCGCAATAGCGAGTAAAATAAACCATAACCAATAGCCCGTAAGATGTTCTTGTAAAACGGCATACCCAGCAAAAGGCAGAATAATACCCAGAGTACCTACCAGTCCAAACTGACCCCACACTGGGATTTTTTCCATACTATTCATTTTGGGACCATACCGACGAAAAAGATATTCCATGTAACACCCTGTATTCAATGCCAGGGGAATCAGGACCGGAAGCAAATACCGTGCTTTCTTTTCAGGAACAATGGATAGCAGTACCACGGAGGCCAATGTCCACAAAAGCGTGAATCGATATAATTTTAAATTGGGTACTCGTTTGCGCAGGTACGGGTACAGTAAACTGACAAATGCAGCAATAGTCCAGACGCCGCTCTGAATAAAGAAACTCCAGTAATAATAAAAAGGTTTTACCTGATAACTTTGCCAGTTGGCCACCTCTTTCGTGGTGATGGCCTGCGCTTCGTGTGTATCGAAAAGATAGATATAAACATACCACCAGCTGGAAATGATTAGGCTGACAAGCACCAGCAGAACAATCGGGAGTGATAGTTTACGAAGATTGGGTTTAGCTGAAGCACCAAATCGGTAGACCCAACCCCAAGCAATCAAAAAGGGTAAAAAGAGAGCATAGAGTGATACCGGACCTTTGCTCATAAACGAAAATCCTAGGAATAATCCAGCCATCAGTGCGTGACCGATCCGGTGATTTTCTGAAGTAAATAGCCGGTATATCTGGTATATGGCACCCATCATAAATGCGTGGGTAAAGATGTCCCATTGACCATTGCGTCCCGCCCACAATATGTAAAATGACGTCATCAGGAGTAGGGTGCTGTTCAGGGCATACCGAGCATTATTGGAGATCTTTTTTCCAAAGTAATAAAAAGTACACGCCAATAATACGGCCATCAGAACAGCGGGAAAACGCAATGGTCCTGTATTCTTTAAACCAAATACAGCTCCTGATAGCGCCGTGATCCATGTGGGCAATGGTGGTTTTTCATACCGCGGTTCAGCGTTCATGGTCGTCAGAATCCAGTGCTGATCATGGAGCATCTCGCGGGCGGTAATAAAGTTTCTGGCTTCCATTATATTGACCGGAAGGATTCCCAGGTGGGGAAGAAACAAAATGATGCAAACGAACAGAATCGCAAATGGGTACAGCTTTTCAGGAAACTTCATACTTTTGATTTTTCCAGATCACAATATTTCGTACATAAATCGTCAAACCGGCGATGTGTCCGACCAGGAGTACAGGGTCCCGTCGAAAGATCGCATAGATCAGAATGAGTGTAGCGCCAGCTGCACTCAGTCGCCAAAATCCAACAGGTAATTCGCTGACTTTGTATTTTTCGGAGTAGATCCATTGGTAGATAAATCGGAATGTGAACAGAATTTGGGAACCAATACCGAGCATCAATAACCAATATGGAATGCTCTCATTGTCTAGGAGGAGTGAAAAATCATACGTACTGTGGTTGTACCCGACTATTACCGCAATAATAGGAACCAATAGTAAGATATACCGAACCACTCTGGGGGCTTTTTGCCATTCTCCCTGCAGTTGGAGATTGCGGATGTAGATGAAGTAAGTTAGGGATTGCCCCAACATAATGGCAAAATCATGCCGGAAATAGCCATAGGCAAATAGTAGAAGGGATGCCAGCAGGCTGAGTTTCCAAAAAATAGAGGGCGTGATCACCCGCCTGTATCGTTCTGAAAGCAACCATTGCACGATCAGGCGGCTGGAAAAAAGCAGCTGAGCAAGAAATCCAATGCCATATATAACCCAGGTACTCATCCTTTTGCTTTTATCTCATACCGGATGTATTTCCTTTTCATCCACAGAAAAGCAAAGCAGTCGATGAGCGGTCCCCAGATCCGGTTTAGTAAACCGTATTTGGGGGTTCCAGCAGTGCGTGGAAAGTGTCGGACCGGCACCTGAATAACCCGTCCGTTCTGGAGTAAAATCATCGCCGGGAGGAATCGGTGCAATCCTCGGAACATCGGAATGTTTTTGGCATATTCTGCACGTATGATTTTTAACGGGCAGCCCGTATCATCCATGCCATCCCCGGTGAAAGAGCGTCGAATTTTGTTGGCAATCGTCGATGAGAGCTTTTTAATTCCCGAATCCTCCCGGTCTACACGCACTCCATTGACCAAATCGTAGTCGTTAAGGTAGGGTAGAAGTGTTTCAAAATCCTGCGGCGTGGTTTGAAGATCGGCATCCATATAGCCGATCAAGGGTGACCTGACCTGGTCAATGCCTGCCTTAAGTGCTGTACTTAGCCCGCCATTTTGTGCTAGGGTGATGTAATTGAAGTCTTTGTATTTCTCACATATATTTTCAATGCCCGATTGACTCTCATCACTCGATCCGTCATTGATCAAAAGGACACTGGTGCGCTTTGATGCCTGGGTCAGGTAGGCGTTTAATTCTTTCCCAAGTCGTTGGATATTTTCCGCTTCGTTGTATATCGGGATCAGAATAGTGAGTTCATACATGGGCTACGATCGTGCGTTTGTGGGCACAAAGGTATTTCTATTTTTATTTATCCACGATCTAAAAGTATAAAATTTTATGCCACAGTCAGTAAGTTGTAGGTTCTCCTGCATGCTCGGTCATCGATGCAAGCAATGAACGGGTACCTTTTATTTGGCATTTTTGAAATACTTTATAAAAAGTTCTACCCCTATTGGACAATGTGATCAATTGTGAGGAAGTGCGAAGTAGAACTTCTATTCAACACAAAGTAGATGCGGTGGATTTGTTTTGGATAACCAGCGTGTGCTTCGATTTATAAATTTCGTACGGTATTTTTGAATTGGAGCACTGGTGGTTTAATCGATAAATTACTACGGCCCAATTTTGTGGTGCACTGCGTGAGTCATTTATATATATTGTAAATTATTATTTATAATATTTTATGATACAGAGCACTAGGAGTTGCCGATCCCAAGCAAATATCCGGTGCGTAGTTAAACTTTATTTGTCAAAATTATAATTCAATGTTACACCCACGCGGCTGGGAACTCCTTTCTGAACATAGTGACTTTCAAATCCTCTCATGTCCGTCGATGAAAAATAGAAGGCATTGTACCCGGTATTGAAGATGTTTTTACCCCAGAAATCTAAACCAAAGTTTCCTTTTTTGAAGCTTATTTTACCATTTGTACGACCATAAAAGGGTTGATATTCATCATTTGCTTCGGTCCAGTACATCTTTCCTGCACCAGCATATTGGATATTTATTCCTATTTGATCGAGAAACGACTCTTTTTTGAGCTCATGCAGATAACTCACGCCCAGATTCATGGTGTGTCGTGGTGCAAAAGGGATGTAATTTCCTGAATAATCGATTTCTTCCTGCGCATAATTGCTAAGGCGGGCATCTGCAAAACCGTATTCGCCATACAAGGTGAAGGAAGGATCCGGATTGTAGCGGACACTGAGTTCCACGCCCTTACTCTCTGATTGACCGGCATTGGTGACACTGCGTCCCACAGTGCCTTGCTGGTCTACGATCCGTGTAATCTGTATGTTGTCCACATTCATATAAAAAACAGCGAAGGTGGTGAACAACTTTCGGTCGTGCATCTCACTTCTTCCGCCAAGTTCATATGTCCAACTCAATTCTGGTTCGTACGACATTTTTTCTTCAAGGGTCAGTTCTGGTGTTCCAGAGGGTGGACCGCCGGGGCCACCACCGGGACCGCCGGGGCCAGGGAATCCTTGGAATGCATTCCGTATCAGAGACTCCATCAGGGAGCTTTGAAGGACTTTATAAAAAGCCTGTTCGTTGTATCCGCCGGATTTATAGCCTTTTGATGCCGACAGATAAAGTGAGGTAGATTCTGATACTTTATAACCTAAAGCCAGCTTGGGTAATATTTCCAGGTAGTTTTTAGAGAAACTTTCTAAAAAGGAAGTGTCTCCGTTAACCGTAAAAGGAGGAACCCCTGGTGGTTGCTTCAATTTTATCTGTATGTCGGCACCCTGGCTTTTTGCATCCAGATCAATTCCCGTTCGTTCGTAGTCAAATCGGACTCCTCCCGTAGCTGATAAGCCATTGACACCGAAAAGTTTATTTAAGGTAGATTGGTGGAAAATTGCGACGCCGCTGGACGGTTTTTTATACGTACCCGGAAAACCAATTTGGTCGTTCACGTAGGTGATTTCAGGTACAGCCGGATTACCGCCACCGATTCGGTCCAGTTGTGCCTGCAGGATAGCCACCCCATCTTTTTCGATCGTGACTGGTGCTTTTATGGTGTTGTTGTTGGAAAACGCAAACGCGCCTAGGACCCATTGATACGGATGGTCACTCTCTGACTTTAGGGTGAGTTCTTGACTCAGCGCATGTTCTTTCTGAAATTGGTTCAATGTAAATATGGATTCGGGTGAAAAGTCCTGATCCACCTTCATTCTGTCCTTGGCGAATTGATATCCTGCCGTGTAATTGAGACTGTACCCATTGCCAAAATAACGGAGAGACAGTCCGTTGGTGTATAAATCCCGGTTATAGGATCCGGGAAAATCATTTTCAATTCGTCCGGACGCTAAATTCATGTATGGAAAGGCACTTTGGGAGGTGTTTTCAAAATGAGAAAATACTTTGGCTGTTAGTTTAGAAGAAATCAGCCATTCCAGCTTTAAACGCGCCCCGCCACTTTCAGAATCATCAGCACGATCACCTGTTTCATCGTTGACAAAGTAACCATTGTGCCTTTTATAATAACCCGTCAAAGAAAGGCCGACACTCTTTCCCAGTTTGTTGTATGTGGAAGCTTTGGCATGGAAATGACCGTAATTCCCCGCCCCGACACTGGCAGCCAATCCCTGGTGACGCAGGGGGGAACGTGTGTATATATTCACAATACCACCGATTGCATTTCGGCCGTACAATGTGCCCTGAGCACCCCTCAGTACTTCTACACGCTGAATATCCTGCAATTCAAAATCATAGGTCGAGGTATTGAATCTGGGGACATTGTCCACATATAAGCTGACCGTTTGCGGGCCGTTCCGCGCTCCGATACCTCGGATGTAAACGGGCGTGGATACCTTGGAGCCATAGGAAGGAATAAAAAAGTTAGGTATATAGCCACTCAGTTCTGTCAGAGACTCTATATTCCCGTCGCTGATCTGTCTGGGGGACAATACAGACACCGAAGACGGAATATTTTTCATCAGGTTTGTCTCCTTGATGGAAGTATTCACAACCATCTGATTGAGATAGTATACTTTGATCGAATCTTCCCCGTTTGCCTGAAGCTGATCTTGCTTGGATTCCTGAGCATATAGATTGAAGGAAACCGTACTGATAAATAGAAATAGTATCAAATTTTTCATAACCATGTATATATTTTGATATCAAGGTCCGGTTTTAACATCCTACCCGGGTAAAAGTTGAGGCCAACCTTCTGAAATATAAAACTAAATTTGTCGATGAATGATATGAGTACAAAGAAGCGCAAAGGTTACAAATTTATTCCTCTTTATAGCTGTTCCGATCTTTCTTTTTGGAGCAAGTCGTCTTTTTTTATTATAAAATAAAAGGTGGTCAACGCCCTGTTTTATTGGAGTTTGAATGGGCAGATCATATTTTATTAAAAAAATGTAATGAAATGATTTGTTATTTAAAATATTGCATTCTATATTTGTTCTATCTTCAGTTGTGTTTTGCGCCTCAAAAGAGGTTATAGCAAAGTTCAATTGGTTTATAAAGAAGAGGTGAGAGACAGGCTCGGTGACCCTCTGGCAGCCCCTTAAATGGAAGGTGCCAAATCCTGACTTATTAAAGTAAATATAAATCATTGAAAAGTAAATTAGTCATGGACGCAAGTCAAACAATTCTTTCCCGACTACCCCAGAACGATCACTGTTCTGTTGTTGATTTTTCCTCCTCAAGTACGCTTATGCCACACATGTGCATGTGTTGCTGTTGTTGTTGCTAAAATTCATTCATATAGATTGAATTGATGCGAACACTGATGCCTGAGCGCATCTGGTATTTGCTATATTATTCGCCCTATATGCCCGGAGGCCTGCATTCCAGGTTCCTCCTATCCGCAATCCATTCTTTTAAAAGTACATTAATACACTCATGGAAAAGTTATATAATATCGATTTATTAAATGAAATATTAGGCAATGCTAAAGCACTTCCGGCACTTCAGTGGCTATCAGATCACACGTGGTTTCGGCCAGTTTTTTCCACCTCATTTGGCCAGGAAGATCAGGTGATTTCCGATCTCGTGTTTCGTAAGGAGCTGGATGTACCCGTATTTACGTTGGATACCGGCCGATTATTTCAGGAAACGTACGAAGTTTTTGATCTGACACGCAAGAAATATGGGAAAAACATTGAGGTGTACTACCCCCGGCAGGAATCGGTTGAGAAGTTGGTAACATCAAAAGGACCACACAGCTTTTATGATTCGATCGAGAACAGGAAAGAATGCTGTGGTATACGGAAGCTGGAACCGCTGACGAGAGCATTGAAGCCATACAATATATGGATTACAGGGTTGCGCGCCGGACAGTCTCCGAATCGACAGGCACTGCGTCGTTTTCAATACGATCCAAAATTTGATATAATCAAGTTCAATCCATTGTTGTACTGGTCTTTAGATCAGGTAGAGGAATATCTCAAGAACCATCATGTACCGCAAAATAAATTACATCAGCATGGATTTGTCAGTATTGGTTGTGCACCGTGTACCCGAGCGATACAGCCCGGCGAAGATATTCGAGCTGGTCGGTGGTGGTGGGAAACGTCAAAGAAAGAATGCGGTTTGCACTCAGAGTAGATTAATCTACCCATAATCAATAACCAAAACCAAGCGCAGCGTCCTTACACCCAACATCGCGGCGCACTAATACCTTACACTATGCAAAGCTTTAGAACAGAATTAGAAAATCCGGTGGTAGAAGAAGAACTGCTCGAGCTGGGACAAAAAATTGCCAAGTTTAAAAACGGGGCCATTCCCGAAGACCGATTTAAAAGCCTGCGTCTGGCACGGGGAATTTATGGACAACGCCAACCAGGCGTTCAGATGGTTCGGATAAAAATCCCCTATGGGGCACTCAACAGAAAGAAACTCGCTCGGATTGCTGCCGTATCGGATCGGTATTCCACGGGTAATCTGCATATCACAACCCGGCAGGATATTCAGATCCATTTTGTCAAGCTCGAAGATACTCCTGAACTCTGGGAAGAATTGGCACACGATGAAATCACTATCCGTGAAGCGTGTGGGAATACCGTTCGGAATGTGACCGGATCGCACCTGGCAGGCGTACATGTCAATGCTCCCTTTGATATCAGCCCTTATGCCAAAGCAGTTTTTGAGTATTTGGTACGAAATCCCATTTGTCAAGATATGGGACGTAAATTCAAGATATCATTTTCTGCCGCAGAAGATGATGATTATTACAGCTATATTCATGACATTGGCTTGATCCCCAAGGTACATGAAGTACACGGAAAGACAGCCCATGGGTTTAAAGTGCTGATCGGCGGCGGCTTGGGCGCTCAGCCCAATCTTGCCGATATCGCCTATGAATTTTTACCGGCTGATCAATTGATCCCTTTTGCAGAGGGGTTGATTCGCGTATTTGATCGCTATGGGGAGCGGGACCGCAGGAATAAAGCCCGTATGAAATACCTTATTAAGGATGTGGGAGCGGAAGAACTGATTCGACGCGCAGAAGAAGAACGGCAGGTTTTGCCATTCACCAGTTATCCAATTGAATACAGTGAAAAGGAAACCGATGCGGTGGATGGAAAATATGTTTTTGACCTGTCGGATCCGGGATTTCGGGAATGGTTCGCTTCGAATACAACCCGTCAAAAACAATCGGGGTACTATACCGTCGGTCTTCGTATCCACAATGGAGATATTTCGACCGATAAAACCCGCGCTCTGATCGAGGTGATGGCCTCTTTTGGCCTGGATGATATCCGGACAACGATCCATCAGAATTTTGTGATCAGATATGTCAAAGCCTCCCAGTTGGCTGCATTGTATAAAGCCTTGAAGTCCCTGGCATTGACACAGACAGGTCCGCAGGGATTGGGAAATATCGTTACTTGCCCGGGAACGGACACCTGCAACCTGGGGATTGCATCCAGCATGGGGTTGGCTACCCGGCTGACCGAATTACTGGAAGCTGAATATCCTGAGCTGGTCGCTTCTAAGGACCTTGATATTAAAATCAGCGGGTGTATGAATGCCTGTGGGCAGCACTCCCTCGCTGCGATTGGTTTTCAGGGCATGACCATTCGGGTCAATAAAAAAGTGGCACCGGCGTCTCAGATCCTTCTGGGGGGTAGAAATTTTGGAAACGGAGAAGGGCGATTTGCGGATAAGGTCATCAAAGTGCCTTCGAAGAAATCCGACCAGGCGCTACGTATTTTGCTGGATGATTACAGTGCGGGTAAACTGGGTAAAGAAGATTTTACGACGTATTACCTGAGAAAAGAAAAGGATTATTTCTACCAGTTATTGAAGCCACTGGCAGATACCACTGACTTTGAAGATGAATGGTTCCAGGATTGGGGGCGCGAGAAAGATTATGTCAAGGCCATCGGGGTCGGTGAATGTGCCGGCGTGGTGATTGATCTGACCCTGGTACTGATCGATGAAGCCGATGAACGACTCGTAAGAGCTCAAAATGAATACGACCAGGGTGAATATGCCCGTGGAATTTACCACACGTATACGGCATTGATCCACCTGGCCAAGTCCATGCTGATCCATACCGATGAAAAGCTTAACACGCAGCATCGGATCATCGAGTTGTTTGACCTGCATTTTGGTTCTCTCTTGGATCAGAAAGACTATTCGTACAAAGAACTGGTCTTGAGCATGCGACAATACGAACCGAACGAAGAATTTGCTTCCTGGTATATGGCAGAAGCACAGGATTTGAAAAATGAAATCATTCAATATCAAAAAAACAGTCACTATGAAAACGCATAATACACCCAAATTGACCCTCGTCGGGGGTGGACCCGGCGATCCCAAACTAATCACTGTCAAGGCTATTGAAGCGTTGCAATCTGCTGACGTGGTTCTCTTTGATGCTTTGGTTAATAATGAATTGCTCGCTTATGCCCCGCACGCACAAAAAGTATTTGTGGGGAAACGCAGGGGATGGAGCCGGTATACACAAGATGAAATCAATCGGCTGATTGTCAAACTGGCACATAAGTGTGGGTCCGTGGTCCGGTTGAAGGGGGGTGATCCGATGGTTTTTGGTCGCGCCCAAACAGAAATCGATTATGCAGAAAAACATGGATTGATCGTGGAGGTCATTCCGGGAATCAGTTCCTACAGCGGCATTGCGGCCTACAACAAAGTTCCTATTACCGAACGGGGCATCAGTTCGGGTTTTTGGGTACTGACCGCCACCAATGCCAGAGGGGAAATCACCAAAGATATTGACTATGCCGCCCAATCAAGCAGTAATGTATTGATTCTCATGGGAACGCGTAAACTCGACCAGATCGTGGCACGTTTTCGTGCACATCATGGTTCGGAGTATCCGGTGGCGCTGGTTCAAAACGGTACTTTGCCGACTGAGAAAACCGTAGTTGGTCAGCTGTCCAACATCGAACGACTGGTCGCACAGCAAGGCATTCAAAATCCCGCGGTGATCATTATAGGCGAAGCGGCCCGTCATGTTCGTCCCGGGTATTTTCATGCCTACGATGAATCGGTTGTTTCGTTCACGTCTAAAAAAATCAGCTGATGAAACCGACCAACACGTTATTTCCTATTTTTCTTCGTACAGATCGATTGCATATCTTGATCATTGGCGGGGGATCGGTGGCCGAGGAAAAATTGCATTTTCTATTTAAAAACAGCCCCGATGCACATGTGACAGTCGTAGCTCCGGAAATATCAGATGCGGTTCTGACCCATGCAGGGCAATACGATATATCTTTCCATCATCGGAAATATGAATCGACGGATATCGAATTGGGGGATCTTGTAATAGCCGCAACGGACCGATCGGAATTGAACCAACGGGTCCGAAAAGATGCACGTTCTGCTGGTAAATTAATCAATGTCGCAGATAAACCCGATCTTTGTGACTTTTACCTCGGCGGGGTGGTCACAAAAGGAGACGTGAAGATCGCCATTTCCACCAATGGAAAGTCACCGACTCTGGCCAAGCGATTGCGACAATTGTTGGAAAAGAACCTTCCGGATGAACTGAATGTGCTTGCTAATCATTTACATAGGGTAAGACCTCTATTTGGTTCAGATTTTAAGAGGAAAGTTGAAAAATTAAATACATTAACTGAAACGCTAATAGAAAATTGAAATGATACAAACAGAAGTTTTGATTATAGGGGCAGGCCCCGTTGGATTGTTTACTGTTTTTGAAGCCGGATTGTTAAAGTTGCATTGCCATCTGATTGATGCCTTGCCGATTCCCGGTGGACAGCTCAGTGAGATTTATCCCAAAAAACCCATTTATGATATACCTGGTTTCCCTGAGATACTGGCGGGTGACCTGGTAGATAACCTGCTGCAGCAGATCGAACCGTTCAAGCCAACCTATACCTTGGGAGAGCGTGCAGAAACCATCCAAAAAGATGAAGAAGGCCAGTATGTGGTGACCACTAATTTGGGCACAGTCCATCGCGCACCGGTCGTCTTTATTGCCGGTGGTCTGGGATCTTTTGAACCGCGCAAACCACCCATCGAAGCGCTCGCTGATTTTGAGAACAAAGGAGTGCATTACTTTGTCCGGGATCCGGATTTGTTTATCAATCAGGAAATCGTGATATCTGGTGGGGGAGACTCCGCCTTGGATTGGGCCAATTATTTTGCCGAGAAAGAATTATCACCAGCTGTGACCCTGGTACATCGACGTAATAACTTCCGAGGGCACCGGGATTCTGTTCAGAAAATGTATGATCTACAGGATGCTGGAAAGATCAATGTGGTGACCAATGCAGAAGTTGTTGATGTCAAAGGAACCAATGTTCTGGATACTGTGGTGATCAAACACAAAAGCGGGGAAATGGAAGAACAATATACGGATGTCTGGTTGCCCCTCTTTGGTTTAAGCCCGAAGTTGGGCCCAATCGGAGACTGGGGACTGGAAATTGAAAAGAATGCTATCAAGGTCGATCCCGCCGATTACAGTACGAATATGCCTGGTATCTACGCGGTCGGCGATGTGAATACCTACCCGGGAAAACTGAAGTTGATCCTCTGTGGATTCCACGAATCCACCCTGGCCTTGCAATCGGCTTTCAATATCATCAATCCGGATAAAAAGTATACCATGAAGTATACCACAGTGAATGGGATCCAGGGATTTGATGATAAAGAAAATGATGAGAAAGAGGAGAAGAATTTATCGTTGAACGGACACAATAAAGTTCATTAAATCCATAAGTTTTTAAAAAGAAAACCATGTAATACGGTCTTGCAGTTGGGTAGCAGCTGGTTCAAGGTAAAATGATCACCATATTTATGAAGAGGAATCCGCCATTGCTAAATCTGCATGGCCTGGGACACTTATTTCAAAACTATAATATTTCAAGAATAAAATGTTTGCTTCATCGATGAATGCAGTCCATTTTTTCAAACCAATTAAATTTTTATAACTCACTATTTAAAATTAAACAAACCATGTCAAACTTAACATTTTCAGTGAAGGGTCGAAACGAGAATGCGACCCGTTTTGTAGCGAATGCCCGCCATTTCCAATTGATCGTAGATGAGCCCGAAGAACTCGGAGGAACCGATCAGGCAGCCAATCCAGTCGAATTTTTATTAGCTGCCTATGCCGGTTGTCTCAATGTTATGGGGCACATCGTAGCTAAGGAGCTGGATATTGATCTGCGGTCCCTGGAAATTGATATCGAAGGCGATCTCGATCCCTCGAAGGTGTTCGGAAAGCCGACCGTCAACCGACCTGGTTATCAGGAAATTCGGGTCCGGCTTATTCCGGAATCCGACGCCACGCAGGAACAATTGAAAATATGGACAGAAACGGTCGAATCACGATGCCCTGTGAATGACAACCTGTTGAATCCTACACCGGTGAAGCTGGTCGTGGGTGCCGCGGTAACCGCCTGATGCATTGGCATTGAAGGAGCAGTACGATTGATGATTTTATGACGTTAGGAACTGGCCTGATATCTTGTTTCACAAGGTGTCAGGCCACTCCTGTTATACGGATATACGGTGAGATAACCGAGGAATGGTGCTTTCGGAAAAGAACACAACGCTATGTTTCAAAGAGAAATTGATATTTTTGCATTTAATAAAGAGATCATCCAATATGGAACAATCCAAATATCATCGCCCCACCATTCAATCCACCTCGGACGGGTCTTCTACGCTCAATCATTCGGTACTTGACGAACTATATCATTCACGACATGGCGCATGGACAGAAAGTCAGCACATTTTTATACAACATGGTTTGGTGCCGGTTCTGCAGGGTTCCGCCCAAGAGATCTCGATCTTTGAGATGGGATTTGGGAGTGGGTTGAACGCCGCATTGGTTCGTGAAGCTGCTCGTCGTTCTAAGATTCCGGTTCATTATGTAGCTGTCGAACTTTATCCGGTGGAATTGGATGTGATTGCTGAAATGGCGATGCCGGACCAACGAGCGGACGAACGAAATCGCTGGCTGGATCTGCACCAGTCGGCGTGGAATGAAGATGTGGAGATCGATCCCTATTTTGCCTTGCATAAGATTAAGGGTGCTTTTCCCGATCAATCTGTTCCGGGATCTGGAACTTATGATCTGATCTTTTATGATGCTTTTGCACCCGGTGCTCAACCCGAACTCTGGGGTATTGAGGCCCTGGGGCAGTGCTTTGATCTATTGAGGCGGGGAGGCGCATGGATTTCCTATTGTTCCAAAGGATCTGTGAAACGCAATCTCCGGGAAGTGGGATTTGAAGTCATCCCATTGCCCGGTCCGCCGGGAAAACGAGAAATAACCAAGGCAGTTAAGTAATTTATAGCGGGAGACACCCCATGGAAAACAACCGAAATAGATCCACGGAGTTTATGAAAATTTCATAAGGCATAAAAAATTATAGGTTCTTTTACCCTTTCGCTGATCACTTTTGGAGTTGCTATATTCTATGGAATAATGTTATTTACAAATAATATTTGTGTTATATTGTAGGTGTGTGAATGAATATTAGTATATTTATTCATCTACGCTTATAATTAATTACAGATGTCTGATGCAAAGCAACAAGCCTATCCTACTATAAGAGAGAGTTGGGTGATTCTTGGGGTTAATCTTTTGCTTCTTATTGTTACAATTCCTATTGGAATAATAGCCTACAAATTTTTAGATGATCAGCTTGCTTTTTTGATAGCCTATGTTTTTGTAAACGGAATGGTGTTCTGGTGGGCGTATGGGGTGAGAAAAAGTAAAACAGGTAGGAGTTCTTTCAGTCTGGATGGTTTCCTTCGCTTGTATTCTCCAAAGAAAGCTATTTTATATTCCTCTTTTCTTTTTGGTCTCGTACATATGAATCCATGGCAATTTATTACAGCCATGGTTGGAGGTGTATTTATGGGATGGGTGTATTATAGGACAAAAAATTTGTTTCTATGCATCCTAATCCATTTTGTGAATAATTTCATTCCAAGTGTTGCCAGTTATTTCTTGGGTCCTGAGATGAAAATTGAGCTTTCTTATACAGAATATTATGGAGGCATCGCACCAATGATAATTATTATTATCACGGCTCTTATTGTTGCCTTCACATCCATTTTTCTGCTATATGAAGAATTCGAAATGAGAGAAAAAATAGAATGGGGAGAGCTCGATCCAGCTGTCGAAGAGCACCACCAAGTTCACAAAGTAGGGGTGTAGATATCATCTTTATAGAACAAAAGCCCGACTTGCGGGCGACAGCTCATAGCCAGGGTCGTTAGAACCTGGAAAATGTCATCAGATTTATTGGATCCCATGGAGATGACAGGTTCATATTTCGTCTCTAATAAGGTGGATTTCACGATGGTATGGCAGTCTGTTGTACTCATATTCAACAAATTTTGGGGGAATTCTGAAAAAGAGAATATTTCTTATGAACATGTACGAGATTCCATATCCGCACCCCAAAGTAGGTACTAAATACACAGAGTGGCTGCCAAAGTGTTTCTTGGTGAACTTTGTGGTTAGAAATTCTATTTTTCATAAAACCTTTGGAGATGCGCTACTATTTCTTCGATGGTATCATAAATACCGAGGTCGAGGTTTTTCAATTTTCCTTCATAACTCAACTGATAGAGCAATGGGTATACCGGCCAGTCCCGGGCCCAAAAAGTTCGCCCCATAAAGATCATCGGACTGGCGTACTCCAGGGTGAGGTAATGATTTTGAGTCACCTCTTGAAAAACTTCCTGCGTGGTTCCGGCACGTCCCGGCGTAAAGACGATTCCTCCTTTTGCCAAGGCAAGCAATCCGTCTTCCCGGATGCTGTTCGTAAAATATTTCGCGATGTGACTGGCAAAGGGCGTGGGTGGTTCATGACCATAGAGCCAGGTCGGAATGCCCAGGCTGTATTTTTTTCCTCCGTCAATGGAATGGATTACCTGGAAGGCGGATGTCAACCAGTTGCTGTCCTCATAGGAGGGCGCTTGGGACAGGATCTCCAATGCTCTCAATACATCCTTATCTTCGGTGCCGGCGAGCCAGGCACCCAGGTGTGTGGCTTCCATTGCACCCGGACCACCGCCGGAAGCCATCAGCTTCCCTTGCTCGGTCAGGTGTTTGGCCAACCAGACGATTTTTCGATATTGTCTGCTGGTTCGAAGCAATTGGTGACCGCCCATGATCGCAATAATGGATTTGGGATCGTAATGGATCACGAAGTCTTCCAATGCATTTGTTATGGACTGGTCGTGCAGTGCCCGGGCAAGAGATTCCTTAAGATCTGTCGTATACTTTCCGGTTTTTATGAAATGCCGGAAAATAACCTGGTCTGGTGTATCGTGGAAAGATGTCGGATTTTCAGGAGAAAAACCTGCGTAAAGATCGTCAGCGCGGTACAGTTTATTGGGGTAGACATCGTAGGGTACATCCAAAGTAGGAAAGATGTAATTTTTATGCTGTAGAGCACATACCATGGAATTTTCCAGCGTACACCCCAGAAAAAGTGAATCTCTGATGTTAGCTTGCAAAAGTTCGTGCGCTATGTTGCTCAGATCCATATTGTGGAACGCAAGATTTGTCATGGGTTCGCCCTGATCACGCAATTTCCGGAATTCTTCAATGGTCTTTATTTCACGAGTCGTCAACATATCAATGATGATTGCAGCAATTATTTTAAAATGATGATTATTTTTAGATGTTGCGTCCGTTTTTTTTGTTCCGGTCATCGTATATTTAGAAAATTGGCCCGCTATGCGAAGTCGCTTTCTGAGGATATTCCATCCGATAAATATGCCATCACGAATCCAAACCCAGGATGACATCCATGAATTGGTACATATCCTTCTTGGTGTTGTAAAGATGCGGAGATACCCTTACACAATCCGAACGCATGGAGACGTGGATGTTTTTATCGGCAAAAGTTCTTTCCAGTTTTTCTTTTAATTCCGTTTTGAGCAAGTGGATGCCCACGATGTGGCTGCTCCGATAGTTGGGGTCTTTTTCGATCCAGTAGGACTTGCTTTTAGTGATCGTATCAAACAATTCTGCCGTCAGATAATCGCAATATCCCTGGATAATGTCCACCTTCCACTCCAGAATCAATTCCAGACTTTTTCGCAACATAGCAATGTGAATAAAATTGCTGTATTGACCACTGTTGTACCGCTGAGCATTTGGGCCGTATTTCTCCTCGTATTGGGTGAGTCTCGTAAAATCTTTGCTGTTTTGTCGGTTGATCCAATTTTCTTCAATGGGATTTCCTTCGTCAAAAGCAGGACCGAAGTATCCCACGGTCATACCATAGGGGCCCATCAGCCACTTGTATCCGGCGCAGATGAGCGCGTCTGGTTTTATTTCCTGCAGATCAAATTTCAGGGCACCAATAGACTGTGTTCCATCCAGAATTAACAGCGTACCATGTTGTTGGCACTTCTCTGCTATGCGTTTCAGGTGGTACCTGGTCCCGTCCGTCCACAGAACTGTCCCTATGCATACCGCAGCAGTTTGATCCCGGATGGCATCAATGATCGAATCGGTCAGCCGTTCGCCCCTGTTCTTATAGAGATCTGGTAGGGGAATGGTTTTTACATTGTGATGGCTGTCTGGCTGATGCCACGGGAACACTGCTGATGGAAATTGGTCTTCGACGATCAATACTTCATTCCCATAACCTGGTTTAATATTTTTGACCACATTCGCCATCCCGTAGGAAACGGAAGGAAAAAGAGCGATCCGATTCGGTTCGGGGTTGTTGATCAGTTGGGAAAATAAACTTCTTACTTCATCGGGTGTACTAAAAAAGGCTTCTTTTCCAATCGAAGTTGGGTTCATTTTCTGCCGGATCCCTTTTTCTCCGGCTTCCGCCACCACCATCGGCGTGGGGGTCATATATGCGGCATTCAAATAGGTCTCATCGTCCGGTAATTCAAAAAATTGTCGCTGGGTACTGATCATAAATTAGTGGTTTTCTGCATATGTTTGTACGGCGTTCCAGACCCGCCATACATTTTTGTAACAAATCTTTTCGATGTCCTCCCGGGAGTAGCCCCGATCCAATAATTCATCGATCAGATTCGGAAACTGAGATACATTTTTCAATCCTTCGGGCAAAGAATCTCCCACGCCATCAAAATCGGATCCCAGACCAACGTGGTCTATTCCGGCTATCCGTACAATGTGGTCAATGTGATCTGCTACTTTGGCCAGATCCGAGTAGCGCGGTGCATCATATGTTTTTCTGAACTTCTTTTCTTCCTTTTTGAAGTTGGGATCTCCTGGAGTGATGTTGTTATCTTCTTGATATTGCCTCCACTTGGCCTGGTAATCTTCCCGGTTTTTGGTAATCTGATTGTCGAGAAAATTGGAACCAAAATTCACTTGAATCACCCCGCCATTTTCCTTCATTTTCCGGATCATATCGTCACTCATATTTCGTTCAAAACCAGGTGTGAAGTGCCTGCATGAAGAATGTGATGCTATTACCGGTGTCCTGGTGACCCTCATCACCTGGTAAAAGGCACTGTCAGAAATGTGGGACACATCCACCATAATCCCGGTGTTGTTCATTCGACGCACCACACGGTAACCAAAAGGACTGAGTCCATTCCATTTTCGTTCCGGATCGTAGGATGAATCGCAGATCTGATTCCATTTACTGTGTGTCAAGGTGATGTAACGGATTCCACGATCATAAAAATAATTCACCAGGTCGAGGTCACTGCCAATGGGTGCGCCATTTTCCATCCCCATAGGCAGCGAAATCAAGCCCTTTTCAAAATTTTTATTGATTTCTTGCGTAGAGCGCCCGGATCCATATTTTTCCGGATAATTTGAGATGATGTATTCCACAAAATCAATGAGTGAATCCGCCAACTCCTTTGCTCCGCCAGTCTCCTGGTAGCTGGCCGGAATATAGATGCTCATAAACGGCGCATCCAATCCACCGGTCTTGGACCGGGTATAATCAAATTCTCCCCGTGGTGAATGGATGGCTACATCTTTATTATTTGCATTGATTTCACCATAATTTGCCCTGAAATGGTATGGAAAGTCAATATGGCCATCTGTAATGATCACACCGTGTGCGATGGCCTTGGCTTGCTTGGAAGCCGAGTGACCATTGTGCTGGCGTGGAGAGCTCATTTTTGGATGACAGGCAAAAAGTAAACTCAAGCCAAGTAGTACGGCACTGTAGATTTGGATATGGTGCAGTTTCATAACATGATTATTTGACAACGAAATTAATCATTCTTCCAGGCACGACGATGACTTTTACAACCGATTTCCCTTCCAGCCACTTTTGCAGTTCCGGTGCATGTAATGCCGCTTCTTCCAGTTCTTTTTTATCCAGACCGGTGTCGAAGTATGCGGTGGCTCTTTTCTTTCCATTGATGCAAAGTGGATATTCTACTTCATCATCAACCAGATACTTCTCCTCCGAGACCGGCATTTTAGCTTGATGAACGCTGGGAGATTCACCCAGCATTTCCCACAATTCTTCAGCCAGAAAGGGAGCAAAGGGTGCGATTAGTCGGGTCAATGGGTTTAAAATTTGTACTTTATTGCAGCGTGCTTTTTTTAGGTCGTTTACAGCCACCATCATCGCGCTAATGCAGGTGTTGAATGAAAATCGCGCGGAATCCTCTTCTACTTTTTTGATGGCCGTGTGAAGAATCTTCCATTCTGCTTTGGAGGGCTCGTCGGTAGATAGAGAAATGTGGTCTGCCTCATCAGTGAATAAGGACCATATTCTACGAATAAATTTAAAGACGCCTTCGATACCGTTGGTATCCCAGGGTTTGTCCTGCTCGATAGGCCCCAAAAACATCTCATACATGCGGAAGCAATCTGCCCCGTATTGACTGATAATGTCATCCGGATTGATGACGTTGTACTTGGATTTGGACATTTTACCTTGTTCGGAAATGGTCCGGATGACCACCGATTCCTCGTCGCCGTCTGTTACTTGGCCATTCTGATAGGTGCCTCCGGTACCGTAAAAGGTGGCGTTTTTAAAGTCAGGCGCCCAATCCGTGTACTGATCCAGTCCTTTTTTACTGAGATAGCTGTTTTCCTGACCGTAGTCTGATACGAAATCAACCAAAACTGGAATTTTGGCATATTGGTCAAGTTGGTCTTCTTCCACGAGATCGGCGGAATAAAATTCCTGCGTGCCGGTTGTGTTTTTTTTGAGAAGTATCGATTCTATGGTACCCTGAATTTTTCCCTGGTTGATTAATTTCTCGAATGGTTCGGACGTGGGCACGTAATCCAAATCATGCAGGGTCATATGCATAAACCGGGCATACATCAAATGGGCTACGGCATGTTCAGCGCCACCAACGTAGAGGTCTACGTTTTGCCAATATGCAATCGCTTCCGGACTGGCCAGCGCATTTTCATTGTGGGGGTCCATGTATCTGAGGTAATACCAGCTCGAACCGGCTACGGCCGGCATGGTATCGGTCTCCCGGGTATGATTTTTATCATACTGAACCCAGTCATCCAGTTTGGCGAGCGGTGACCGGCCATTGGTAGCTGGTCGAAAATCGTCCGTATCCGGCAGCTCAACCGGAAGCTCATCCAGTGGGACCGTTCTGGGGATATTGTTTTTATCATAAATAATGGGTATGGGTTCGCCCCAGTATCGTTGTCGGCTGAAGTTGGCATCCCGCAATCGGTAATTGACCTTCAAATGTCCGATTCCACGTTGCTCCAATTGTTCTATAATGAAAGGAATGGCTTCTCGGACTTCCATACCGTTAATAATTGAAGAATTGATCATTTTACCAACTTTATCCTCCCGGCTGGCATCCGGATATTCAGAGCGATCCACTACCTCAATAATCGGTATGTTATATTTCGTAGCAAAAGCATGGTCGCGCTCGTCATCAGCCGGAACGGCCATGATGGCTCCGGTACCGTAATCGACCAACACATATTCACTGATATAAACAGGGATTTTTTCCCCCGAGAACGGATGTCGGGCGTAAGAACCAGTGAATACACCCGTTACCTTTTTCTCGGCCATACGTTCGATATCGGAGCGGCTATTAACATATTCGATATATTCTCCGACTTCTTTGTTTTGTTCTGCTGTAGTCAGGGATGACACGTATTCATGCTCCGGGGCCAGTACCATAAAGGTAGCGCCAAACAAGGTATCAGGCCGTGTGGTATAGATTTCGAGTGATTTATCCGAACCGATCAATTCAAAATATATCGTAGCACCGGTGGATTTGCCAATCCAGTTTTCCTGCATGGTTTTTAACGGTTGCGGCCAGTCAATGTCATTCAAGCCCTGAAGTAGTCGATCCGCATACGCTGTAATCCGAAGATACCATTGGGTCATTGCTTTTCGTACCACCGGATAGCCCCCGCGTTCCGACACCCCATCCTTGATCTGGTCATTAGCCAGGACAGTTCCCAGTTCTTCGCACCAATTCACGTACCCAGTTTTGAGATACGCCAACCGATAATGCATGAGAATATCTGATTTGGTTTTTTCGTCAAAAGCTTTCCATTCTTTGGCTGTAAATGTGCTTTCATAATCCGTGTGCGCCGAACAGTTCTCATTTCCTTGTTGGCTAAAGTATTGAATTAACTCATCGATTGGGCGGGCTTTTTCCTGACCGGTGTCGTAATAATGTGAAAACAACTTGATGAACAGCCACTGTGTCCATCTGTAATATTCCGGAACACTGGTCGCTACCTGACGGTTCCAGTCGAAAGAAAATCCCAGGTTGGATAGTTGTTCACGATACCGCTCCATATTGTTTTTGGTACTGATGGCCGGGTGGATGCCGGTTTGCAGCGCGTATTGTTCGGCTGGTAATCCAAAGGAATCAAAACCAATCGGATGAAGGACATTGTAGCCAGACATCCTTTTCTGACGCGCATAAATATCCGAAGCGATGTACCCCAAGGGGTGACCGACATGGAGTCCCGCGCCGGAAGGGTAGGGGAACATATCCAATACGTAATATTTTGGGCGGGAGGAGTCGTTGGAGACGGTATAAATGTTGTTTTCCTCCCAATATGTTTTCCATTTTGATTCAATGCTATCAAAATCCAAGTGTATCATAGTGTTTTGTAATTATGGTGTAAAATGATGGCTGGCCGGAAAAGTACCGCCGACTGATTCCATGCGTACAGCCTTGTATTCCGCATACAGCCCAAAAATATAGGTATAAATCGAGATGAACTCCTTAATTAATGAATTTTTCACCGATTTTTGCGTTTTTTGTATAAAATACCTTTTATGAGAGCTATTGTGAATATTATCCTCATTGTGTTGATTGCCGTTATCGGTTACAACTATTTCTTTGGTAGTTCCGAGGAAAAATCCGATTCTCAGGAGATTGTGGATCAGGTCAAGGACCTCGGGAAAAGCATCGGGAGTCTGATTACGAGTGAAAAGCAAAAGATGGAAGAAGGGAAATACGATGGCCTTTTCGATAAGGTGGAAGGAATATTCCGGACGCTGGAACGGCAGTTGGGCGCAAATGATTCCGATCAAAAAGAAGAATTACAGGATTTGGAAAGGGATAAAAAGGCTTTGGAACGCGAAGTACGAGACGCTGAGGAACACGAAGTGAGTCCGGAAAAGAAAAATGAACTGGAAGAAAAATTACAGGAATTGCTTGAAAAAACTGAACGGTTGCTCGATAAAAACAACGAAGAATAGGCTGGTCTATGCCCGAATAAATGGTATCCCCGGATCGGTCGATTCCTTGCCATCTATCGTCCCCAGGGGACTTCAAGTACTCATCACTAATATTCCAGGGTCTCACGACCCTGGCTATGAACAATCGTCCGCGATGGGGACTACTATCTTAGCAACATTAAATACGCTACGCCAAATTATTTTCACGCCTCAATCTCTCCGGCCGCATCCCGATCCAGGAAAAAATGTACATTGGGACTTTTACGAATCAGCTGAGCCGGATATTCTTCCGGATTTTCCTCACCATGGAGCACTTCTTTCAGGGCATCGGCTTTATTCCTGCCTGTGACCAGAAAGGCAATATACCGGGAACGGTTAATCACCGGCGCTGTCACTGAAATCCGGTAGACATCTTTATCCTCCAGATAAACCTCCTTGACCCACGCACGCTGTTCCCGTACCAGGTCTGTGTGTGGGAAAATGGAGGCCGTATGGCCATCGTCACCCAGCCCCAGCAGCGACAGATCAAATGAATTTCCTTCGGGAGCGAACTTCGTTTGCAGTTCCAGTCCGTAGACGCTGGCCGATGATTCCGGTTGGTCTGGAGTCGGCATCGGATGAACATTTTCGGCCGAAATATCAATGTGATCCAGCAAAGCTTCTTTGACCATCTTATAGTTCGAGTCGGGGTGCGTGTGGGGCACTGCCCGTTCATCACCCCAGTAGAAGTGGACGGTCTCCCAGTTGATTCCTCTTTTGACACCTTCTTTCGCCAGGCGTTCATAGATTTGTCGGGGCGTACTGCCCCCCGACAGACTGATCGAACAATGATCTTTTTCCGTAAGTGAATCAGAAATAACGTCGACGATAAATCCTATGACAGCTTCCTGCCATAGCGTATTGTCTTTGAATATATGAAGTTCTTGTGGTTGGTTGGTTGACATAATATCGTGTTTTAATCTTCTAATGGCGCAGTGATCCAGTGGAATCCATCTTCGGCAATCAAGGCTTCAACTTCTTCGGGACCCCATGTTCCTGCAGTATAATTCGGGAATGTACCTGGTGGGTGATCTGACCAGGCTCTGACAAATGGCATGACGACCCGCCAGGCCTCTTCCACCTCATCGGAACGCATAAACAAAGTGGCATCACCGGTCATGATATCGTGAAGCAGGTTTTCATATGCTTCGGGCTGATCGTTTTCATACATGCCTGAATAGCTAAACTTGAATTCAGCCGGTTTGAGCCGCATATCCAATCCCATTTTTTTGGCTTGAAATCGGATGCGGATCCCGGTGGACGGGGATATGCTGATGATGATCCGGTTTGGAATCATGTGCTCCGAAGTAGTATTTGGAAACATCTGATGGGGAACCGAACGAAACTGTATCGTGATCACAGACATCTTTTCCGGCATCCGTTTGCCGGACCGTACATAAAATGGAACATTTTGCCATCGCCAGTTGTCAATAAAAAACCGGATGGCAGCAAAGGTTTCTGTATAAGACTTCGGATCAACTTTGACTTCTTCCCGGTAGCCTTTGGCCTTTTCCCCCTTAATCCATCCTTTAGCGTATTGGCCCCGGGCTGAATTTTTGAAAACTTCCTTGCCTTCGTATTGGCGGATCGCCCGAAGAACATCTACTTTTCGATTTCGTATTTCATCGGCATTGAAGTGAACCGGTGCTTCCATGGCCGTAAAACACAGCAGCTGAAGAACGTGGTTCTGAATCATATCTTTCAGGGCGCCTGCCTTATCATAAAAACCGCCTCGATCTTCCACCCCGACGGTTTCAGAGGCTGTGATCTGCACGTGTTCTATGAAATTTCGATTCCATACCGGTTCAAAAAGAATATTGGCAAACCGAAAAACGAGCATATTCTGGACGGCTTCTTTGCCCAGATAGTGGTCTATGCGGTAGATTTGCTCTTCGCTGAATATTTCAGTCAGCAGTTGATTGAGGTATTGAGCGCTTTCCAGATCATTGCCAAACGGTTTTTCCACGACAATACGTGAACAGGATTTGTCGTCACAAAGGTTATTACTTCCTAACTTTTTAGCGACGGGTTCGATCAGAGATGGGCTGATCGCAAAATAAAATACAGAAATGGCGGTTTCTTCCCATTCCTCTTCCAGGGATTTAATTTTCTGACCGATTTCCTGGTAGGATTTGTCATCAAACACATCGGAGATCAGGTAATGAATTTTGTCTTTGAAAGCATTCCAATCTTCTTTTTTCGCTTTTCCACGGCGGGAAAATTCATCCAAACCTTTTCTGAGGTAATTGCGAAATTTTTCATCGGTATATTCGGTTCGTCCCAGCCCGATAATAGCAAACTTTTCAGGAAGCTGATCATCGAGGTACAGGTTATAGAGCGCCGGAACCAACTTGCGGTTGGCCAGGTCACCACTTCCCCCAAAAATGGTGATTATCGTGGGTCTTAAGTTGTCTCCTGATCGCATGGTATTTGTGTTTTAAGTGTGAATTCGGATGGTGTAACATCAATGTCCCCATACCGTATGAAATACACCTTCTCGGTCCAGTCTTTCATACGTGTGGGATCCAAAGAAGTCTCGCTGCGCCTGGATTAAGTTGGCTGGCAGACGAGCCGACCGGTAGGCATCAAAATAGGCGATGGCATTGCTCATGGCCATGATGGGAACTCCAAAATCGATGCTCGCTTTGGCCACTTTTCTGATCTCATCCTGTAGATCATTGACCGAGGCTGCAATGTTATCATCCAAAAGCAAATTTTCTAAATTGGAGTTTTTGGTAAACGCCGTTCGGAAATCTTCCAATACTGCTGCCCGGATAATACAACCGCCCCGCCAAATCTTGGCAATTGTTGCCAGATCGAGTTGATAGTTATACTCAGTCGAGGCTTTACGCAATTGGGCCATGCCCTGCGCATAGGTGATCACAAATGAAAAATAAAGCGCTTTTTCGAGGTCATCAAGGCTGCACTGATCACCATCGGTCACTTTTTCTGGTACCGGGCCGGACAATTTATCGGTAGCTTTTGCCCGTTCATCCTTATATCCAGACAGGTCGCGCATAGCGACCGCCAGGTCTATACCGGGTACGGGGACTTGCAGGTTCATCGCATCCTGCGAGGTCCATTTTCCCGTTCCTTTTTGTTTGGATTCATCGCGGATCACATCGATGAGATCTGATTTGGTCAGAGCATCTTTCTGTCTAAATATTGCGGCTGTGATTTCGATGAGATACGATTCCAGACGATCATTGTTCCAGGATTCAAAAGCGGTTGCGATATCGTGATTTGACATTTTCAATACCCGCTTCATAAAGTCATAGGCTTCAGCGATGAGCTCCATCAGGCCGTATTCGATCCCGTTGTGAACCATTTTTACATAATGCCCGGCACTTCCCTGGCCCATATACGCCACGCATGGTTCGCCGTCCACTTTTGCGGCAGTGGCTTCAAAAATTGGCTGAATCCGGTGCCAGGAGGATTCTTTTCCACCCGGCATCATGCTGGGGCCTTTTCGCGCACCTTCTGCACCTCCGGAGATCCCCATTCCGACAAATTCTATGTTCTTCTGTTTCAGTGCTTCAATCCGTCGATTGGTATCGGTAAAGTGTGAATTTCCGCCATCGATGACGATATCGCCCGGCTCCAGATGAGGCAGTAGGTCCTGGATCACATAATCAACAATTTTACCAGCCGGCACCAACAAGATAACCACCCGGGGCTTCTTGAGAACCTGAACAAATGAAGGAACATCATACTTACCGGTAATCTTATACGCACGGGTAGCTTCTTTTAAGGCATCTACCTTGGATTTATTCTTGTCATAGCCCACTACCGCATACTGGCAGTCTGCCATATTCATCAGGAGGTTTTGCCCCATCGTTCCAAGACCGATCAGCCCCAATTCGTATTCCTGTTCCTTCATTGGTTGTTGTTTTAATTATTATGCAGCGCTTTGGCTTTTTTTACGATGTTCTCTACCGTAAAACCAAAGTGCTCAAAAATTTCTTCGTAAGGTGCACTCGCGCCAAAATGATCAACCGTAATAAGATCACCCTGATCGCCAACCCATCGGTGCCAGCCAAGTGATGCACCCGTCTCTACGGCCAGACGCTTGCGTACACCGGCGGGTAATACTTTTTCCTGGTATTCATTGGATTGCTGTTCAAACAACTCCCAGCTGGGCATACTGACGACACGGGCATCGATGTTGTCTTTGTGCAATTCTTCCTGTGCCTGGATCAACAGATGGACCTCCGAACCGGTGCCGATCAATACGACATCGGGTGTTGAACCCTTTTCAGGTGATATCACATAAGCTCCTTTATGCAACATATCAGCGGGCGCGTATTTATCCCGATCCAAGATGGGTAATTTTTGACGGGTCAGCACGAGCATGGTCGGTCCGCTTTGATTTTTTAGTGCGGCTTTCCAGGCTTCGGTGGTTTCATTGGCATCGGCTGGTCGTATCACGGTCAACCCGGGCATGGCTCGTAGGGAGGCCAGGTGCTCAATAGGTTGGTGGGTCGGACCATCTTCACCCAATCCGATGCTATCGTGTGTCATAGCGTAGATGACAGGTTGGTTCATCAATGCAGCCAAACGTATCGCTGGTCGCGCGTAGTCTGTAAATACGAAAAAGGTGGCTGCGTAAGGTCTTAACCCGCCGTGTAGTTGTATCCCACTCGAAGCCGCACACATACCCAGTTCCCGGATTCCCCAGGCAATATTTCGACCCTGGGGTGTTTCTGATTGAAAATAATCGCTGTTCTTAATGAGCGTTTTTGTGGAAGGCTCCAGATCAGCACTTCCTCCGACGAGCCAGGTGAGCTTGTCAGCGACAGCATTGAGGAAAGAACTATTCACCGCACGCGTAGCCATCGGACCATCCTTGGGTGAGAAAACCGGTACTTCGCTGTCCCAGTTTTCAGGGAAACTGTGGTTCAGGTGGGTATGTAGTTTTTCGGCCAACTTTGGGTGATCTTTCTGGTATTTAGCCAATCGATCATTCCACTTGGTTTCAGATTCTACCCCCGCTTCTACCACGGTCCGCATGTGGTTCAAGACATCATCCGGTATGAAAAATGGTTCAGCGGAAGGGAACTCGTAATATTCTTTGGTCTTCACAATTTCTTCATCGCCTAAAGGAGAACCATGGGCACCCGGTGTGTTTTGCTTATTGGGTGACCCGTACCCGATGGTGGTCTTGAGTATGATCATGGACGGCTGATCGGTATTGGACTTGGCTTCCTGAAAAGCTTCTTCGATCGCGTCAATGTCGTTTCCTTTTTCACCCAGATCGATGACCTGCCATCCGTGCGCTTTAAATCGTGCGACCTGGTCGTCGGAACAACTCATGCTCGCTTTTCCTTCGATGGTTATATTGTTGTCGTCAAACAAGCAAATCAGCTTACCAAGCTTCAAGTGCCCTGCAATGGAAGCTGCTTCGTGCGAAATACCTTCCATAAGATCTCCGTCACTACAGATGCAGTAGGTGTGGTGATCGATTATTTCATGGTTATCGGTATTAAATACTGCTGCCATGTGTTTTTCGGCCATCGCCATCCCAACCGCATTCGCAAAGCCTTGTCCCAGAGGACCTGTGGTCGTCTCTACGCCCGGCGTGTGGCCATATTCAGGGTGCCCGGCGGTCTTGCTTCCCCATTGACGAAAGTCTTTGAGGTCGTCCAGGGTCACATCAAAACCAGTCAGATAAAGCAGGCTGTACTGCAGCATGGAGGCATGGCCGCAAGATAGAACAAACCGATCCCTGTTGATCCAGTTGGGATTGCGCGGATTGTAATTCATGATGTTTTTGTAAAGCACGTACGCCGCCGGAGCCAGTGCCATCGGAGTTCCGGGATGTCCCGAATTTGCTTTTTGAACAGCATCCATCGAAAGCGTCCGGATGGTGTCAATAGCTAAGTTGGTCGTTTTATCCATGATATTGTTTTATACTATAATTTAATTTCAAAAGAATTGTTCGCAACAAATTTAGATGAAGTTTTCATAAATCACGATTCTAACAAAAAATTTGTTGGATTCCTAATGCTCCTTATAAATTCCTTAGTTTTGTGCTAATACTTTAGCTATGGAAATGAATGAAGAGTTTAGGCTGGCTGAACAATTTATAAAGGAAACGAGCACTTCGTTGTTTCTTACGGGTAAAGCAGGGACCGGAAAGACCACTTTTCTCCGGCACATAGTGAAAGCATCACCCAAAGACAGCGTGGTTGTTGCCCCCACAGGCGTCGCAGCTATTCATGCATCGGGTTCGACCATTCACTCCATGTTTGGATTGCCGCTCAAGGCATTTGTACCTGTCAATGATCCGGTGGATCACAACATAGCCAACAATCCCTTTAGCCTGGGGCGTCATCTTCGGTATCGAAAAGATAAAAGGAAGTTATTGCAGGAGCTGGAATTGCTGATTATCGATGAAATTTCCATGGTACGGGCCGATATTTTGGATGCGGTCGATTATGCGTTGCGGTACACCCGTCGAAATTCCCTGCCTTTTGGGGGAGTTCAGATTTTAGCGATTGGGGATTTATTTCAATTGTCTCCCGTGGTTCGCCGGATCGAATGGCCCGTTTTGAGTCCTTATTATTCAAAACCCTATTTTTTTGAGTCTGCCGCCTGGAAAAATCTGGGAGCGGTGACTTTGGAGCTTCAGAAAGTATACCGACAAAAGAATGAAACATTTTTATCGGTGCTCAATAAAGTGCGGACGGGCACAACGAGTCCGGATGATATTCAAATCCTAAATAAAAGGGTCATCACGGAATCCGAAAAAAAACAGCTCGCTGACACTATTGTACTGACCACGCACAATGCTACGGCGGATCGGATCAACCAATCCCGGCTGGATCAACTACCCGGTTCTCCCTTTAAATTCAAAGCCAAGGTCAACGGCGATTTTTCAGAATCGGCGTATCCGGTGGACGAAGCCATCACCTTGGTGGAAGGAGCTCAGGTGATGTTTGTCCGCAATGATACCGAGTCGGGGCGTTACTTTAATGGCAAGATTGGAAAGGTGATCGAGGTGGATGGTGATTCTGTCAAGGTTCGATGTGGAAAGGAAGCTCCGATCGATGTGGAACCAATCGAGTGGGAGAAGTTCAATTATAAAATGAATGATAAAGATGAAATCATTCAGGATAAGGTAGGTAGTTTTACACAGTACCCTTTGCGGTTGGCCTGGGCCATCACAGTCCACAAAAGCCAGGGGTTGACATTTGATCGAATAGCGCTTGATTTGTCCAGATCGTTTGCGCCGGGCCAGGTTTACGTCGCCTTAAGTCGTTGCCGGACCCTGGAAGGATTGCATTTGCACGCGCCATTGACCCTGCAGAATATTCTGGTGGATCGGACGATTGTTGACTTTTACAAAGCAGGGCAGGAGCGGCTGGATATGAAGAATGAGCTCGAAGCGGGACGGCGTAAGCAGTTGACACTACGCTTGAAA
>NZ_JAHVHU010000010.1 GCF_019802045.1 Membranihabitans marinus | reverse complement strand
AATTGAGTCTAGTAACTCGTCTACTTTTTGGTTCTTCATAATTTTTAATATAAGATTTACAAATCATGAATCCCAATGATCGGGGGCGGAAAAATGTAAAAAAAATTTTTCAGCCCCCCCCCCGGCCGGGGGCGGGGGGCTATACACAAAATACTTTACAGTCCCCTATTTTCAGATTTTGTGATTTAATACCAAATATAGCCTGGGACACAAAGGAGGTGTTATACTGTTTTTTGACAAACTTTATTTTTCCCGGATGCGATGGAGTTATGATGGCGAAAGATTTAGAGATGTATTATTTGTCTTGATCCTTCATCGATTTTCTTACTTTTTCTACAAATTCCAGGGTTACTTCTAACACATCGCAAATCGTGGAAACATCAAAGTCCTTATCCAACATGTTTTCCGTAGCTGTCCGGTTTTTGCGTTCCCTTTCTATATTCATTCCCCTTTTTATTCCTTTCTCCTCACCTTTAACCATCCCTTCTTTTCGGCCTGTTTCCCTTAGCCTGTCGGCTAAACTAACAAATTCTGTTTTCATAATATCAGGTATTTTTTCTACTAAAAGATTAAGTTCTTCTTCTTCTGCCTCCACTAATTCGATATAGTAATCAACCAATGTATTGAATAAGTTCCGGTCTTTCCAAGATCCGAGAATCGAAAATATCTGGCTAAATCGCTCCAACAACAAGTCTGGCCGGTCTGAATACTTCTGAGTCAATAAGGCGGAGGTAAATAATCCACTACCCAACTGCCGGATCTGGCTATCACTATAATTCTGAATGTTCTCAAATAAAATTTTGAATACCGGAATATAGTCTTTAAGAGACAGAGGGACTAATTCAAATAAATCAGTCATTTCCGGAGGTGTCCATTCATCACTTCCGTGATAATAAAGAAAAGGTATCACAACAATCAGAGGATCCTCATTATTCTTTAACTGCTTCCGGTAGGCATCAAATATATATCCGCCCAGCTGAATGGACACAAACTGATATGTCGTACTTCTATGCTCTACTAAAAGGCATAAATATACTTCTTGATTTCCGAATTTGGCTATCAATGGACATTTGAACATCTGTCAAATCTTTCCATACGAAAAACCTCTTTTTGCTCGTATATATTACTAAACATCCACCATGCCCAAAAGCCTGTTTTATCTTTTTTCCTTGCTCTTCTTGACCTCAATGGGAACGACCCAAGCCCAATCGTATCGATGGGCTGCCGGTCTGAAACTAAGCAAACACATGGGAATCAGCGCCGTTTACAGTCCCAAACAACAATACTCCGTGGAAGGAATTATCTCGAAAAATCTCTGGACGAATGAAGGCGGACTTAGTCTGATAGGACGATATCACCGGAAGATCATCAGCCGGGGATTGAATTTTTATGGGGGCGGCGGATTGCACTATGGCTTTTATGACGACGTGGAATTAAATGACTTTGGGGGGGTGATCCTTCAGGGTGGGGCTGAAATATCATTGGGTAAGACCAATCTCTCTTTTAATCTGACCCCAATGGTGGGCATTGGATCCGAAAATGTGAAGCTGCGGATTGGCTCCGATTTTACCCTTCGATATATTCTCAAGAAACAACCCCGGGATAGAGGGAAGTTTTTTCAAAAACTGGGATTCGGAAAAGATAAGAATAAAGGAAATAAGAAGAAGCGGGGCAAAAAACAGAATAACCGATCAACCGGCAAATTCTGGGACTTCGATTGGCTGAAAGGGAGTGATTAATTGTGAAGTGGTGTTGGTACAAATAACTTCAAAGGAGTATTCAAAAAAAAGCCCTGATATAGATTACTATTCAGGGCTTGATAATGGGAGGGTGACTGAGGGGATTTGAACCCCCGACCTCCGGAACCACAATCCGGCGCTCTAACCAACTGAGCTACAATCACCATGTCATTTTGAGATTGCAAATATATCAACCCCGTCGGACATTACCAGATATTTTGAGAGAATTATTTTAGTTTTTTATATCCTCAGCGGGATCTTTCACTAATCGGAATTTTCTGTAGTGCGAGGTAATCACTCCACTGATGGGTTGGCCGTTCAGGTCAACCAATTGAATACCAATAGTATTATCACCATAAGGAAGACCTTCGATAAAGAATGGATGCCATTCATACAAGTAGTATTGTTCACCATTTATTTGTAACATGATTTTGGCATCTTCGCCAATATTGATATTAACCGGGTAGAAATCGATAAGAATTTTTTTCGCATCCTTACCGACATAGGTACCCTTGGGTCTGCTGTAGAATAAGGTGGGTGTCGGGATGTTCCACTCATTGGTGATGTTACCGTCTTCTACATCGACCAGACGGGCTATATGAGCGGCTGGTTCTTTAATGCTTTCATGGTACGACTTTCCTAAAAATGCCAAAAGATGATGCTGACCATTGGAGATGTCAAAATCAAAGGAGGACGTGTATTGGGCGGAATATGGTTTGCTGTCCACGATGATATGTAAATGCTGCCCCTGGTCCGAGTTAGCACACATGAGGGAAGATTGATCAGAAGTCTGCGCTTTCAACTCATAAGAATCCCCCCCGATCTCAAAGTCAAATCGCCCATTTTTGTAACTCCATGCGTCGATCGATGCATCTTTGAATTCATCTGTCGTTTCAGCGATGTACAAATTGTACTTGGGCTCGCCGGTTCCCAAGTATTCAATAGGATCCGCATTGCCGCTCCCAGATGAAGTGGCGGAACTCTGATCGCTATCACTCTTACAGCCGTACCCCAAAAGGACTATTGTCGTAATAACCAGAAAAGCATAAAATTTCATATTCTTTGAATTAAGTGGTTTCGAAAAATCGATGCAAATTTCGAAAACTTTTCTGACTTATCCTATTGCACCTCCTTTTCATCTTAAAAATTTTCATCATATGTCTGGGAATCAATTTAATTTAGAATGAACTTATGCACCGTGCTCTCCTCCCGATCATTATGAATGACGATAAAATATAGGCCGGGTGGTTGATCTACTACTTGCAATTGCATCGAGTTCTCATTTTTGAACCGGGGCGTGAAGCTGGTTAAAGGTTTTCCGGTGGAGGTGTATAAAAAAATCTTTTTAATTGACCCCAACCCGCTACCTTCTATTGTTATTTTGCCAGGAGAAGGGTTCGGATAGATGCGATATTCTGATTCCAGCGGAGACGTATCAGTGGATGTGAGAAATTCGGTCGTGTTGTTTGCGGAAACGAGCCAATGCTGCGGATCGACCGCGATAGAATCCACGTGCCACGGAATCTCGATTCTATATTCTGTAGAATTTTCTCTGATGTCTAAACGTATCATGGTGTCTCGTTCTGGACCGTAAATACCAAATTCCACCGGTAATTCAAAGAATGGTACGGATGGATGTGAGGAAATTTGATTTACATGGAGTTTAATTCCTACATCAGTACGCTGCCATTGGACCTGGTAGGACGGATAGCCCTGGCCGGTGTACCAATCATTGAAGAATTCATCTAAATTGATCCCGGCCACCTTCTCCAGATGGTGTTTTAAATGAGTTGTCCGTGCAAACGCGTATTGCGTGTCTTCGTCCAGTAAATACTGCCGGACCCCTTCAAAAAAATCATCGTCACCCAGGATCCATCGAAGCATATGCAGAACCATGGCTCCTTTTTGGTACGATAAACGGGAGTTGAAAATTCGACCAACTGTGGAGGTGTCGGAGACGAGCAAAGTCCCGCCGGGTTGGCTTGTGATGCTGCGAATTGAGGAGGCGAGGTAGTTTTCCCAGGTTCCATTTTGCAGGATTCGCTCATATGCCAATCCTGTCAGGTAGCCGGCAAATCCTTCATTGAGCCATATGTCTTTCCAGCTTCCACAGGTGACATAATCGCCGAACCACTGATGAGCCAATTCATGTGCGGTTAAGCTATAGCTGAAATTGACCATAAAGCTCATGGTCTGATGTTCCATGCCACCTCCGAAACCAAATTGTGCGTGACCATACTTTTCCCGGTCAAAAGGGTAGGGAATGAAAAGTTCTTCAAACAAATGCATCATGGCCGGCAGGATTTCTTCAATATTTTGGCTGTGTCGGTCATAGTCTTCCGGATACAGATAATTGAGGATGGGGAGTGCACCGTTTTTTAGAGGAATCGTGAACTCGTGAACCTGATAATTTGTGACGGCAAAGGCCACCAGATAGGTGGCGATGGGGTACCGGTGTTTCCAGTGAAAAACAGTTTGATCTTGACCAATTTTTTTCTCAGAAATTAATAAGCCATTACCGGCCACTCTATTTCCTACCGGAACGGTAACCCACATATCGAGAGAATCTATTTTATCTTCCAGGTTTTGTGCGCATGGCCACCAGTTTCGCGCCCCATAAGGCTCTGAAAGTGTCCAGATAATCGGCGTATTGTTGTGTGTGGATTGAACAAACGCCCCAAAGCCATCTTCGGGTGGAACCCCCTGGTAATAGATGGTGATGCTTGTACTGTGATGGGACGTCAATGTATCCGCAAGCGCTATGGAAGTTGTGAGATTTTCTTGTCGGATAAAAGAAAGAGATTTTCCGGTCCGACTTACAATGCTATCAATGGAAAGATCATCATGCAGGTCAATGTGAATAGATGACACAGGTTCCTCCATCGCATGAAACGTGGTTCGGACCCGCCCCTTGATATAACGTTTGGCCGGGTCAACACTCAGGTGGAGTTCCTGATGCGTAATGTCTATTATTCCTTGCCTTTTGATTTGATCAGAAGCAGAATCATTGCGGTGAATGGGTACGCTATTCGCTTGGGAAGTAGTTACATTTCCCAAAGCAAATAAGAGGCAGGTTAGAATTTTGAAAAGCAATAGTTTCATTATTATTATACTGAATTACCGGTTTCAAAGATGCAATATTTCTTTTAATCGACCCAAGACAGTTGAACCTCTAAAGAAAGTCGAATGTGGGGTTTCTGTTTTTCTCTTATGCCATTTGTATTTGATGATGCCGTATAAGATTTTGAAAATATTAAAAGGTTCTCGAGGAAAAAACGGAGGTGTACCTGGATTTACACCGAGTATTTTTGACGAAGAGCATCAAAGAATATTTCGGACTATATGCGGCAATTATTAATTCAAAGGGTATTATAATCGATGCTCCATCAACTTACATCCTATTTATAATTTATCATTTACAATTAACCTGTCGAGCGTTTCGTTTTCTTATATTAGAGTTTTTAATCATGTTAAACCAAATGCTATGTTCAGAGCTATTATCTTATTTGCTATTTTGTGGATGATGGGTGTTTCATGTCAGGAAGGAACGGGTGGAGAAAGTTGTTCCGATGGGATCCTTGGAGATACAGAGTACACCATTGATTGTGGTGGCGATTGCCCGTTGTGCGATGATTTCTTTGAGAGTTCCTGGGTGTCCGAAGGTGATAATCTGGCCATGGCGTGGAAAGAGTTGTTTTCTGCACGAAAAATTACCGCCGTGTTCCATCCGGATAAAACGTACGAATTAACTATTGTCAATACAGCCGGGGAATCGGAGTCGATGAAGGGTACATATACCCTGGCGGATTCTGGTATAGAAAACATTTGGACCCTCACACTGTCTCAGGATCAGCCCAACGATAAAACATTCAGTGGTATCGTGAAAGCACAGGATAATTATGTGATTAAAGTAGAAATTGTACAAACGGAGCCCTATATTAACGCCATTGCACCCACCCCGGAAGGCGGACTGGGAAGTACAAAAACAGAAACCAATGGGAATACGGTCCCTTTCCCAAATAATGTGCAAACATTTATACGACAATAAAAGGGATTTGGGTTGTCTTTAGCTTTACGCCATAAATTATTTGACGCCAATGAAACCATCGCTCCATCTTTTATTCGTAGCCCTGCTACTGGTTAGTTGTGAACACGATGAGAACAAGCGATTGCATGACTGGCCCGAATACCTGGGAGGCGGTGATCGGAATATCTATTCTCCTTTGGATCAGATCGATACGCTCAGTGTACATCAACTTGAACCCGCATGGACCTACCACAGTGGTGACTCCGGAGAAATGGAATGCAATCCGTTGATCATTGAGGGCGTATTATATGGATTAACAGCCACAAAAGAAGTTATGGCGCTTGATGGTGCTACAGGAAACGAACTTTGGCGTTTTGTTCCATCTGAGGATAAAAAGATTTTGAGGAATCGTGGTGTCGCTTACTGGAACTCCGGGGATGACCAACGGATATTTACAACCTACCGAGAATGGCTTTATGCCTTGGATGCGGAAACGGGAGAACCCATCCCGGGCTTCGGAAATGAAGGTCGGGTGAGTCTCAAATCAGGGTTGGACGGGGATGTATCTGACAAATATGTTGTTTCACGAACCCCGGGAACTATTTATAAAAATGTGATTATTATGCCATTGGCGTTGAGTGAAAGTGCAGGCTCAGCGCCAGGCTATATACAAGCATTTGACGTGGTGACCGGCGAATTGATGTGGAAATTTCGCACGATCCCTTTCCCCGGAGAGTTTGGTCACGAAACCTGGCCAGAATCGGCGTACGAGAATCACATTGTCGGTGGCGCAAACAGTTGGGCGGGGATGGCGATTGACCGGGAGCGCGGAATTGTGTATGCGCCGACGGGATCTGCTGCACCTGATTTTTTTGGGGGAAACCGCGCCGGAAAGAATTTATTTGCCAATACGTTATTGGCTCTGGATGCTGAAACCGGGAAGCGAATATGGCACTATCAATTCGTGCACCATGACTTATGGGACCGGGATTTGCCGGCACCTCCGGCGTTATCAACGGTCATTCATCAGGGGGAAAAAGTGGATGTGGTCACACAGACCACGAAAACCGGTCATTTGTACGTCTTTGACCGGGCAACGGGGGAATCACTTTACCCCATCGAAGAAATAGAAGTTCCCGCGTCTGTGATTCCGGAAGAATCGGCCTGGCCTGTCCAACGTTTGCCGGCCTGGCCTGAACCGTTTAGCCGACAAACGTTAACAGAACACGACATCAACCCCAATTCTCCGGATCGGGATTCACTGTTGAAAGTCTTCCAGGCTGCACATAAAGGTGCATTTGTACCACTTAGCGAGACACCGACCATCCTTTTCCCCGGGTGTGACGGAGGTGCGGAGTGGGGTGGTACCGCCGTTGACCCCGAAGGTACCCTTTATGTGAATTCCAATGAAATGGCCTGGATTTTCACCTTGAGTCCAAGCGAAAGAAAAGAAGCAGCTGAGCGGATTGATCTGGGACAAAAGCTCTATAAAACCCACTGTGCCGCCTGTCATCAATCTGATTTGTCCGGACTTCCGCAGAGTGGTTATCCTTCTTTGCAAGGTATCCACGAGCGGATGTCAGCGTTGGAGATTCAGTCTATTGTAAAATCAGGACAAGGACGAATGGTGGGTTTTCCCCAACTCAAGGGACGAGAGATCGCTGCGATCATTAACTTTTTATCTGGAGAAAAAAGTGAACTGGTGGAGAATGTTGTTCCCGACAACTTACACGTGCCCTGGCAGTTTGATGGGTACAAAAAGTTTTTGGACAGCGAAGGGAATCCGGGTATCGCACCACCTTGGGGCACCTTGACCGCTATCGATATTGGAACGGGGCAGCACCGATGGCAACAAGTGTTGGGTGATCTCCCCGCTTATGAAAATCAGAGCATCGACGAGCCAACGGGAACTGAAAACTATGGCGGACCCTTAGTCACCGCAGGCGGTGTTTTGTTTATAGCTGCCACCAAAGACAATCGGTTCCGGGCTTTTCACAAAGAAAACGGGGAATTGCTATGGGAGGCGACGCTTCCTGCCTCCGGATTTGCGACGCCCAGTACCTATATGATTGATGGCATTCAGTACGTAGTGATTGCTTGTGGAGGAAGTAAGCTGGAGACGGCTTCCGGAGACGCTTACGTAGCTTTTGCTTTGCCGGATGGAAGTTGATCACGGAAACGACGAATTAATCTTGCCCCCGACTTTTTTACTTATTTTGGACCCTTTTGCCGGGTTTGCAAAATAGTTATTTATAGACTTTAAGGAAATACTATGCGTTTTTTATAAAATCATGTATCTTGGTGGATGCATTGGTAAGGTTACCGAAGCATTAATTTTATAGCTTTAACGTGTAAATTATTAAAAAGTGAACTACAAAAGATTATCAGAGACGGATAAGAAGAATTTTGAGGAAGACGGTTATGTGATCGTAAGAGGATACTTCCAACCCGAAGAAATTGATCGGATTTATGGGATGGCACAGCACGATGATGTTTTGCAAAAGAAAGCAATAGACCGGGGGGATGCCGATGGATTGAGAACCAAACTTTCCCTTTGGTACAATCTTGATGACAGTATTTACAGTCTGATGGCGAGAGGGGAAAGAATCGTGGGTGGTGCAGAGGCATTATTGAATACAGAAGTGGCTCACTTTCACACCAAGCTGATGCAAAAAGAGCCTAAAAAAGGAGGTGCTTGGGAATGGCATCAGGATTATGGGTACTGGTACAAGGATGGATTTTTGTTCCCGGATATGATCAGTGTGATGACGGCGCTAAGTCCGGCCAATAGAGAAAATGGTTGTTTACAAGTTATCAAAGGATCGCATAAGATGGATCGCATCAACCATGGGTTTTCTGGTGAACAAGTGGGAGCTGATATGGAACGTGTCGAAGAAGCGCTCAAAGAACTGGAGTTAGTGTATGTCGAGCTGGAACCGGGGGATACCCTGTTCTTTCATTGCAATTTATTGCATCGATCTGACGCCAACCTGAGTGATCATCCGCGGTGGTCCATCATTAGCGTATACAATCGCATCACCAACAAACCTTTTAAAGGTGAGAATACCTCTTCGTACACGCCAATAGATCGGGTGGCTGACGAAGCCATCCTGGAAACAGAACTGCATGGTATTTCTGAGGAGCTCGAGTTCAATGAGACGGTGACTAAGAAATAGGTATTGGGACGCTTCGCTGTTGGTAGTTGGGGTGCTTCGCTGTTGGTCGATGGGATGCTTCCCTGTTGGTCGTTGGGACATCTCCCTACTTCGGAACCTAACGTTGGTACACATCAAAAAAAAACAATATGACTTATAATTTCCTGCTGTTTCACTTCATGAACCGTACCTTCGGCACGGAAATTAACAATTCTACTCTCTTGCTACCCATAATGAGAACCTACGGCACTCTCCGAAAATGTCCCAGAGAGACAAAGTATGGGTAGAATATAAGCAGTAACATTAAATAGCGTGCTGTAGGTACGCTGTAGGACATAAGATAATTAGAATTAACCAGTATTATATTCTTTAAAAAAGATGTGTCCCAACGACAGACTTCGCAACGGGAGGTAAACTTTGGTCGTTAGTACACTCCGTTTTTTACTAAAAATATTTATCTATATACAGAATTTTATACGGCATTATCAAATACAAATGGTATAATTGAAAATATTTGTTAATTTGGTCTTTGCGGATTTTAAACGGATTGGAATCGCATGTTTACATAGCAAATCGCCAAAAGTACAATAGTGAAAAAGGAAAATCTTTCGACGCTTCTTGTCCTCCTAATGCTGACTTTGTTGTGGTTGTTTTTTAATCGGGGCCAGGGCCAATGGTTTTTTTATCTGATTGATTTACCTTATTTTATACTGTTTACCGGATTGTTGTTCTCGCTGGGCCTGCCGTCGATCAGCCAGGGCATTCGCTATGGAACAAAAAAGTCGATCTCCAAAACCTTGATTGTTCCGGTTGTGCTGCTCGTATTGTATTATCTTTATGCCGCATTGAATGGCCAGCCGGTGATGGAAGGGGCTTCACTTTTAATGCCTTATTTGGTGCTCTTCCCCGTTTTGGCCTTGTTTCACCAATCACCAAAGTACAATACCGTCACCTGGTGGGACTTGGGTGTTCTTTTGCTATTGCTTTGGCCGGTTACGCTTGTCGATTTACCAGAACGTACGTCGTTGCCCATCGAGGGGGTTCATTTTGATTCGGTGTATCGGATGATGATCATGATGGTGACGGTGTATGCATTTGTGGTGGTGCGCCGGTTGCCCGGAGTGGGTTTTTGGATCGATCTTTCATGGCGGAAACTATGGACGACACTTTGGGTCTGGGCTTTGTATATCGGACTCATTTTGGTGTTGGGATTTTACCTGGAGTTTATGGTTTACGAAGGGTTTGGGAGCAATCATGAGGGGAACTGGGAACGTATATTAATCCGATTTCTATCCATTTACTTGCATACAGCTCTTTTTGAAGAATTGTTTTTCCGGGGACTCTTACAAAATATGCTGGCTCGGAAAATCAGGCAATCTGCCAACCCCCTAATTTTTTGGATTGCAGGATTTGTTGTGTTGACTCTGCTGGCTTTACTGACCGGTGTCATGATGAAGGATGGAATGGTTTGGTTTCCCATGATGATTACGATGATGCTGTTGGTCGGAGCCTATCTCATGTCCAATATATTCAAAGGATATCAACATCATTATTTGGCCATGGCCATCACGAGTGTCGTATTTGGTTTGGTGCATTTTCATGGCGGTTCGGTAATATTTGTGGGGTTCGCCATTCTGGCCGGATGGGCGTATGGATATGTTTACTGGAAAACCAAAAATGTGTTCTATGCCGCTCTGATCCATACCTTGGTGAACATCAGCCCACTTTTGTTTGGTCTTGATTTATTAAAATAAATTACGATGATGATAAAATTCAATATTTTAAAGATAGTAGTGGGTATGCTGTGTTTTTATGCCTCGGCAGACCATGCATTATCCCAGTCGACTGATCCAGCGGACAGCCCCAATTTTATAATCATCTTCGTCGATGATATGGGGTACGGTGATCTGGGTACATTTGGTCACCCGACGATACGGACTCCGAACCTGGATCAGATGGCGTCAGAAGGGCAGAAGTGGACCCAGTTTTATGTGGGTGCCAGTGTATGCACGCCCAGCCGGGCCGCACTATTGACAGGGCGTCTACCTGTTCGAAATGGTATGTGCAGTGATAAGAGCCGGGTCTTGTTTCCCAATTCTGTTCATGGTCTTCCGACCCACGAGATCACCATTGCTGAACAACTAAAGCAAGTAGGGTACGCGACCGCCTGCGTCGGCAAGTGGCACTTGGGTCACCATCCGCAATACTTACCCACAAACCAAGGATTTGACAGTTATTTTGGGATCCCTTACTCCAACGACATGGATTATGTAGGAGAGAAAAGGTATTGGGAAATGGCTGATACTTTACCCGCGGAATATTATAATGTACCACTCCTGAGGGACACCACCGTAGTGGAGCGCCCCGTCAATCAGCATACACTTATCAAAAGATACACGGAAGAGACTGTTAAGAAAATACGGGAACACAAGGATGAAAATTTCTTTATATATCTGGCGCACAATCTTCCTCATATTCCACTTTTTGTGTCGGACGCTTTCCGGAATCGCAGTGCACGAGGTCTCTATGGCGATGTGATCGAGGAAATCGATTACGGGGTGGGGCAGATTTTGGCTACTTTGAAGCAGGAAGGTATTGCGGAGGAGACGATCGTCGTGTTTACCTCGGACAACGGCCCCTGGCTGTCGTATCGGACCCACGGAGGTAGCGCGGGTTTGTTGCGGGCTGGCAAGGGGATGACCTGGGAAGGCGGGATGCGTGTACCTACTATATTCTGGAGTCCAGGACGTATTGATCCGGGTATCATTACAGGATTAGGTTCTACGATGGATTTGTTTACCACTTGCAGTACGATGGCTGGCGTTTCAGTCCCGGAGGATCGAGTGATGGATGGGGTAGATCTCACGCCGGTGCTGTACCGCCAGGAATACAGTAAGAGAAATCAGGTATTTTATTACCGGGGAACGGAATTGTGTGCGGTACGGCTGGGGGACTTTAAGGCACATTTTGTCACGCAGGGGGCATATGGTATGTTTGGACCGCGGGAAGAGCATGACCCCCCATTGCTTTTCAATCTGAATCACGACCCTTCAGAAAAATACAACGTTGCCGATCAACACCCGGAGGTGTTGGAAAAGATCCGCCTGTTGGTGGAAGAGCACGAAGCTAATCTGGTAAGAGGGGAGGACCAGCTGGCAGAACGGAAGTAAATGTAGCTGGAGCTTCTCACTGAGTGATCCCGATGGGGCAGCTCCAGGACTTTCAAAAGCAAGATGCTTTTGTTACATGGGAGCACGATCATGCCCATGCAGACGCGGTGCTTTTGTTACTATGTAGCCGGAGCATCTTGCTCCGGGATTTCGGAACTATTAGTTGTGAGACCGGGTTAGTTCTCCAAAAGCAGGATGCTTTTGTTGCATTATGAACGCCTTTTTCAACCCAGCAGACGAAATTATAATCACCAGAGGTAATCTTCCGCACTGGGTTCAAAAAGATGTATTCTTCTTTATCACTTTTAGACTGGCCGATTCCCTTCCCAGGGAAAAGGTCGAAGAATTAAAGTCAGACCGGGTATTCTGGAATATACAACACAACGACAAATCCAGGTACACGAAGACGGAATGGAAAGAGTACAACCGGCTTTTCAATGACAGAGTAGAGGAATGGCTGAATGGCGGCCATGGAAGTTGCTTGCTTGGAAAGAAAGAGAATGCAATGATCGTATCAGATGCCTTGCAATATTTTCACGGGCAAAGATATCTTTTCGACGAATGGGTGGTCATGGCCAACCATGTTCATGTATTGGTGAAGAACATAAAAGAATATCCTATTGACAAAATTCTGCATTCGTGGAAATCATTTACCGCTAATGAGATTAACAAAAAGGAAGGTCGAACAGGTATTTTGTGGATGCATGAAAGCTATAATCATATCGTTAGAAGCGAATCTGCGTTGAAATCGATAAGACAATATATCCGACAAAATCCAATAAAAGCTGGTATTATAGCGCCAGCTTCGAGTGCAATGTAGCTGGAGCTTCTCACTGAGTGATCCCGATGGGGCAGCTCCAGGACTTCCAAAAGCAGGATGCTTTTGTTACATTTTCGTATATTTACCACAGATCTTCAGATTTAGCGACATAACAGAACAAAATAGAATGATACCATGGCACCATTAGTCACCAAGCGATTGATCAATACGGAAGAGTACTATAAAATGGGAGAGACCGGTGTGTTCCGCCCGGATGAGAAAATAGAATTAATCAACGGTGAAATAATAAATATGGCCCCTATAGGAAGTAATCATGCAGCAATTGTAAGACAATTATCCTCCATTCTAGCTCGCTCCTTTACAGATGAGATCATTATTAGCAGTCAGCAACCTATTCATATAGACCAGTGGAATGAACCTGAACCTGATATTGCGTTATTGAAATTAAGCAAGGATAATTATTTTGAAGCTCACCCAGGACCTTCTGATGTCTTGATGATAGTTGAGGTATCCGATTCTTCTCATGATTATGACAGCAAGGTGAAACTTCCACTTTATGCATCAGCAGTTATTCCTGTCTACTGGATTATTAATCTTAACAGGAAATGTATAGAAGTCTATGAGGAACCGGTAGATGATCTATACCAGAAACGAATGCTTTACATCCCCGGTCACCAAATTTCATTTATGGATAAATCATTTGACGTGGCTGAGATTTTATTGGTCTAAATGTTAAATAATAAAATCAATTCCGGAAAAATTAGTCCGTATGTAAAATATTGCGGTATATTGAATCACTTCATATATGAATTAAACTGCATCAGAACACCTATTTTTTAACCTCTTAAAATAACGTGTCGTGAAAAATTACACAACTTTACCGACCTACCGACCTACCGACCTACCGGCTTAAGCAACTTTTATGGCCGGCGCGTTTACTGTTGATTATGCTGACCGTTCTCTTTGTCTTTACGGGATGTGAGAAAGAAAAATCCATCGTCTCATCAAATCTAAAAAAGGATGCCACTTCAGAGAAGTTTAAAGTAGAGAATGGCGAATTACACTTTGTGGATGCTGAAGCATTCCGGAAAGATGCTATTGAGATTATTAATCTACCTGAACCTGAATTTTGGGAATGGGAGAAAAGTATGGGATTCAAGAGTTTACGAAGCTGGGTTAAAGAAGCCAATAATGCTCTGGACAATGTGAAAACGCGAGATGAATTAGAGCAGTGGGAGAATGAATATAGTGACGTTGTAAAAATCGAAAATGACGAAGTGAAACCGGTTATTGAAGATCCCTATGCACGGCACTTTGCCAATCGAAATGGAGTTTTTCATATTGGGAAAGCCTTTGTGCAAGAGGATAGTGATCGGACTATTACGATAAAAGATGGGGATCGTTCAAAAATTTCTATTGCAAGAACTATGAAAGAATCAGATATTGATAAAGGGATAGTCATTAATTTAAATGAGCAATCAATAGACGAAGTCATATTAAGAAGTGGATGTGTAAACTTAGAAGTTCCAAGAACAGTTGGAGACAAAAGAGTTGTTTATCGATTTAAAGTAAGAGATGAGGATTGGAATGGTAACAAATACACATTAGTAGAAGTCACTGAGTATGCGAAAAAAAAGAACATGTGGGGAAATTGGAAAGATGACGATGCAAAATTAAAATGGATGGAATGCAGTTGGCAAGTGACTGATAACAACAATGTAATCCACACAGTTACCAATCAAATTAACGATTCTAATAATATCCCAGTTCATAAAATGTCTACCTTTCTAGATTGCGGAGATGATACTTCACCATCTTTGTATGTTAAACCAAGTTTTAATTATCGTAAAGGTAAAGCGACTAGTGATTATTTAGACTGGAATAAATATGCCGTACATTGCTGTGGATTCCCTTCTTCACAATGTCCCAATGCAGACGGGTAAGAGGCATAGTATAGAGGAACATATTGTGGGGATTTTATTGCAAATCTCTGACGGATTTATTTTCAGAAAAACAATTGCAGATCATGAAGAATTATAAATATATCAATATACTATCTTTTATATTTATAATGGCATTCACAAGGACTGGTTTAAGTCAGATAAACCTTAACTCGAGCTTTGGCAGCGGTATTATAATTATTGATGGAGTATTTGATCAATACCTGCCAGGGTTCCAAATAAGGAGCGGACTTACTGTCGATGGGGAGATTCCCCTTATACAAGATCTGATGTGGGAAAGTGGGATAGAATTTTGGTTTGGGAAATCAAAATTCTATCAATTGGAAAGAGGAAGTCATGAAGTATCCAATGGTCATTATCCTCTGGATAAATCTCAAAAGCTTTCACATCTATTTTGGAATCTTGAAATTCCGATACGGTTAAGATATAATGCTTTCGGTTTTATGGGCCTTATAGCTGGAATGAATCTTTCATTTCTAATTGACCGAAAGGTTTATATTCCGAGTATAGAAAAAAATACGCATATGTTCTTTGGACAAAAATTTATTACAACTGGTGAGGCAGGTTTGTTTTTTCCCGTAAATAATCGAATACGAATTGATGTGAAAGCGTATAGAACCCTTGATGTAAGATTTTATCGATCCCAATATACAGATCAGAATGGAAAAATCCAAAATGGTGATGGCTATAATGATTATGGATTTCTGGTGAACATGGCTTACCGGTTGAACAAGTAGTCATTGAATGTAAGTAGATGGTTATCAGCTATAAACTTAAAATTCTTATTCTCTATCCTGGACGAGCCATTCCATAGGCACCCCAATGGGGCAGCGTTAGCTTGCGAGTTAGCGTACTGCCTTTACTCTGATCCACAAGTCTTGCCATAAATTGGCAGGAGTTGATTGGTGGTAAGGTACTTAAGGAGAATGTTCCCTGGGAATATAAATATTTGGGTCTTTTACTAACTCTTAAAATATTTTGAAATGAAACAGCATAGATATAGCCTCCTGCTATTCTTGATGATAATGTGCATTGGAACATCTTTTAGCCAAATCAACCTCAATGCGAATGCAGGAGGCGGGGTTGTTTTGCTGGACGGAGATACGGACCATTACTTTCCCGGATACCGGTTTAGTGCCGGGCTTACGATCGACGGCCCTATACCCATCACCAATGATCTTTCCTGGGAAGTCGGGCTGGAAACTGCTTTTGCCCAGTCCAGGTTTTATAGAATGAAGAGAAGTGATAGTGATGATCCAATCGTGGTTATAGGGGGTGAAGTTCCGCTGGATAGGTCTGTAAAGTATACACATTCTTTCTGGTTCCTGGATGTTCCGGCGAGGATAAGGTATAATGCTTTTGGATTTATGGGCTTGATGGCTGGCATGAACCTATCCTTTCGATTAGCCCGCCAGGTTTATCATCCGGACTTAGATCAATTTTTTGAAGATTTCTATGATAATAATATGATCGCTACAGCCGAAGCCGGTCTGTTTTTTCCGGTTACAGATCGGATTCGCATTGATGTCAAAGGGTATAAAGCGCTGGATGGACGATTCTATTTATCACGAAGCCGGAATAAAAGTGGTGAAATTGTAAAGGGCAATCCCTATTCTGACTTTGGATTTTTGGTCAATGTGGCGTATAAACTGAACAGGTCGTTCTCGAAAAAAACGCAATGAGTAAAACCTCGGATATCTGTATCAAGTGGAAGGCTAACCTGACAGCGTCTGGGTTAAAATTGATTTATGGAAAACAGATTCTGTTTTTGCAATAACTGGTTAAGTTGCTACTAATTGACCTGTCAGTGTTTTAATTGATTTCTCACAAACGCTGACAGGTTCTTTATAAATGCTAAAAACGAGAGAATCAAAAATCACATTCTTTTACTAAAATTATATTTTATCGAAACACTGTCAGGTTATTATCTCGCTTATACAAACATGCGAAAGGCTCGGTGAAAATCACCTGTTGGAGTCATTTGTTATTTATATAATATTCAATTCATACCGCGTGCCGCGGTACGCAGTATGGCAAAAAACCGATCATTTTATGGCATATAAATATAATGTAATCGTTTTATTTCTGCTGCTGACGATGATGTCCACTTTATCCGGCCAGGAACGCCAGATCAGGGTCATCGGTGAAAGCTCCACAGAATCACTGGCTCAAGCCTATGGCCAGAACCGGCAAAGTCGGAAATACGCCATCGCCGATGAGGACGGCTATCTCCGGATAGCAGCTTCTGCCGGTGATACCATCCGGATCAGCTACGTGGGTTTTCGCGATACCAACCTGGTGATCAAAAAGGATGTACTGCGTTATGTAGTTCCCATGAGGCCCGGTATCCTGGATGAAGTGGTGGTATTTGGCGAGGAAAATTTCAATCAAAAAGCCGCACTAGGTCTTCAAAATGTACCGTTGGAATTTCTAAAGGCCTTGCCCGGATTGACCGGTGAAACCGATGTGCTGAAATCGATCACCTTTCTACCGGGAGTGACCGGCGGGCGGGAAGGGTATTCCCATCTTTTTGTCCGTGGCGGCAAGCAGGATCAGAATCTGATGCTATTTGACGGCGCCACGCTGTTCAATGTCAATCACGCAGCCGGCTTTATTTCCCTGTTCAATACCAGTCTGATCAGCCAGGTGGATTTTTACAAGAGCTATTGGCCGTCCTTCTATGGCGGCCGTTTATCATCCGTGCTGGATGTACGGACCAAAAACGGGAATAAAGAGCACTTCGATGGTACGGTGGATATCGGTATTGTGACCTCTAAGGTCAATGTATCGGGTCCGCTCTTTGATAACGGCAAAACTTCATACAGTCTCGGTGCCCGCACCACGCTACTCGATCTGTTCTTCCTGCCGAAACGAATCCGGATCAACAACCGAAAAACCGAAGGCTCGGTTCCCGGCTATACGTTTTATGACCTCAATGCCAAGATCGATCACCGCTTCAAGGATGATGCTTCACTGTCTTTATCGCTGTATCATGGCAGCGACATTATGTTGGGGCGGAACTATGAAAAATCTTTTAACCTGGATGACGACAGTGCAAACCGGTATGGTCTCCGCAACTGGACCGCCGCATTGAATTATTCCAGGTTGCTGAGTACGCGTCACAGTCTGCAGGGACATGTGAGTTATTCCAGGCACCGGAATTATCTGGAATCCGATAATAAACTCACTCATTATGATTTTAAAGAGCAGTATATTTCGACCGATCACGATATCCAGCGGACGGATAATGCCATTACCTCACTGAAAGCCCGGATTAATGGCAAATATTACTCCGGTCTTGACTTAGGCATGAGCTGGAACATTAATTATGGACTGGAAGCGGAGCAATTAGCCTACCGGTTTGGATATCAGCAGAATACCTCTTTTATCACCAATACCAGTGAAACAAGCCAGTCCTTTACGGATAATCTCAAGGGACCGGAGTCCTGGTTGATCTCTCCTTATCTGGATGCAGAGATCGAGCTGGGCAACTCATTTCGAATAAAAGGAGGGAGCCGGATCACTCGTTTTTTCACCAAAGGCAGACAGGAATGGTTGCCCGAACCCAAAGCCATGTTGATCTGGGAGACTGGTCCGCACACCACCATTAATGCAGCTTACAACCGCCAGCATCAGCCCATTCATATGGTGGCTTACAATGTGGAAGCGTTTTTTATTGAAAATTTCGTCCTGGCTGATCCGGATATCCTTCCTTCGTCGTCGCATCAGTATTCACTCGGCTATTTTCAATCCCTGCAGCGGTGGATCGATAATCTTTCCCTGGAGTTGTACTACAAAAAACAGGATGATGTGGTAAAATACATCCCTCCTTATAAGGACTTTCAGACTATTTTGGATTTTAAATCGTCGCTTTTCCAAGGTGGCTACACAGAAAGTTATGGAGCCGAAATCATGATACAGAAAACCTCGGGCGACTTTCACGGATCCGTTGCCTACACCTGGGCCAATGCAGAATCGGTATTCCCGGCGCTCAATCAGGGGAATCCCTTCCCGGCAGATTTTGATTACCGGAATCAATTCAACACTCTCCTGGTGTATCAGATCAATCCCGAGTACCGATTGTCTGCACAGTGGGTCTTTCTGACCGGGCGGCCGATCACCTGGTCCAATGAGGAGATCCCCGGTGATCCTGTCACGGGTACTTCTTACGAGGCCTTTCCCGGGATCAACAATGAACGGCTCCCGGCCTATCATCGCCTGGATATTGGTCTGCGAAGGGACCGGGTGTCAAAGAAAACGGGGAAAAAGTATTGGTTTAGCCTCAATGTGTACAACGCCTATTACCGGAAAAATCCTTATTCCCTGGAACGAAGAGGGAACAAATGGAAGCTCCGTTCTATTTTTCCTATTATCCCATCGATTAATCTTGGATTTGAACTTTAGAAAATGATTAAACCACACTTCAACAGGATTAGTTCTGCGAAAATCTGCGAGATCTGCGGGCAATATAGTTTTATGAGGTTCTTGCCACAAGCCATAGCAAGTTTATGGATAATTATCTTATTTACAGTAACCGGCTGCGAGATCTATTCCGATGTCCTTACCAAACCGGAATACCAACCTACACTGGCGATCAACGCCATCCTCAGTCCGCAGGAAGGAGGGGACGTCTATATTAAATACACCCTGCCGGTCGACAGCACCAATGCACAACCGGTTCCCGTCCTTCCGCAACTATCTGTTTTTCTATATGAGGATGGTGAAAAAAAATACACTTTTACAGAACAGGATAAAGGTCATTTTGTCTTGGATACCGCCGGATTGTATATTGTTCCGAACCGGGATTATCATCTGGAAGTGGAAGATAAAGATGGAGAAATAATCCTCAAATCCGGAAAGGACCGGCTGCCGTCTTTACCAGACATTGTCGCAACGAGGTTCTACCAGGACACGACCACTTTTCCGGAAAAGAACTATGTCGATGTGGAATTCAATCTCATGCCCGACTTAGAGACTGCTTATCACTTCCGGAAGGATTATTCGATTGATAGTGGTCAGTTTTTTATGCAAGGCCGAAATCCGGAGCATGGGCGTTTTTCGGTCGGTGAATTGGTCCATAGCGCCGACTTTCCGGAAGGTGTTTTCCGGAAAACATTAAACGCGCCGACTTTTGGAAGACCCCATCCAGGTACAGAGAATGAATTTGTCGATGCGATTAAGCTCTGGGTCGATCATCTTTCTCCCGGGCTGACTCAATACTTGCAGGATGTGGCCGATGCCCGTAACGCCTACGGGGATCCGTTTGCCACGCAAAGCCCGGTTTATTCCAATATAGAGGGCGGGTATGGGGTGTTTGGAATGTATCAGAGTTGGGTGGACGTATTGTATTTGAAGTAATGTAGCCGGTTTCAATGTAGCCGGAGCATCTTGCTCCGGGGTTTCCAAAAGCAGGATGCTTTTGTTACATTGGAGCAAGATGCTTTTGTTACATTCTTGCTCCGGGATTTCGGAACTTTTAGTTATGAGACGAGGTTAGTTCTCCAAAAGCAAGATTTGTTACATTATGAATTCCTTTTTCAATCCTGCCGATGAAATTATAATCACCAGAGGGAATCTTCCGCACTGGGTTCAAAAAGATGTATATTTCTCTATCACGTTTAGACTGGCAGATTCTCTTCCCAGAGATAAAGTAGAAGAATTAAAATCAGACAGAGTATTCTGGAATAAGCAACACAAGGACAAATCCAGAATTACGACGTCCGAATGGAAAGAGTACAACCGGCTTTTCAATGACAGAGTGGAGGAATGGCTGAATAACGGTTACGGCAGTTGCTTGCTTCAAAAGAAAGAAAATGCAGCGATCGTAGCAGATGCCTTGGAATACTTTTACGCTCAAAGATATCTCTTAGACGAATGGGTGGTTATGCCCAACCATGTTCATGTATTGGTGAAGACAATAAAAGGATATCGTATTGACAAAATACTGCATTCGTGGAAATCATTTACTGCTAATGAATTTAACAAAAAGGAAGGTCGAACAGGTATTTTGTGGATGCATGAAAGTTATGATCATATCGTTAGAAATGAATCTGCCTTAGAATCGATAAGAAAATATATCCGACAAAATCCAATGAAGGCTGGCATAATAGCGCCGGCATCGAGTGCAATGTAGCTGGAGCTTCCAGCTCCAGGACTTCCAAAGGCAAGATGCCTTTGTTACACTCTATCACAGCAGATCATTTACCCACCTCCTGGATCACAAAAAATCCGTCATTCCCGCTGGCCTGATAGAGTGGGAGGAAGATATGGGCATCCCATTCACTGACCAGTCTTTGGCCATTTTGTGTAGCTAAGTGTTCTCCTTTCGTGATTTTTTGGAAGTTTTCGTAACCGGGCTCCATTGCAAAAACATCGTCTTTTGACAGACCATGCCGATGCACGATCTCAAAGGTCTTTTGCGACGGGCTGTTTTTTACACTAAACTTTTCTACACATTCCGGATAGGTCGGGATCAGCTGGAGGTCAAGCCCACAGGCTTCACGCAATGCAAGCCAGATCATTCCTTCATGATTTTCTACTGACCGGATATCTGTATGTTCTCCTCCCTCGAATACAAAACCTGTCATACCAATCCGACTCAGATAGTGATCGATATCTCCTGTAATAATATCACTGAACCCCCGGACAATATATGTTGGGAAATGATGAGCCCATTCATCATTATTGTTCACCTCCTGGACCGAAATATAAGGCACACTGGCAGAAGAAGTCGTGTGACAATCCAGAAATATCCGTTTGGTGTAGTGATGGGCGGGAAATTGATTCAAGGTATCGATGATCTCAAACATCTCCTTTTGCTCGTGGGAGTCCTTATCTGGATTATTGATATTGTCTTCGGTCCAGGTCCGGTTCAGGTCTTCATCAATATAGCGCACGTTTTTAGCTAACGCCTTTCTGTTTCCGCTCACGCCAACCATCGTTCCGGATAGGTCAGGCCGGACCTTGTCCAGTTCCTGAAATACTTTCTTCAGTGCCATTATGCCACTTGGTTCGTTTCCATGAATTCCCGCAGTCACAAACAACAAAGGGCCCTTGGATTTACCGCTGTATTGGCCTATGATTCGGGGAATATCATTCAATTCAGATGGATTCATACGGTTCATTTTTATTCCATGGTAGCCAGGATCCGGTTGGGGAGCTGGCCCGGGTACATTTTTTTGTAAAATAATTTTTTTTCGATGGCATCGATCACCATATCTGTAAAGGGGGGCAGTCCGATTTCACTAAACCGATTCATGCCGCCAGGACTTAGAACATTGATTTCTATGAGTTTGTCTTTTACAATATCCAGACCTACAAAAAACAAACCGTCCCGGATCAATTTGGGGGCGGTCAGTTCTACAATTCGTTTCATGTCGTCCGTGTATTCACTGCTTTCCGCACTGGCGCCTTGTGAAAAATTACTCCTGAAATCGCCTTCCACGGCCACTCTTTTGATCATAGCGATTTGATCCTCTTTTTGCATGATCCGGCCATTCATCAAAAGCACCCGCACATCGCCTTCCTTGGCTGCTGGCAAATATTCCTGGGCAATGACGTAACCTTGTTGGCTAATGGTATCAATAATCTGGTTCAGATTTTGATCCTCCTCATCAATGAAGTAAACATCGCGACCACCCGATCCTTCGAGCGGCTTCAAGATTATTTTTTTATTTTGTTTTTCCCAAAAATCCAAAATGGCCGTTTTATTCCTCGTGATGATCGAATCGGGTTTGATGCATTCCGGGAGTTCTTCAAAGTATAATTTATCTATGAAGGCGTGACTCAAAGCGTAGGCATCATTTAATACCAATACCCCTTCTTGTTGCATCATCCGACCAAAAGCTACGCCGGCGTGTTCTGCCCACCGCCGGTCTGAAATTTCTTCGGTGGGGTTGTTGCGGATAAATAATACATCCAGATCTTCGGCCGTGATCTCTTTCTTTTCCGCTTTTTCACTTTGAAGTGCTTCCAGAAAATTCTCGGGGGACTTCACTTTGGTTTTAGGAGGTAATTGCGTGCTGTACATGCTCAACGGTGCATGATGTCGGAAGGAAAAATCGCCGACCCCCATAGCAAAAACCTCATGGCCGCGGGTATGTGCTTCTGTCATCAGAGCTACCGATGTACCACATTGTTCCGTTTCGATGGCATTTAATACAAAACATATTTTCATTGTTTGATCATTTGTGAAAGAGGGATTCCCTTTCGGATTAAATTTAATTTTGTTTCGAAATCCGGGTCAAGGATATAACTAGGTCGTAACCTGCCTTTTTTCAAAATCTTTCGCTCGGTCAATTCTTTTACGATATCAAAGTGACGGAGTCCAAATTTACCAGCCAGAAGTTCTTCATATGCGCCACCATCCATGAGATGTTTTCTCAGTTTAATCAACCCTTTTAGATAAATAATGTCTTTCAGAAATCCACCGCCCTGCATGATTCGTGAAGTAATATTAAATGAACGCTCCGGCGTGAATCCATAGTCATCGGTCAGGACTCTGAAGATCTCCAAAAACCCCCCTCCATCAATCAGAGCACGGCCAGCTACCACTCTTCCTGCCAGGGTTCGGAGTCGGTTGGCGGTCAGCCCGCCAGTCAGATATTCGGCCATGACAGCCAGTCCTTCCTGGAGCGGATCATAATGTGCCATTCCGGTGCGCATTTGCGTGAGTGGTTGTTGGCTTCCATTGTAATATGTCAGGATGTGGGTGCCCACTTCGTGTTGGATGAGTGCCTCCGCTTCCGTGGCATTCATGGTATAGGCTTTTGGTATATATAGTTCCCCTTGTGATACCATCATGACATTCACATCGGAGCGAATATGGACCTGGGTTTTAAAATTTTCATCCTGATTCCTGAAATTTTCGAATTCCCGTCGGGCCAGACTGCTAAACTCCAGGGAATCGATCATGATTTCATCTTTTTGATGTCGAATTTCCGGGAGGGTAGTTAATAGACTCACAGCTTCTTCGTAGACCTCATTTTCAACATTTTGATAGAGTCGAAGACTGTTGTAGAAAAAGTTAGTATTTCCCCGTTCGCCCAGCATCGTGATTTGCAGATCAAGTTCTTCTCGTTTCTCCCGAAAGATAAATGCCATAGCCGGATCTGCTATTTCTTCGATGGGTAGATTGTAGAGCTTTCTTTTCAAGACATCGGGATCTATGGGCAGCAGCCGGTAATGATAAGGTAAAACCTTCTCATAATCTGACTCAAAGAACTTGTTTTTTATATCCTCAATGTTCGAGGGAGAGACCAACCACAAAAACTGATAGGACTGCTCGATGTCAGTGAGTGCTTTGTCCATCTCATACACATTGTCATTGAGGTATTGACGTCCCAGTGCCATATAGCTCGAAATACCGGAAGAAGTCTGCACGCGCAATAAATCGAATATCGCAACGTGAATGCTTCGGATCACAAAATCACGAAATGCTCGAAAAAACACCGGATATAGTTCCTTTTTATCTGTCCGATAAATCGGTGGGATTTCTAAACCCATTAATACAGCCCCACAGTTTTTAGTGTCTTCGATGCTCATGAGTGGTTCTTCTCCTTCGCGCTGGCGTTTGGTGGTATCTTTGATTTCTACTGTGGTGTCAATACCTGGATATAACTGGTTGACGTGTTGAAGCTCCTCTTTCAAAATCTCTACGGTAGAAGTAAGTCGCTTGGCAGGTCCTTTGATGCAGAAGGTATGGCTGTTGCTTTCGCCGGCATAAAGTTCCAAAAGAAGATAAAGTTCAAATTTTTCTGAAAGTTGATTAGCCAATGCAAACAAAAGATTTTGGTAGCCTTCAAAATTATCATTACCAATGACCAAATAGGACGATTCACTAATCACAAATCGTTCCGTTCCTTCATCCTCTTCACGCCTACGGTAAATAATAAGGTAGGGTAAGTTGCTTTCGATATGTATCATTCCTGAACCGGGCAAACTGAAGTTGGTGACAGATTGTTCTTTGACGCTTTTTAATATTTGTGTGATAGTTGCTTCCGATAATTCGTCGAAATGGAGCATTATTGATCTTTATTGATTTGTTTTAAATATCGCAACCTCAGTAGAGGTTATTAACAAATTTCCACACTGAAAAATTATATGTAGCTTTATTTTTGATCTAAAGCGGCAGGGAAAATTGCTTTAGAGCTAAAAAAGAGATTCAAATGGGTTATTCGAATTCGGTGTAACTTTATTCGTGAAAGGGGGAAGTTCCATCGCTCATTATAAATGCACTTCTTTTTCTTAAATCATTTGGATGCCTCTCACAGCGATGCAAAGAGCGGCTCAGAAACCCTTGACTTTAAGTAATGCGGACCTATGTAAGAATATTTACTATATTTCCCTTGACTTTATACGCCTAAATACCGCTGCTCTTTGTATCTTTGGCTCTCATTATGAAAACCACCATACTAATATTGCATCATTGGAAGCATCATCATTCAGGATCTGAGTGGTAAGCATGGTGTAATTATTTTTGAAATAATATATTTTTGAGGCTTATCACGTTGATGTTGATAAGCCATTTTCATTTTAAAACGAACCTATGTTGAATATTGCCATACAGAAAAGCGGACGGATGAGCCAGGATTCTATTGACTTACTAAAGCGGTGTGGACTCCGGTTTAGCAGCAGTGGGCGAGGACTGATCGCTCAAAGTTCTGGGTTTCCGGCGAACATTTATTATTTGCGTGACGATGATATTCCTGATTATGTAGAGGACGGGATAGCGGATGTGGGTATTGTGGGATTGAACGTTTTGCTGGAAGGGCAAAATGAGGTGACGATTAGTAAAAAACTGGGTTTTTCCCGATGTCGATTGTCGATCGCTATACCTCGTGAGATGGACTATCAGAACATACAGGATCTGGATGGGAAGGAAATAGCTACTTCATATCCGGTCATCTTGAAAAATTACCTGGATGAGCAAAATGTAAGTGCTCGAATCCATACCATTTCCGGATCGGTAGAGATCGCTCCCGGAATTGGTTTGACCGACGGGATCTGTGATATCGTGAGCACCGGTTCTACCTTGCTCAGTAACGGGCTCAAAGAGGTAGAGAATATTTTGAATTCAGAGGCAGTCATGATCAGTCACAACAATCTGGATGCGACCAAGCAAGACTTGTTGGATAAATTGATTTTTCGAATCAAATCGGTTCAGAAAGCGATAAAAAGCAAATACATCTTATTGAATGCGCCCAATGACAAATTGGATAAGATCATTGATTTGTTGCCGGGAATGAAAAGTCCGTCTATATTACCCTTGGCTGAGGACGGCTGGTCAAGTGTACATTCCGTGGTCCATGAAGAAGATTTTTGGGAGGTTATTGATCAGTTAAAAGAATACGGCGCCGAAAGCCTGTTGGTGGTGCCTATTGAAAAAATGATACTGTAGTCGATTAAGGCACAGGTTAAGATAAAGGTAGAGGTTTTCTCCTACGCTTCGAAGGAATTCGCAGCTTCGGCGGACAAGGAGGTAGAGTGGGAATTTTAAAATGAATTGATTTTGGGTTTACGTAAACCAGATAATCCATGAAAATACTGGAAAAACTTTCTCGGGAAGAGGCTCAAAAAGCCGTAAAAAGGCCCGCCGGAATGCAAGGAACTTCATTTGCTCAATTAAGGAATAGCGTTGATCAAATAATGGAGCAGGTGAAGACACGGGGTGATAAAGCCCTTTTTGAATTGACTGAAAAACTGGATGGGGTTGCTATTCATTCCATTCAGGTGCACGATGCCGAAATCGAAGCAGCCATGCTATTGATTGATAAGGATTTGAAGAAAGCACTTCGTACTGCAAAACGAAATATTGAAAAATTTCACCAGAGTCAGGTGGAGGAGGTCAGAAAGGTAGAGACTTCCAGCGGGGTTACGTGCTGGCGGGAAAGTCGTCCGATCGAATCGGTGGGGCTTTATATCCCCGGCGGGAGAGCGCCACTCATATCTACCGTTCTTATGTTGGGTGTTCCTGCTGTATTGGCCGGATGTCGACAAATCATCTTGTGTTCACCGCCAGATGCACATGGACAGATCCATCCGGCAATTCTTTATGCAGCCTCACTTTGTGGCATCCGCGAGGTATATCGGGTGGGTGGAAGCCAGGCCATTGCAGCGATGGCCTATGGCACAGAATCCATTCCGAAGGTCGACAAAATATTTGGTCCCGGCAATCAATACGTCACGGAAGCAAAAATGATGGTTCAGTCTGCGGGCACTGCCATTGATATGCCGGCAGGGCCATCGGAGGTTCTCGTTTGGGCCGATGATCAGGCTAATCCTGACTTCGTCGCAGCAGATTTACTGGCACAGGCTGAGCATGGACCCGATAGCCAGGCGGTATTAATATGTGAAAGCAAAACTTTTGCGGAAAAAGTCAATCGAGCTGTAGGGCAACAAAAAAGTCACCTCAGTCGGGAATCGACCATTGATGCGGCATTGGAACACAGTCCGATTGTGGTAGCCGATCGGGTGTCTGCGATCCAATTAATCAATGATTACGGACCTGAACATTTGATTATACAACGAGAACGGCATCATTATGATCTAAGTGATATACAACACGCCGGATCTGTCTTTGTAGGGCCTTATAGCCCTGAAACAGCAGGTGATTATGCTTCCGGCACCAATCATACCTTGCCAACAAACGGATACGCGCGGATGCATTCGGGGGTTTCTCTGGATTCTTTTGTGAAAAAGATTACCTTCCAGGAACTCACGCAGGACGGATTGAAAAAACTGTCCGGAACCCTGCAGTTGCTGGCAGATGCAGAATCCCTGGATGCGCATCGAAATGCCGTTGATGTTCGATTGAAATATTTGGATGAAACGGTAAATTCATAAGTTTTATTGAAAGATAAATGATGGGAAAAAACAAGGAATATTACAAGTTGGTCAGGGACAACATTAAAAAACTAACACCGTATTCTTCAGCACGCCACGAATTTAGCGGACATGCCAGTGTGCATCTTGATGCCAATGAAAATCCGTTTGATTACCATATGTACAACCGATATCCGGACCCGTTGCAATGGGATCTAAAGAAGAAAATAGGCAAGTTAAAGGGCACTACACCGGAAACTATTTTTATAGGAAATGGGAGCGATGAGCCGATCGACCTTTTGATTCGGATCTTTTGTACCCCGGGCCAGGATGCTATCCATGTACTGGAACCAACCTATGGAATGTACCGGGTGGCTGCAGATATTAATGATGTGGAAGTGCATACGACCTTGCTGACAGAATCATTTGAGATCAATGAAGATCGGCTCTTTGATAACATGGATGCCCATGATCGTATACTATGGATTTGCAGCCCGAATAATCCATCCGGAAATGTCCAGGACCAACAAATTATGATCAATATTCTCAATCGATTTGATGGTATCGTAGTCGTTGATGAAGCTTATATTGATTTTTCCAAGGAAGCGTCCATGGTGAGTATGTTGCAAGATTATGATAATCTGGTGGTCTTACAAACCTTTAGCAAAGCATGGGGAATGGCTGGATTGCGATGTGGCCTGGCATTTTCATCCCCCTGGATCATCGATTTGATGAATGCTGTGAAGCCACCTTATAACGTCAATGAATTTACTCAGAAATATCTGAGTGAACAATTGGAGAAGGCCGATGAAGTGCGAAAGGAGGTCAGTAAAATCCTTCAAGAACGGGACCGGGTGTTTCACTTTTTGGAATCACTGGATGCTGTAGAAGATGTATTTCCCTCGGAAGCTAATTTTATTCTATTTCGTATCCAAAATTCACAGGAAATTTTCTCCGGATTGCAGGAAAAGGGTATCATCGTTCGCAACCGGACCAATGTACCGCTCTGTAAAGACTGTCTGCGCGTCACGATAGGCACCGAAGCGGAGAATGATCAGTTTATGAAACAAATTAAAATTCTTTGTAAATAATGAAAAAGCTTCTCTTTATCGACCGGGATGGCGTGTTGCTCCAGGAACCACCGCATGATTATCAAGTAGACTCTTTTGAAAAATTTGAGATGGTCCCCGGTGCAATCTCAGCCCTCAAGGACATCGTGGCTTTGCAAACCTACGAATTGGTGATGGTCACCAATCAGGATGGTTTGGGTACCGATTCCTTTCCCGAAGATACTTTTTGGGGACCTCAAAATATGTTGCTTAAAATCCTGGAGAACGAGGGAATTCGATTTCGGAATATACATATAGACCGAAGCTTTGCAAAAGAGAATAAACCAACACGAAAACCTGGAACAGCACTGTTGACCGAGTATATGCATGGGGAATGGAACCTGGCACAATCCTTTGTAATAGGTGATCGAAAGACAGACATGTTACTTGCAAAAAACCTAGGTGCACAAGGGATCTTATTGGGCCAGTCCACAGACCCTTCTGATGGACAAGATACCGGAGACCAGGATTGGCAGAAGCACGTGTCATTTCAGACGGACAGCTGGTCTGAAATCCGAGATTTTTTGGTCACTTTACCGCGTAAAGTATTCTATGAGCGGGAAACACATGAGACCAGTATCGAACTGTCATTGGTGTTGGAAGGGAGCGGAAAGTCAGACATCCAAACCGGATTACCCTTTTTTGATCATATGCTGGATCAAATCGCTCGACATGGGGGGCTTGATTTGGTACTGAAGGTGGATGGTGATTTGGAAATCGATGAACACCATACGATCGAAGATACCGGACTTGCTCTGGGGGCTGCGTTCCGGGAAGCGATCGGAAGTAAAATCGGAATGAACCGGTATGGATTTTCACTTCCCATGGACGATTGCCGTGCACTCGTTTTGCTGGATTTCGGCGGTCGGCCCTGGTTTACCTGGGACGTGGAATTTCAGCGGGAGCATGTAGGCAATGTCCCCACCGAGATGTTTTCTCATTTTTTTAAATCATTTTCTGATGAGGCGCGGATCAATTTACAGATTGATGCCCGCGGTGAAAATGAGCACCACAAGATCGAAGCTATATTCAAAGCGTTTGCACGAGCCATAAAATCAGCGATACAGCGGAATGCCAATGATCTTACCCTCGCCAGTACCAAAGGAAAATTATGAAAGAAATCGCAGTCATCGATTACAACGCCGGTAATATTCAATCGGTGCTTTTCGCTCTGGATCGGATAGGTGTGAAGCCTTTATTATCCAATGATCCGGACCGGCTGTACCATGCTGAAAAGATCATTTTTCCGGGCGTGGGAGAAGCCAGTACAACGATGGCTCATCTTAAGAAACACCAGCTCGATACACTGATACAATCTTACAATAAACCTTTCTTGGGTATATGTCTTGGTTTGCAATTGATGTGCCGACATTCGGAAGAAGGTGATGTGGATTGTTTGAATGTATTTGATTTACCGGTTCGACGGTTTCCAGAAAAAGCTGGACTGAAGGTGCCCCATATGGGCTGGAATACGGTATCCTTCAATGACCACCCATTGTTTAAAGATATAGCGCAAGATTCTTATTTCTATTTTGTACACAGCTTCTACGCTGCACAGTCTGAAAGTACCATCGGTCAGACAACCTATGGGCTGAGTTTTGCATCTTCCATTGCCCGCGATAATTACATGGCCACCCAGTTTCACCCGGAGAAATCCGGCGTTGTGGGGCAGCTTTTATTGAACAATTTTATAAACTTATAATTATGCGAATTATCCCTGCCATAGACGTTATTGACGGGAAGTGTGTTCGGTTGGTGAAAGGTGATTATGATCAGAAAACCATTTATCATGATGATCCCCTGGAAATGGCAAAAGCTTTTGAGGATCATGGAATTGAATATCTCCATCTGGTTGATCTGGATGGAGCGAAAGCAGGGGAGATTGTCAACTATGGGGTATTAGAGAAACTGGTCTCCAAAACCAATTTGAAAATTGATTTTGGAGGAGGGATCCGGAACCGGAAAGATGTCGATATTATTTTGGAGTGCGGGGGCCGTCAAGCGGTGATCGGCAGTCTGGCGTTTAAGAATAAGGAACTGTTTTTTGAAATTCTCGGGGAGCATGGTTCAGAGGCCGTTGTGCTTGGAGCGGATGCGCGGAAGGGAAAAATAGCCGTAGGAGGCTGGCTGGAAACAACGGATATTAATGTCGAGCAAGTGATTGGGGAATATCATGAAAGCGGAATCGAATACGTACTTTGTACTGATATTGATAAAGATGGTATGATGCAAGGTCCTTCAACGGAAAAATACCAATCTATTCTTAAAGAGACGCCAGGTGTCAAACTGATTGCTAGTGGTGGGATTCGACACATGGATGATGTCCTGAAGATGGAAGAAATAGGCTGTGAAGGAACCATTATTGGCAAAGCCATATATGAAAAAGCCATTAGTTTAAAAGATTTAGAAAATTATATCCTATGATAGCCAAACGAATTATTCCTTGTCTTGATGTCAAAAACGGCCGGACGGTTAAGGGGGTCAATTTTGTGGATTTGATTGATGCCGGAGATCCGGTGGAACTTGGAATGCGTTACAGTGAACAAGGGGCCGATGAACTGGTTTTTCTTGATATTACCGCAACACTCGAAAAACGAAAAACCATTGCGGAGTTGGCGCGTAAAGTGGCTGAGCACATTAATATTCCGTTTACCATCGGGGGTGGGATAAAGTCAATCGAAGATATAGGAGTGGCCCTGGAGCATGGTGCTGACAAAGTTGCTATGAATTCTGCGGCAGTAAACCATCCTGATCTGATCAATGAAGCCAGCCGTGCTTTCGGCGCACAATGTATCGTAGTAGCTGTGGATGCCCGTGAGGTGGACGGTAAGTGGTTTATCCATACGGCGGGCGGTACTAAAAAAACAGATTTAGATCTTTTTGAGTGGGCTTCCGAGTGTGAAGACCGAGGTGCCGGAGAGATTCTTTTTACGTCGATGGACCATGATGGGACGAAAAAAGGCTTTGCGCTGGAAGCACTAAAAAAATTGAATGACCAACTTGGCATTCCGTTAATAGCTTCGGGTGGAGCAGGCAAAAAACAACACTTCCTGGAACTTTTTGAAGCCGGTGCCGCCGATGCGGCATTAGCTGCTTCGATTTTTCACTTCAATGAAGTTCCTGTACCGGATTTGAAAGAATATTTAATTAATCACGGGGTGACGGTTCGATGAACCATTCAAAACAACGATATGAAAAAGATCACGAAGAAAAATATTGAAGCGGTTAATTTTGACAAAGGGGAGGGTTTGGTACCTGCCATCATACAGGATCCGGATACGATGGAGGTGTTGATGCTCGGATACATGAATGCCGGCAGCCTATTGAAGACCCTGGATGAAGGAAAGGTGACTTTCTTCAGCCGGTCCAAACAACGACTGTGGACCAAGGGCGAGACCTCTGAAAACTTTTTGATTTTCAAAGAAGCTTATTTGGATTGTGACGACGACACCATATTGGTATGGGCTACACCTCAGGGACCAGTGTGTCATACTGGTCAGCGAACATGTTTTGATCAGCCCAAGCGATCAGAGGCCGGGAATATTCGTTCGCTGGATAAAAAATTTGATTTGAAGCAATTAGAGAATATCATATTGGATCGGAAAAACAATCCAAAGGCGGGAAGCTATACCAATCATCTTTTTGATAAGGGAATTAATAAGATAGCCCAAAAAGTAGGAGAGGAAGCGGTTGAACTGGTCATCGAGGCCAAAGATTCCAACGATATCTTATTTAAAGGAGAGGCAGCAGATTTGTTGTATCATTTTTCTGTCCTATTGGTGAATAAAAATATTTCGCTGGATGAGATCTATCAGGTTTTGGAAAATCGCCATGTTTCCAAAGACTAAAACATAAGTGTTTTTATTAATACGATATGCTCACATGCGCTTCTGTTAAAATTATTTTAAGGAAATAGGGGGAAAGAATGGTAACATTTCATATCTTTTAGATCTGAATTAGTTAACCTACAAAGAACCTATGGATTATTTATCTTTTGATAAGGAATCGCTTGTCAACTTGGAGTACTCGCTGAACCGGGAAATTTTAAGTACCAATCGAGCGGGCGGGTATCTGTCGACCAGTTTGCCGCTTTGCAATACGAGGAAATACCATGGTTTGATGGTGTTACCGCTGGAAGCCTTTAACTATGAGAATTTTGTTCTTCTTTCTTCTTTGGACGAGACCATCATCACCGAAGAGCGAAGTTTTAATCTTGGAATTCACAAATACCCTAAAATATACAGTCCCCGTGGTCACAAATATTTGATTGACTTTAAGTATGCGCCGACGCCTACTTTGTGGTACAGAGTGGGCAATATAATCCTGAAAAAGGAACTCCTATTTGCGCATAAAAAGGAAAATTTAATGATCCGCTATACGGTTGATAAAGCACCAGCGTCCTTAAAGATGCGAATGAAACCGTTTTTAGCGTTTCGGCGAACGCACGATCTCACTCATGCGAACATGACAGCCAATACAAAATATGAGCAAGCTGAAAACGGTGTGTCTTTTAAATTGTATAAAGGGTTTCCACGGCTTTATCTGCAACTTAATAAAAAATCGTCCTGGATTTCTTCGCCCGAATGGTACCATAAAATAGAATACAAAGAAGAGATTGCGCGCGGTTATCCGGGGCATGAAGATCTTCTTGTTCCTGGTTACTTTGAGGTGGGATTGAAAGAAGGTGATCAATTGATATTTTCTGCTTCCACCGGGGAGGTCAAAACCCGTACCATTACTTCCAATTTTAAAAAAGAAGTTAGTCTGCGACCCCCAAAAGATGATTTTGAGAATTGTTTGAGAAATGCAGCCTCTCAATTTATTGTCCACAGGGACAAAATGACTCAGGTAGTGGCCGGGTTCCCCTGGTTCGGTCGATGGGGACGGGATACCTTTATTGCGTTGCCCGGACTTACATTGAGCTTAGGTGATACTGAGACCTGCATCAAAGTTCTAGATTCCCTGATCAGTGAAATGAAAGATGGATTTTTCCCTAATACGGGAAATAAGGGGAAAGTGCTTTTTAATTCCGTGGATGCACCGCTTTGGTTTTTCTGGGTATTGCAGCGCTACCTGATGGTCGACGACCAGCCCGCGATGATCTGGAAAAAGTACAGTAAAACCATGAAAAAGATTTTGTCGACCTACCGGAACGGTGGCATCTATTCGGTACACATGGATGATAACGGTCTCATATGGCAGGGCGAATCTGGAGTAGCATTGACCTGGATGGATGCGGTAGTAGACGGGGTGCCAGTCACCCCAAGGACTGGTTATGCGGTGGAGATTTGTGCACTGTGGTACAATGCTATCCGTTTTACGCTGGATATGGCCGAATTAAATGGAGATCAATCTTTTGTGAAAAAGTGGAAGAGTATCCCGGGCTTAATCGAGGATCATTTTATGGATGTATTTTGGTATGATAAAGGCCGGTATCTCGCGGACTATGTGGATCACAAAGGACAAAATACGGCAATGCGGCCGAACCAGATTTTCGCTATATCTCTCCCTTTTTCATTAGTGCCGCCTTCCGAGCAACGTCATGTGGTAGACCGGATTCGTTCTGAGCTGTACACCAAAAAAGGTCTTAGAACTTTATCACCTAAAAATCCGGCTTACATTGGTGAATATTACGGAGATCAAAGAAACCGGGACAAAGCTTACCACCAGGGAACGGTGTGGCCATGGTTGCTCGGTCATTTTTTTACATCCCACATCAAGGTCCGAGGCCGGGAAGATTCCTTTCAACTTGCTGATGATCTGATGAATACGTTTAATGAAGACATGACCACCTATGGAATTGCTTCAATCGCTGAAATCTATGACGGTGATCCACCTCATCGTCCGAAAGGAGCGATCTCACAAGCCTGGAGTGTGGCTGAAGTTATCCGAATATTGAAATTTGTTCAAAAAGAGAAAAATTAAACTATGCGTGTTCTAATGTTTGGATGGGAATTTCCACCCCATATTAGTGGGGGTTTGGGAACGGCTTGTTACGGATTGACCAAAGGCATGCTGCAACAGGATCTTGATATCATCTTTGTGGTACCCAAAACGCATGGGGATGAAGAGAAAAGCAAAATTAAGTTGATTTCCGCAGAAGATGTGGCAGTCACTGTTCGACGACAGGACCTTAAATATTTTAAAGATCATTTTAAGTATATCGAGGTATCCTCCGCTCTGGTTCCATATATGGATCCTGAAGAATACAAAAGAGTTCACGAGGGAGATACAATTAGTAAAACTTCAGAAGACATCATCCATGGGAATCAAAAGCTTACTTTTTCTGGAGAATACACCAAGGATTTACTCGGAGAGGTGTCCCGGTATGCCTTGATCGGATCAAGTCTGGGCCATCAGGAGGATTTTGATATTATACATGCGCACGACTGGTTGGCCTATCCAGCGGGTATCGCTGCCAAGAAGGCTTCAGGCAAACCCTTAGCTATACACGTTCATGCCACCGAATACGATCGAAGTGGGGAGAATGTTAATCCGGTGGTCCACCAAATTGAGAAAATGGGGATGGAAGCCGCAGATCTGGTCATTGCAGTCAGTAATTTAACACGGAACATCGTCATCAATAAGTATGGAATTGATCCGGAAAAGGTTTTTACAGTGCACAATGCGGTAGATTTTTCTGAAGGGGATCACATGGGCCAGGTTAAACGCAATACACCTGAAAAAATAGTGACTTTTCTGGGAAGGATCACCTATCAAAAAGGGCCGGAATATTTTATTGAAGCTGCAAAAAAGGTTCTCGAGCGTGTTCCTGATGTTCGGTTTGTGATGGCAGGAAGTGGCGATATGATGAATAAAATGGTTCGTCGGGTTGCCGAGCTCAATATTGCCATGAACTTTCATTTTACGGGTTTCCTCAAAGGAGACGATGTGCCTATGATGTTTCGAATGAGCGATGTATATGTCATGCCTTCGGTCTCAGAACCGTTTGGCATTAGTCCATTGGAAGCTATGCGCTCCAGCGTACCTGTGATTATTTCCAAGCAGTCCGGTGTTGCAGAAATTTTGGACCATGCGATAAAAGTTGATTTTTGGGATGTCGATGCGATTGCCGATGCCATCCATGGTATTTTGAAATACCCGGCATTGACGTATACTTTTAAGCAGCATGGACAAACGGAAGTCTACACGCTAAAGTGGGAGAATGCGGCCTATGAGGTCAAGAAATTATACGAACAATTATTAAACTCAAGAAATTCCGATACGATATGAAAGCTATTTGTTTCTATTTTCAGGTTCATCAACCCTATCGATTGCGGCAATACCGTTTTTTTGACATTGGCAAAAATCACAACTATTTCGATGATTTTGCGAATCGAACCATACTTCGGAAAGTGGCTGACAAATGCTACCTGCCAACCAATAAGCTAATGTTGGATCTCATTGAAAAATATGGATCAAAGTTCAAAATTGCTTTTTCCTTAAGTGGGACAGTCATGACCCAGTTTAAAGAGTATGCACCAGAAGTCATTGAGTCTTTTCGAAAATTGGCAGATACCGGATGTGTAGAATTTCTGGCTGAAACGTATGCCCACTCCATGAGCTCACTCAAAAGTGAAACAGAATTTAAACGCCAGGTCGAATCACAAGTAGCTATGGTGCAGGAACTGTTTGGAAAGACTCCGACAATATTTCGAAATACAGAGCTGATCTACTCGGATGATATCAGTGATATGGTCGCAGCGATGGGGTATAAGGCTCAGTTGTCGGAAGGAGCCAAACACATTATGGGTTGGCGTAGCCCCAATTATTTGTACACGAGTGCGAGCAGCCCGCAGTTGAAACTTCTACTTAAAAATTTTACTCTAAGCGATGATATAGCATTTCGGTTCTCCAATCAGGGGTGGGAAGAATGGCCGTTGACAACAGAAAAATTTGTGGGTTGGCTCAATGCCCTCAATCCGAGCGAAGAAATTGTCAATCTGTTCATGGATTACGAAACATTTGGAGAACACCAATGGAAGGAGACTGGAATTTTTGATTTTTTGCGAAAATTGCCAGAACAGGTTTTTGAAAACAGCGATTTCCAGTTTTTGACACCCGCTGAGGTAGTGGATCAATTTCAACCCATATCACCCATGCACGTTCGTTATCCCATATCCTGGGCAGACGAGGAGCGAGATTTGACTGCATGGTTGGGTAATGAGATGCAAAACGAAGCTTTTGACCGACTGTACCAACTCGAAGAAAAAATGAAAAATGTTTCTGATCCCAAATTGCGCCATGATTGGAACCTGCTTCAGACCAGTGATCATTTTTATTATCAATGCACCAAATGGTTTAGTGATGGGGACGTACATAAATACTTCAACCCTTATGAATCACCCTATGATGCTTTCATTAACTTTATGAATGTATTAGCTGATTTTAAATTGGAAGTGGATAAACATTTGGCTGATCAGAAAAGCAGCTCAGGAAATATCCACGAAGAAATCGAACAATTGGAAGCTAAAATAAAGGAATTGAAAGATCTGAAAGTTCCATAATCTGTTAACCTGGAAGGGCAGAATTGCTCGAAAATTAGAATGTCCACGCGTATATCTATCTCCAAATGATCCGGAAAGGATAGTCTCTAGTAGCCACTATTAAGAACAACATTCAACTATAGCTTATTTTTCAAGTTTTAGCGTGACAGGTTCGATTGAGTTGGATAATAATAAGAACCGGGGATTGATGATGCCAAACTTCCATTTGTTGGAAAGATATAGTGCATGAAGGCTAAGATCTTTATATATTTGCGCCGGACTGAAACTGGAGAACACCCGAATGTACACGCCAGAAGTGTGAATGGTGCTCTGAAAAGAATACAATGAATTGTAGTATAGGGTTTTGTGTTCGTGTTTCATACGCCGATAAAAAATGGATTAGGTGACTTTGTACCGCTATCATTTAGATACACAATGAACGAAGAATACCCGGGATGACAGTGTATAGAAGGATGGGTGGATGAATTATTTACTTGGAATAAACAATACAGTCGATGGAAGACATATACTTTCCGGATAGATATTTAATTACCTCTGCACTGCCCTACGCAAATGGTCCGTTGCATTTAGGACATTTGGCCGGTGCGTATTTGTCCGCTGATGCCTATGCCCGTTTTCAACGATTGATGGGCAAGGACATATTATATGTTTGTGGATCTGATGAATATGGAGCTGCGATATCGATGAAAGCCCGTCAGGAAAACGTTCGCCCGATCGATATTGTCGATAAGTACCATGAACAGATCAAGGAATCATTTGACAGGATCGGAGTAAAATTTGATATCTATCACCGTACCACAGCCGATATACACGCTGAAACTTCACAGGGCTTTTTTCGAGACCTATATAAGAAAGGTGAATTTGAAGAACTGACCACCGAACAATACTTTGATGAAGAAGCTGGTGTTTTTCTGGCGGACCGATACATCAAGGGAACCTGTCCCAAGTGCGGGTACCCCGAAGCTTATGGTGATCAGTGTGAGTCCTGCGGAGCATCTTTGAGTGCTCAGGAACTCATCGATCCGGTATCTGTGTTGACCAATAGTGCGCCCACACTTAGAAGCACTACGCATTGGTACCTGCCGTTGGATAAAAACGAAGAATGGTTGCGGGAATGGATCCAGCATGGTGTGCTTGAAGGACAAAAACAACACGATCCTGATTTATGGAAGAATCATGTTGTGGGACAATGCATGTCCTGGATTGATCAGGGACTGCAACCCAGGTCGATGACCCGCGATTTAGACTGGGGGGTGAATGTTCCGGAAGAAATACCGGGATCAAAAGGTAAAAAACTTTATGTGTGGATGGATGCGCCGATTGGGTATATCTCAGCCACAAGGCAATGGGCAAAGGATCATGGAGCAGATTGGGAAAAGTATTGGAAAGATAAAGGTACGGAGTTGATCCATTTTATAGGAAAAGACAATATTGTTTTTCATTGTCTGATTTTTCCGGCAATTCTTAAGATTCATGGTGATTATATTCTTCCGAAAAATGTACCCGCCAACCAGTTCCTGAACCTGGAAGGTCAAAAGCTTTCAACATCCAAAGGCTGGGCGGTTTGGGTTCATGAGTATTTGGATGAATTACCGGGGAAAGAAGATGTATTGCGTTATGTATTATATAAGAATATGCCCGAACAACGAGACGCCGAGTTCACGTGGAAAGGATGGCAGGAGGCCAATAATAATGAACTGGTCAACAATCTTGGTAATTTTATTAATCGGGTCGTTGTGCTGACCAACAAATATTACGACGGCGTCGTTCCCTCATTTGATCCTGATCTTGAATTTACAGGGAGTGGAAATAGTGACATGCCGATCTGGCATGATACAGAGATGTTGGATTTGTTTGACCGGCTGGATGCGTATGGCAATGCGATTCGTAAGTATGAATTCCGATCGGCACTACGGACTATAATGGAGATTTCCTCTGCCGGTAATATAATTTTGCAGGCGAATGAACCCTGGAAACTGATCAAGGAAGATGAGGAAACCGTAAAGGCAGTGATGAATTGTTCCTTGCAATATGCAGCTGCTCTAAGTATGATTTTGGATCCGTTTTTACCTTTCACCTCATCTAAACTTCGAAAGATTCTCCGACTTCCCGCGTTAAAAGGAGAAGGGGAATTGGTCGAGATGATGGGTGCACTGGCTGAAGGCGAAGCTCTTATTCCGGAGGGCCATCAGATTGGTGATCCTATTCACTTATTTGAGCGGATCGGGGATGAAGTGGTGGAAGAACAAGTCGAAAAACTGAAATCTCGGGCTGCTTCGAAAAGTGAAACGGATCAAATCGAGGTTAATGAACCAAGCCAACCTGCTCTACCACAAAAACCAGAAATCACTTTCGATGACTTTCAAAAACTGGATTTGCGGGTCGCAAAAATTATTGAAGCCTCCAGGATTGAGAAAGCTGATAAATTACTGAAAATATCTCTCGATACCGGGGGAGAGATTCGAACTGTGGTATCCGGCATTGCTCAGCAATACGATCCGGAAGCCATCATAGGTCAACAAGTGGTCTACGTATCGAATCTTGCTCCTCGTAAACTGCGCGGTGTATTATCCCAGGGAATGATCCTGATGGCTGAAGATAGTCAGGGGAAATTAGCTTTTGTAAGCCCGGGGAATGATATAAGCCCTGGAAGTATAGTTCGGTAGAAGTATGAATTGGACTTCAGCAGACCTTAGGAAATATGCTCACTGGAGCCTTGCCATCGGAATTCTAATCAGTGGGGCAGCGGTTTATTTATTGTACCGCAATCCGATTTGGAACAATGAGACACGGCTTTTATTTTTTGGGTGCTGGTTGATCCTGACAGGATTGCTGGGGTACAACCCGACTTTTCGAAACCAGATAAAATATTTCCTCGTTTCCAGTCTGGGGGGGGTACTTGCTAGTCTGGGATTTCCACCTTATCCACTTTTGCCGCTGATCTTGTTCGCGTTTGTCCCCCTGTTTTGGTTGGAACGGGCATATTATGAGAAACGAATCCGGTTGGCTTGGTTTGTATTTTTTATTTTCAATTTTTTTCTAATTTGGAATGTAGGGACTACTTTTTGGATTTCAAATACAGCTTTTTTGCCCGGGGTGGTTGGCATGGGAATCAATGCTTTTTTAATGACCGCTGTGGTGTGCTGGATCAGCTGGATACATCGCAAGGGAAAGGTTGACTGGTATTTTGGAGTCCTGTTTATTGCCGGATGGTTGACTTTTGAGTACATTCATTTGCGGTGGGAATTATCCTGGCCCTGGTTGAACATTGGAAATGCATTGGCCAAGTGGCCGATATTGGCTCAATGGTATGAATATACCGGCGCTCTGGGTGGGTCATTCTGGATTTTGTTGGTCAATTATTTGTTCTATGCTATCATCAGAAAAGGGGGGATGTCCGGGCGTGTCTGGGAATGTTATAGGCGTTGGCTTCCCTGGTTGGCTGTAGTTATTATTCCCATAATCTCCTCAGTTATTATATATTACAATACGAATGTGACCGGTCCTTCGATGAAAGCTGTAGTCATTAATCCTAATATAGAACCCCATTATGAAAAATTTAATCAGGACTTTGAAACTCGTTGGACCATCTATCAAAATTTGCTGGAACGAGCAATGGCACATGAGCCTGACTTGTTGGTTCTACCTGAAACTATTTTCGAACAGGTCAATGTAGACCAGATCCAAAACAATCCGTACATCGGCCGGATTGAAAAACTACTCGCGGAGTACCAATCCACGGCACGCGTGCTTCTGGGGGTTACTTCTTACAAGGTTTTTGGCGAAAACAATCCGCCGCCAGACCGGTCTTCGGTTCGTGAAACGGTAAGTAAAGATCGTTCTGTTCTTTTTTGGGAAGTTTACAATTCCGCAATCATGTTGGGGAATGATACTATTCCGGTATATCATAAGCAGAAACTGGTTCCAGGTGCCGAAAATTTTCCGTACCGGAAATTGTTGTTTTTTCTTAATCCCATTATAGACCAACTTGGTGGTACTATCTATGGGTATGGTCAGGTTGATGCACAAGATGTTTTTGTCTTTGATCAGGTAAAACTTGCACCCGTAATTTGCTATGAATCCGTATATGGGGAATACATGCGAAAATACGTTGCTAAAGGTGCCAATCTATTTACCATCATCACTAATGACGGCTGGTGGGGGGATACGGAAGGCCATCAACAGCATTACGAGTTTGCTGCATTGCGGGCGATCGAGTATCGGCGCAGCGTGCTTCGGTCTGCGAATATGGGATTAAATGGTGCTTTTAATCAACGAGGAAACGAAGTCGTGCCACCCAATAAATACGATGAAAAAGCCGTAATCCCCGTTTCGGTAACATTAAACAGTTCACTAACTTTTTATGCTTTGTGGGGCGATTATCTGGGGCGATTTAGTATATTTTTGATGGTGTTTTTTACTCTAAAATCCCTGGTGAACAGCTTTACAAAAGAATAACGAAAAGAGGATCTCTTCCAACTTGTGTATCTTACGATAGTACCGGTCCTTCTTTTGGCAAGATTGCATAGGTCTTTTTATCTGGATCGATTTTGTACCATCGGAGGTCCTGTCCATTGGATAGTAGCAGAAACGGTGCTTTAATCTCATAATTATACCACACAGCTTGTTCCAGCACGTGCTGAGTCAGTGGAATAGAAGGGCTCTTGCACTCTACCAGAAGCATGGGATCACCATGTTTGTCATAGTATACGAGGTCAAATCTGCGAACCTGCCGGTGGACGCGGATGGCTTTTTCTACGGCTATTCGTGCACTTGAAATATTTTTTTCATGAATCAAATACAATAAAAGAGTTTGCCTGACGAGTTCCTCTGGCTGAATAATCAACCACTTTTTACGAATTGGATCAAATACCTTATTCTCCTTGACACGAAGGTCATTTAGATATGTAGCTATGTCCATATATATTGTGCTTTCATTATTAAGTGGGTGTATTATCGTTTTGGAAAAATTATTTAAAAATCATTTAATATAAGTAAAGATTATAATTAATTTGCTGAGAATGTAGTACATTGGTCTTGGTTGCGATGTAAATTTTGCAGTCAATTAAAATGAGTTTATTGGATAAAATTAGATGAATTATACTAAACTACTTCAACTTACTGTTTATGAAATTTCAAATAAAACTATTTATTATGAGAAAGCATGTTAAGACTATGGCCCTGTTAATTTTAGGGGCCGGACTAATGACTTCTTGTGTATCGAAGAAAAAATACGAAGCACTTGAATCTCAGAGAATGCAACTGAACCAAGAACTGGATGAGGCCAAATCCACCATTTCAGACTTGCAGAGCCAAAATGAAGAAATTCAAAATCGTTCTGCTGAGCTGGAAAGAGATCTGGATGACTTAAATGAGTCGATGACGCAAGTTCAAAACACTGTGAAAACCGTGGAAAAAGAACGTAATGTCGCCGTCGATAAAATCAAGACCATCAAAGATGAAATTGATGGCGTCCTGATGAAAGACGAAAATATAGATCTCGAAGAAAAAGATGGAAAATTGTACGTGACCTTAGGGGACGATATTTTGTATCGTTTTGGTTCTACGCGGGTTTCGAGCACTGGTAAGGACGTGATTGATAACGTAGCTAATATTCTATCCAATCATCCCGATGTGAAAGTAATTATAGAATCTCATACAGATCACCGCGGATTGAAAGAAGGCGCTGCTTACCGGGACAATTGGGATCTTTCCGTTGCTCGATCTGCAAATGTAGTCCGCCAGATGATCAAATCAGGCGTATCGCCAGAACAATTACTGGCTGCCGGGCAAGCTGAATTTGAGCCTGTGGTAGAGGGGGATAATCTGTCGATTGAAGAATTGGCTCCTAATCGCCGGACAGAGTTTATTATTCTGCCCGATGTACGACCGTTAATTTCAATTTCTGAGAGCATCAATCCGTAATATAATACGAGTTGTTTTATAGAACATCGGTAGTAAAATAGATAAGAACTGTTCTATACCGATTGCTAAAGCAAAATACAGAGGGCATCCAGTAGGGTGTCCTCTTTGTTTATATGAATATTTATTTTTTGACCACCGAAACGGGACTGACCGATGATGTGCCTAAACAGGTGTAAAAAGGATTATACGCAGGTTGTAAAATTGCCTTGATCCTATAAATGGTGCACAGCTGAACGAAGACCATCATTCAAAATCTTTACCATATTCAAATGGTGCTGGGCTTTAGATGCTTTTGTAACCACTGGTCTTGTTCCCAAAGCATGTGCAATACGGAATCACGACTTCTGTAATGGTGGCTTTCATTGGGTAGCAGAACCAACCGTATCGGCGCTCCTAAACTCTTTAATGCATCGAAATATCGTTGACTTTGCATCGTGTGGGTGCCCGAATTATTGTCCATTTGACCATGGATTAACAATAATGGAGTTTTCATCTTGTCAGCGTGCATGAACGGAGACATTTTTTGATAAAGTGCCGGCGCTTCCCAGTAGGTGCGTTGTTCCCCCTGAAAACCAAAAGGGGTTAAAGTTCTGTTGTATGCACCGCTCCGTGCTATGCCCGCACAAAATAAATTGGTCCAGGTTAACAGGTTAGCGGTCATAAATGCGCCGTAACTATGCCCACCCACTGCGACGCGTTTGCTGTCTATGGGGTGGTTTTTACAAACAGCGTCAATGGCGGCAGATGCATTGTCTCTGAGTTGTTCAATGAAGGTGTCGTTCATGTTCTGATCTCCTGAACTTATGATGGGGAAGGATACATCATCCAGAACTGCATACCCCCGACGTGCCCAAAATACAGGTGACCCATACCACGGATAGGTGAATTCATGTTCCGAAGTTGTCATCTGACCGGCCAGCTTTTTATTGGTATATTCTTCCGGGTATGCCCACATCAGAAGGGGATATTCGGACATATTGTCTATCGAAGTTGAAGAAGCTGGCAAATATAAAGTGGCGTGGAGTTCGGTTCCATCACTGCGTTGATAGGATATGATGGATTTACGAATCGAATTGATTCCAGTGAAAGGATTATCAAAATCCGTAAGATATTGACGTTCATCCGGTCTGTCCCAATGAATACGGAAATAATTCGGGAACTCGGTAGTCGTTTCACGTCGTACTATCAATGTCTTTTTTGCGATAGACTGAACACCAGCAATACGAAGTAATTCATCCTTGTTTTTAGCCTCCCACACGCGTGTTTTTTGGCCTGTTTGTACGTTGTATTGATCTAGAAAAGGATGTATGCCATCCGGTCGGATACCTTCTCCTGATAAAAAAGTGTCGTATTTGTCCCCACCAACAACAGATCGTCCCCACTTGTTTTTTACCGTCACAAAATGTCCCGGATCTCCGTAATTATCCTGGAGATCCCGGTCAAATAGTATCTTAGATTGAACCTCTGGTTGGTCGGGCTGGACGAGGTAAGTTTTAGAGTTTCGGGTGTTGTACCAGTAATCCACCGCGATACCAAAACCCGATTGACTCCACTGGATATGGCTGAACCGGTTTACTGTTTTCAGAATTTCTTGGGGTTTTTTATCGAATGGCGCAGTCCATTGGTAGATCGCGTCCCGATGCGATACGTCTTTGGCCGGGTCCCCCTCATCCAACGCTTGACAAAATATCAGAACTGCGGGTTGATCGTTGCGCCATTGGAATAACCGCTTTTTTTGATGAACCGCCATAAATCCTTTTGGAAGCTGATCTTGTAACGGCGTCTTTTCCAATTCTTTGTGTTCATTTGTGAGTAGATCAAAGACGGTCACTTGATACGGAAATTTATCATACGGTACATGGTTTGAAAAAGGTTGTCTTACCTCCGTCAACAATACGAACCTGCCGTTGGGTGAAACCTTTATTCCTTTAATCAGTGCCCGGGTAATCATTGTATTTTTGCCGTCAAGTGTGACACGACTCAATTGAGACTGTACAAGACGGGTAAAGTTTATGACATCTGTGGAATCATTTAAAAGGTCCTGATACGTTCTGTGTTGCGCCGGGTTCTCGTGACCATCGGAGATGACCGGGCCATGCGGCACCACGTTCTCTTTGCTGATCAGATGGTCTGCATCTGGTGTTTTGCCAAGAACGAATAAAGATTGACTATCAGGATGCCAAGAGAATGGGGTGGTTAGTAGAGCATTGAGTGTCACTTCAGAAACTTGATAGGCGGTTCGAGTCTGGATGTCGATAACCCAGAGCTTTAAACTCTTTTTAATCAAACAGCTTAGGGCCAGTTTTTTCTCGTCAGGCGACCATTGGATATGGTGAATTCTCAATGAGGCGGGTAATCCATTAATATCCAATAAGTTATTTCCTTCAATTTCTTGAATTCGGATTCCTGTGTAATAGGAAGACCTGCTACGAACCAGCTTGTCCGGATGGATTCGAATCCCCGCTAATCTCAACTCAGGCTCGTACAATTCTTCGATGGCTAGGTATCTCTGGCGATCTAAAAAAACAATATGGCTTCCTTGGCTATTGATACGTGCTACGGGTGGTAATACAGCATCTGCCCATTCAAGGATCTCTTCCGGGGGCTTTTGATAGGTCAGTTCATGGTTTGCTGTCATGGGCGATGGTGCTAAAAGATATGGTTAGGTAAAGAAGTTAAACTGTAAATGGATAATTAATGACTAACGGAATGTTGTCGTTTCCAAATTAGACTGGAATCGAGAATTTTGCTTCCATCCAGCGCCATGGGGATTAAGTCCTGACCGGATAAGAGAAAACGAAGCATTAAAACCCCATCGTCCGAATAGAGTCCAAGCTGTGTCGAGTCTTTCAGATAGGCATAAATTCCGGTGTGTTCTCTGTCGTTGAGATGATGTTCGGCAATGCGATCAAACTGATGCAGATCGAAAGTTTGATTTTCAAAAAGCACCAATTGGTTGACGATCGAATCATAACTTGCGGAAGATAAATTTCCCCGATATGAGATCGTGTCCGGTAAGCGGGTAGTGGAGGATGATTGGTCATTTCTTGGTATGCTGGGTGATTGGCAAGCAATGCCCAACGCAAAGGGGAATACTAAGATGAAAATTCGTACTGTAATGGGCCGCATTGATTAATGATTCTGTTTGTTGCAAAGATAAAATTTAAAATGGAGGCATAGAATGAAAGAAAATATCTATTTTTGCGTTACATATTCTGAGTTCTAAAAACACAATAAAATGAAAAACGTATTATTTTTCGGGTTACTCATCGTCCTAGGACTTTCCTCGTGTAAGTCAGAGAGCGATAGTGATATCCGTGCCCAGGCAAAAGAAAGTCTAGAGAACAAAACGGTTGTTGAACCTGGAGCCCAGGGGATGATGACCGCTGAAACTGCCGGATCTCAAACTGCAGGTCCCATGACAACGATCGAATTTGAATCAAAACGTTTTGATTTTGGCACCATCACTTCCGGAGATAAGGCAACAACCATATTTAAGTTTACAAACACTGGAAATGAGCCTCTTTTGATTTCCGATGTGAAAGCGTCCTGTGGATGTACAGCATCGAAATATCCCAGAGAGCCTGTCGCTCCAGGTGAAAGCGCTGAAATAGAAGCAGTATTTGACAGTTCCGGCAAATCCGGAGCTCAAACCAAAAATGTCACGGTGATGACCAATACAGACCCTTCTTCCCATGTCTTGATTTTGGAAGGAAATGTAGAAAAGAAATAATTTGATTGGTAGAGTTGCTGAAGGAAGAATATTCCTCAGCGTATCCTAGCTCGTCATAATCATAAACAAAGCATCGGACTTTTATCCGGTGCTTTTTTGTTTTAAGAAAGCAAGGAATTTTGCCATCGCCTTAGCGCGATGACTGATCTCGTTTTTTATATCCTCATCCAGTTCACCAAAGGTTTTATCGTATCCTTCTGGCTGGAATATGGGGTCATATCCAAAACCCTTTTTACCTCTCGGTGCCGTTGTAATTTCACCCTTCATGATTCCTTCAAACGTGGATAATTTGCCCGTTGGGTCCAGATAAGCAACAATGGTTTTGAAGTGCGCTTTACGGTTGGGATGAGATTGCAGTTCCCAAAGTAATTTATTCATATTGTCCGAAGCTGACCTCTGATCCCCGGCGTACCGGGCAGAATGCACCCCGGGCGCTCCTTCTAACGCATCAACTAAAAGTCCGGTATCTTCTGCAAATACGGCGCGATCCGTATAGTCTGAAATAAACTGCACTTTTTGTATAGCATTACCCTCAATGGTATCTTGTGTTTCGGGAATGTCACCCTCAAATTCCAAGGTGTCCAATCCATCTATGACATACATGGAATCAAGAATATTTCGGACTTCATGCAATTTATGTGGGTTTGAAGTGGCGAAAAGAAGTTGTTTATTCATGGAGAAATACTTTTTTCATAAGTTGCCAGAGTTTTTGTTTTTCTTCTTTGTGGGGTTCAATATTTTTAAGTTTTGGAATTTGGAGGAGGGTTGTTTTCCGTAAGGTTGTACTTTGGTATAATTTATGGTGGACCTGGACGCCAATTGTGCTTGGTGAAAGGCCAAATAACAGGATAAATTCTGCTTTTTCCAACCAACCCTGATCAGCTGCCGAAAATGAATCTTCTTTGGACAGGGTGATGATTTTATTCTCTTTTTCAGGGAGCTTTGCGGCGGCCAGGATCTTTTTTAGGAATGGAATCCAGTCCATATCCTCCTTAGTAATAAGACACAGCACTTTGACGTTCTCCACCAAAGGACCACTGACGTCAGATGGGTCTGGAGTGGTCGAATATATTTTGTAACGAATAAATGGATTTTTCACGGCCATAGTGTACCTTTGTATAAGTTGTCCAGGTCAAAAGTAAAAAATTATGAGTGTAGATGTGTCAAATATAAAAATTTCTCCCGTTTCTAAGTCTAAGATCGATACCGTTGATTTTGATCAGATCCCATTTGGACGGGTGTTTACGGATCATATATTCCAGGCTCAATATAAAAACGGGCAGTGGGGAGATATGGAAATCAGCCCTTTAGAGCATTTTTCACTGCATCCTTCCAATCTGGCATTGCACTATGGTCAATCCATTTTCGAGGGAATGAAAGCATCCGCAGATAAAAACGGGACCCCGTTGTTGTTCCGACCGGAAGAACATGCCCGTCGATTGAATCGATCGGCTCGACGGATGTGCATGCCCGAATTCCCGGAGGAGCTATTTATGGAAGCATTGACCGAATTGGTCACGCTGGATCGCAACTGGATTCCGGATCGGCCAGGCAGTGCGCTTTATATACGACCGTTGATGTTTGCGACCGATGAGTTCCTGGGCGTAGCTCCTTCAGAAACCTACACTTTTGTGATTATGCTTCTTCCGGTGGGACCTTATTATAGCAAGCCAGTCAAGCTGTGGGCCGATACTGAATTTGTGCGAGCCGTAGCTGGTGGAACCGGGGAGGCCAAGACGGCTGGTAACTATGCCGCCTCTTTATTGCCATCCAAGATGGCCAAAGACCGAGGGTGTGATCAGGTATTGTGGCTGGATGGGAAAGAACGAAAATATGTACAGGAAGTAGGAACAATGAACATATTCTTTGTTTTTGAAGATCATATTGCGACACCCGAACTGGATGGTGCTATCTTGGCCGGGGTTACAAGAAATGCTTTCCTGACTTTGCTCCGTGCCAAAGGGTACGACGTACAGACTCGAAAAATCACGATAAATGAAGTTATGGAAAAAGGTCAAAATGGACAGCTTAAGGAAGTCTTTGGCTCCGGAACTGCAGCTGTGGCGACCATTGTCGAAGAGGTAAGATACAAAGATGAAGTGATTAAGTTTGATCCGGAAGCTGCCGAAGTAGGCCCCATGCTGAAGCAAACCATCGAAGATATTCGTCACGGACGTCAGGAGGACTTGCATGATTGGGTGATGCGGGTGGAGTAGGAGAGGTGAAATTCTCTGGGCTTCTTAGTGAAATTGCAAATGAATTCTGGTGAGCACACCGGACTTATTGTGTTTGCAATAAGTTGATCCAGCAGCCATCCAGCACTTAAGGAAAGGAGTAAGGCACTACCGTGACGCATCGCAGCTCCGTAAGTTTCTACCACCAATCCCGTCGATGGGTGGGGGAAGAATCCTGTGGCGGTAACTTGGCGGGAGAGCGAGGAGGCTTACACCTGCAGCCGTGAGTCATTGCGATGGAATGGCGTCAAATCCCGGATATGATAATAGAGCGAGAATACATTTGAAGTGGTATTTAGGCCCCTTCCGCGGTATTCGAAGGGAGGTCGTGTAAAAGCCGGTTTTAAAGTCAAAGATTTCTATTTGATGATTACGACCACCAAAAACATACATGAACTCATGAAAATCCAGATTTAAGGATTAATTTCCCATTGGCTATTCATAAGATCCGGAATTAAATCGGGATAATTTTACTATATTGGTCGGGAAAATTAATTTATGAGACGTTGGTTCTTATTTTGTTATTTCATTGTTATTCTGACGTCAGCTTATAGTCAGAAAACACCCACCCGACCCAACATCCTCATTTGCATCTCCGACGATCAATCCTTCCCTCACACCTCCGCGTATGGTACTGACTGGGTCAACACCCCGGGCTTTGACCGGGTGGCCCGCGAAGGCATTCTTTTTATGAACGCTTACACGCCCAATGCCAAATGTTCGCCTTCCAGATCCTGTATCATCACCGGACGGAATTCCTGGCAGCTCGAGGAAGCAGCCAATCATGTGCCTTTCTTCCCGGAGAAATACGTCACATATGCCGAAGCCCTGAAAGAAGCCGGATATCGTACTGGCTACACCGGCAAAGGGTGGGCACCGGGTGATCCGGGAACAATGAACGGGCAAAGAAGGGAACTCCTCGGCTCCAATTATAGTGCCCTCAAAACCACCCCACCAGCGAAGTACATTTCAGGTACGGATTACAGTGCCAATTTTGAAGCTTTTCTGGAAGGCAACAATGGGGACGAACCCTTTTGTTTTTGGTATGGCGGGCATGAACCGCACCGCAGGTATGAGTATGGGGCTGGCATAAATAAAGCGGGCAAAAAGTTAACCGATATCGATGACGTTTTTGAATTCTGGCCGGACAATGATACCGTGCGCACCGATATCCTGGACTATGCTTTTGAGATTGAATATTTTGATCAACACCTGGTCCGTATTTTGGAAATTCTCGAAGATCAGGGACAGCTGGAAAATACGATTGTTGTGGTCACCTCAGACAATGGTATGCCCTTTCCCAGGGTCAAAGGACAATCTTATGAGCATTCCAATCACCTGCCGTTGGCAATCATGTGGAAGAACGGAATTTCCGATCCGGGCAGGAGCTATGATCCATTCGTGAGTTTTACCGACTTTGCTCCGACTTTCCTCGATGCCGCCGGAGTGAATGGTGAACATTATGGCATGCAGCCCATGGAAGGAAACAGCCTGGTACCTGTTTTTCAAAATCGTTCCGATCCAAACCAACGAGATTTTATGGTCATCGGAAAAGAGCGTCATGATCTGGGAAGACCCGAAGACACCGGATATCCCATTCGCGGAATTGTTCAGGATAGTCACCTTTATCTGATCAACTACAAACCCAATCGCTGGCCCGCCGGAAATCCGGAAACCGGTTACATGAATACCGATGGATCACCGACCAAAACAATGATCCTGAATGAGCGTCGATTGAAAGATCAGAGTCTTTATTGGCAATGGAATTTTGGAAAAAGGGATGGGGAAGAATTGTATGATCTGGCCAGAGATCCCGATTGTGTCCATGATTTGTCCGGTCAGGATTCTTACCAACCATTAAAGGAAAAACTGAAGTCATTACTGCTTCGGGAACTGAGAGAAGAAGGTGATCCCAGGGTTTTTGGAAATGGGGACATATTTGAAGAGTATAATTATTCGGAAGAGCGAAACCGTCATTTTTATGAACGATTTATTCGGGGTGATGATATCAAGGCCGGATGGATCAATCCAAGTGATATAGAAAAACAATCGATCAATGAAAGACCTTAATGCTACAATTATGATGAGAACATCACTAACTAATCCTTGTTTTATTGTCCCTCATATCCGCGCTGGAGTAGGAGAAAATCTTCTTGTCCGCCGAAACTTTAGTGTAGGAAGAAACCTCAACCCCATTGTTATTGCTTCAATCTGTCTATTTTTACTGTTTGCGGGAAATAGAACTATTCAGGCACAGGAACGGGATCTGGATGTATATCCCTATTGGAACTCCTACCAGACCGATGTCACCAATACCCTGTACAAAGTACTGGCTAATCGGGCGTTTGAACAGTTGGATGAACGAAAAAAGAATATAGATGGATTAAACTCAAAACAAGCCTGGTTGGACAGGCAGCAATATGTCAAGTCCACCTTGGCAGAAATAGTGGGACCTTTTCCTGAAAAGACGCCGCTGAATCCTGTAATCACTGATACACTGTACCAAGATGGCATGCGGATTGAAAAACTGTATTACGAATCCAGACCAGGCTATTATGTGACAGCGATGTTTTGTCGTCCGGAAAAGACGACCGACCCACTTCCTGCTATCTTGTTTTGCAGTGGTCATGCTTCAGAAGGATTTCGCAGTGAAACCTACCAACATATGATATTTAATTATGTCAAAAAAGGATTTGCGGTCCTGGCTTTTGACCCGATCGGACAAGGCGAACGGATCCGATACCTGGATGAAAATGGCAAGCCTAGAATGGGAGCGACCCATGAACATTCCTATCCGGGATCACAAGCTTTTTTGGCTGGGATTTCTCCGGCGAATTATTTTATCTGGGATGGGATACGGAGTGTGGATTACCTGCTGTCCCGGAATGATGTGGATCCGGATCGGCTGGGTATTACCGGACGATCGGGAGGGGGTACGCAAACAGCCTATATAGCAGCCGTTGATGATCGCATATATGCCGCAGCTCCGGAATGCTACATTACCACTTTTGATAAATTACTGAAGTCACGAGGACCTCAGGATGCGGAGCAAAACTTAATGTACGGTATTTCCAAAGGAATAGATATGCCGGATTACATTGAAGTGCGGGCACCCAAACCGACCTTGATCGTGAGTACGACGCGCGATATATTTAGTATACAGGGCGTCCGGGATACCTACGAGGAGGCGCAAAAAGCCTATAAATTCCTCGGGAAGCCTACTCACCTCCAAAAAATTGAAGACGATGCCGGACATGCATCAACGGTTCAAAACCGGGAAGCAACTTATGCTTTTTTTCAAAAGCATCTTCGAAACCCGGGTTCATCAAAAGATGAGGAAGTCCAATTGTTTGACCTGAAAGAACTCTGGGTGACATCTAAAGGAAACCTATACAAAGAATGGGGTGGCGAAGATATGTATAGCCTCACAATCAAAGATTTTAACGACCAAAATGTCGAACAACCAGCTTCCAAGGTGGATCTGAGAATTAAAATCATTGAATTATCTGGTTATCAATCGGATTTTGATCCATCAGAAGTCGTTTTTTCGGGACGTACACAGTATAAAGACATCGCTGTTGAAAAGTACCTCGTCCAGGGAAGTGGTGATTATTACTTGCCTGTGGTATGGATGAAACCCCATCAAAGCAATAATAAAGTGATTCTTTGGGTGGACAGTGAAGGAAAAAAAGAAATTGGAAAAAGCGGGGGTTCTGTGGACAGATGGCTTCAATCCGGGTACTCGGTGGTACTATCGGACCTGAGTGGGATCGGTGAATTGGGTGGAGGATATCCAGGGGGCGATGCCCGAATTCAGAAGGTACCTTTGAATATCTGGTATGCGGGAATATTGACCGATAAAAGTTTGGCTGCTTTACATGGAGAAGAGATCGCCAGATTACGTGACTTTATCAATAGATCAAAAGAGAATTTAGGAGATCTCATCTTATTTGCGGGAGGTCTGGCGGGACCGGAACTATTGCACATCGCGTTTTTGGAAGACTGGGAAGAGCGGGTTGTATTGATCGAGTCTCTGGCCAGTTATCGATCTATTCTGGATGACCGGGAATACGATGCACGATACCTGATGTCTGCTGTGGCCGGAGGGATTCAATACTACGACATTCCTGATCTCATCAATTCTTTTGATAATAATATTTTAATCGTTGATCCTGTGAATGGAGCTGATAAGACGTACAAGGGGAAGGAATTACCCGCCGCTGTGTTTTCTTCCAACGAGAATGACCGGTTTGAAAAAATAAGAGCGTGGATCGAGTAATCGATCCGTGATAATTTTCAGTGCCCTTTATTTTATCTAATTCGAATCATGTTTTACAATAAAAAATTTTTTTCTCTTTTAGCCGCAATAGGAGGTGCCGCAATAGGAGGTATTATAATCCAGGGGTGTATGATGAATACTAAAACCAAAATATGGACAGAAAATCAGATCACGACTGAAGAGTACGGTCATTTTTTAAACCCGACCCAGTCTTTTTCTCCGGATGACCAATGGATTATTTATGATACACGCAATGCGGATCCGGATATTGGACGAACCGGGCGGATCGAACGGATAAACCCGAAAAGCAAAGAAGTGGATACCGTTTATCAATCGGTTGGTCAAAGTGAATACGGTCCTGGTGTGGGTGCAGCTGCTTATTCCACGGTCGATGATCGTGTAATCTTTATACATGGACTACCCAATGCTGATAAAGAGCGACCCTATGGAATCTCACGACGTACAGGAACAGGTGTGCATTTTGACCAACCTGATCAACTTATCCACTATGATGCCCGTGATATTTCTTCACCATATACCCTTGGCGCACTGCGTGGCGGATCGCACGCCCACTCCTGGAGCGGGGATGGAAGCTGGATCTCCTTTACTTACAATGACGAAGTCATGGCAGACCTTGCTCTGACTGATACTTCCGTCAAAAATCTTCGTATGGTGGGCGTCATGGCGCCCTGGGGCGCCGTTAAAGTTCCGGATGATGATCAGGAGGAGAATAATAATGGTACAATGTTTTCCATGATCGTCTCCCGGGTCACAGAAAGTCCCCGTCCCGGTTCGGACGAAATATCAAAAGCCTATGAAGACGGCTGGATCGGTCAGAATGGTTACGTGGATGCATCGGGAAAACATCACCCGAAGGCGGTGGCTTTTCTGGGTGATGTGCGGGATGGCGAAGGGCAAGTGGTGACCGAAGTGTTTGTGGTGGATTTGCCGGAGGAAAAACCGGACCTTTCCGAAGAGGAGCAACTCAAAGGAAATGATCATTCCAGGCCCATGCCACCTTCGATGGTTCAGCAACGTCGCGTCACCTTTACATCAGAACGGAAATACCCAGGCGTTCAGGGACCCCGCCAATGGATGAAAAGTTCGCCGGATGGTGCCGTCTTGTATTTTATGATGAAAGATGATCATGGCTTGATCCAATTGTATTCAGTACCGACTGCAGGTGGGGAAGTCAGACATATTACTTCAAATGATTTCTCGATGGAGACTGCTTTTGATATCGACCCATCCGGGAAGTTTGCAGCGTATGGTTCTGATGAGAAGATCTACTTGACCACCTTGGAATCCGGCGACACCAAATGCGTCACTCCGCAAGTGGCGAAAAATTATGCCGGGTTGCGGGCCATTCAATGGTCCCATTCTGGCAAATACCTAACCTACAACCGAAAGGTTCAAGACCATGATTCATCGTATTTTCAAATTTTCACCTTATCAAAAGATGAGTAAAAAGGACTATTATCTATTTTTTATATTCATATTATCCTTATTTACAGCGTGCGTAAACACCAAGAGTGTGAATCAATCTGCTATGGATAAGAACGAAACTCCCATTCGATACGATGATACCCGTCCCGGCCATTGGCCAGAACCCTTTGAAGAAATTAAAATCGTGTCTACCCTTGATTCAGCCACACAAAAAGCTTGGTTTTATAAACCAAAAGATACAACGCCTCGTCCCTTATTAATTTCCTTGCATACCTGGAGTGGCGATTATAATCAGAAAGATACTCTGGCCAAAATGGTTCTTGAAAAAGATTGGATTTATATCCATCCGGATTTTCGGGGACCCAACTGGACTTCAAAAGCATGCTGCAGTAAATATGCTCTGGAAGACATCGATCAGGCCATTGATTTTGCTATAGCGCATGCCAACGTCGATACCTCGCGTATATATGTCAACGGGGTAAGTGGTGGTGGCTATACTGCCCTGGCGGTGTATATGCGGTCGCGTCATCCCATTCATACGATATCAGCCTGGGTGCCAATTTCTGATCTGGCTGCCTGGTTTAATCAATCACGGATTCGGAAAAATGGGTACAGCGATCATATATTGGCTTGTACCGGATCTGCGGAGAAGATTCTTAATGTGGACGAAGCCATCGCCCGTTCACCGATCTATTGGCGTACTCCGATAAGAGAAACACGGCTGCACATATATGCCGGCGTTTATGACGGTATTCAAGGGAGCGTGCCTATTACCCAATCGATCAATTTTTATAATAAGCTGGTCAAAGACTTCAAAGCGAGAGATCAAACAGATCAAATTAATGAAAGAGACGAGGGGGCCCTCGTTCAGCCCGAAGAAATCCTTTACTTATTGGAACATCGAAAACCGTTGAAGAATATGGGGGTGATCGGAGACCGGAAAATCTGCTTGCAAAAGGAACATAATAATATCAGTTTGATCATTTTTGAAGGAAACCATGAAATGTTGCCTGAAGTGGCTTTTGAAATTCTTATGAACGATTAAATAGTATGATTTTATCAGGAAAATCAGTATTATGTATCCTGTTGTCATTTAAAATTAAATTTATGCGGTTTCCAATACTAATTGGTCTTTTGTTTCTCATGTTCAGCTCTGTATCGGGGTATTCACAGGATCGCCCGAACATTCTCTTTGCCATCAGTGATGATCAATCTGCTTTGCATACCTCCTATGAAGGTTGTTCATGGATTAATACGCCGGCTTTTGACCGGATAGCACGAGAAGGCATTTATTTTGAAAATTGCTACGCTGGTTCTCCGGGGTGTGCGCCGTCCCGAAGTACGCTGGTGACCGGTCGGTATCATTGGCAGAATGAACAAGCCGGGCAACACGCTTCTGGGTGGCTGGACAAATATGTGCCTTTTGTGGATTTGTTAGCGGCTAATGGGTATCATACGGGCTACACAGGAAAGGGCGTTGGCCCCTTCAAGTATGGAGCGTCACCGTTACGCCGTCAGAATGCCGCAGGCAAAGAATACAATGACATCCGTTATTCTAAGGAGGATAAAACCAGATTTGGATCGGAAATTAGTTCAAAACATTATTTTGCCAATTTCAAAAATTTCATGGAGGAGAAAAGGGATGGTGATCCATTTTTCTTTTGGTATGGCGGCCATGAACCACATCGGGCTTTCGAAGAAGGATCCTGGAAAGCCCGGGGTAAATCACTGTCTGAGGTCGATGTTCCCGCATTCTTGCCGGATAATGATACGATACGTGGCGATTTGCTGGATTATGCGGTAGAAATAGAATGGTTTGACCATCACCTGCAGCTTATGCTTGATTATCTGGAAGAGATTGGTGAATTGGAGAATACCATTGTCGTGGTCACCTCAGACAACGGGATGGCTTTTCCACGAGCCAAAGCCAATGGCTACGATTACGGTATCAATGTTCCCTTGGCGATCCGGATGCCCCGTCAAATAGTAGAGGGGCGTCACATAACGGATCCAGTTAGTTTCGTTGATTTTGCACCGACGTTTCTAGAATTAACGGGTACCTCTGAAAATGGAATGTTACCCATCACCGGGCAGAGTATGGTTCCACTGTTGGAGTCAGAACAATCCGGTCTGGTATTGGATGCTGACCGATTTGTACTGACCGGACGAGAACGTCATTCATCATCCAGGTACAAAAATTGGGGGTATCCGCAACGTACGCTGCGACAAGGTTATCTGCTTCTGGTGTGGAATATGAAACCGGACCGTTGGCCAGCCGGAGCACCTCAACGATTGTTGTCAGAAGGATCTAGAAAAACCCATCCCATGTACGGAATTGACAGTACCGGTGTTCATCAATCCCAATGGGCGTTTACAGATATTGATGCTTGTCCTACGAAATCTTTTATTGTCGAACACCATGATGTGGGCCCCTGGAAGAAGTATTTTGACTGGTCGGTGGCTAAGCGGCCGGAATGGGAATTGTACGATGTGTACAACGACAAAGCCTGTTTGCACAATCTAATCGATCAGCCCGGCTGGGAAGAAAAAGGTGAGGAAATGAAGAAACTGTTGCGTAAAGAGCTGGACCGAACGAATGACCCCCGAATTGTGGGGCCGGATAAAGAGGTATTCGATTCCTACAAGCGGTACAGCCCAATGCGGTATTTTCCAAAACCCGCAACGGAGTAGACCGATGTGTACAGTAACATTTATTCCCTTCCAGCATTCAGATTATGTACTGACCCAAAACCGGGACGTCAGTACCCGAAGACCCAAAGCTGAACCGCCTGATTACCATGATTATCGGGGAAGATCTTTATTTTACCCCATCGATGTCAAGGGAGGAGGAACCTGGAATGCAGTATCATCCAGCCATCAGGCTTTTATTTTGAATGGTGCTGATTATGATTATTATCCGAACTTTGAGGCACCAAAAAGTCGTGGTTCATTGTGCTTGGATCTCTTGGTTAATGGGAAAGATTTCATGGAAAATCACGAATTTGCGGACTACGACGATTTTACGCTGGTATATTTTCCGAGGGACCGTGCTTCAGACATGGATGAATGGCGATGGAATGGTGAAAAATTATTGCATCGAACAAGACCGATTGATGAGCCCTATATGTGGATTTCACGGGGGATGTATACCAGGGATGATTTTAACCAAAAAAGACATGCGTTTCACCGGTTTTTAAAAGATACCGGGAAAGTAGATTTTTCGGAATTTTCCGAAAATATATGGTCGTTTCATCACCGAAAATCGGTCGCGGATCTCGAAGGTTTTTTGATATCAAGAGCCCATCATCACCTGGGAACCGTTAGTGTAGTGCAGGTCATGCAAGAAGAGGGCGTTCTGACATCCCGATATGAAGACCGTACAGATTTCTATGAGCGCCCGACATGAGGCGGGTGTTTTGTGGATTTATCATTATATTCGGATTGTTGAATCAATAACCACAAACTCTATACCGTGAAATATATACTGATTTTCTCGCTCTTCGTTTGGTTTAACTGGCTGTCATCCGCTCAGGCCCAGACTGAAGGAACGCAACCCAATATCCTCTGGATCGTCAGCGAAGATAATAGTCCTTTTATCGGTGCTTATGGTGATAAATTTGCGACAACGCCCCATATCGATCAATTGGCACGGGAAGGTGTCCTGTATGAGAATGCTTTTGCCTCCGCTCCGGTGTGTGCACCATCAAGGTCCACTCTGATTACCGGCGTATATCCAGTCTCGATGGGAACCCAGCATATGCGCAGTACGTATCCTATTCCGGATATGATTGAATTTTATCCGCGGTACTTACGGGAGGCGGGTTATTATACCACCAACAACAGCAAGAAAGATTATAATACCGATGACCAATCCAAAACATGGGACGAGTCCAGCAATAAAGCGACCTACCTCAACCGAAAGGAGGGACAACCCTTTTTTGCCATTTTCAATATTGGAATCTCTCACGAAAGTTCTATTCATGATTCCATCCCCATAGAAGACCTTCGTCATGATCCGGAAGCGGTGCCTATCCCGCCTTACCACCCCAGGACATCCGCGATGAAACATGATTGGGCACAGTATTATGACAAAATGGAGGACATGGACGCACGGGTGGGGGCGATTTTAGCAGATCTGGAGGCGTCGGGAGAGGCTGATAACACTATTGTGTTTTATTACAGCGATCACGGCGGAATCCTGGGGCGGAGCAAGCGATTTTTGTTTGAGTCAGGCTTGCGGATCCCATTGGTTATTCGATTTCCGGAAAAATACAAGAATCTGGCACCCGGGGCAAGTGGATCACGAACTGATCGCTTGGTGTCGTTCATCGATTTTCCACCCACTATTCTTAGCCTGGCTGGTTTATCTGTTCCGGATTATATGCAGGGAACTGCCTTTTTGGGAAAACAAAAGGGACGCGATGAGGAATATGCTTTTGGATTTCGCGGACGGATGGATGAACGGATTGATATGTCACGTACTGCCCGGGATAAACAATACCGGTATACCCGGAATTTTATGCCACATAAAGTTTACGGACAATACCTGGAGTACCTTTGGCGGGCACCTTCTATGAAATCCTGGGCCGACGCCTATGATCATGGAACGCTCAATGAAACCCAATCCCGGTTTTTTGAGCCAAAAGAAATAGAAGAACTTTATGATATTACCAATGATCCCGATAATATCAACAATCTGGCGGATGATCCGGCTTATAAGGAGGTGTTGGATCGCATGAGTCAGGCCACGATGGATTGGATGATCCGGATAAAAGATGTCGGTCTGATCCCGGAAGCTATGGTAGAGCGGATTACAGAGCACACCACGATGTATGAATATGCCCGGTCAGGACAATACCCGATTGAACAATTGCTACCCCAGGTAGAGCGGATGACCAAAGGAGACCAACCCGCCATTCGAAAAGGATTGAAAAATAAGAATCCAATACTCCGGTATTGGGCGGCAACTTCTGCAGCCATGTACCCGGAGATGAGCGCGGTATTGGTCCATGATATTCAGGCATTGGCGCAGGATGATGAAGTCACCGTACAGATCGCAGCAGCCGAAGCGCTGTATCGTATGGGACAGACTACATTGCCTCAGGACATTTTGATCCGAGCCTTGAAAAATAAATACGAGAAAGTCAGGTTTCAAGCACTCAATGTTCTATTCAATTTTGAGGAGAAAGACCTGGAGCCAGTATGGACCGCTATCCGGCAAATCGTGCCCGCTGATCCGAAAAATCGAAAGTACGACGTTCGAGCGGCACGGGGATTACTGAAGAAATATGGTGCAGGTTGATGTAAGGAACTTGCAGCCCTGGATGGTGAGTGAGCATAGTACCTTACATCTGTGCATATTTACACCTTCACTTTTTTCCGCTCATTTTCTTTAAGATAAATTTTTCGGATACGAAGGCTTTCCGGCGTTACTTCCAAGTATTCATCCTGCTCGATATATTCCATGAATTGTTCCAGGGACATTTCCACCGGGGGAGCCATTTTGGCTTTGTCATCCGATCCGGAGGCGCGCATATTAGTGAGTTTTTTCGTTCTGGTCACATTGACGACAAGATCGTTTTCACGGTTGTTTTCACCGACGATCTGACCCTCGTAAACATTTTTACCCGGTCCCACGAAAAAGTGGCCCCGGTCCTGGAGCTTGTCCATGGCATAGGGAATGGTCGTGCCACCTTCCATGACAATCAGACTTCCTTTGTTTCGGCTGGGAATATGACCTTTGTGGGGGCTGTAGTGTGAGAATCGGTGCGCCATAATAGCTTCCCCTGCTGATACATTCATCACGTATGTTCTCAATCCGATAATCCCTCTGGACGGAATTTCAAATTCAAGATGCATCAAATCACCCTTCGGTTCCATGACAAGCATTTCACCTTTTCGCTGGCTGATCGTTTCGATGATTTTTCCACTGGCTTTTTCAGGGGTATCTATGGTCAATTGCTCGATCGGTTCGTTTTTCACGCCATCGATTTCTTTGAACAGCACTACTGGTTTTCCAACCTGCAGTTCATAGCCTTCCCGACGCATCGTTTCAATCAAAACACTCAGGTGCATGACACCCCGGCCAAAAACCTGGAAGGAATCTGGGGAATCGGTATCTTCAACCCGCAGAGCCAGGTTTTTTTCTGTCTCGGCGTGCAATCTTTCTCTGAGGTGCCTGGATGTAACAAACTTACCTTCTTTTCCAAAAAACGGCGAGTCATTGACAGTAAACAACATGCTCATCGTAGGTTCGTCAATGGTAATTGGTGCCATTCCTTCGGGGTCTTCAATGTCCGCAATGGTGTCACCAATGTCAAACCCTTCGATACCACTGATTGCACAAAGATCGCCGGCCTTGACCTCATCAACTTTTTCTTTGCCCATTCCCGTAAATGTAAATACATCTTTGGTTCTGGATTTTTCTTTTGTACCGTCTCTCTTTACCAGCGTTACAGGCATGTTGGGCTTGATCGATCCACGGGTAACCCGGCCGACTGCGATCCGTCCGATATAATTGGAATAATCGATGGAGGTGATCTGAAGCTGAAGTGTACCTGTAGAGACTTCCGGTGGAGGAATCGTATCGATCACCATATCGAGCAAAGCACTCATATCTGTGGTGGGTTCGTTCCAGTCCAGGGACATCCAGCCTTGTTTGGCAGATCCGTAGATGGTTTCAAAATCGAGTTGATCCTCATTGGCATCGAGATGAAACATGAGGTCGAAAACATCTTCCTGCACTTCGCCGGGCCGGCAATTGGGTTTGTCGACTTTATTAACCACGAGGATGGGCTTTTTCCCCAGTTGGATGGCTTTACTAAGCACATACCGTGTCTGAGGCATGGGGCCTTCAAATGCATCCACAATGAGCAACACCCCGTCTGCCATGTTGAGCACACGTTCCACTTCACCGCCAAAATCTGCGTGACCCGGGGTGTCAATGATGTTGATCTTGACTCCTTTGTAAATCACAGAAACATTCTTTGAAACTATCGTAATGCCGCGTTCCCGTTCAAGATCGTTGTTATCGAGGATCAGGTCTGATTGTGCTTCCGGATCTCTGAAAATTTCAGTGAGGTGAAGAATTTTGTCGACCAGGGTGGTTTTCCCGTGATCTACGTGAGCGATAATAGCGATGTTCCGGATATCTTGCATAAGGTATTTTTTAATTTAAGGGCGCAAAGGTACGTTTATTATCATTGATATTTTAATTTATTTTTAAAATTACACGATACTACGCTTCTCCTTCCAGCCTTTATTCTCAGTAAGTGGAGTGCTTGTATAATTAAAAACTAATTTTATTTATGATTGTTCAAGACGATTGGATGTACCCGGGATGAGAGGGGATATCAGGGACATTTTGTAATTTTGCGATTATGGATGCACAGGAAGATTTTTATGACAATGGAATATGAACGGCAAAAAATCGTGGATAAACTACTTTCTGGAAGTTACAACTTCGAAGAAATGGCCTTTGAAATTTACTACTTTCAGTTAAAAAACAACCCGGTATATCAGGAGTTTTGTCGACATCTTGGATCTCCAAAGCATCCAGGTAAGTTATCTGAAATTCCTTTTTTGCCTGTTCGCTTTTTTAAGACCCATCCCATTCAGACTGGCGACTTTTCGCCGGAGATGATCTTTAAATCATCGGGGACTACAGACACCGGGAGAAGCCGGCACATTGTCCGGAGCCGAAAGATATATGACATCGTATCAACCCGAATTTTCGAGTCCGCTTATGAGGACCTGGATGAATTTATTTTATTGGCATTGCTACCATCATACATGGAACAGGGCGATTCATCGCTTATTTATATGATCAGGCGATTTATGATTCAAACCGGAAATTCTGAAAGCCAGTTTTATCGCTATGATTTTGACCAGTTGGCAAAAGATCTACAGAATTATTTTGCCGGCTCTAAAAAAATTATACTTTGGGGGGTGACATACGCATTACTTGATTTTGCTGAAAAACATCAGTTTGATATGAAAGATCATATCGTTATGGAAACAGGCGGAATGAAAGGACGTCGAAAAGAATTGATTCGAGAGGAAGTACATTCTATTCTAAAAGAAAATTTACACTGTGAAAAAATTCACTCGGAGTATGGAATGACGGAGTTGCTGTCGCAGTGTTATTCTTCAGGTGAAGGAATATTTCAAATGAGCGCTTCGATGAAAATTCTCTCGTTTGACATCACGGATCCCCTGACGGTTTTACCGGATGGACAATCCGGACGGTGCCATGTGATCGATCTGGCAAATATGGATAGTTGTAGCTTTATTGCTACGGATGATGTGTGTCGTACGTACGGGCAGGAATTCGAGATTCTGGGAAGAACAGATTCTGCAGATGTTCGTGGATGTAATTTAATGTATCTATAAATTTTTAAATACAATTATGAAGGAATCATTAGAATGGTTGGAAGCAATAGTGGCTGAGTATGCACCTAAACTCGTACTGGCTGCTTTGACATTGGTTATCGGATGGATCGTAATCAAATGGATCGTAAAATTACTGGACAAAGCGATGCTGCGATATGGCATAGATCTTTCACTAAGAAATTTTCTTAAGACAGCATCCGGTGTGGTCTTAAAGGTTTTATTGATTATTAGCGTAGCGAGTACATTCGGTATCGCAACAACCAGCTTTGTAGCTGTTCTGGGAGCTGCTGCATTTGCTGTAGGAATGGCCTTGCAGGGAAGCCTGAGTCATTTTGCCGCTGGCATTTTAATCATGCTTTTCAAACCTTATCGAATCGGGGATTATGTGGAAATAGCAGATCAATCGGGTACAGTGAAAGAGATTCAGGTTTTTACCACTTTGTTGACCACCCCAAACAACAATTTGGTAATCGTTCCCAATGGCCAGGTGTTGGATGGTTCGATTGTCAATTATACCACGATGGGAACACGGCGTCTGGCCATGGAGTTTGGAATTGGTTATGACGATGATATTGATCTGGCGCGTTCAATTATTGAACGTTTATACCGAAATCATGAAGCCATTTTACAAGAAGAACCGATTGATGTTTTCGTCGCTTCCCATGGTGGATCATCCGTGAACCTGTCGGCGCGAGCCTGGGTCAAAAGCGATGATTACTGGCCCGTTCACTTTTACATGATGGAACAGGTCAAAAAGGAGTTTGATAAAGCAGGAGTAGGGATTCCTTACCCACAAATGGATATTCATTTTCCGGATCAGGCAAAAAATGAAAGTGCTCCAGAGAAGATTGAATCTGCATAAAAGATGTGATAAAGCTGATGCTGAAGCGTAAATGTCGTTGCATTAAAGTTCATTCCAGGTACCGTAGGGTGTGACTTAACACGCAAAAGTCAATCGTCACCCAAAATTGGGCTATGTAATATGCCCAATTTTGGGAATTAAGCAATTGATGCACTGGGAATTATGCATCATAATAGTTTGATGTGGTGAATAAAGCGGGTTAACATTTATCAAGCGGCATAGGAAAGTGTCTTCCACCGTTGTAAGCTGGTGGAAGACACCTTCATGTGAGGTTTACGTTTGAATCAGGTCGCAGCTATTGAAGTGTATTCCGCTCTCCATATCTCATGCGCGTCATGCAGAAAAGATCACGATATGATACCGTTGTATCCTGGTGGCAGGTCAGCTGGGCTGTGTGCTACATACAGGAGACAATCGAAAACTTGATTTATGTCTTACTGACTTGTCGTATCGCGGAGTTCCATGGCCGGATCATTCTCAGGCAAGGTGTAATCTTTTGATTTTTTGCCGAATACACTGACATTAACGTACCGCTTTGGATTGAGTCTGAAATCTTGTAGCAGTAGATCGAGATTTTGAAGTGTCGAGTTCAATTCGCCATAGATTTCATCTTTTTTAATGAGCTTACCCAAAGTTCCTTCACCTTGATTCAATGCTTGTAAAACGGAGCTGAGACGATCGGAGGTCGTTTCCAGGGATTTAAGTGTTTCTTGAGTTTGATCACCTGCTTTTCCTAGTTTTTCCAAGGCAGTATTGGTATTGTTCAGGGTTTTTTCCAGTCCACCATCTGCCAGCGTTCCCGTTAGGGTCCCGATGTTTTGGATAGTTTGATTCAGGCTTTCTTGTTTTTCAGCAATACCACCTGTGATTTTAGCAAGATTTTCGGTCACCTCATTCAACGCCTTTGAATTTGCGGCCATCATTTGATTCATACGAATGGAAGTTGATTCCAGGTTGTGCACTGTGTTTTTGACACTGGTAGTCAATTGTCCAATCTCTGAATTTTGAAATTCCGGATCGTCCATAATATGATTGAGCGTATCCATCATGCTACCCACCCCGCTTTTTAATTTGGCTATATATTCATCCAATTCGTCTGGTTGTAAGAATGATCCCAGAAAACTTAGCGTGGCTCCTTCGATGTATTCTTCGGATTCAATACAGTCGTCATTGCACGTTCCCGTGTAACTTAACTTGATCGCCATATCACCCATGACACCATCTGAATAAAGCTGTGCTACGGTATTTTGAGGTAACTTAACCTTTGGAAGAATTTCTAAACTAACGATAATGTTTTGCATGTTTTCAGGATCGATGTCAATGTTGTTCACATTGCCGACTTGGTAACCATTGATGTATACCGGTGCCGATACCTCTAATTGATAGATATTATCGTACTTAACATGGTAGATGGATTGACTTTTGAAAAGATTCTGACCTTTAAGAAAGTTGTATCCCCATATCAAGGATCCTAACCCTACGATTGCTAAAATTCCTATTTTTATTTCTTTGCTCATTCACTTTATTTCTTGGCTGTAATTCAAACACTATCTCGTGCAAATATAGTAATTATTGTAAATGCGTAACTCCAAATCACCGTTTCAACCCAAAATTAATGTGTCGAATTGACATTAATTTTAATGATATGTGGTAAAACGGTTCTTCGTCACTACTGATACAAATAAAAAAATCCGGATAAGTTAAAATCCGGATTTTTTAAAAGTTTATATCTCAAGGTAAACTTTCGTATTTGCATCATCAAGTCCTTTTATTGATCAGACATACCGACTGCTTCAGAAATGTCGACCCTATTCCCATTGTTGTACGCTACTACAAACGCACCTTCAAAACCTCTTTGCTTCATACGATCTTTCATTTTATTGGCGTCGCTATATTTTTCGATTCCGGTAATTTGATACTTGTACATTCCTTTTTCGTATCGGATGGATAGATTTTGAATATTTCTCCATTTTGATGCACTGAGATTGGCCTTTTTAGGTGTAGCAGCTAATTGGACACAAAACTCCAGTTCATTACCAGAGAATTCTTTTTGTTTTTTGGTCATTGGATTCTGGGATGGGGCAGGAGATAGCTCAGGACCATTATTGACACTGGCCACTAAGGTGCTTTCCGAAGATTCACTAGGACGAGGTGACGTGGTGGTCACCTGCGAAACTTTGTGCGGTGCATGTTTGATTTCTTTCGTTGGGTTATTAGCAGAACCGGGAGCAGACTGTACATCTGTTTTGACATCTGCCAAATGTGGATTGTTCTCAATTTGATTTCTATAATCTTCAAAAGCATCGATAAAACTTGCAATAATGCGACTCTGGCCGGTGGATGAATTCAGATATTGTTCTTCCTCTTTGTTGGTCAGAAATCCGGCTTCAAAAAGAATACTTGGCATGAAAGTGTGTCTAAGAACCAAAAATCCAGCTTGTTTTACTCCCCTGCTTTTTCGTTTGTTCTTGGTGACCAGGTTTGTTTCAAGACTATTTGCGAATGTCAGACTGCGGTCCAAAAATGTATTTTGGTACATATTGAGGATAATGTGTGAAATTTCTGAATTGGGATCAAAACCCTCATAATTCTCTTCATAATTTTCCTCTAAAAGGATCGCAGCGTTTTCTCGCTTAGCTACTTTTAAATTGTCATCGTTTCGGTGAAGACCCAGTACAAAAGTTTCAGAACCGCAGGCGCTGTGACTACCTGCTGCATTGCAGTGTATGGATATGAATAAATCTGCATTGGCTTTGTTTGCAATTTCTGCCCGTTCATGCAGTTCCACAAATTTATCTGTTTTACGGGTATATATTACTTCAATGTCCGGGTATTTACGCTCTATTTCTTGACCTAGTTTTAGAACCAGATCAAGCACGACGTCTTTTTCTTTGCTTTTGCTTCCCAACGCGCCCGAATCCTTTCCTCCATGACCTGCATCAAGTACAACTTTTTTGATTTTATCAGCGTTTTTCTTCACGTCATGATCACCCCCTCCGCCGCCAAAAGGCATGTGTGCAAAGGAAATATTAATTCCGAGTCCAATAGACAGGACGATCAGAAAAATCGTTTTACATTTGAGTGCGAAATTCACAAGAGACATAATGATGCGTTTAATTGTTTTGAATAAATGAGTTCTACTAAGCAAAGTATAAGCAAAAATCAAGCCAAAAACATTTGAAATCAATTTATTACATAGTAATTTTTATGTTAATTTGTTCGATGGAGCGCGTTTTTGCCCAGGATCCTCTATTGGATAACGCTTCAGACAGTGTATCTCTTGCGAATGATTCCTTAAAGTCCTCAGAAAATCTAGATGATATAATTCTATCCCCCGACGCTTTTTCCTCCAGTGCCAAATACGGGGCAGATCATAAAACATATTTTGATCCTCAAAAGAATCTTGTATACCTGTATGGAAACGCCTTTGTGGAATACGAACAGTTTTCCATTCGAAATGCGGATTATATTGAGGTAGATCTGAAAAAGAATATCGCGACCGCTCGATTATTGCCGGATAGTATGAAATTTTTGATTGGAAATACTGTCTATGATACGGTCGCGACCATCGTGGAAGATACAACGACCATCCCGGAAGAGGATGTTTTGCCTTTTGAAGATGAACTGATTGATGGTGTTCAAATCGATCCTATAACCGGCGAACCAATTGAGCCAGGAAGAGAGAATCGAGAAGCTCCGCCGGTGGATGGCGGGGGAGGACTCCCCGGTCATAAACCCGGAACACCGTTGTTTAGTGACGGAACCAATGAATTTGATGCAAATGAAATGCGCTACAACTTCAAAACCGGAAAGGGAAAGGTATATAATGCAGTGACCTTTCAAAGCAATCTGTATATACATGGAACCGAAACAAAGTTTATCGAAAGCCAGGATCCGAAGGATACTATTCAGACGATCTATAACAAAAATGCCATTTTTACCACGTGCAATGCACCAGTCCCGCACTTTGGAATATGGAGTAATAAACAAAAAATTGTTCCAAACAAAGAAGTGATTGTGGGACCTTCCAATCTCCAGATCATGGGCATTCCCACACCGCTGGTTTTGCCTTTTGGGTTTTATCCCATCGTATCTACTGCCAAGGAAGGACTGATCGTACCCAGTTATGAATATTCGCAACAGTGGGGTTTTGGATTGCGGGGCATCGGTTGGTATCAACCCATTAGTGAACACATGAACCTGACGGCACGGGGTGATATTTATTTTAATGGATCCTGGTTGGTGGACGTTCAGTCCAATTACCGAAAGCGATATAAATTTAACGGTGGATTTTCTGTCAGTTTTTCAAACCGTATTCAGGAATTGGCCAGTAGTTTGGAAAAACAAAAAAACAGATCGTTTGCCTTGCGGTGGAATCATTCTCAGGATCGATCAGCACATCCATATCAGAATTTTTCCGCCAGTGTGAATTTTACCACGAGTGGATTCGACAAGCTGAATTATAATCAGGCCAACCAGGTCCTGAACAACAATACCAGTTCACAGATTAGCTATCGCCGGGAGTTTCCGGGAACGCCTTTTAGCATGACCTCAAACATCTCACATTCTCAGAATTCCAACAATCGGTCCGTCAGCTTTACCTTGCCTTCTTTTGATCTGCGCATGCGTTCTTTACAACCCTTTAAGAAGAAGAAAAGTGTCGGAGATGAACAATGGTATGAAAAGATCTTGCTGACTTATAGCGGATCCTTCGATAATAAAATACAAACCACGGATACGACCATTTTTCAACCGGAATTGTGGAAAAGCCAGAAATACGGTGCACAACATCAGGTGGGGTTAAATGCGTCGTATCGGTTGTTGAAATACATCAGTGTGACGCCGAGTGTAAATCTCAATGAACGGTGGTATTTTGATAAAGTTAAACGAAATTTTGTTTCGGATCCGGTTATAGAATACGATACCGTCAGGACAGTCGATAATCAGTTAATCATTACCCGGGATACGGTCAGTTACGGCATGGTCGAAAAGGATACCACGAATGGGTTTTTTCCGGTTCATGATATCGGAGCTTCCCTGAATTTTCAAACCGCTTTATATTATACCAAGTTGTCCTCTAAAGGATGGTTTCGAGGATTCCGGCACGTAGCAAAACCTTCGGTCAGCCTTTCGTTCAAACCCGATTATGCGAATAGTCCCTGGAATTATACAGATACCTTGAATCGGATCGATCGCGGACCGGATTATATTGAACGCTATTCATTTTTTGAAGAAGGTATTTACGGCGCTCCTTCCACCAGCCAGGGTAATTTCAATGTATCGTACAGCCTTCGCAATGTACTCGAAGCCAAGCTTTGGAATCGACCGGATTCGACAGCTAAGAAAATTTCATTGTTTAAAACTTTTGACTTTTCAGGGAATTACAATCCCAAGGCCGATTCTCTTAATTTTTCAATGATTAATTTCAATGCCAATACGACCCTGTTTAAAGGCATTTCGTATTTTCGGTTTTCAACACAACTGGATCCGTATGCAGTTGATGAGAGAAATCGAAGAATTGATAAATTTTACTACAAGACGGGCGCTGGACTGTTTCGCTTCAACGGTCTTCGGGCGTCATTAAGCACAAATATGACAGTCGGTAAGATTCGGGAGTTTTTGCAAAAACCGGAACCCGATGCATCGTCCGACGATAAACAATCAAAAATTGCACGGTCAGAGGGTTTATTTGATAATTTTCGGGTATCTCATGAAATACGGTTTGTCTGGGACCCATCGAGAGATAAGGATGTGTTCCAATTATCGACCAATAATATTCGCATGTCCGGTAATGTTGACCTCACTGAGCATTGGGGTGTACGGGTGGGCAACTTTGGATACGACTTTCAGAGGAAGCAATTGACCTACCCTGATTTTGGTTTTACACGTGACTTACATTGTTGGCAGTTGTCATTTAGCTGGCAACCAACCCGGGGGACTTTTTTATTTAATATTAGAGTGAAAAATGCCCCACTGGACTTTATTGACTTACCTTACAATCGAGGTATTCAGGATTCAGGTTATTCGCCGTTTTAGATTTGATGGAGGTTGGAAACCGCAAAAGCAGAAAAATAAATCATTTTATCCCTCCTGCACTACTTATGGGACCTTTGGTATATGCATAAATCAATGGATATCTTTCGCACGACTAATAATATTTTATAGTAATTTTACGGACATACGCACCTTCTTCCGGGCGTGTTGGTTCCGCCTTATAAGGAATCATATCTGCCGGATATATAACCAAAATAAATAGATTATCATGAAATATATAGACCAAATCAGAATTGAAAAATCTGACAAAAACGAATATGTTGGTAAAAATTTCTCTATTGGTACCCGCCATATTTTTGGCGGACACGTTCTAGCACAAGCTATTCTGGCAGCTTATGATTCCGTGCCGGAAGACCGATACCTGCATTCATTGCACAGCTATTTTATTTTACCTGGAGATCAATCTGTCAATATCGTTTATCGTGTTAATGAAATTCGAGATGGCGGAAGTTTTAGTACGAGACGGGTACTTGCTGAGCAAAAAGGAAAAGTTATCTTTATAATGGCTGCATCGTTTCAAAAAGAAGAGCAGGGGTATACACACCAGGATCAGTCTCCGCAGGTTGCGCCTCCGGAAGAAGTTCAAAGTTTTGACGAAATGAAGAAAAAAATGTACGGATTCTTACCACCGGTCGCCAAACGATTGCTTGAAGTAGAATTCCCCTTTGAGTTCAAGCCTTTGGATTTGTCCAACCCGATGCTTCCAGGAAAATATGAACCGCGGAGAGATATCTATTTTAAATACAGATATGATGATTCTTTATCTCGGCCGGAAACAGATGCATTACTGGCTTACGTATCTGATTACAACCTCTTGTCGACGGCCATATTGCCACATGAAAAAGCCACTTATGAAAATACGATAATGGCTAGTTTAGATCATGCGATGTGGGTTTTCCGTCCTGTAGACATTCAGGAGTGGAATCTGTATAGTGTGAACAGCCCCATTGCCCGGTCAGCAAGAGGATTTACGACAGGGTCCATATACAATCTGAATGGCGAATGTGTATCACGGATTAGTCAGGAAGGACTGATCCGGCCGGTCACTACTTAGGATAAAAAGGTCTTGTCTTTTATTTTTTCAATTTGATAAATAATAATATCTTGGAGTTTGAATACAAAAAAGAGGCCGTGAACTATGTTTCACCTGGTTTATCATTTATTACATTTTAGTCTGAAATTAAGGGAACGTCCTGAGTGACGTCAAAAACAAAATATATGGCTTTTCAAATCAAAGAACAAGGAAAAGAGTACGATGTGGTTATCGTAGGCTCCGGTGCCGGAGGTGGCATGGCTGCCAAAACATTATCTGATGCGGGGTTGAAAATTGCGCTACTGGAAGCCGGACCTGATTTTGATTCCACGGATCCCGCCCAGAGAACGCAACTCAGGTGGCCCTGGGAATCACCGCGCCGGGGTGCTGGTTCTACTCGGGCATTTGGTGACTTTGATATGGCGTACGGGGGGTGGAACATAGAAGATGAACCCTATACACAAAAAGACGGATCCAATTTTCGATGGTTTCGGTCACGGATGTTGGGAGGGCGGACTAACCATTGGGGACGGATTTCACTTCGGTTTGGCCCGCTGGACTTCAAACGTAAAGATTATGATGGCAAGGGAGATAATTGGCCCATTAGCTATGATGACGTCGCCCCATATTATGATAAAGTTGATCAATTAATTGGGGTTTTTGGGACGAAAGAGAATATGCCCAATGAACCGGATGGTTATTTTTTGCCTCCCCCAAAGCCCCGGTTACATGAATTGTATGTCAGAGATTCCGTTTTGAAAATGGGAATTCCAATGATCCCTTCGAGATTGTCTATGTTGACCAAAAAGTTGGATGACCGTCGAGGACCTTGTTTTTTTTGCAGTCAATGCTCCCGTGGCTGTATGGTTTATGCAGATTTTTCATCGGCTTACTCCCTGATTCAGCCCACCATGACTGATGGGAACATTGAAATGTATCTGAATGCGATGGTTCGGGAGGTGATCACTGATGAAAACGGACGTGCTACCGGTGTTTCCTATATCAACAAGGAGGATATGAAGGAATACGTTGTAAAAGGTAAAGTGGTCGTGCTGGCTGCTAGTGCAGCAAGTTCCGCCCGAATTTTACTCAATTCCAAATCTCGTGCGCATCCGAACGGATTGGCCAATTCCAGTAATCATGTAGGTCGGTACATCCATGATTCTACAGGGTCAGGGATGATGGCTCTGATTCCTGAATTGATGGACCGACAACGATACAATGAAGACGGAGTAGGAGGGATGCATCTATACACCCCTTGGTGGGGCAATGATCAAAAACACGATGGGTTTACACGAGGTTACCACATTGAATATTGGGGTGGAATGGGCATGCCTGCGTATGGTTTTGGGTTTGGTATGGAGAATCTAAGTCGGTTGGTTCCAAGAGAAAATGGAGATAATCGACCTGGAGGATACGGAAAGCGTCTTAAAGAGGATGTTCGTCGGTTTTATGGATCTACGCTTGGGTTTGCAGGGCGAGGTGAATCGATACCACAGTATGATAATTATTGTGAAATCGATCCTAATACGGTGGATAGTTATGGAATTCCTGTGTTGCGGTTTCATTACAAATGGACCAACGATGAAGTAATGCAGGCAAAACACATGGTCGATACCTTCGAAGAAATCATACACAATATGGGAGGCATTGTTCTGGGCGAGAAACCCGGACCAGAAAGACAATATGGCTTAACCAAACCGGGTGAAATTATTCACGAAGTAGGTACCACACGCATGGGTAATGATAAGAATACCAGCGTACTCAATAAATACTGCCAGGCACATGATGTGGACAACCTGTTTGTGGTGGATGGCGGGCCTTTTGTATCACAGGCTGATAAAAACCCAACATGGACCATTTTGGCTCTTTCCTGGAGAACTTCAGATTACATTGTTGATCAATTGAAAAAACAAAATATTTAAATAAAGCTCACTACGCACGTAGGTGTTTAGTTAGCTCAAAAATACATTGTCATGGACCGTAGAGAAACTTTGAAAACTTTAGTCGTCGGATCTTTTGCTTCATCTTTTGTGCTTACAGGATGCAACCCGGATCATATGGAACCAGGAGCAGTATCCGAGGAGGAGGTCAACCTGGGCAAGGATCTAGGAGTAGACTTGGATGCACCGGGACACGGCTATGGCCGGACACCTGCAGAACAAGCCAGAGATGAAATGTTGTTTTCTCAAACCTTTTTCAATGATCATGAGATGGCAACCATTGCAGTATTAGCGGACATCATCATTCCTGCGGATGAAGTGTCAGGCTCTGCAACAGATGCCAAAGTACCTGAGTTTATTGAGTTTATCGTGAAAGACATGCCTTATCATCAGATTCCTATGCGAGGCGGGTTGATGTGGTTGGACCATGAAAGTAATCGGCGGTTTGACAAGGTGTTTAAAGATTTAAATGAAGAACAACAAATTGAGATCGTTGACGATATAGCTTATCCTGATGATGTAGCACCTGAATACCAGGCCGGCGCTCGATTTTTTTCCAATATTCGAAATCTGGTGACCACGGGTTTTTATACCACCAGAATCGGAATTGATGACCTGGGATACGTGGGAAATCAACCCAATGCCTGGGATGGGATCCCAGAAGAAGTTCAGAAAAAACACAATAAGTTTTATCGGGACGAATATAAAGACCGGTTTCTTAAACCCGAAGAACGGGAAGAAATTGAGGATTGGAGCGGGTATGAGTTATGAAGTTAATCTTGTTTCAGTAGAATTGCTATACTTGTTAACATGGATTGCCCCGGGAAGTCATCCCCCACACCGTCGGGGACTGCTCTAACATCAATGGATAATGTGTGCGATTATATGACTTACTCAAGTTTAATCGAAGCAGTGTAATTGTGCCTGTTTTGCTCCTCCCATCTGTTCACAGATTTTTAGAGCACAATTAACCTCACATATTTTTCTTTCTTTTTGAAGAGACCTCATCCCTGTGTTCAAACCCATCTCAACCGATAACCACATGCGGAACTGGAGCACCGTTCTACCAAGGTGTGTGAGGCTAAACGCAGGTTCATCGCACCTTTACTACTGGGTAATTGTATTTTCCAAGACAATCACAGAAGGGCCTTCCTGCATCCATTTATCACCGAGCCCTGTGGTATCACCCATTGGACTAAAATAAACAAATGAACCAAGAACAATGTCCAGATCGCCATCACCATCCATGTCCCCCACATCCATGACCATCCATCGGCCCCGGGTTGACTCAGGAAAAGAGTATGGAGTGAATTCCATATTTCCGTTATTCTCGAGGTAAATAAAGCTTTCTTCTGGTGTCTCCACATAATCAGGGAAAAATGAAATGGAAGCAATATCCACGTCTCCGTCCTGATCAAAATCACGGGCAATAGCTTTATAAGCGCCGTTTTGAGGATAAAACCACGTTAGACTAAAATTTTGATGACCGTCATTCAGGTAAATATACACCCCGTGGTACTCTTTCAAAATGGGGGTTTTATCAGCATTGTCACCGCAGACATATAAGATATCCAGATGTCCATCATCATTGAAATCACAAAGTTCAAAATATTGCGATCCGTTTAATGGTGAAAAGGATAGCAATTGCTTTTCTGTAAAGGTAGGTGCTCCGCGAGGCGTTTTTTCTTCGTGGCCGTTATTTTCATAATAAAACAACCCTTCCTGACCCTGGCTCATCAGGGCTATGATATCGGGACGTCCATCGTGGTTAAGATCTGTAATAACGGAGTGAATGGCGCCAGGAGCATCCCGCAACACGTGCTTTTCGTAGTGATTATCGCCTTTATTTTGAAACCAGCTCAATTGTCCGGTATGGTTTCCAAATTCACATACCACGACATCTTCCATTCCATTCAGTGTAATATCTCCATATGCTACAGATACAGGTCTTTTTAAATCAGGTACAAGTATTTTTGATTTATTATACTCCATACCCCTATTTGCTTTATATATGATCTGCAAGTCACCGTCTTTTCTGTCGTTGGGGAAGGGATTTTTACCGATGGTCGTTAAATATAATGTATCTGATTTCTCTGCATAATGAATCGGTGCCGTTTTAAAGCTGAGTTCGGACTCTTTGTGGAGATTTTCATTAAGAAAGATCAGTTTATTGATGCCTGGCTTGGTATCTCCGTATACTATTCCCCGGTTTTCTGGTAGAATTTTCACTAGTGTGGTCAGGGAAGGAGGCAACGAATGGTGCGCTTCCTTGTAAGAAAAGTGCTTTAATCCATTTTTTATCTTTACTCGATTTCTTACTCTGGTGAGCGTATCTGGTGCCTGTGCCACATAATAATTGACTATTTTTTCCCAATCTTCTTTCGCCAGAACCGGGTGTTCCGGAAATATGTTTGCGACTTCGATAGCTTCACGACCACTCCCCTTATCAAATAAGCTGTCCGGTCGCTCACCGTCTGAATAGATTCCCATTCGATGGCCCATAGCCGGTAAGACGTCTTTGCTCCAAATAGATTTTGTAAGTATTTCCGGATGAACAAACTGATGGCAGCTTCCGCAGTGAAGCTTTGCCAATTCTCCACCAGAAAGACCCGATGGGGAAGGGCTGCTTGGTCGGGTTGAGTTTGTACAGAAATATAAGACACCGCACAAGGCGATCATTAAAACGTTTATTTTTTGCCGCATGGTAATCACAAGAAAATCAATATTTTTGAGAGGATGACTACATTCTTGATACTATATCCTGATGTTAAACTACATTCGAGAAAGAGAGGTTTAATGAATTGCCAGTGAAATCCTGACAATGCCAGGTGTGATGCGGTAGAAAATGTTATATTTGATAACCTTCAAACAAAAAAATAGAACATGGCTCTCGAAATGAAAAAACTAAGCCAGTATAAGAAACTTGCTGCGTTTCTCTACAAGTATGGAACCAGCAGCCTGGTTAAAAATGCGGGTTTGTCTGATGAAATGGATGATGGATGGGAGCAGAAAGAAGAATCTGATGATGTAACGCCGGAAGAGTTGACGACGGATCTTATTGCAATGGGGCCTGCTTTTATAAAACTGGGACAGTTGCTTTCTACCCGGCCTGATTTGCTGCCTCAGAAGTTTATAGAGGCGCTCGCTGACCTGCAAGATAAAGTTCCTCCGGTCGAATTTGAAAAAGTTAATGAGATTATCCAGGAAGATCTCGGTGTTCGCATTTCAAAAGCGTTTAACTCGTTTGATGAAATTCCGTTAGCTTCTGCTTCCCTGGGTCAGGTCCATCGGGCAGAATTACGTGATGGGACGAAGGTGGTTGTCAAGGTTCAGCGGCCTGGTATTCGAGAGAAAATACAGGAAGAACTGGAGGTATTGGGATCGGCAGCTTCCTTTATGGAAGAAAATACCCGGATAGGTAAACAAATTGCAGCCAAAGAGCTCTTTGCTTATTTTAAGAAAACGTTGTTTCGGGAACTGGACTATCAAAAGGAAGCCCGAAATATGTTGGTTCTGGCGGACAACCTGAAAAATTTTGAACACCTTATTATCCCGGATCCGGTGGTTGATTATACAACCAGTAGGATATTGACCATGAAATATCTCGATGGGGAAAAAATAACCGCCATAACCCCATTGCGAAAATTGGAATTGGATGGCATTACTTTGGTTAAAGAACTTTTTGAAGCGTATCTGCAGCAAATTGTTATCGATGGTTTTATGCATGCTGATCCCCATCCGGGGAACATTCATCTTACAGAGGACAACAAGATAGCCTTACTTGATGTCGGCATGGTCGCGTATTTTGGTGAAGAATACAAAGAACATTATTTAAAATTATTATTGTATCTCGGTGAAGCCAACGGGGATAAGCTGGCTGGACTCCTGATCGAAATGAGCCGAGAATTGGAGGAAGTGCGCCCCGAACAATTTAAGCAAGATATTGGTCTGTTGGTTCAAGAAAATGAGCACATGACCATGGAAAATCTCCAGACCGGTAAGTTGATTTTTGAAGTGATCAAAATCGCGGGAGATTATGGTTATGTCCTCCCTGTAAGCCTCAGTCTGTTGGGGAAAGCTTTGCTAAATTTGGATCAGGTCGGTGCGAGCATTGCACCGGATTTTAATCCCCGCAAAGCGATTCAACGACATGTCACGGACTTAATGCGGAAGTATGTGTACAAGAATATGGTGGAACATCACTTTTTTACCACCGCTCTGGAAAGCAAGGAATTTATTGAATTACTACCCGGACGACTAAATAAGTTACTTCATAACTTGGCTGAAAATCAATGGGAAATGAAAATCGAGTCGCTGGATGAGAAGCAACTGATGTCTGGTTTTCAGAAAGTGGCGAATCGGATTACCATGGGGCTGATTGTTGCAGCATTGTTGATTTCTGCATCGATGCTTATGAGTATTCCATCCGGTTTTACACTATTCGGATATCCGGGCCTGGCTATGCTGACTCTGATATTAGCATTTGTAGGCGCAGGCATCGTGGGTGTACAAATCCTATTTAAAGACAGATGATGGTTGAATTTCTTGATTGCTCAATGACAACAATGGTTTAACCCAAATTTGCCCGCCAGAATCAAGGACTATTCTATGTAAAAAGATGTACCACGGTTACTGAATTCCAATTCTCAACCCCAACTTTTGGGAGATTTTTTCAATTAATCTCAAAAACCTCATCCGATATTTCCGGATTAATCTGTATATCCACTACTTCAGTAACCATCTCAAAAGGCATCCCACCACCGGAAAGTGTCATTTTCATGGGAACTTTAACACCCTCTACGACTTGGTAATCATCCAACTTTTGAGTGGTGGTGATTTGTTGGCCATTGGCTTCCACATTCATAACTTCTTTCATTTTAAGTCCTGAGGTAGCATTATAAAACTCTGTGGTTGTCGAACCATCTGACTTCATAACCTGGATTTTATAAGCGGGTTCATCATCCACTTTATCTTTTCCCTGAAATGTGATCTTATAATTGTCAGAATTGAAATATTCAAGTTCTTCAGCAAACTGAGCCATATCCCGGAAACGATCAAATTGTTTGGGGTCAGTAATCACCTGGCTGCCTTGTACACCGCCAACTTCTGCTTTGAGTCCGTTAAAGGTGATTTCTTGCACAACCATTCCGGAGGCTTCAACCTTCATATTGACCTTTGTGTTATCCTTACCCTGAATAGTTGTGGTGACATCACCCATCGGAGTAGAAGCCTGTGACTTCATTATAAAGCTATTGACAGCGGATAGCTTTTCCCGGCCACCTACTGCATCGATGTATTTTTCGATGATGGTCTGCGCGTCAATTCCATCCAACGTTTCTTCCGCATTTGATCCGTCTATAGATTTGTCGACCTTATTTGCCTTGGTGTCGTAAAAGTCAATTTCACCACCTTTAGCAAATGGTAGCAGGTTTTTTGCAACTGCTGATTCATTTCCCACGATAATGATATCCAGTTTTGTGGGATCCAGGTACTTTTGGGCCGCCATTCGAATGTCTTCTGGTGTGATTTTTTCTAATCGTTCCAGGTAGGTTTCGTAATAGTCTTTAGGAAGATCGTAACGGGCTATATTTAGTGCATACTGCGCAATGGTCTGCGGGCTTTCCAGTCCACGGGCAAACTGTCCTGTCTTGACGTTTTTTACCAGCTCAAGTTCTTCTTGGGAAACAAGTTCGTTCCTTATTTCATTCAATTCATGAAGAATCTCGGTCAAAGTACTGTCGGTGACTTCATTTCTTACGCTGGCAGAAATGGAAAAATCTCCGATATAACGATCCGGGCTTAGAGACGATCGAATACCATAGGTGTACCCTTTGTCTTCCCGGATGTTTTTATTGAGTCGCGACCCAAAATACCCGCCTAGAATTGTATTCATCAGAGAGGCAGCCATGCGATCTTCAGCATTGGGCTTGTAATTATTGGTCTGAGCCACTGTTACCACCGATTGAACTGCACCATCTTTGTTTATAAAACTGACTGTATTTTGTGCTGGTCGATTGACAGATGCCGGAATCATGGGTGAAAAATCTTCTTTTCGCTTCCAGTCACCAAAGTAATTTTGGGCCTGTGATTTAGCTTCCGAAGTAGAGATATCTCCTACAATTATTAGATATGTTTTGTTCGGAAAGTAATTGTCATTGTAAAACTCACGTACATCATTTAGTGTAATAGCTTCCACCGATTCTTCAGTGGTAAACTCTCCATATGCATGTTCTTTACCATAAAGGATTGCATTTCCTACATTAGCAGAAATCGAATTGGGATCCGATTTTTGAAAAGCCAGGCCTGACTTTGTGGTTTGAATGATTCGGTTAAATTCAGACTCGGGGAAGCTGGGATGGTAAAGAACATCAGTGGCTATATCCAATAATTCATCACTGTGTTTCTTGAGTGAAGAAGCAAAAAATCCACTAGAACTGGTGCTGAGCGTCGCCGCAATGAAATCCAATTTTTCATCGATTTCTTCCTTAGACATTTCATCCGTGCCTGTGCGCAACATTTGGCCGGTAATCGAAGATATGCCAGCAATTTCACCCTCTTTGAGCGGTCCGCGATCTACGAACAGCTGATATGAAACCACAGGTAATTTATGATTTTCCACGACAATAACGTTGAGGCCGTTTTCGAGTTGGAAGCTTTCATATTCACCAAGATTAAAAGCAGGAGCAGGGGCTGGCTTAGGCGGCGTAGCACGCCAGTTGTCAGATTGTGCTGTTTCACCCGGACTGGTTTGCATATCCTGACTGACCTTCGGTGTACAGCTGAATACAAAAAGCGTGATCCATCCGAGCAATATATATGATTGTATGTTTTTCATGACGTTTTGATTATTGGTTCTGTTGCTTTGGCAAATAAAAGAGGACGACGCGGTTGTCGGGCGTAAAATAATCGTTCGCCACCCGACGAATGTCTTCTTTGGTAACATTTTTTATTTTCTCGATTTCTGTGTTGATCAAATTAGTATTCCCAAAATAGGTGTAATAATTCGCCAGTGATTCTGCAATGGCCACCATGCTGGTATTATTTTGAATAAATTCACTTTCAAATTGATTCTGCAACTTTTGATATTCCCGATCTGTTATGAGTTCATTTTGGACCTTCACGATCTCTTGATCCACCCCTTCCAATAATGCAGATAATTCAATTCCCATATTCGGTAACCCAATCATAAAACTTACTCCGGGATCTTCCAGATTCATCGGGAAGTTTGTAATCTGTATGGCGAGCTTTTCTTCATTTTTTAATTTCTTAACCATTCTGGAGCTTTCACCTCCGGATAGCAAGGTTGCCAACATCTTGATCGGATAAATATCCGGGTCCGTTTGAGCCGGGATACGATACGTCAAAAACATCGCAGGAAGACTGATATTGTCATAAATGGTATCGACTATGGGACCCTCTAGTGGTGGTTCTACGATGTCGGGCTGGGTAACTTCCGGACCTGCAGGTATATCTGAGAAATACTTTGCAATAAGTGCTTTTGTTTGTTCGATGTCTATGTCGCCGGCGATAGAAAGCGTTGCATTATTGGGGAGGTAATATTTTTTATAAAAGTTTTTAAAATCTTCATCCGATGCAGCATTGAGGTCTTCCATCGATCCGATCACCGGCCATTTGTAGGGATGTACATGATAGGCTCGTTCAAAAGAATTAGATAGCCATGTTCCGTACGGTTGATTGTCTACCCGTTGACGTTTTTCTTCTTTGACTACTTCGCGCTGTGTTTCTATGCCCTTGTGGTCTATTTTAGCGTGCAACATTCGTTCGGATTCGAGCCACAGTCCGAGTTCGAGTTGATTGGATGGAAAAATCTCGTAATAGAAAGTTCGGTCTTGGGTCGTGTTCGCATTGTTTACCCCACCGGCATTGGATACGTAGGTGTCAAATTCTCCTCGGTCAATATTTTCAGAACCTTCAAACATCAGATGTTCAAAAAAATGTGCAAAGCCGGTCCGGTTTGGATTTTCATTTTTAGAACCAACATGGTATAGCACGGAAACAGCTACGATGGGGGTCGAATTATCCTGGTGAAGAATGACATGTAGTCCATTTTCCAGGTCAAATTCTGTGAATGGAAGATCACTCATTTGGGCCTGAAGTCCCATACTGATTTTCAAAAGGAATACGAGTGCAAATATTTTTTTAAACATTGGTTATTGTTTTAGCTACTGAAGAAAGCATTTATCACCAGAGTGTGATAGTGAAATTACAGACGTTTTTATACTATTATTTTAGCTCAATCTAATAAATAACGATTAAATATGGTTAATTTTTGGGTAGATTTTCCATTTTATTCTCCAATTTTCTTAGTTTGGACGTCAAATATTCGATTAAGTAGTCGCCTCGATCTATTAATTGTTCCAATTGATCGACATCAAATTTGTTTTCTTCCAATTGATGACGAATGTTTTCCAATTCTTCTTTTCCTTCAGAATAAGATTTAGGTGGTTTCTGATTTTTCATTGATAGTGATATTTTGTTGATCCATGATCAAAAGAACAGGTTGTTCCTTGTCGATGGCATTCAAATTCATGATCCGGTGATGTTTTTGGTACACCATAGCATACCCTTTTTGCATGATATGGATGGGATTGTTTTGCGTGATCCATATGTTCATTTCATGTAAAAAGAAAAGCTCTTTTTGGATAACATCGTTAGTCACGTGGTATAAGGAGTGACGCAGTTTTTCCAATAGAAACATTTCGTTGCGAAGGTGAGACTTAGCCAGGTGCGTCATCGTTTGTTTGGTGTACATCAAATCCTGCTTTAGCACTTGAACTTTTCTTGTGACGATTTCTTGCAACTTCCGGTGGATTTCCCGGATATTATTTTCATATTGAAAATTGATATCGATCAACATTTCAGCGGCTGCAGTAGGTGTTTTGACTCGCGCAAAGGCCACCATATCTACCACTGAAGTATCTCTTTCATGACCGATACCCGCAAGTACCGGCAAGGGGGACTGTGCAATCGCTGCGGCCACCTTGTAATCATCAAAATCACTGAGATCAATACTAGCCCCTCCGCCTCTGACTACCACGATCACATCAAATTCTTCTTTGCGCTGAATAATGTGATTCAGCGCGGCCACAAATTGATCCTGAACTTTGTCGCCCTGCATCGCAGAGGCAAATAATTCGGTGGAGTAGGTGTATTCATATGGATTATCAGTCAGCTGATGCATAAAATCCTGGTATCCTGCTGCCGTGGGAGAACTGATGACAGCGATGCGATTCACAACTAATGGTAGTGATAGAGCCTTATTCAGATCGAAAATTCCTTCTTTTTTGAGTCGTTCTATGGTTTTCTTTTTTTCGAGAAAAAGAAAACCCTCTGTATAAGCGGGATCAAAGTCATCTGCGTGCAGGGAATAGCCATATCTCGGATGGAATTCTACAGAACATTTAACTTTGACTTTGTTTCCTGCTTTGACCACTTGTGGATAAAGGTGACCCAGGGTTCGTCTTAATTGAGTCACCTTATTTCGCCACAAAGAACAGGATGCTTTTGCTCGTATTTGTCCATTGGGATCCTTATCAACCAATGTCAAATAGACGTGCCCATTGTGTTCCCGGCCTTCAGCGATTTCAGCTTCAATCCATACACTTTCCTCAAAATTCAGGTAAAATACCCGCTGAATAAATTGATGGAGTTCAAATAAAGTCAAATGCTTCATCCGGGGAAAGTCATCTATTTCAATGCATTTTGTACAGCTTCAGCTGCTTCTTCCAATAATATGGCTGATTCAACTTTCAATCCGCTTTCATCAATGATTTTCTTGCCGAGTTCGGCATTGGTACCCTGGAGGCGGACTATGATGGGAACGGTGATATCGATATTTCCCGCGGCTTCGACGACGCCTTTTGCGACGCGGTCACACCGGACAATCCCGCCAAAAATATTGATGAGAATTGCTTTTACATTTTCGTCTTTTAGTATGATGCGAAAGGCTTGTTCTACCCGTGCTGCATCTGCGGTTCCCCCGACATCCAAAAAGTTCGCCGGTTCTCCGCCATAAAGCTTAATCATATCCATGGTCGCCATAGCCAGACCTGCTCCGTTGACCATACATCCAACATTTCCGTCAAGCTTCACATAACTTAATCCATGGTTTTTGGCTTCGACTTCCGTCGGGTCTTCTTCACTTTCATCTCTCATTTCAGCGATGTCCTTGTGACGGTATAGCGCATTGTCATCGATCGTTACTTTACAATCCACGGCAAGGATACGATCGTCTCCAGTACGCAGACATGGGTTAATTTCAAATAAAGAAGCATCACTTGAAGTGAAGGCTTTATACAGATTGCCAATAAATTTGGTCATCCCTTTAAAAGCCTTGCCCGACAGCCCCAGATTGAATGCAATTTTTCTTTTTTGAAATGGTAGTAAACCCAGCTCTGGGTCCACAAATTCTTTGTGTACTTTTTCGGGCGTTTCTTCAGCAACTGCTTCTATATCCATTCCGCCTTCCGTGGAATACACGATAACGTTGGCATTTTTCTCCCGGTCTGTAAGAATAGAGATGTAAATTTCATCATTGGCCTCAAAATCAGGTGCATATACATCCTCTGCCACCAAAATCTTTTGGACTAATTTTCCTTCTCCGTCCATTCCACCTGGTGTCTGCGGTGTCTTTAACATCATCCCCAGAATGTCGTTGGAGATTTCAAGGTATTCTTCCTTGTTTTTTGCCAGTTTAACTCCGCCTCCTTTTCCTCGTCCGCCGGCATGAATTTGAGCTTTAACGACAACAAAATCGGTTTTGGTCTGATCCTTCAATTTCTGGTAAGCTTCTCCCAGTTTGTCTTTGTTCTCTACGACAACGCCTTCCTGGACGTCGACTCCGTATTGCTTCAGTAATTCTTTTCCCTGGTATTCGTGTAAGTTCATATCTGTGATTTAAGATAGTTGAAGTGCAAAAGTATAAAAATATATGTGATTGTCTTGTTTTGGTAATCGGATATTCTGCTATCTGTTATTTGTTTTTATATCCGGCATAAAATAGGGTACTTAAAAATCACCAAAACAGTCCTAGCTTCCAATACTCAACAGGTCTACTGCACCATCAATTTTTGAAGTACTCTGTTTTTTCCGTCAGAAATGTGTATCAGGTACAAGCCGCTTTTTAGATCTCCAGTGTACAACAATGATTCAGAATGGCCAATAACTCTTTCCTTGGAATGGCGGATGAGCTGACCTTGGACATTATAGATGCTGAATAGTAACTGTCTGGCCGTACTAAAGGTGTACTGAATCTTTATTTCCGATTGGCCGGAAAAGATCATGTTCGGATATATGCGAATTTTATCTCCATCAGGAAGTACATGCGTATTGGACTTTACCTGTGGCGTAAATGCCCTTTGATCGCTTGGTTCCGGGCAAAAAGTAAAGCTGTTCAATGGGATGATTCTCCAATAATATTTTTGTTCTGGTTTGAGCTGGTTAGACGGAATTTTGATTTCAGTTTCTGTCGTCGTAAACTGAAGCATTTTATTGTATTTGTCGAATAGAATGCCTGGCAGGATGGAAATTTGGACAATATATTCCTGTGCTCCTGCCAGCGGGTCCCACGTCAAGGTGACATCTTCGTGATCCACATCGACCTGATCTGCTGGTGCCGTCATTCGAATCGCCTCACCCTTTACCTCAGGCGAAGGGATAAATTTGTAACGACGGTTGCTGTATCTGGTTTCTAAAATTTGGTGCATTCGGTCTGTTTGCTCCGGAGTGAACATACTTTGACATCGGTCTTGGGCATAGGACATGAAATTGGTTCCATCTACCTCAAATTCAGCACCGTTGGGGTCCAGATATGTCTTGATACTCAGACCGGAACTGGTACAGTTCCACCGCTCTGAAATATAATCGGGTGGGGTATCGCAGAATCCATCACCAGAAAAACTACAGTTGGATCCATCCACGGTCTCTACATAAGTGGTGTCCCGACCTCGAATACCGAGATATCTGGGCACATTGTCTTTGTCGTAACTGCGTTTCTCCCATCCTTTGAAAGTATGAGGCAACCCAAAATAATGCCCCATTTCATGAGTCAAAGCATGGGTGCCACCGATAAAACAAAGTTGTCCAATCGCCACAGCCTCGTTAGCGGGACTAAAGTAACCGCAAGTGCCATTGGGGTCTTGAACGATGTATATGTTGAAGACATTGGTGACGTTATTGTTGCGCATCATCTTGTAGCCATTGGACTGGCTGTGTTCATAGTAATCGTCATTATTGATTTCACGGATGGGATTTTTTAAATAAAACTGCAAGCCATAGTCCAGGAAATCATCATTGAGGGTACAGAGTCCCCGCAGTATCTCCAATCTTGATAACCCGCCCTCGCCGTTGGATTTTGCAACTGAAAAAATCTGAAGGGGATAATAATCGACGCTATTGCTTCTTACAACGGGGCGTTTTTTCAACTGGTTTACATCTCCTATATATTCTGTCAGGCTCGGTGTACCACAAAATGCTTCGCCGGTCGATTGTGCAAAAGCAGATTGACTGGTAAAGGCTTTCAGGATTAGTATAATTATTATTACATTGCGTCCCGAAATTTTATGACTTTCAAAGATGTTCATGCTGATCAAAAATATGAAAAATTATCTTGCAAGTTATAACTATATAATAATTAAGTTGTTTTACAAATACCATAAAATCTAAAATCTATGAGCAAAGTAACTGTAGTAGGAGCTGGAAATGTAGGCGCCACCGTCGCCAATGTGTTGGCACACAAAGACATTGTGAATGAAGTTGTCTTGCTGGACATCCAGGGAGATCTGGCACGAGGCAAAGCATTGGATACCTGGCAACAATCACCGATTGAGTCTTTTAGTACACGCATCAAAGGTACTGAAGATTATAAAGAAACCGCAGGGTCTGATATCGTGGTAATTACAGCAGGGGTTCCTCGTAAACCAGGCATGAGCCGTGATGATCTGATTTCTACCAACGCAAAAATAGTAAATGCGGTCACCACCTCCATCCTTGAACACAGTGAAAATCCGACGATTATTGTAGTGTCCAATCCTTTGGATGTGATGACTTATGCTGCCTATGTTAACTCTGGATTGCCCAAGAACAAAGTCTTTGGAATGGCTGGGATTTTGGATACGGCGCGATACCGCGCTTTTCTGGCGACTGAACTGGAAGTTTCACCCAGAGATATCCAGGCCGTACTCATGGGAGGACACGGGGATACCATGGTTCCGCTTCCTAGATATACCACTGTGGCGGGAATCCCGGTCACCGAAATGATCGAAGAAGAGGTATTGGATGGTATAGTAGCCCGAACTAAGAAAGGTGGTGGTGAACTTGTTGGCCTGATGGGAACATCCGCTTGGTATGCACCCGGTGCAGCTGCTGCTCAGATGGTGGAATCGATTGTAAAGGATGATGGTCGAATATTTCCTTGCTGTGTATATCTTGATGGAGAGTACGGTATGGAGGATATTTTTCTGGGTGTTCCGGTCCAGCTGGGTAAAGAAGGGATTAAAAAGGTTATTGAGCTGGATCTCAATGAGGAAGAAATGGAATTATTGCAAGAATCTGAAAATCATGTACGTGGTGTGATGGATACGTACAAAGAAATGCAGAATAAGTAATACCTGGGTATGCACGGTTTCCAGCCTAGTCATCGAATTAACCCGGAAAAGTCCAACGTCACCCAATATTGGGATAACTGAAAGCTGTCTCGACTTACCCTCCCCAGAGATTGTAAGTGGATCTAGGTTGAAGAGGATTGATTATAACCCCGAGCCGGCCAGGCCGGAACGGGGTATAGGCTTGTGTATGACAGAGCATAATCATGCCATTGGGGGATGGAATGAAGTCAATCCGTACTCGGTGAAAGAATCAAAACATCCTTGTCTTGAGCAGGTAGCACGAAATTGGAAAATTCTTTTTCGGAAATAAGTGCTTCTCCGAACAGCAACCAGGATGTTTTAGTGATTAAGCAGTTGGGGCGCAATATGCTATGTGTTGTAGTTAAATGATTTATTGAATATAGTAGATTGAATATATTTATCGGTGGTTTCGGATTTAAGTAAATGGTAACAAGTTGCTTATGGCAATCATCATAAATGGGGTGAGATGCAAATAGACTACAGTGATAGAAGGGGAGTATCCTTTCTATCTACACTTTTTGGAATCATATCGAAAAAGGCCTGGTGACATTTCTGTGGTTCGGAAACTATTCTGTATAATTTGCGTTTTACACTAAAAATAGAATTATGCGAGGATGGCTAATTTCCGATTATATTCCTGATTCAAATGATGAGGCTGATTTTGAGCAGTTGCTTGATATTTTCAAAGAATTACTGAGTCAGGCCGGAGGCAATGTGGAAGAAGCATTGTCCTGGTTGACCCAGTTGGATAATATGTATCATCTGACTGGCGAAGATTACACTTTGTCGGATTTTATCGATGAGATGATGGACAAAGGGTACCTTCAGGAAACTTCCTGGAAGTCGGGTAAGTATACACCGACCAGCAAGATGAATATCAAAATTCGAAAACAAGCCTTTGAAGATATTTTTGGTAAAATAAACCGCGGGAAAAGTGGACGCCACAACACGAATATAGCGGGAAAGGGAGATGATTACAGTTCTGATCTTAAAGGGTATGAGTTTGGAGACCGCATCGAAAACATTGCACTGTCCGAATCCTTGAAGAATGCTTACATTAATCATGGTATTGATGAATTCATGATGACACAGCAAGATCTGGAGGTTCACGATACCTATTATCAGAGCCAGATGAGTACGGTGCTCATGATTGATATATCACATTCCATGATCTTGTATGGTGAAGATAGAATTACACCAGCGAAAAAAGTAGCCATGGCGTTGTCCGAATTTATACGGACACGCTTTCCCAAGGATAGTCTGGATGTCATCGTATTTGGTGATGATGCGTGGCAGATAAAAATTGAAGACTTACCTTATCTTCAAGTGGGCCCCTATCATACCAATACCGTGGCCGGCCTCGAGTTGGCATTGAGCTTACTCCATAAACGACGGAATCCCAATAAGCAGGTTCTGCTCATTACCGACGGAAAACCGACGTGCATAAAAAAAGGCAAAAAGTATTACAAGAACCCATTTGGTCTGGATCGTACCATTATGAATAGAACCCTGAATTTGGCGACACGGTTCAAAAAATTGCATATACCGATTACGACTTTTATGATTGCATCTGATCCATACCTGAAAGAATATGTGGAAATGTTTACCCGTGCAAATAGTGGTAAAGCTTTTTATTCTGATGTGGATCAATTGGGTGAATTTATTCTGCGAGACTACAGCCAGCGAAAGAAGAACTAGAAAGACTAGGATGACTAGGATAGTTAGGATGACTAAGATTTGGAAGGATTAATTATCGCCAGAACTTCTGGCTTCGAAAGGGCTAACTCTACCCCATGGTAGGAATACCGCGGATGAAGTACCTCAAAAAACCTTTTATTCGCATGGGGAGAGATACTTAACAGGGGGTGTCCCCAAAGATTTGAAGATTGTCGATGACAATCCTCATTTTTTACTTGGAAATCAGTCCATATCAAGAGTGTTGGTAGTTATGATTTTATTAGGGTGATTTTGACCAGGTTCTCCATTCTTTGTTCACCCTCATAGTGTTGTAATATCGAGTTTGATGATATCGTTCAATATCAAATCAGAGTTTTAATATGAGATCAAACCTTTCAAGCATTTTAATATTACTTTTTAGTTGGTTGACGCAGGGTTATAGTCAGACCGTAGTTAGTCCGGACTCCATTGAGTTGCATGCCCATGAGTTGATTCGGAATCAGGATCTTGATGCTCGCATAGAAGCATTTGATTATCTGAATAGTAACCTGGGTGATTTTATCAAACAGTATTCGGATTTTCAGGATTCATTTCCCCGATTTGAAGGATTGGCCGTATTGGAAAATAATGACCTCGAGCTGCGAATAGTGACTTATCAGCTCTATCGCGACACCTCCACCTATGAATATGGTGGCTGGGTGCAAAGCAGTCGATTAAAAGAACCTGTGTTCCTGAATGATGATTCGGAGATTTGGGAAGATGACCAGGATCTGGATTACTTGGAAATGATGCCCGACAATTGGTACGGAGCGTTGTATTATCAGATGCATCCAATTATTGAATCCAATGATGAATTGGTGATTCTTTTATTTGGTTTGGACAACTATCACTTCTTTACCAAAAGAAAGGTCTTGGAGTCCATGGTGATAGCGAACGGAGCGCTTTCTTTTGGCCAGCATTTGATAGAAATGGAAGAAGGATTGCCGAAGGAGTTTTGGAAACGACGATTTATTTTGGATTATTCGGTGCAGGCACCGGCAACTTTACGATATGATTCCGGACGCGATAAGATTATTTTTGACCATTTAATTTTTATGCCCAGCGACATACCCGAACAAAAGATTATGCGCGTGCCGGATGGGACTTATTCCGGTTTTGAGATTGATGATGAAAAGCAGAAATTGGTTTTTATTGAAAAAGTATTTGATCAGGTGATGGAGGAAGCACCGGGTGGTCGGGAGAGATCAAAAGAGAAACGGGATTTGTTTGGAAATCCGCAGAAATAAAAATCGCAAATGTATTATACCATTTGTATTTGATAATGCGGTATAATATTTCGGAATATATGCGGTAATTATGTATTCAAAAAGTATTACCCGTGAGCCGAAGTGTTCACAATTCCAAACGTTTTGATGTCTCTTCCGGAAGAAACCTTTGAATGAAAACTATGGCTGCTTCGATGTTGGTGATTAAGATCTTGATGAACTGGTCGGGTGGATTGTGCTGATCACGCACCAAGTCTGGCGATTAGAAATTTGAATCATCAGCACTCGGCCCATAACTCCCTGGTATGGGAATGTCCAGTAGGCGAAGATAAACACCAAGCTGCGCCCGATGATGTGTAATCTGGTTCAAGGCATGGCGTATGGCCTCGTATTTGTTTAAATCAAGTAAGACCTGCTCACCACTTCGCATGGTCCATCGATCGTCAAGTGCACTTTCATTGGCTTTTTTCAGCGCTGATTTCCCCTTTTTGTACGAAGTTTCGAAAAGCTCTAACAGTTCTGTGGTGTTCTTCACCGTGGTGGGTTTATAGTCACTGGTTTGGAAATCAAGTTCCTCCGTATGAATCATCATATCTGGCCATCCTGGAATTTCTGCAAGATGGACCGCCAAAGCTTCCATAGTCATGCTTCTATCATGAGGCTTCCAGTCTAATTTGTCGTCGGGTACGATCTCAAGAAATTTTCGAACTTTATTAGTTTCTTCCTCAAATTCGTTTTGGAGCACAGTCAATGTATTCATAGGTAATTCTGGATGAATGCAAATTTATCAAACAAAGATTCAATCTCAATATACAAAACCATCACCACTTTCGTGGCCGAATAAAAATTAATCGTCATCAAGGTCAAATAAAAAAGGCAAACTACTGTGGTATCCTATGATGATTTCGCTGGTCTTCGAAGCGGTGTATTTGGGACTATTAATCAATCCGGGAAGAGCGATGATTCTATTTTCAGCATCCGTCAAAATATAGAGCCGGTCCTTAAATACTCGGGGGATACGAAAATCATTCAGCAATTTTTTGAGGCTTTTTCGATAGTAGGGGGGCGTTCCCAATTCGATATAATCTCCAGGCTGACGATGTCGAAGTATAAGTGGGAATGTGACCGCATGTTTGGTAACAGGGATATTCCATGTATGCGATTTCACTGTTTCTAGGTCGGCGTAAATTTGGATTCGATCTCCTCCCGGGAGGAATGTCTGGTTCTTATCCCTGACTTCAATTACATCTCCGGATTCCCAATCATTGTAGAATGTATCCTTGATCAGCCAAAGAGATTTTCGATCATACCACGCTGTACTATTTTTACCTTTATAACGTGCTCCCGTTTTCCATTCTCCGATGCTGTTTGTGAAATCCGCTATGCTGTCTGTAAACAGTCCGCGTTCCAGTAAATACAGCTTTAGCATAAACAACCATGAAGAATCCTCGATGCATGAATCAGTCAGGTTTATTCGTTCAATATCTGGCGATAAGGGTACTACGTAGTCATTAATGTAGATGTTTAGTTGTTGAGATATATATGATTGGTAGTCAGTTAATAGAGATATTGAGTGTAAAGATTTGCTTAGGTGTTGTTCGTCCCATTTGATGATCGGGGCTACAAGGTGATGACGGATTCTGTTGCGAAGATATTTGTCTGATTGGTTGGTGATATCCTCTCGGTAGGGGACAGCCTGAGATTTTGCGTAGTGCTCCAAATGACTCTGAGGAATCCAAAGCATTGGTCGGAGGATTCGATCTCTTTTTTCAGGAATGCCACACAATCCTTTTAGCCCGGATCCGCGGAATAAATGAATAAAAAAAGTCTCCAGCTGGTCATTGCCATGATGAGCGGTACACACGTAATGATAATTCTCTGTGGACATTACACTGTCAAAAAATTCATACCGAAGCTCCCGGGCGACTTCCTGTACAGAAAGATTTCTTTTCTGTGCAGCCCGGTTGGTGTCTTCTGATTTTATATGACACGGGATCTCATTGTTTTTGCAAAACTGAACGATTAATTCTTCATCGAGATCTGAGGCTTCTTCACGCAATTTGAAATTGAAATGGGCAATTCCAAAATTGAGTTTTAGGTTTAGAAATACGTGGGCCATGACCATCGAATCCATCCCACCGCTGACGGCCAAAAGGAAATTGATTTGGGAAATACGTTCTTCATTGGAAATTAGCTCGCATAAACTGTTTTGAACCTGCGATGGAAGATCATTCATGCTACAAGCCTCTTTGATTTAACCATCGCTGATACTGCCGGGCGTACCGATTGTGTTGCGACAAGGTCGTGGAGAAATTATGCAGGCCGCTATTATCAGGTTTAGCTACCATATAGAGGTATTTGTTGTCGTCCGGATTTAGTACAGCATCGATTCCGCTGATGCTGGCGATACCGATCGGGCCTGGAGGTAACCCCGCGTACATATACGTGTTGTATGGGGAATCTAGTTCCAGATGTTTATACAACACCCGGCGGGTGTCGAATATTTTGTTTGCAAAGACGACGGTCGGATCTGCTTGAAGTGGAATATTATTTTTCAATCGGTTCAAGTATAGTCGGGCCACAATCGGCTTTTCCCGTGCCGCCAGCGTTTCTCTGTCTACAATGGAGGCTAAGGTGTATACCTCTTTCGGTGACAGGCCTTGAGCATCGGCCTTTGCTTTTCTGTTCTTTTGTGACCAGAATTGGCCGTGTTCCCGAATCAGACGATTGGCTAACTTTTCACAGGACGTACTCCAATACATCTGATAGGTATTGGGGATAAATAAAGTAAGGAGACTGTCTGCGCTAAAACCGGCTTTCTTGAGTATCGGGGAATTGGTCAGGCAATTTAGTATTTCTGTGGAATCCATCAGGAAGTACTGGTCCAGTTTGCCGGAGATCAATTCGACATCCCGTTCATTGTGGATGACGACATTGACGGCTTCTTTTCTTCCGGCACGCAACAGATTGATCAATTCCCGGTTTGTCTGAACGGCGTGGATGTTGTATCGGCCGACTTCCAGATCCTCATCTTTAAATTTCATGGCTTTTGCTGCCCGCTGAAATGTAGATGGGTGGATGAGGTGATTCTCCAGTCGGGTTTTGAGGGAGTCTGCATTTGTACCGGGATATATATAGAGAATACCAGACTGCGATTTATCGATATTCACCGCAAATAAAGCCTGGTAATACTGATATCCCATCCAGCCGGCTACGATACTTCCGAGCAAAAACAGACTGCCTATGGCCCACCACCATTTCATTAGTATTGTTCGTTTTCGTTCGGAAAATCACCACTTTTCACATCTTTCCGGTACGATCCGGCAGCATGGTGTATGGATTCGAAAAGATCGACGTATCGTCGCAAGAAGCGCGGTTTGAAATCTTTGGTTATCCCCAGCATATCATGGGTGACCAACACTTGTCCATCCACCTGGTCCCCGGCTCCGATCCCGATGACAGGGATGCCGACGCTGGCGGTTACTTCTGCTGCCAGATCTGCTGGGATCTTTTCCAGGACTAAAGCAAAGCAACCTAATTTCTCGAGAAGTATCGCATCGGATTTCAGCCGTTCGGCCTCAGTGACTTCTTTCGCCCGGACTGTGTAAGTTCCAAATTTGTAGATAGACTGCGGCGTCAAACCCAGGTGTCCCATGACGGGCACGCCAGCCGATAAAATTCGTTTGATGCTTTCTTTAATCTCTTGCCCGCCTTCTATTTTTACTGCGTGCGCTCCGGACTCTTTCATAATACGAATGGCTGAAGACAGCGCCTTTTTGGAATTACCCTGATAGGTCCCAAATGGAAGATCCACTACAACCAATGCCTTTTGAATCCCCCGAACGACACTACTGGCATGATAAATCATCTGATCCAGGGTGATCGGGAGTGTTGTTTCATGTCCCGCCATGACATTGGACGCCGAATCACCAACCAGAAGAACCTCTATGCCGGCGTCATCCAGAATGCGAGCCATGGAATAATCGTAGGCCGTGAGCATGGCAATTTTTTCGCCGGAATCCTTCATTTGTCGAAGGGTATGGACGGTTATTCTTTTGACTTCTTTAGAGATAGACATGATTCGTTTAATTATTGGTTATTAAGTGGGCCAAGGTACGGAAATCTATATTTCCTCCGGTCAATATGATCCCATTGATTTTATCTTTAAAAATCCTGGGCTGTTTGCGTACTAATGCCAGCGGTACTGCCGACGAGGGTTCGATTACTATTTTCAGAAATCGGTAAATATCTTTCATGGCCTCGATGATTTCTTCATCCGTTACTGTCAGAATGTCTTCCACATATTCTAAAATTATAGGGAAATTCTGATCCCCCAATTGGGTTCGCAGACCATCCGCAATGGTGTCTGGAGCAATGCTGGGAACGATGGATTGAGACTGAAATGATTTTTGAGCGTCATCTGCACCTGCGGGCTCCGCACCATAAACCGCTGTTTCCGGCGATAGCGAATGGCGGGCCAGCGCAGTTCCAGCAAGTAGTCCACCACCGCCGACAGGGACGATCAGGTTTTCTATTTCCGGATGCATTTCCAGGAATTCACCGGCACAGGTGGCATTGCCATGGATCATATCAAGATCATTGGAAGGGTGTATAAACACGGCTTCCGGATTGATTTTTAAATATTCGGCCATTTTATTTTCGCGATCTGACGGGCTGTTCCCCGAGAAAATGATTTCCCCGCCATAGCGCTGTACTGCTTCTACCTTCGTCGACGGAGCATTTTCTGGCATCACCAGCACAGCCTGTTTTTTCAAAAATTGTGCGGTCTTCGCCAGAGCTTGTGCAAAATTACCGGAAGAATGCCCCGTTAATAAGTCAACGTTGTGTTTTGATAATTTGGCTTGGGCAGCATATAATGCTCCTCGGAATTTAAATGAACCTGTTTTCTGAAAATTTTCGCATTTAAACAAAAGTTTTGCCCCGTACGTTTCGTTTAGTATAGTAGAGGATAATACAGGAGTCTGGCTTATGTGTGGCCGGACTATATTCTGAATGTGTCGATACTCCGTAAGATTCATATTAAAATCACTGACTTGTCTTTGACATTGTTCAATAATGAGGTTTAGTAATTCAAAAGTAATAAATATTGCGAATGCGTAGAGATGATGGTACCACAAACTTTTTGAAAACAACGCTGATCGGAGGATTGGTTGTTCTGCTCCCATTGGGACTTTTTTACTTATTGGTCAGTTTTTTATTTTACTCCATTTCGGGAATAGCAAAACCACTTTTGGGGTTATCGGACGCTTATGAAGCCTTCAATTATCCTTTGTTGGTGGATCTTTTTGCCTTTGTATTTCTGGTCGTATTGTGCTTCTTAGTGGGGCTGTTGGTCAGTACCAATGGGGGACAAAGATGGGTCGACCGGATTGAACGAAGAATCCTTTTTAAACTCCCTTATTATGGAACTTTGCGGGAAGCGGTTCACCAATTATTGGGTAATTCCAATATGAACCTATTCAAAGTTGTCTTGGTTGATTTGTATGGGACGGATACATTGACGACCGCTTTTATGACGGATGAAACCATCGGAGATTACGTGACCGTCTTCGTCCCGACTGGTCCCAATCCGACCAGTGGATTTATATACCATGTCAAACGACATCAGCTCAGACATGTGGATGTAAAAGGCGAGGAAGCCATGCGTTCTATTATCGGAGTTGGTACCGGTTCTGCTCATATCCTCAATAAACACTTCAAGTATGAAAGCGCTCCTGTTGAAAAACCTAAAGAGCCCGTTGATTCCGACAGTCATTCCGAAACCAAAAGCTACGAAGAACCGATCACGCATTAAGCTTTCTTTTGCAGGACTCAATAGACGGGATTACTGGATCCAGCAGGGACAGTACCCCCGGATTGATCTGCCGGTGGTGTTGGGGTCGGACGGCCTGGGAATCGATGAGACTGATGGTAGAAGGGTCTTTTTTAATCCTGGGCTGAATTGGGGAGAGAACCAGGCTTCCCAACAACCGGAGTTTCAATTGGTCGGCATGCCTGATCAGGGGACCCTCGCAGAATATATATCAGTGCCGGCTGATAAGATTTATGAGGTGCCGGATCATTTGACAGATCCAGAGGGGGCGTGTCTGCCGTTGGCTGGTGTGACTGCTTACCGGGCATTGTTTATCCAGGGCAGATTGCAACCTGGCCAGAAGGTGTTGATCACCGGGGTGGGTGGAGGCGTGGCCAGTCTGGCGGTCAAGCTGGCGCTCGCCAAAAGTGCTCAGGTCTATATAAACTCCTCATCGGACGAAAAAATAGAAACAGTTATCAGCTGGGGCTGTATTAACGGTTGGAACTATCGAACTGATCTGGAATGGCTCCAAAATGCAAAAGAGGAGGTTGGTGGTTTTGATCTGATTCTCGATGGCGCCGGTGGAGAAACAGTGAAAGATTATATCGATGTACTGAGGCCGGGGGGACGGTTGGTTGCTTATGGCGCTACACTGGGGCCCTGGACCCAAGTACCGGCCGCGAAGGTGTTTTGGAAACAGATTCATCTGACGGGCTCTACCATGGGCAGTGACCAGGATTTTGCCGATATGGTTGATTTTGTAAGAGAACATCAGGTCCGTCCATATGTAGATCGGGTTTTTTCTATGGATGAAGCGAATCAAGCCTTCGATTATTTGATCAATCCGGAAGCATTCGGTAAGATTGTGATCAAAATCAATGCCCATTGAAAATAGGTTTACTTTCTGATACACATAATTATCTCGATGATTCCATTTTGGATGCGCTAAAAGGGGTTGATGAGATATGGCATGCCGGTGATATTGGATCACTCCGAATTGCCGATCAGCTGAAGCTTGCAGCACCTCTTCGGGTGGTGTATGGAAATATTGACGATCATCAGGTACGAACGGAATGGCCGGAATACGAGGTGATCGATATCGATGGGAATCGATTCCTGATGATCCACATCGCCGGCCGAGTGGGATCGTACAATCCCCGGGTGCGTGCGTTGATCAAAGAATTCCAGCCCGGCTTTTTGATTTGCGGTCATTCACATATCCTAAAAGTACAGTTTGATAAACGCTTCAATTTACTGTACGTCAATCCGGGTGCGGTGGGCCAACATGGATTTCATGTGGTGCGTACCCTGATCACTTTCGATATCCTGGAAGGAAAGGTTACGAATATGAAGGCGGTGGAATTGGGTCGGCGTGGGAGATGAAAATTATAGTATATAGATTATAGTATATAGATTATAGTATATAGATTATAGTAGTTGGAACGTATGAGAAATTGAGTTTAGGTGGTTAGTAACGGATGATTTCTTTTTTAGGATAATTGCCGGGAGCTTAGATCCTTGGTTATCAAAACCTATTCCATTTACTGGTAGCTGCGGTATTTTCGAATGAATAGATGAGATAATCATCTATTCAATTCTGTCCAAAATTGAAATGACTGTTTATCTTTTGATCAGCTGGAATTAAAAACAAGCTCGAAGAACTATTGGTTTATCCGGTTGATTTGGTTTCTGAAGGGTATCTGCCCCCCAATCTCAAAGAATACATCTTGTTGGGAGATCTACAGCTTATATAAGAAAATTGACACAGGTCAATTGAGGTTGCGACATATTTTTTTGACAACATTTTTAAAATTGAAAGTAATTTAACTGTAGCAACTTAAAAATAGAAAGCCGCAAACAACTCCTTGCCATTGGATTCATTGATAAATTTAAAATCATTACGGTTCCCAATCCCAACAATGGATTTCCAGATTCTTCAGTCCAGGCCTGTCTGTTCCTTGATACTTCATGACCATATTTCGACCATCGATGTGATAAGTATAGGATCCGGTGAGATCCGGCAATTTCTTATCCGAGTGGTCTTCCAGTCGTTTGATTGTTAATAACTCATCATTTACAATGTGGAACCGGTATTCGTCCTGGGTGAATTGATGGTCGATGGGCCTACTTAGAATCATCCAGCATTCTCCATAGTTTTCGTCATTGGTCCCCCAGTCATTATTCATGCTTTTTTTACAAATATTAAAAGATATCTGAGAAGAAATCAGAAAATTGAATTCAGAAAATTGAGTTGTATCTATACTTTGAACCGATTGGACTGCCCAAATACCTTTCGCTAAAGTATTACCATGTATGTTGTGCTCTTCGCAAGACCAACAAATGATTAAAAATAAGTAGATCAAGGATAGATTTTGGAACTTCGAAAAAAGTTTGAAGTCATATAGCAAAAATTATAATTCTATATATTTGATGAAAAATGTAGAAATATATTATCTATATACATATGCTTCACAAATATGTCACCCTGTTTGTTTGTCTATTATTCATTCTTCGTCTGGCTTTTACCACCCAGCCCCCCATAGGATATGAACACACCTGGCGTCAATCCACAGGACTAATGTATGCCCGCAATTTTGTGGAGACCGATGCGAATTTTTTCCATCCGCGGATTGATGATAATGCCGGCGGAACCGGTATTCTGGTGCTGGAAGCTCCGATTTTGTATTATGGGATGTACTTGCTTTCTCAACCCTTTGGGTATCAGGATTGGTACGGCCGGCTGATCAATCTCATCGTATCTTCTTTGGGGTTGTATTTTTTCTTTTTGCTCGTTCGCCGATTTTTCACAGAACGCGTGGGTTTCTTTGCGACATTAATCCTGACCACGTCGCTGTGGTTGATCTTTTCGCGCGAGACCATGCAGGATACCATGGCTGTTTCTTTTCTCTTTATGGCGTTGCACTTTTGTTTCAATTACTTCAGCCGAGGTGGATGGAAAAATCTGGCCGGTTATGTCCTACTGGCTGCCCTGGGCCTGTTAGCAAAGTTGCCGGCTGGTATGTATTTACTTTTTCCGCTCATCTACTTGTTGAAGTACTCCGTGGATAAACAAAGAATCATCAACTGGGGGTTGATCACCTTAGTCCCGGTCGCCTTGTCCTGCCTTTGGTATTTTGGCTATGCACCCTATGCCTCCGAAAAATACGGGTATTGGCACAATGTCGGTGAATCATTTCCCGATGGATAAAAAATAAATCGTGCGTTTTTCACCCATTTGATTGCTGTTAAGTAATGAATGCCTTGTTTGATTCATGCAGGAGATGCATGGTTCTAGCGATAGATATAATTGAGCTTCTGGTAATCGCTGCCGATTCGGAGCTGGAAGCTTCAGCTACTTTTTGACTCAAGTTCAAAACAACTGTGACTATTTAATATATTTTATTATTTTACAGGCAAAATCTAAACCTCAATTGTAGAAGTATGGATAGTATATCAAATCTAATCCTGGCCATTGGCTTAATGTTGGTGATGTGGGGTATGGGGCTTTCCCTGGTTGTTGACGATTTTAAGCGGGTGGTGCGCTATCCCAAAGCCATGGTTATCGGACTGGTCAGTCAGCTTGTGTTACTTCCTCTGATCGGCTATGCGCTTGTTCTTCTGATGAATGTTCCGGCTGAAATTGCCGTTGGCGTAATGATTCTGGCAGCGTGTCCGGGCGGGGCTACCTCCAATCTAATTACCCACCTTTCCAGAGCGGATGCGGCATTATCAGTCTCATTGACAGCCGTTACCAGTGTGATCACCGTAGTGACTATTCCTTTGATTGTGAATTTTGCCATGGAGTCTTTTTTAGATCAATCGGAGATGATTCGTTTGGACTTCCTGGAAACGATCGTAAAAATTAGCATGATCGTACTAATTCCGGTAGCGCTTGGCATGACTGTCCGTCATTTTTGGCCGCACGTTGCGAACAAATTGGGTAAAACGGTCCGTATTGCTTCCGCAGCAATTCTAATCCTGATTATAGTAGGTGTCGTGATCAAGGAAAAGGATGTGTTGCCGGGTTATTTTGTGGATGCTGGTATTGTGAGCTTATTGCTCAACATTACAACCATATTGGTAGGATTCTTTTTGGGCCGGGTGTTTAGTTTGAGCCCACAGCAATCGACGAGTATCTCCATAGAATCAGGGATGCAAAATGGAACCCTCGCCTTGGCTGTTGCGGGTGGATTACTGAATAATGCAGCCTTTGCTATTGCGCCAGCGGTCTACAGCATCATTATGTTTTTCACGGCCGGCATGATCATATACTGGGGAGTAAATAACTTACCTGCTCCAAAAACTGAGATCTAAAAATGGGTGATCTATAACTGACGCCGTTTATTTACGTCCCATTACTATCACGCCAACAATTAAAAGGATCACACTGATAATGACCGGTGTCCAGTTTGCTGAACTGACCCCAATATCCAATCCAAGAAAACTAAAAGTTTCTGAATCTTGCGCGGCCTGAATCCCAAAAATGATGGTTCCTAACAGACCTATTACCGTTAATATAATTCCAATTGTATTTTTCATACGTGAAAACTAAAAAGAAGAAATGGGATTCCTAAAATAGAGACCGATCAATTTTGACTGAATTGTGTGATTTCGTCAACATTTGTATCAATTCTATCAAAACGATGATCTGTTAGAAATCCCTGGGCACTTATTTCATCAACCAAGATGATTTACAGTTGGTCGCAAACCGGATACATACCGTAATCTCCGGACTTATTTAGTCGCGGGTGTGTCCGTCACCAAAGACGTAATATTTGTTAGTGACGAGTTGTTCCAAGCCAAGTGGCCCTCTATGATGAAGCTTGTCCGTACTAATAGCCAGTTCGGCACCCACACCCATAGCTCCCCCATCGGTAAAGCGCGTGGATGCGTTGTGGTAGACGGCAGCACTGTCTACTTGTTCCATAAACCGGTGCGCAGCCTCGCTATTTTCAGTCAATATGGCGGTAGAATGTCCGCCGGAATATTCGTTAATTTTATCAATTGCTTCATCCATGTCGTCCACGAAATCAACCAGTATCTTCATTGCCAAAAACTCTTCGTACCAAATGTCCCCGTTTTCCGATGAATCTGAATCTGGTGTAATCACTTCCACACCATTTTCTTTCAAGGTGGCGAGCAAGCTTTTATACCTGGATTCCAGATCAGTTGCATTTTTATTGATTAGAACTTTGTCCAGCGCGTTGCATGCAGATATTTTATCGGTTTTCGCATTGAGGATAACCTTCATGGTTTTATCCCAATCGGCATCCGCATCAACATATAAGAAGTTGTTTCCACGACCACTGACCAACACAGGGCATTCTGCGTGTTCTTTGACAAAGGCGATTAATCGCTCACCGCCTCTGGGCACGATCAGATCTAATTTTTGATCCGGGTTTTTCAAAAACTCCTGAGTCGCCTGTCGATCCATGGTGAATAATGTGATCCAATCTTTATCCAATCCGTTTTCTTCCAGTGCCTGATGCCACAAGTCGACCAATACCTGGTTACTGTGGATTGCTTCTTTACCTCCTTTAAGTAGTATTTTATTGTTGGCTTTAAAAGCCAATACGGCAGCTTCTATGGTGACGTCTGGCCGTGATTCATAGATGATCATAATCGTACCAAATGGAGCGGTCCGGTTAATGATTTGTAATCCCGTATCCAGCTTACGTTCTGATTTTGTGACACCTACCGGATCATCCTGGTCCTTGACTTCCCGCACGGACCGGATCATATCATCCACTTTCTTATCGTCAACGATCAACCGGTCATATAGTGCCTGATCATCTCTCTGGAAGGCATCCAGGTCTTTCTTGTTTCCTGCTATAACTTGGTCTCTTTTCTGATCCAATAGGTTGATCATAGACTGTAGAACCTGATTCTTCTTCTCTGTGGTAAGTAACTTCATATACTGATTAAAAATTTATAATATAACTTTATACTGATTAAAAATTTATAATATAACTTATGGTGTTCCATCCAATTATCTAATGCCACCTGTCAAAGATTGTTCTATACAACCGGCTGCTTTTTATTATTTAAATTATGGTGTAAAATAGAATTTCAATGGAAAGCCCGTTGAAATTTCATTGGATGGCAGATCCAGACTTAAAGATGAGGGTGCTGATGGCGCATTGAAATTAAAGAAAATCCAATTCCAACTTGGCTTCTTCACTCATCATATCCATGGTCCAGGGTGGTTCGAAGGTCAGGTCAACATGAACATCAGTCACCTCTTCCAGCTCGCTGATCTTTTGCTGTACTTCCATGACGATCTGACCTGCAACCGGACAAGCCGGAGCGGTCAAAGTCATGACAACGAACACAACATTGTCATCTTTAATCGTAATATCATATACCAGCCCTAGTTCATAGATATTTACCGGAATCTCCGGGTCTTCTACAGTGTATAGTACTTCTATTATTTTATCTTTCAAAGTGGCCATATCATTCGTATTTTGTTATTTTATCTTTTGCTGTTGTAGTGCGACGGCATACAACTTCATTTGTTTGATCATGGCAAGCAAACCATTCGAACGAGTAGGGGAGAGGTGGTTTTGTAGTCCTATTTTCTGGATAAAGTAGAGTTTGGATGATGCAATATCTTCGGCTTTATGACCCGAAAGTACTTTTATCACAAGACTAACCAGTCCTTTTGTAATGATCGCATCACTGTCTGCTGTGTAAAAAACCTTGCCATTTTTTTCTTCTGCGTGCATCCAGACTTGAGACTGACACCCTTTTATCAAATGTTCGTCTTTTTTATATTGATCATCGATGAGCGGCACTTCCTTGCCGAGTTGAATAAGCAATTCATATTTGTCCATCCAGTCATCAAAATAGGAGAACTCCTCAATAATCTCATTCTGCTTTTCGTCGATCGTCTGTTTGTCCATAATTATCCCAACATTTTCTGGGCTTTCAAAATTCCTTCTTTGAGTTTATTCACGTCCGTTTTATTATTGTAGAAGGCGAACGATGCTCGGACCGTTCCCGGAATTCCATAAAAATCCATAATGGGTTCGGTACAGTGATGCCCGGTGCGCACAGCTATTCCCAATTTGTCCAGGATTTCACCTGTATCAAAAGGATGAATCCCATCCAATAAAAACGAGATGGCACCCGAACGATGTTTTGGAGTTGCTACAAACGATAAGCCATCGATGGCTGCTAACTCATCGACCGCATGGCTGATCAGCTTTTCCTCGTATTGACGAATAGACTTCAATCCTACTTTTTGGACGTATTTAATGGCAGCATCCAACCCGATGACCCCGGCTATATGTGGAGTTCCTGCTTCAAACTTAAAGGGCAGGCTGTTGAAAGTGGTCTTTTCAAAAGATACCGTTTTGATCATTTCTCCTCCTCCCTGATAAGGGGGCATCTTGTCCAGCCATTTCTCTTTTCCGTAAAGAATCCCCATTCCGGTTGGTCCAAAAACTTTGTGGCTCGAAAATGCCAGAAAATCCACGTCCAGCTTCTGGACATCGATCGTCATGTGTTGGATGGCTTGTGCACTGTCAAGCATCACCGGAATATCATGCCGGTGGGCCAGTTCAATAATTTTTTCTACCGGATTGACCGTGCCAAGCGCATTGGACACATAGGCCAGCGAAATAATTTTTACTTTATCATCGAACAGTTTTTCATACTCTTCCATGATTAGATCGCCATCCTGACCGATTGGAATCACGCGCAATTCTGCTTTTTGTTGCTCACAGATTAATTGCCACGGCACAATGTTGGAATGGTGTTCCAGCCCGGAAATAATTACAGCATCCCCTTCCTTTACAAAAGCCCGACCAAAACTGGAAGCCACCAGGTTGATGCTTTCTGTCGTTCCTCTGGTAAAGATGATTTCGTGCTCGTGCTCTGCATTGAGAAATTGACGCAATGTTCGACGCGCCTCTTCAAATTGATCCGTGGCTTTCTGGCTAAGATAGTGCACACCCCGGTGCACATTGCTATTGTCGGCCGAATAATAATTTGAAAGTACATCGATAACCGCTTGCGGCTTTTGGGTCGTGGCGGCATTATCAAGATACACCAGCGGTCGCCCATACACTTCCTGATGCAGTGCTGGGAAATCCCTTCGATATTGCGTAATATCGTTTATGGTCGAATCTATAGTAGACTTTTTTATCATTGGTTTTGATTTCCTGTTGTCATAATGACAACATGCCACGCGAATTGTTGAAGAACGACCGCAAAATAACGTATTCACTACTACCCGGTAAAGAGCAACAGCAGTCGCAATCGTTCCTTAGGAAATCACGCCGGTCATTACCTTGTCAATTTCTTCATTGAGCATTGCTTTGATTTCTTCATCAACCAATTTTTCAGTGACATCAAAAGCAAACGCATTAACCAACATACTTTGGGCATCTGCCTTGGACAACCCCCGGGCTCTTAGATAGAACAAAGCCTCATCATCCAATTGGCCTATGGTTGAACCATGACTACATTTGACGTCATCGGCAAATATTTCAAGCTGAGGCTTGGAATAAATCGCCGCATCATCACTAAATAGGATGTTGTTGTTCTGCTGAAACGCATTTGTTTTTTGAGCAATGGAGTGAACATAAACCTTACCGTTGAAGACAGCTCTGGAACGGTCCGTCAATATTCCTTTATACAATTGATTGCTTTCACAATCTGGCTCTCTGTGATTCACCAAAGTGTGGTTGTCAACCAGTTGGTTCTCATTGGTCAGATACAAACCATACATATGAGATTCAATGTTACTGCCGTTGATATCCAGATTGAGATTATTTCGCACAAAATTCATCCCAGGCAGTGTAAATGTATAGTTGTTATACAGACTGTCTTGTTTTTGCTCGACTTCGGTATGTTCGACCATGCGCAGATTGCTGTGCGCTTTTTGCAACTTAATGTGGTGAAGCGTAGCATTTGGTTCCACTAAAATTTCGGTGGCACTATTTCGAAAGCTAACAGGGGCATGACCAGAGTGGTAATAACTTTCAATAATTTCTGCTTCCCCGCCTTCTTCGACCACGAAAATATTCTTCGTGATGTTGAATTGTTTTTGCTCTCCGCCGGCATAATGAACCAAATGAATCGGATGATCGATTTTTACATTTTTGGGAATATGGATGTAAATTCCCTTTGTAAATAAAGCGGTATTCATAGCCAGAAAAGGATTGGCTCCGTAATTTCTGGATTTTGAAAGTCGCTCTTTTACGGTTGGCTCCCGAAGAACGTCAATAATGGGTGCGATGGTACATTGCGAAGAATCCGGTAATTCGGATTGTTCCGGATCAAACCGACCATTGATCATTACAATCTTATACCCAGGTAATTGTTTGCCAAAATATGGCGCATCTGCCGGTGCTATGGTGTTTGTATCCTCCTGATCTACTTCAAAAGGTTCGTTGAGGTATCGTTTGACGGGTGTATATTTCCAGTCTTCATTCTTCAATGTAGGAAATCCACTTTCCTGAAAAAAGCTAAAAGCAACTTCACGGATAGGTACCAGATAATCGGGCTTGTCGCAAACCTGACATTCGGATACTCCTTGATAATCATTCAGAATTTGCTCTCTGAATTCCACATCTATTTGAGCTAACATAGGCTATATTTATTATTATTTGATAGTTAGGAAGTAACTGGTTCTTTTTTGAGCCAGTCATATCCTTTTTCTTCCAATTCCAGTGCCAGATTTTTGTCACCGGAACGTACAATTTGACCATCGTTTAAGACATGGACAAAATCAGGTACGATATAATCCAACAAACGTTGGTAATGGGTAATAATGATAAACGCTTTATCTTTGGAATGAAGTTTATTCACGCCATCTGCAACTATGCGTAAAGCATCTATATCAAGGCCGGAATCAGTTTCATCCAAAATCGCTAAAGTAGGATCAAGCATGGCCATTTGAAATATTTCATTTCGTTTCTTTTCTCCACCGGAGAATCCTTCATTTAAAGATCTGTTCGCCAGGGCAGAATCAAATTGAACCAGCTCCTGCATTTCACGTGTTCGTTTTAAAAAATCACGTGCTGAAAGTGGCTCTAGTTTTTGATGCTCACGAACCTCGTTCACTGCGGTTTTGAGAAATGAAATATTGGATACTCCTGGAATTTCTACCGGATACTGGAAGGCCATAAATACACCATCTCGAGCCCGGATTTCCGGATCCATATCGAGAAGATCCTGTCCCTTGTAGGTGACATCGCCATCAGTGACTTCAAATTCTTCTCTTCCTGCTAATACCGAAGCAAGAGAACTTTTCCCCGATCCGTTGGGACCCATTATGGCGTGAATTTCGCCTGCATTTACTTTAAGATTCAGGCCTTTGAGAACCTCATTGCCATCAATTACCGCGTGGAGGTTTTTTATTTCCAACATATTATTCGTGTTAATTTTAGATTGCTTAATAAATATTTATCCGACACTGCCTTCCAGGGTAAGGGCGAGAAGCTTTTTGGCTTCGACCGCAAATTCCATTGGCAATTTACTGAGTACTTCTTTCGCATAGCCATTGACTATAAGAGCAACTGCTTTCTCAGGATCAATGCCCCGCTGGTTTAGATAAAAAATTTGGTCTTCACCAATTTTTGAGGTTGTAGCTTCGTGTTCCAGCATGGCTGTTTTGTTCCTGGATTCGATGTACGGAAAGGTATGGGCACCACATCGATTTCCGATTAGCAGGGAATCGCATTGGGTGAAATTCCGTGCTTTGTGGGCGCCTTTTCCGATCTGGACCAGACCCCGGTAACTGTTATTACTGTACCCAGCAGAAATTCCTTTGGATATTATTCGGCTTTTTGTGTTTTTGCCGATGTGGTTTATTTTGGTACCTGTGTCAGCGATCTGTTTGCCTTTGGTTACAGCCACCGAATAAAACTCACCAACCGAATCGTCTCCCTTTAGAATCACGCTCGGATACTTCCATGTGATGGAAGAACCGGTTTCCACCTGGGTCCATGATATCTTGGAACGATCTCCTTTACAAATTCCTCGCTTGGTTACAAAGTTGTAAATTCCTCCCTTCCCTTCTTCATCACCAGGAAACCAGTTCTGAACGGTCGAATATTTGATTTCTGCACCTTCCATGGCGACCAGCTCGACGACGGCGGCATGAAGTTGGTTTTCATCACGCTGGGGTGCTGTACATCCTTCGAGATAGCTGACATAGCTGTCTTTTTCTGCGATGATCAGCGTACGTTCAAATTGTCCTGTATTTTGAGCGTTAATTCTGAAATACGTCGATAGTTCCATCGGACAACGAACCCCTTCCGGAATATAGACAAAGGAACCATCAGAGAATACTGCTGAGTTCAATGAAGCGTAAATATTATCTGAATATGGAACTACGGTACCCAAATATTTGCGTACAAGCTCCGGATGGTTTTTGACTGCTTCACTCATCGAGCAGAATATAATCCCAAGTTTTCCTAATTCTTCTTTATAAGTGGTGGCTATGGATACACTGTCGAACACTGCATCAACAGCTACACCTGCCAACAATTTTTGTTCTTCAAGTGGAATGCCCAATCGTTCATATGTTCTGAGCAATTCAGGATCTACCTCATCGAGGCTGTCATATTTTGGTTGATCCTTCGGCGCTGCATAATAAGAGATGCCTTGAAAATCAACATCAGGTGCTTTAAAGTTCTGCCATTCAGGCATTTTCGATTTCAGAAAAGCCTGATACCCTTTCATTCTCCATTCCAAGAGCCACTCCGGTTCTTCTTTTTTTGCCGATATAAAGGCTACAACTTCCTCATTGAGCCCTGGAGGTAAAATATCCATGTCAATGTCCGTCACGAATCCATGTTCGTATTCCCGGGTGGTAAAGTCATCAATTATTTCATTTTCGGTTCTCATTGTCCTTATTTTTTAAGCGGTTAAAAGCCCAACATGTCTGTAGATTCGAAAACATTCTTATAAAACAGATTATCATGTTGATAGCCAATGTGGTAAATTAGATTTATAAGGCAGGCCTTCTAACCTTGTTTCCATGTGAATTCCAGTCGCCAAAGTTAAGCCCTTTGACCCGATTAACAAAAGTATTTGGGTTATGTTTATTCAGAATTAATATAAATACGAGGAATTGGTAGAAGAATTGGACAGGAATTATCAAAGCAGATGAGTCTGATTTTTTATGGAAGATTAGGATTGAATCAGAAGGCATCATTTTTCGGTCTATATTGTTGATGGGGGGAGAACATTGGGGAGTGTGATCTGTCCGTTTCCATATTATCCTTAAAGGCGCCCATCTCGTCCTTGAAAAGGAGCGTTTCATCTTTGAAGACCTTCATTTCATCTTTGAATTCTTTCAGTTCTGTTGAAAGAGTAGCTAGTTTTTTATTAGTTTGTTCAGCCTGATTGTTGACACGCTCAAAACTGCTTTCTGTGTTAACCATAAAGCGTTCAAATGCATTTTCAAGATTGGTGACCCGTTCATTTACATTTACCGCTATTGGATTTGTTGCTTAATATGAATTCAATTGATCAACTTGTACGGAATAAAGATATTTCCAGTGGATAAAATAAATTAATCTTCCACCGGCGGCTCATAGTCCTTTCCGGCAATGACTACAACCATTTCTCCTTTGATGGAGTCGCGTTCGTCCAGGATGCCTTTGACTTCGCTGACGGTTCCACGGATGTATTCTTCGTGGATTTTAGTTAATTCCCTCGCGATACATACCAAGCGGTCATTCCCCAGATAGGTTCCACATTCCATCAGGAATTTTTCGATTCTGTACGGGGATTCATAAGCTATGATTGTCTCTTTGCGGGTAGCGAGATTTTCCCATTTCTTTTTCCGGCCTTTTTTGTGTGGAAGAAAACCGGCAAAATAAAATTGATCTGAAGGGAGTCCGGAAGCGACAAGTGCTGCTGTGAGAGCATTGGGACCAGGGAGGCTGGACACAATAATATCTTCTTCTGTACATGCTCGAACCAGTAAAAATCCAGGATCAGAAATGCCCGGCATCCCCGCGTCTGAAACCAAAGCGACTTTTTTGCCTTCTTTTAAATGAGTGAGAACGGCATTGAGTTTTTTCTTTTCATTATGTTGATGGTAGGAGGTCGTTCTTGCATCAATCTCATAATGTCGCAAAAGGATTTGTGTCTTTCGGGTATCTTCTGCCAGTATATAATCAACAGACTTTAGTACTTCGATAGCCCGGACGGTAATGTCTTCCAGATTTCCAATCGGTGTAGGTACCAGGTATAGCATTAGGAGAGAGGTTCTATATTGAATTCATATTTTTCCATGATAAGGTTGGCCAATAATTTTTTGCAAGATGTATCAACAATCTTTTCCGCTTCTTCCTTGGAATCTGCGTCAACGATCATTTCAATATATTTCCCAATCCGAACTTGATCTACCTCATGAATACCAATATTGGGTAAATTCTTTCCAACTGTTTTACCCTGGGGGTCGAGCAGTTCAGCGTGAGGCATGATCTTTATTTCAGCTTTGTATTTCATGGTGTAATTGTATAATGAATCGCAAATATATTCAATATCCCCTAATAACAGGAATTATTCAGTGGAATTCATTGGGAGTATTGCTGCGCGGTTATGGGTTTTGACTTTTGCTCAATTGAATTGGTAATCAGCAACTGTACAATATAGCACATGAGGAGGCGTCTATCTCTCCATCCGTGTAAAGCAATAAGATAGAGCTGGCGGAATTTTAAGTTTAATTCCCTAAAATTTGGTTATGTAATCTTTTTTGATGTAGTTTTAGCTCAAATTCTTAGAAAGGAATACCTTTGAAATTTCATAACTTATCTAAAAACTTAATCGAAATTGTCCACATTTAACATTCAGGGAAAGAAAATTGTCATATCTGGAGGTACCGGAGTTCTGGGACAGACTGCTGTCTCATATTTTTTAGCACAAGGCGCAAAGGTTTGCATACTCAATCGGAATCCTGATAAACTAGAGAAATTATTAGAGGACTGGAGAGATATTTCCGGGGACGTATTTGGTTTTTCCGGCGATGTAACCGATGAGAAATTTTTACAAAAGGTTCGGGCGGGGATCGTAGAACGTTGGACGTCCATCGATGTGTTGGTGAATGCAGCAGGAGGCAATATGCCTGGAGCGGTTATTCAGCCTGATAGTTCATTTTTTGATGCCAGTGTTTCTGATCTTCGTAAAGTATTTGATCTTAATTTGATGGGAACTTTATTGCCAACCTATGTGCTGGCTGATCTTTTTCCGAAAGACAGTCATAGTAGTGTGATTAATTATTCGTCCATGTCGGCTGACCGGGTGATCACAAGAGTTCTGGGGTATTCAATGGCGAAAGGGGCCGTTGATATCTTTACCAAGTGGCTGGCTGTGGAATTTGCTACAAAATACGGTGAACGGATCCGTGTCAATGCTGTGGCCCCTGGTTTTTTTCTGACTGAGCAAAATAAAAATTTATTAACCAATACCGATGAAACACTAACTTCTCGGGGAGAAAGTATCATTCAGAATACACCGTTTGGACGATTTGGTAGAGCAGAAGAATTGAATGGAATATTACAATTCCTTATGAGTGATGCATCGTCCTTCATGACGGGGACAGTGATTCCGGTGGATGGTGGATTTAGTGCCTTTAGCGGCGTATAGGTTAGCGATTATTGATTACAACAAAATATAATATAAAAGTGGAATACATTTTTACACATACGATGCGGTGGTATGGACCTGACGATGCAGTAAGTCTCGCCGATATAAGACAATCAGGAGCAACGGGAGTTGTTACAGCGCTTCACCACATACCCAATGGGGATGTATGGTCGATGGAAGAGATTGAAAAAAGAAAATCAGAAGTTAATGAAGCTGGTCTGGATTGGCATGTCGTGGAGAGCCTTCCGGTTACCGAGGCGATGAAACTAAATCTTCCGGAAGCAAAAACCCACATTGAAAACTATAAAAAATCAATACGTAATCTTGCCATAGCCGGAGTCAAGGTCATTACATATAATTTTATGCCTGTATTGGACTGGACACGAACCCGGTTGTATCACGAATTGGAAGATGGTTCGCTGGCGCTATATTTTAGTATAGTTGATTTAGCCGCTTTTGATTTATATATCTTACAGCGTGAAGGAGCGGCAAACGATTATACCCCACAGATCATCGAAGAAGCTCGGAAACTGTTCGGTGAAATGACGGATAAAGCTAAAAAAATTCTTGCCCGGAATATTTTGGCCGGACTCCCCGGTTCTGAAGCAGGTTATGATCTAGCTACATTCAGAGACCGATTGGCAATGTATGATACAGTTAGTGCTGACCAGTTGCGTAGGAATCTGATAACTTTTCTAGAAGAAGTAGTCCCCGTCGCAGAAGAAAACGGTGTGTCACTGGCTATTCACCCGGATGATCCGCCTTTCCAAATCTTTGGAATTCCCCGTATTGTCAGCACAGAGGCAGATTACGATGCTTTTATTTCGGCAGTTCCATCAATTGCCAATGGCTTGTGTTTTTGTTCTGGTTCACTTGGGGCTCGAAGAGATAACGACCTGACGCATATGATGACCAAATATAGGGATCGAATACATTTTCTGCATCTCCGAAGCGTCGAATTGGTTGATGATTATCATTTCTATGAAGCCGATCATTTGGAAGGAAATGCTGATATGGTGTCTTTAGTAAACGTATTCAGTAATGATAACCGGTTCGTATATATGCGACCGGATCATGGGCATGCGATGATGTGCGATTTGGCAAACCGAAATACGAATCCGGGTTATACGGCGGTAGGTCGTATGAAAGGTTTGCGTGCGATTATGGGTATAGAAAAAGCGATCCTTCAATTAAATCAAAAATCATGAAAAGAATCGGATTCTTGTTGGTAGCTGTTTGGATATCCCTTGCCTTTTCGTGTCAGAAGAACGCGCAGCAAACTACGATTATCCTGGGACACTCGTTGCCCACAGCACACCCGGTTCATAATGCTATCATGTATTTTGCCGATCAAGCCTTTGCCAATTCAGATGGGAAGTTACAAATTAAAGTATATCCAAATAGTCAACTGGGGTCCGAACGGGAGGTTCTGGAATTAGTTCAAATCGGGAGTGTGGGGATGACCAAAGTAAGTGCAGGTACCATGGCAAATTTTTCTCCTAAATACCGTGTACTTGGAGTTCCTTATCTTTTCAGAGGAGAAGAACACGCCTGGGATGTTCTCGAGGGTGAAATCGGCCGGGAAATCCTGGATAGCGGACAGGAATACTTATTAAATGGATTGGTATTTTATGATGCAGGTAGCCGGAGTTTCTATACCAAAGATGTACCTATACGCACAGCAGAAGATGTGAAAGGATTGAAACTGAGAGTGATGAATGATCAAATGGCTATCGAGATGGTTAATTTGCTCGGTGGTTCCGCGACGCCCATGTCGTTTGGTGAATTGTATACGGCGCTTCAACAGGGGGTGGTCGATGGCGCAGAGAATAACGCTCCATCGGTCGTTTCTTCGAATCATTATGAAGTATGTAATTACTATACTTTAGATCGACACACCATGTTGCCCGATGTACTGGTCGTAGGTATGACTGTTTGGGAAAAACTTGATGACAAAGAAAAAAGCTGGCTTATGGAAGCGGCTAAGGCATCGCTTGTAGAAGAAAAGAAATTATGGCGTAAAGCGGTAGAAAGCGATATGAAATTCCTCAGAGAACAAGGAATGGAAATCATAGAACCTGACGCAGATTCATTTCGCGAAGCGACAAAGCCCATGAAAGATCGGCTTAGAGCTAATCCAGTGTTAGGTGATCTTCTTGATCGTATTGAAAATCTTAATAAATCATGATATCAGTTTTGAATAAAGTCACGGAGAATATCCTGGTTGGCGTATTCTTTGTGATGACCCTAAGCGTCGTCTGGCAGGTCATGAGTCGATATTTATTTAATATATCGGCTTCCTGGACCGAAGAATTGGCTCGATTTTGTCTGATGTGGCTGGCGGTTCTTGGAGCAGCCTATATTACCGGGAAAAGAGGTCATATTGAAATTGACTATTTCTTTGACAAGTTTTCCCCATCTCAAAAAAGGAGGTTGGATTATTTTGTTGAAACACTGATTTTGATATTCGCCGTTGTGATTTTGATCATCGGGGGTGCTTATTTGATGTATATGACATTTTATCTTGAGCAAAAGTCCCCGGCATTGCAGGTCCCTCTGGGTTTGGTTTATTGCATACTGCCAATAAGCGGAGCATTGATGGTGGTTTACACTATCGATTACATGAAACAAATTAAGAACATAAACTACAGCATCAATGAATCCTGAACTGATCAGCATACTGATACTTTTTATCACATTTTTTGTGCTGCTTTTTCTAAAAGTCCCTGTAGCATTCAGTATTGGGATATCGACAGCCATCACCTTGTTGATAAGCATCCCCTTTTTACCTGCTGTAACAACGATCAGTCAAAGAATGATTACCGGGTTGGATTCTTTTGCTCTGTTAGCCATCCCGTTTTTTATACTTGCGGGGGAAATTATGAACAGAGGCGGAATAGCCCGACGGATGATTAATTTTGCCAAATCTTTAATCGGCTCACTGCCTGGTGGATTGGCTTTTGTAAATATTTTATCTGCCATGCTGTTTGGCGCAATTTCAGGTTCATCAGTAGCTGCGGCTTCCGCAATTGGGGGTATTATGACTGATCGGATGGTAAAAGATGGTTATCCGAGAGGATTTACAGTAGGTGTCAACATCACCTCAGCTTCTACAGGGTTAATTATACCACCCAGTAACGCACTTATAGTTTTTGCGCTTGCTAGTGGCGGATCCGCTTCAGTGGCTGCTTTATTTTTGGCCGGGTATATTCCTGGCATACTGGTTGGTCTTGCTTTGATGGCGGTCGCTTACTATTATGCCAAAAAACTTGATTTGCCAAGAGCCGAGCGGGTGTCTTTTGGTCAGTTGTGGAAGGATTTCAAGGGCGCATTTTTTAGTTTACTCATGCTGGTAGTAGTCGTAGGTGGAATCGTGTTTGGCATTTTTACTGCGACAGAAGCAGCAGCCATCGCAGTGGTCTATGCTGCTGTATTGGCTTTGGTGTACCAGGAGATAAAAGTCTGGGATTTTAAAAGAATTTTACTGGAAAGTGCCAAAACCAACGCAGTGGTGACGTTTCTGATAGGAACATCTATGGCGATGTCCTGGTTGTTTTCTTTCGAAAGTTTCCCGCAGTTTATATCAGAAATATTGCTCAGTAATGTGAGCAATCCAATTATTATATTTTTAATTATTAATCTATTGTTGCTTATCGTAGGAACATTTATGGACCTGACGCCGGCAGTATTGATTTTCACGCCTATCTTTCTACCTTTGGTTACGGAATTAGGTATGAGTCCGGTGCACTTTGGAATTATTATGGTGCTGAATCTTTGCATCGGGTTATGTACGCCACCGGTTGGATCGCTGCTGTTTGTGGGAAGTGGAATTGCGAAGGTCAAGGTCACTGAAGTTATTAAACCTCTTATACCCTTGCTCTTAGCCATGGTCGCAGTGTTGATGCTGATAACCTATGTACCTGAATTGGTCATGTGGCTGCCCGAGTTGTTTGGATACTGATTAGAGAGTAAGGGCTGGTAGTAGTGCGCTGTGTTTTTAAAGGCGTGTTGCGACAGGAACTCTTAAGGAAGTAGAACAGTAGAACAAGACATAACCCATAATTCAGTAGATGATCCTACGTAGGACGAAACTTTTAAACGACTCAATAAATAATTAATTCAATAAATAATTTATAAAATATTGATATGAAAACATGGAATAAAATGATCTGGGTCATTATAGCGGTGGTACTTACCGGCCATTTTGGAGTAGCTCAAGAGGATGAACATTGGGTACCTTTATTTAATGGTGAGAATTTTGATGGATTTACGAAATTAAACGGTACCGCCAAATACCACGTAGAAGAAGGTCAAATGGTGGGTGTATCGGAAACGGGCACACCCAATACCTTTATGGCGACGGAAAAAATGTATGGGGATTTCATCCTCGAATTTGAGGTTCGGGTGGATGCCCGGCTTAACAGCGGGGTGCAAATCCGATCCAACAGTATCCCTTCTTATCGAAATGGCCGTGTGCACGGATATCAGGTGGAGATTGATCCGAGCAGCCGAGCATACAGCGGTGGAATTTACGATGAAGCACGTCGGGGATGGATCTATCCGTTGTCGCGCAATCCAAAAGGTCGAGCCGCTTTCAATACTGGTGGTTGGAATGCCTACCGGGTGGAAGCCATCGGGCCTTCGATCCGGGTATGGATTAATGGGGTTAATACAGCCAACCTCATCGATGATATGACCGCTGAGGGTTTTATCGGATTTCAGGTTCACGGCATTGGTGATAATAAAGATAAGGAAGGTGCAGAAGTTCGTTGGAGAAACATACGAATATCAACCACTAATCTGGATCGACACCGATGGGAAATGGATCCGGATGTCGTGGAGATCAACCTTATTCCCAACACCCTCAGTAATCAGGAGATCCGAAGAGGCTGGCGGATGCTTTGGGATGGTAAAACGAGCGAAGGATGGGTCGGTGCAAAAATTGACGAATTCCCTCAAAAAGGTTGGACGATGAAAGATGGGGAACTGATTGTAGAATCCAGTGGGGGAGCAGAATCACGGAATGGGGGTGACATCATCACGAAAGATAAATTTTCTGATTTTGAACTCTCCTTTGAATTTAATATTACAGAAGGGGCTAATTCAGGTGTGAAATATTTTGTAGACCCCAACCTTAACAAAGGAACCGGTTCAGCAATTGGTCTGGAGTATCAGGTCCTGGATGATAAAAAACATCCAGATGCCAAAAAGGGGGTCAGTGGTAATCGAACTGTTGCTTCGTTGTATGATTTGATCCCGGCTCACAATCTTTCGGTCCCAAGCCGATCAAAACCCTTTAACGGAGTAGGGAATTGGAACCGAGGTCGTATTCTAGTCAAAGGAAATCATGTAGAGCATTGGTTAAATGGATTTAAGGTGCTCGAGTATGAACGCCGAACACCCGCTTTCCGAGCTTTGGTCGCTTACAGTAAATACAAGGATTGGCCAAACTTCGGAGAGTGGGACGAAGGCCACATTCTATTGCAGGATCACGGTGATCGCGTCGCTTTTAGAAGTATTAAAGTACGTGAATTTTAGAGTCAGTATTGTGAAGTGTCAGCCTTCGGCATGGAATCACATGAAATATAAAAATCAAATATTGTTATGAGTAAATTTTTGGATAAGAATTTCATATTGGAAAACAAGTACGCAGAACAGCTGTACTTTGATCATGCGAAGGACATGCCGATTATTGATTATCACAACCACCTTCCACCCAAAGATATCTACCAAGAAAGAGTATATAAAGACATCACCGAAGCCTGGTTAGAAGGCGACCACTACAAATGGAGGGCGATGCGGGCCCTGGGCGTTGAGGAAGAAAAAATTACCGGTAAGGCTGGGTCGAGGGAGAAATTTCGAGCCTGGGCTGAATCCGTACCATATACCATGCGCAATCCATTGTATCATTGGACACACATGGAATTGCAAACCTATTTCGGAATCGAAGAATTACTTCATGGAGGAAACGCCGATAAAATATATGACCAAGCTTCGGAAATGCTCAATGATTCTGATAATTCCACCGTTCGGCTGTTAGAAAAGAGGAATGTTGAAGTGGTCTGCAGTACGGACGATCCAGCCGATTCGCTGGAGTATCATATCGAGTATCGAGACCATCCAAAAGGAAATTTTCAGATGTTTCCTACTTTTCGGCCCGATAAGATCCTTCGAATCGAGTCCGATGACTATCTGGAATATTTGGAAAAACTTGGCGCCACGGAAAATGTTTCTATTCATTCCATTGAAGATTTAAAGCAAGTTATTGAAAAACGGGTGGACTTTTTTGCTGCCCTGGGTTGCCGCGCATCAGATTACGGATTGGATCGCATTTATTCCGTACCTTACACAGAAGGTGGTGTTAAGGACCTTTTCGAAAAAAAATTGGCCAATCAATATGTGGACGCACAGGAAGTAGCAGAGTTCAAGTCCTATATGCTGGAATTCTTATGTCGGGCATATGATAAAAAAGGATGGGTACAGCAATTTCACCTCGGTTCATTGCGCAACAACAGCGACCGTATGTATCGCGAACTTGGTCCGGATACTGGGTTTGACTCTATGGGCGATGAAAATCACGCAAAGAGCATATCGCGGTTGTTTAATACCTTGGATTCCTCTGATTCATTAGCTAAAACCATTCTGTACAATAATAACCCGAAAGATAATGCAACTTTTGCCACGATGGCTGGTAATTATAACGACGGCAAAACGCGGGGAAAAATGCAATTTGGATCCGGGTGGTGGTTTTTGGATCAGAAGCGAGGCATGGAGGATCAGATCAATACCCTTTCGGAAATGGGCCTGTTATCACTTTTTGTCGGAATGCTTACGGATAGCCGGAGCTTTTTGTCTTTTCCACGTCATGATTATTTCCGCCGCATTCTCTGCAACATAATTGGTAACGATTTGGAAAAAGGTTTACTCCCCGTGTCCGAAATGGATTTTTTGGGCAAGATGGTGGAGGATATCTGCTATTATAACATTAAGAATTACCTTGATGTCTGAGCATTGGTTTGAATGCAAATGAAGATTTAGTAATCTACTTTAGAGACCCAATTTTTTTGGGGCCTACATTGGAATCCTTCATTATAAAACAATAAGGGTGTGAATTGTCTTCAAAGGATATATGTCTTGTCAAGCGCTCCTGTCAAATGGAAAAATATTGATCCGGAAGTACTGCGAAAGAGTAGAAGTGAACACGGAGTTGATTTCCCACAAATTTAGTATATGCTATGAGAAAAAAGAGTCAAAATAAAGCCTGCACCATTATTGACATTGCGGAAGCTTTGGAAGTTTCTGCTGCAACTGTATCACGCGCACTCAATGATCACAATGATATCAGCCTTGCCACAAAGAAACGGGTCCGTAAAATGGCTGATCAAATGGGGTATCAACCCAATCGCATCGCTGCCGGCTTGCGTCAAATGAAATCCAATACAATCGGAATAGTGGTGCCTATGTTTACAGCTATTTTTCATTCTTCAATGATCACGGTCATTCAAAACAGATTGTACGAATATGGGTACCATGTATTACTCTGTCAATCCAATGATTCTTACAATCTGGAAAAAGAACTCGTAAACACGCTTTATTCTTTTCGGGTCGATGCGATCGTATCAGCAATAACTCTATTTACGGAAGACTATTCCCATTTCCAACCATTTGTCGATCGGGATATTCCAGTCATCTTTTACGACCGGGTGCCGACACAAGACTTTCCCGCTCATTTTGTTATCAGTGATGACTTTCGGGGAGGGTATCTGGCCGGTCAACATCTGGCAGATGTGGGGGTGGAGAATCCGGCATTTATCTGTGGCCTAATGAGCTCCAACCTTTATCAAAAAAGAGATGCGGGTTTTCGGAAAGCGTTGAATCAGTCGGGCATAACGCTTAAAGAAAATCAAGTTTATTACCAGGAACTGACCCTTGAGAATGCATTGGAAACCTGCCGGAAGCTTTTTGATGTTCCCCATCCCCCTGATGGAATATTTACCGCCAACGATACCACCGCCATTGCTGTTTTAAAATTTGCTATAGAACGAGGAATAAATGTGCCTTCAGATCTCAAATTAATCGGCTATTCCAATGACCCCCGTTCAGCCATCGTGGAGCCTGCTATTACCACGATCGATCAGAATATTCCTAAAATGGCAGATAAAGTGGTGGAAAAAATATTGACCCTGCTCGGAGTAGAAGATCTCATTGAGATCAGACCCGGCCTGGATCAAAGAGAACTGGTAGATGTGAGTCTGGTGCGCAGAATGTCGACCTAAAAATTTGTGCGCAAGGATTTTAGATTGCGAAATATTGAACACAGAATGAGGAAAGTCAGACTGTATGCATTCTGAAATGTTTTCAATGTGTGTTTGTACTAAGATGTTCGACTTTTTCATCGTCCCATCTGAATCAGGTCTTTTGCAATAGGCCTTTCTTCCCCGACAACATTTTTTTGTCTGTGCTTCATGCCCGGAAGTCAACCGACTAATTATTTTTTATAGGGTAATAATCATTAATGTGTACCGAGACTGTATTTAATGGTTAATATATTAAGTATTTACGTAATTTGGCAAGGTTATTGTATCCATTGCATTGTCTGGTTTTTATCAACCAACTCAAAAATCTAAGGTGCAATGAAAATATTACGCAGAAAATTTATAGTTTATAGTACGAGACTGTTTATTTCAGCTCTTACGATAGCAGTATTGGGTTTACTCCCGAAAATGGCGGGGGCACAAGTTCCCGGTTGTACAAAATTTTCGGTCGGATTTCAGTCTGACGGACAATCCGTTATAACAGCACGGCAACTATTGGAAAATGAACCGGAATTACCGGTTTATCTCACCATTCGTGCGTCCAATCACAATACCATCTATGAGGGACAGATTACAGATCTGGATGCAGATATTAAGTTGGAATTGTGTGGGTATATCACCAAAGAATTGATTTATGAACTTCGGAATGAAGCCGGGTTTTGTAGTGATACATTGCTGATCAGTATCCCGCCTCCTCCACAAATGTCTGGACGTAAGGTCGAAGTACTATGCTCGGACGCTTTGGTTGCACCAGGTGCACTCATAGGCGATACCTTTCCCCATATTGAATACCCATGTGGACCGATTCCTGAACTGAAAGTGGTCGAAGATTTTCAAGAAGTAAAGGATTGTCAGAATTATGATCAGCCTATACAGCAGGTTATTTATCGTGAAATTGAGGGGTATGACAACTGGGGACAGCGGTTTTCCACGGTTGATACGATAGTGGTTTATAAACAACCTGAAATTACGGCGTATCACATCGCCTTAGATACAGTATACAATTTATACTGTGGCGAAAATGAAATTTTTGGACCCCAGATCTTGTTCGAAAATCCGATATCAAAAACCCTGGATACATTACCACTGCTTAAAGCAGTCCCGGCATCCGGACGTCAAGTGGAATTCATAGCCTCCTCATTTGCATCCATGTGCAATATGAGTGTAGAAGTGAACAGTACACTCATCAATAACACCAAGTGTGTGAAGCAATATGCTGTCCAACTGGAATTTGATCAGGAATGCTACTATGCGGATGGAACTCGGCCACTGGCTTCCAAACCCAAAAAAGGGTTGATTCGTATGGAACGAGGCCGATACCGAGCTTCTTTTAGTGTGATTGACATCGATACCTTGGCCCCAGTGATTTCAGTAGAACAACGTGTGGTGACTTCGTACACAGGATCCAGAGGTTGCGAAGCATCTTTGAAAGTACCTTCAATGACGATCAATGAAGAGTGTTCCGGGGTACGGCGGGTTACTGCTTCGGTTCCGGGGTATTTTACGGTCAACTTGGAGCAAAACAGAATGGGAGAATGGGTGCCGGATGAAAATGTGATTTTGCCAAAAGAAGGCCGGGTAATTATGGATAATGATACCATCATTGAAAATGCCTTTAAAGTTTATGTGGAAGCTTCGGATAGTTGTGATTTGACCTCCGTAGATTCATTTTATGTTCGTGTGGTGGATGACACCAAACCCCATGTTTCTATATTGCAGAACATTCGTGTCGGGTTGACCGGAGAGCTGACCTGGATTGATGTGTCGATCATGGATGAAGGGAGTTTTGACAATTGCGGCGTTGCTATGGTATTGGGACGACGAACGGATTGGGCCACAGCAGCTCATGTGGAGTTGTGCGATGGTTTGGAGACGGATGCCAGGGTCAATCCGGTGGAAGCGCATTATGCTTCATTCTTAGATGATTTAAAATATAGTAATGAATCGTGTACCAACTGGCTGTATGAAGAATGGCAAAAGGATTCCATGCGGGTGTGCAATGAGACATTACCGGATAGCCTGTTGCCACAAATCGGCGGCGGGTGGACCACTCAGATACCATTTACCTGTGAAGATGCATGTCAGGAAATCGAGGTGGAATTATTAGTTCTGGATAATTGGTGTAACTGGAGTACGATGCGAACGACTGTCAAAGTCAGAGATAAGCAGCCGATATCCCTGGTACAAGATTTAAAAAGTAGCGTGACCATGAATTGCTCCTCTTTCACAAATTACTACGCTGATGTGGTGAATCGGGCTAGTGTTTTGAATAATTACCCAGCCCACGATACCGCGCGAATTGCCGCTTTTGCAGCTTTAGATTCTCTGATGGGAGGTTATGTCAGTGTGTGGCAAGATTTGGATGGCCAAATGACAACCAACGATGGTCATAATGTAATTCCTTCTGAACATCAGGTAATAATTAAAAAAGACAATTGTGAGAATTATACGCAGCGAAAATCGGTAGAGGTATTTGATGAAAATAAGGGCGAGTTTGTGAGCCGAATGCAGGATGTTCCCATGACTCGTACCGTGACGGCGAATGAAGAGATTGAAAATGGAATTGTAGCGGTTAATTGCTCTTCTTCGACGTATGAGAAAATATTTGTTGATATCAATGAATGTGGCATAGGTACGATTCGCCGCCGGTTTTATATTGCTGCCGGCTGTGGGGAAACCGGATCTGGAGATTGGTTGTCTAAAAATGAAAACCGGATCGAGTATGTCCGGGAACAGGTGATCTATGTAGAGCCGGATTGTGAACTGGGGGCCGGAATGCTGGATATGCCCGCCGCCGTTTCAGCTGTAGATGTGTGCGAAATAGAAAAAAGTGCAAATGGCAATTACATCGGAGAATTACACCCTGATTTTACTGGATGGCCCAAGTATACCTGGGATAAGTCATGCCGAGATCTCGGTATTGGTTATCAAGATAAATTGTTCCGATTGTTCGGAAACAATGCGATTGGCCAGTGGAAGCTGGTGCGTAACTGGAAGATTACGGATCAATGTGAGGATACTGATGACGGATCGGTTCTGAACTATGAGCAGATATTAATCATCAATGAACTGGATCAATGCGATAGTGCGGCCAACCACTATGTAATTAGTGGCCGAATACAGGATCCGGGCGGGGCCCCTATTGAAAACGTATCTATTCGGTTGCACGATGGTGATGATGAGCGACTGGCCGCCCATTCTTCGATTCAGGGTACCTATAGTATTTCGGCTGATAAAGAACAGGCATACAAAGTTATTCCATACAAGAATGATGAAATGCTGAAAGGAATATCAACTTTTGACCTGGTCATGATTCAAAAGGACATCCTCAATATCAAACGGTTGGACAATGTTTACCGTCGGATTGCAGCTGATATAAACAACAATGGGGTGATTGATCCGGCAGATATCATCGAACTTCGAAAAGCGATCCTTCGTCCCGATTTTAAGTTTTCCAATAACACGAGTTACCAATTCCGGGCAGCGGGTTCCAAGTCCAATTTTGGAGACATCGAAAATCTGGACCAAAATACCAATATTGATTTTGTCGGTATAAAAATAGGAGACGTCAACTTTTCGGCTAGTACGGCGGTTCCTACTTCCCGAAGCAGAGGCATGAATATGGTATTACAGGATCAGTGGCTGCAAAGTGATGTTACTTACCGTATTCCCGTCCGCAATAACCGGGCCATGGATGTCCTTGGATTTCAGTTTGAATGGGATCTGAATGAGCAGGATGTAGCATCTGTTTCTCTGTCATCAGGGAGCGTGCAGGTCTCTACCGAAGACTATGCAGTGCTTGACGAGGGAAAATTGACCGTGTCTTGGTTCGATATCGATGAACGGTATTTTGATCAGGGCGAGGTTTTGTTTTACATAAATATAAAAACGAATCGACGAACCACGCTACAGGAGCTGATCCGTCCGTCCTCAGAGGTGCTGAAAACCGAAAGCTATGTGGAACCCGGTATTGTTAAAGATTTAAGCTTTACTTTTCGTGACATGAATCGATCGGTGAGTCATATACAGAATATACCCAATCCATTCAAGGACCGGACGATGATCCGCTTCGAACAGGATCGGGCTGAAACGGTCGTAATTGATGTGCACGATGTCACCGGAAAGATGGTTTTAAACCGTCGTATTGAGGGGCAGAAAGGGTTCAATGAAGTGATTATTTCAGGGTCGGAATTGCACGGACCGGGGCTGTATTATTATCGGATTTCAACATCGGATCAACAGTGGACCAATAAAATGATTTATATCAGGTAAACGACAGATCTATTCCGTATCAATGTAATAGCAAAGAAGCTCGTTTCGATCTTTCATTTTACAAGAATTATTAGTTTTTAGATTACTCAATCGTTAAAAAGGTCTCTGATTGGCAGGGGCCTTTTTTTATGAGGGTGTGGCTCTTTCCGCTGGGATCGAGGGAAGCGAGTGTCCCACACCTGAATTTGCGCTCGTGTGTGACACATGGATAAAAGCCTTGAATGAAGCGAGTCATCCACATCTGAAACCACCAAGAACATTCTCAACAGAATATGGGATGCCCTACCAATACAAATCGCTTACACGGCAATGAAACTTTTAATTTCAACCGCACAACCTTGAGTCAGGTAAGCTCGTCTTTCTTTATCTCAAGTTGACATGGAAAAACTCTACCAATCATTCGGAGTACCTAAAATAACCCAATATTTTTCTGTCCCATTTCCATTAGTTGGTATATTAACAATTTCCTATCTATGAAATTTCACTCCAATTGTTGAAAAGCGAGCAGGACAAATCTGCCTGGAGTTTAGTTAGGTTGCAGCCTTGTTTCAGATCTGGCAGGATTCTTCTTTTGCTCTTGATAAAACCTTTTACCAATATTCTACGATAAACGAAAAAAGCAAAGCGGTTAAACCACACTTTTGGGTGCCGGGCTCTGTCAGATCTATTACTGTCCTAATATTTCATATCCAGCACAAATATCTAAATAGCCTCTATTATAAGAGGTGACTCCAGTTTATAGATCCAGGAGGTTATTAATTTTTTGATCGACCTTTTTCGGGTCCAGTGCGGTCAGGCATTTAAAGTGCCCCTTTGGACATTGGTCATTGCCCAATTTGGAACAGGGATGGCAGGGGAGGTTTTCTTTTTCCAAAATGACAGAGTTCTGGATTAAATGTTTGGGCAAATAGGGGGTCATGCCCAGTTCGGGTGCGGTTGCACCCCACACAGATAAGATCTTTTTGCGGAAGGCAGCAGCCATATGCATGGTCGCTGTATCGTGAGAGATGACGTAGGTGGCATCATCTAATATTTTCCCGGTGGTATGTAAATTACATTGGTTGACCATATTGATACACCGACTTCCTAGATGGGCTTGAATGGTTTCGGCGGCTTCTGTTTCCGTTTTACCACCCAGTAAAACGAGGGGTAGGGGCAGATTGCCGAAATGTCGGATAATGTGCTCTGCAGGCATTTTCTTGGTCGTGTAAGTACCACCAATACCATAGGCTATGTATCTTTTGACTGATAGCGGGTTTTTGACATCGGAACCATAAAAGTAATCGAGACCTTCGCCATCATCACTTATTCCAAGGGCTTTTAGCGCCTCCAGATACCGGTCAACAAGGTGTCGTGGTTCCTTCATCCAGTCGCGATGGAAATTAACCAGAAACCATTTCTCTATATTTCTTTTGTCAAATGACAAGGTGGGTTTTCCCAGCGATCGTTTAAAACGCCATGTTCGAAGGTTTTTATGCAAATCAACTACGAGGTCAAAATTTTCTGATTTTAAAATCTGTGCAATCTCCTTAAAATTATCTTCATACCGATGAATGTGATCGATGTAGGGGTTGTGTTCATTGACAAAACTGTATGTTGCCTTCGTCAGCCAATGAATCTCCGCATTAAAGTGGTTCTTCAACAGACGGAACACCGGACTGCACAATACAATATCTCCGATGGAACTGAATCGGATGACGAGAACTTTTTTCGGGTGATTTGGGAGTTTCCTTGCCATGAGCGCAAGATAATTATAATGTACCAAAAGCATCATGCTATTGGTATATTATCCAACCTTCGAATCTGGAATGTTGGTTGAGTTTGTGAAGGCAAGAAGGCGAATTCGTATTAGGAAATTTAGATTTTCAGGAACTAGAGCCTATGGCCTGACTTCTTGTGCCCTTGAATCACCCACTTAGAATACTGTTTCAAAAATATCTGTGAGGCTGTGATATTAAAAAATAAAAATGTAATTTCGGGGTAAATCCGATGATTGTCCTGAATGACCCATAGAAATAGGTGGTTCAAAAAACCCTGACGTAAAAACAATCGGATTTCAAGACCAAAAAGTGGTTGGCTCCCAAAAGAATTTCTTGGTTTTCCACAAAATGTGGAAAACTTTCAACTATATTAGCAGCATAAAATAGAGAAATGGCCAGCGAAATACTGATCGAACCGTTGTATTATTGAATGATTTGTTGTGGAAAGATCTAATGTTCGATTCTGCAGAGTTGATTGTCAATAGGCTAGGCATGTGTGAAAAAATATATAAGTATTTTAGTAAAATAATTGGTGCAAAAATTAATATTGGCAAACTATTTGCATCTACAGAACCATACGTTGCTTGAAAATAATGTTATCCCAATGAAACATTTTGGAAACCTTTGGGGTTATTAGAGGTAAGATGTGATATATGTAAATTAAGAATATATAGTTTCCGGCACATCCAATGGAGCCGGTGATAAAGATCGTAGTTTTCTTGTTTTGAGACCTTAGTAGAAATTGCCCGAATTTGTATTTACAAATTTGGGCATTTCTCTTTTTGGTTTAAAAATTATTTATTAGGTTTGTCCTGATGTTTTAAAATATGAATAATGATTTTTAACGCAAATACAAATTGGTGGTGGCTTTCAAATCTCGAGGGATCTGGAAGTTAGCCAATTGTATGTGCATTAAAAATTAAAAGCAGCTTGTTGGTCCTTCCGGCAAGCTGTTTTTTTTTAGTTTAGATTCTAAAATTGTTGTCAAAATGAAAATATATACCCGCTCTGTTCAGATGTTGTCCGACCAGCTAACGCCGGTGAGTGCTTTTCTTAAAATCAGGGACATTACTGAGAAACCCTGCTTGTTGGAAAGTAATGATTACCAATCGTACGAAAATTCCAGATCCATTATCGGATTTGATCCATTGATAGAAATTTCGTTGGAGAAGGGGCGGCTTATGGTGACCACGCTGGGCCGGAAAGAAAGTATTGCTCCTGGAGGAATGGCTAGCATACCGGCTCTATTGGATCAGATAAGAACCACGATCGTGAATGAAGGAGAAGGGGTTGAGGTCAATGGTTTTCTTGGGCACACGAATTTTGAATCTGTTCGTCATTTTGATTCTGTCAAGATGGAAAAGGGTGAACATCATTTGGGAATTCCCGATTTACATTATTTTTTTTACCGGTATTTAATTGTATTTGATCACTACAGGGACAAAATGACGCTGATCGAAAATGTCCCCGATGGGGGTGTTTCTGATTTGGCTAAGATCAAGAAGATACTTCTGATGGGACACTACGAAGAGAAGAAATTCAGCCGGACCGGATCCAAGAAAAGTAATATGACCGATGAGGAATACCGGGATATGGTAAGTAAAGGTAAACATCACTGTCAGGTAGGAGATGTCTTCCAGATTGTGCTTTCACGTCAATATCAACAACCTTATCAAGGGGATGACTTTACCGTCTACCGCGTACTGCGTTCCATTAATCCTTCGCCTTATTTATACTTTTTTGACTTTGGTAATTACCATATTTTTGGCTCTTCCCCGGAGTCACAGTTAAATATAACCGATGGAAAAGCACAAGTGAACCCAATCGCTGGCACCTATCGCCGGACGGGGAATCATCAAGAGGATCTGAACCGAGCCCGGGAATTGACCGAAGATCCCAAAGAGGTCGCTGAACATACTATGTTGGTTGACCTCGCTCGAAATGACCTGGGGCGGCACTCCACGGATATTCAGATCAAATCATTGATGGAAATCCAATATTTTAGCCATGTGATCCACCTGGTATCTACGGTTCAGGGACAATTGCCTTCCGCATTCAATCCGTTTCGGATATATGCGGATACCTTCCCAGCCGGTACCTTATCCGGCGCACCAAAGATCAGAGCTATGGAATTAATTAATCAATATGAGAAAACACCCCGGGGACCGTATGGTGGCGGCATCGGTTATTTTGGCCTCGACGGCAATGTGTCTCAAGCCATCGTAATCCGTTCGTTTGTCAGTAAGGATCAGGTCCTGTATAGTCAGGCTGGTGCAGGCATTGTTATTTCGAGTGATGAGGAGAGTGAACTACAGGAAGTGAATAATAAACTGGCTGCTCTCAATACCGCCCTCGAACAAGCAGAACAAATTTTGTCATAAGTTAGATGTGCTATAAAATGAAAATATTACTCATAGATAATTACGACTCCTTCACGTTCAATCTTTATCAATATCTGACCGAGATTTCAGATCATGAAATTGAGGTTTTTCGAAATGATAAGATTCAGATAGAGGAAGTAGATGCATATGATATTATCATATTGTCTCCTGGACCTGGTGTTCCTAAAGATGCAGGCCATATGCCAGCGATCATCGACCGATACAGATCTTCCAAACCGATTTTGGGGGTGTGCCTGGGACACCAGGCGATTGGTGAATCGTATGGAGCAGAGTTGATTAATCTTTCGACGGTTTATCATGGCGTAGACACCGCTTTGAATATTTTAGACAATGGCGATCTTTTTGATCAGATTCCGGATGGGATCCGGGTTGGCCGATATCATTCGTGGAGCATCAAAAAAGGAAGTACTCCGGAAGAAATCATCATCACTGCATTGGATGATGAAGAGGAGATTATGGCATTGCGCCATCGCCACGATCCGGTTTTCGGGGTGCAATTTCATCCCGAATCTATACTGACACCAAATGGAAAAGATATCTTACGAAATTTTTTAAAAGAAGCAGAACGTTTCATCAATCAGACAGCATCATGAGACATTACTTAGAAAAATTATACGACGGCGGCTTTTTAACATCCCGGGAAGCCTACGGAATTATGAAGGATATTGGCGAGGGACAGCGATCCAATGAGATTCTATCTTCTATCTTGACCGTATTTCGAATGCGTCCGATCACCCCGGAAGAATTTGCTGGTTTTCGTTCTGCTATGTACGATCTTAGTAATCAGGTGACCTTTGATGCTGACCATGCTATTGATATCGTTGGTACAGGGGGCGATGGAAAAAACACATTTAACATATCCACACTGTCTTGTGTGGTATTGGCCGGTGCTGGATACAATGTTACGAAACATGGGAACTATGCAGCTTCTTCCATTTCGGGATCTTCCAATCTTCTGCAGAAACTGGGCTATGAATTCACCAATGATCAAGACCAGTTGCAACGTCAACTTGATAGTTACAATCTCTGCTTCTTGCATGCGCCTTTGTTTCATCCTTCGATGAAGTATGTAGCTCCCGTACGAAGCGCGCTGGGTGTAAAAACGATTTTTAACATCATGGGTCCGACGATTAATCCAAGTAAACCCAAGGCTATATTATTGGGGACTTATTGTAAAGAGGTGGCAGACCTTTATGCTGAAGTGATGGAATTATCCGATTATCAGTTTTCCATCGTTCATTCAGTGGATGGGTATGATGAAATTTCCCTGACGGATGATTTTTTACACTATACGCGGGACTATAAGACCCTGCGTCAACCGGGAGAACTGAATCTGCCAAAGGTGCGTCAAGAAGAGCTATTTAGCGGTGATACACTAGAGGAAGCCCGGGACATTTTTCTGGCTGTATTGAAAAACGAGGCTCCGCAGGCACACACTAATGTAATATTAGCAAATAGTGGTATTGCTATTCATACATTATTTCCCGAAAAAACAATCCAGGAAGGAATGGCGGAAGCCAAAGAAAGCATAGAATCGGGAAGAGCTTATGAAAATTTGAAAAATCTACTGAACAACCAATAATGGATATTTTACAGAAAATAAGAAAGCAAAAAGAAAAGGAGGTGGCAGAGCGAAAATCTTTATACCCGCTGAAATTGCTTCAGAAAAGTATGTATTATGACGTACCTGTCGTTTCGTTGGCGCATTACATACAGCGAAAGGATAAGTCCGGAATCATCGCTGAATTTAAGAAAAAGTCGCCCTCTGAAGGATTTATTAATCAATATGCAGATGTTGAAGCGGTGACCATGGGGTATATGCAGTCTGGTGCTTCGGCGCTGAGTGTATTGACCGATGAGACCTTTTTTGGTGGGTCCTCTGAAGATCTTAAGACGGCACGAACCTATAATTATTGTCCCATTTTACGCAAAGACTTTATCATTGATGAATACCAGATTCATGAGACAAAATCGATCGGGGCCGATGCGCTTTTATTGATTGCAGAGATGCTTACAGGGGAAGAAGTGAAACGTTTTTCGGAGACGGCACATGAGATTGGCCTGGAAGTCCTCCTGGAAATTCATGATGAAGATGAGATTTCAAAGTATGCAGAAGGAATTGCGGTGATGGGGGTGAACAACCGGAACCTGAGAGACTTTACGGTAGACATTCAGCATTCGATTGATCTCTATTCCCGACTACCTGCAGAACCAGTGAAGATTTCGGAAAGTGGTATCCACGACGCCAGGGACATGATCCGACTGTATAAAGCAGGTTTTGAAGGATTTCTCGTTGGCACCCAATTTATGCGTACCCCACATCCGGCAAAAGCATGCCGGTCGTTGATCGAAGCATTTCAAAAAGAAAGACAATCCCGATGAAAGTAAAGGTATGTGGCATGCGGGATCCCCAGAATATTCAGGCTGCTGAGGCTTCCGGAGTAGATCTTATGGGGTTTATTTTTTATGAAGGCTCCAGCCGGTTTGTCGGAGCCATGGATCCAGTGATGACGACGAAAGTTACGCGGGTCGGTGTCTTTGTTAATGAAGAAATAGAACGCATCCAGCATATAGCCAGGCAATGGCAGCTGGATATTATTCAGCTGCACGGAGATGAATCCCCATCCTTTTGCCAGCAAATCAAAAATCTGGGGCTAAGGGTAGTGAAGGCGTTCGCCATAGATGAAACGTTTGATTTTGCACAGCTCCGAGACTATGGGGACCACGTGGACTATTTTTTGTTTGATACGAAGGGAACTAATTACGGAGGAAATGGGGTGCTGTTTGATTGGGCATTGTTGTCAAAATACAATGAAGATGTTCCGTTTTGGCTCAGCGGAGGAATTCATCCGGGGGTGACGGAAGCGATATCCGCGCTTGATTTACCCGGATTGGTTGCGGTAGATGTAAATAGCGGTTTTGAAGAAGAACCCGGTTATAAAAATATTAAAAAATTAAAACGATTTACGGATGAGATACACCATTGACGATCGTGGATTTTACGGAAATTTTGGGGGAGCTTATATCCCCGAGATGCTGCATGCTAATATCGAAGAGCTGCAACAGCGGTATGTTGGTATTATTGAAGACCCCAAATTTCAAAAAGAATTTCACGATCTGTTGAAAGATTACGTGGGACGACCGTCCCCTTTATACTTTGCGAAACGGTTGTCAGAAAAGTATGGGAGTCGGCTTTATCTGAAGCGCGAAGATCTCAATCACACCGGTGCACATAAAATTAACAATACCATCGGGCAGATTCTATTAGCCCGTCGATTGGGTAAAACCCGAATTATTGCAGAGACCGGCGCTGGTCAGCATGGCGTAGCGACCGCGACAGTTTGTGCTTTGATGGGGATGGAATGCATTGTATATATGGGAGAAGTTGACATCGAACGCCAAAAGCCCAATGTGTTCCGGATGAAGATGCTGGGCGCGGAAGTACGACCGGCGCGCAGCGGTAGTAAAACCCTAAAAGATGCTACCAACGAAGCAATTCGGGACTGGATCAATCATCCTGTGGAAACACATTATATCATCGGATCAGTCGTCGGGCCACATCCTTATCCCGATATGGTAGCCCGATTTCAGTCCGTGGTGTCCCATGAACTGATGATCCAAATGGAAGAGAAAGAAGGACGGAATTATCCGGATCGGATAATTGCTTGTGTGGGTGGAGGATCCAATGCAGCTGGAGCGTATTATCATTACCTGGATGATGAACGGGTCAGGTTGGTGGCCGTAGAAGCGGCTGGCGAAGGAATCCATTCCGGACGATCAGCGGCAACTTCGGTTTTAGGTACGGAAGGAATTATTCATGGCAGCCGGACGCTTTTGATGCAAACCAAAGATGGACAGATCACCGAGCCTCATTCGATATCGGCCGGTTTGGATTATCCGGGAATTGGTCCCATGCATGCGCATCTGATTCGGACAGGCCGGGCCGAGGTCGTGTCAATCACCGATCAGGAATCGGTCGAAGCGGCCATGGAACTGAGCCGGCTGGAAGGAATTATCCCGGCGTTGGAGTCTGCGCATGCTTTGGCTGCCTTAAAGTATCTGACTTTGGATTCTGACGAAACCACAGTTATCAGTTTAAGTGGCCGGGGAGATAAAGATTTGGCTACATTTATGAAATACCTCGATGATGAATAATATAACTATGATTTTAAAAGATCGGCAAAGCCCAGCGCTCAATATCTATTTTACAGCCGGATTTCCCGAATTGGAAGATACTGTCCCGGTGATCCGGGCATTAAGTGAAAGTGGTGTTGACCTTATTGAGATAGGCATGCCTTATTCCGATCCCATGGCCGATGGACCGACCATTCAACAAAGCAGTGCCCGTGCACTAAAAAACGGAATGAGCATGGAAGTTTTGTTTGACCAGGTGGCTCAGATATCTGAGAAAGTGAGTACACCTTTAATCCTGATGGGATATCTCAATCAAATGATCCAATATGGAGAAGAAAGATTTTTAAAGCGGTGTCGGGAGACAGGGATATCCGGGTTGATTATACCCGATCTTCCCCCTGAATTGTATAAAATGCAGTATCAAGAAATGTTCCGGAACCATCAAGTAGAGATCATATTCCTGATAACGCCGCAGACCTCTGAAAAGCGGATCAGAACGATCGATGAATTATCGGATTCATTCATCTATGTTGTTTCCGATTCTTCAATTACTGGAAAATCGACAGAGATTTCGAAGGAACAGATTGCATATTTTCAACGGATTCAAAAAATGAAACTTCGAAATCCGACGTTAATAGGATTTGGAATCTCTGATCATCAAAGCTTTAGTCAGGCTGCTGAATATTCATCTGGAGCGATTATCGGGAGTGCTTTTATCAAACGTTTGGATAAAGAGTATGGTGAGAAAGGTATCGATGAAGTTGTCACTAAGTTTGTTAATGAAATAAAACATGGCGCATGATTATCCAAACTGACTCAAATATTACGAGTGATCAACAAAAGAAGATTACGCAACATCTCGAACGCATTGGCTATTCATGGTCTACGGTGACCACGCAATTCCGCCAATACATTATTGCGGTAGGGAACCGACCTTTTGATATTCGCCGGGTGGGCCAACTCTCTGGTGTAACGGACGTCCACCGGGTCAGTGATCCCTATAAATTAGTTTCCAAAAAATGGAAACTGGATTATTCTGACATCAATATTGGTGATGATTTGGTTATTGGACCAGACACCTTTACCATGATGGCAGGTCCCTGTTCTATTGAATCCGAAGCTCAGATTGAGTCTACAGTAGATCATTTGGTCAAAAATAATATTCCTGTAATGCGTGGCGGCGTGTACAAACCACGCTCATCTCCGTATTCCTTTCGCGGACTGGGCATGGATGGATTAAAATTGTTTGCTCAGTATTGCCGGGAACGAGGAATAAAAATAATCACCGAGGTGATGATGGTAGAACAAGTGGAAGAAATGCACGATTATGTCGATATCTTTCAGGTAGGTGCGCGGAATTCCCAAAATTTTAATTTGCTAGATGTGTTGGGGGGAGTAGATAAGCCGGTTCTTCTGAAGCGGGGTATGAGCATGACCATCCCTGAACTGCTCCAATCTGCAGAGTATATCTTCTCCAACGGCAATGAAAAAATTATCTTGTGTGAACGCGGGATTCGTACGTTTGAAAACTCGTACCGGAATACGATGGATATCAATGCGATAGCTATATTAAAAGAACGCTCTCACTTGCCGGTAATCGCAGATCCATCACATGGTGTTGGAATCCGTAAATATGTGGATAAAGTGGCGAAGAGTGCTGTGATGGCCGGAGCAGACGGGGTGATCATGGAAGTCCATGAAGTACCCCAACAGGCTTTTTCTGATGGACAACAGACCTTGGACTATGTTCAGGCGGAGCAATTGTATAAACAATTGCGGGAACTTTATCAGCTTCGAGAATCGTTCGACCGGGCGTAAAAGCTCAAAGCTCAAAGCTCAAAGCTGAGGCTGAAGGCTGAAGGCTGAAAGGGATAAGCTGAAGGGGTCACGAAAAAGGGGATAGAAGATGAAAGATAGGATAGGCTCAAGGCAAGAAAATTAAAAGATATGGTTGAAGTATGAAAATAGTAAAACTTTGGTTGGGACTTTTGGTTTTTTTTGGTGCATCAAGTCATTCCCTTGCTCAACAGATCTATAGCAATGATTTTTTGAATATTGGCGTCGGTGCGCGATCTCTTGCAATGGGTCGGGCAGTAGTATCCACCGAGACTTCGATTCAGGCAGCTTATTGGAACCCGGCAAATTTGAGCACCGGTGATGGTCCCATGCAGCTCAGTGCCATGCATGCGATATGGTTCGCCGGCGTGGTGAACTATGATTATCTTGGAACCGGTTTTAAATTGGGTTCCGACGGGAAGTCCTATGGAGCCGTTTCCATGATCCGTATGGGTATCGATGATATTCCCAATACTTTACACCTTTATGGACCGGATGGCCGAATCAATTATGCGAACATCCGATCATTTTCAGTCGCAGATTATGCATTTCTTTTCACATATGGCCGCCAATTGGGGGATAGTGATTGGAGGGTAGGTGGAAATGTAAAAGTGATTCGCAGGGTGTTGGGCAGCTTCGCTAAATCATGGGGTGGGGGGCTCGATCTTTCGGTGGCATATTCCGGAGAAGATTTTCGATTCGGTGCAGTGCTCCGGGATGCTACATCCACATTCAATGCCTGGTCTTATAGTTTTACATCGGATGAAATTGAAATTTTACACAATCTGGGAAATACCGTTCCTGAGTCCGCTCAGGAAGTTATCCGACCTTCCTTATCCACAGGAGTCTCATACAAATATAACATGAATGAGAATTTGGATGCCACTGTGGCGTTGGATGCTGATGTAACCTTCGATGGGCGTAGAAATACCTTAATTAATACCGATGGCATGAGCATCGAGCCTCATATCGGCATCGAACTGAGTTCGAGGAACATCTTGTTTTTGAGAACCGGTATTTCTTCCATCCAACGTCGGAAAAAAATAAACAATCCCACAGCCAATGAATACTTTATCCAACCCAATATGGGGATCGGATTGCAACTCGGTCGCATTGGGATCGACTATGCATTGGCCTTTCTGAATGAAAATGATGGAAAAAGCTCATTGAGTCATGTCTTCTCAGCACATTATACGCTGCAGTCCAGGTCATCCGAGTAATTTACTGTGTTATATAAGTTTTTGTCATGTATCTTATTCAGATAAATTTGTCTTAAATAAATACAGACATTGTTGTCTTTAAATATTTTTACTCATCTTCGCACTAAGCTTCACAGGATAAGTAAAAACAAACCTTATGAAAAACAGTCTTCATACTTTTCACATTCCGGTTATGGGCATCGGATTTACCGTTGACACCCCCCTGAAGGTAGCTCCCTTTGGCATAGATTCAGTCATCGCCATTGGAGATGACGGGCTCCTCGAAAAAATGCGCAAGATGTATTCGGAAAAATTTTCTCTTGACTATCGGCCGATATCCAAAAATTCGCCCGATGCTAGGGCAAACCGGATTACGGCCTATCTGAATATGGTTCAAACTTTGGTGACAAACAAATGGCGAGAGATGCAAAGCAATACCCATAAACTGATTACGAATGTGGCAGAAATTATTGAGATGTTGCCTGATAATCATAGCTTGGTTTCTGAGTTTCAAAAGTTGCGAACTAATCTTCCCAGAAATACATCGGAGTTAAAACGATTATTTAACAGGATTACCTTGGGTCGAATCGATGTCAATATCATGACAAAACTGGATAAAGAGAACTATGTGAATGGCGTGGAACTTCCCCGGGAGTTCAATGATGCGCATGCTGCATTGCGAGGCTATGCGCAGAGTGACCTAACTTCAGCCATCATTTTTTCAGCAGGCATGAATCCCAGGTTATATAGCTATTTGGAAGAATTTGAAGACTTTTACCCTGATTCTGAAGGAGGAATGAAAAAAGAAATTATCCTAAAAGTCAGTGATTTTCGATCGGCATATATTCAGGGGTTATTTATGGCTAAAAAAGGATTATGGGTTTCAGAGTTTCGGGTGGAATCCGGATTGAATTGCGGTGGCCATGCATTTGCTACAGCAGGGCATCTGATGGGGCCGATTCTCGAAGAATTCAAAGAGAAGAGAAGAGATCTGATCCAGACGATTCATGAAAAATATGTCGAAGCATTGGGTAAAAAATCTAGGTCCGTACCTAATCAAATTCCTGAGCTTCGGATTACGGTACAAGGTGGGGTCGGAACTCCGGAAGAACATCAGTTCTTGATTGATAGGTATCAACTGGATTCGGTGGGCTGGGGAACCCCGTTTTTGTTGGTCCCGGAAGTGACCAATGTCGACCAGGAAACCCGTGATAAGCTCAAAGAAGCACGTGAGAAAGACCTTTATTTAAGCAATATTTCCCCACTCGGAGTTCCATTTCACAGTTTACGGAACAATTCCAAAGATGAAGAAAAATTAATGAATATACGGAAAGGCCGGCCCGGTAGTGCTTGTCCGAAAGAACTCCTATCGCTTAATAAAGAATTTACGGATAAACCCATATGCACTGCTTCACGTCAGTACCAGCGTTTGAAACTTCTGGAACTGGAACGAAAACAACTGAGCCCTGAAAAGCGCAAGAAAGAAGAGGAAAGAATCACTGAAAAGTCATGCATTTGTGTCGGTTTGGGCACTGCTGCATTAAAAGTCAATGGTATAGATACCCGACGAGAAGGTCCCGGCGTATCGATATGTCCGGGGCCCAATATGGCTTATTTTTCTGAAGAAGTTAATCTGCAAACGATGGTGGATCACATTTATGGAAGAGGTGGGTTAACCGTGCGTGCAGACCGGCCTCATATGTTCATAAAAGAATTGTCTTTGTATCTGGCTTATTTTGAGAATGAACTCAAAGAAATTGAAGGATCATTAAGCACAAAGCAAGAAAAGTATTTCAATAAATTCGCACAAAATTTAAAACAGGGTATAGCGTACTATAAAAATATATGTACGGAATGCACAGACCATTTCAAGGATGACCACGACTTCATTAAGACGCTGGATAAGAGCATGGATCAGCTTGAAGAGAATTTACGCAGACTTCATACCATTTGTATTTGACAATACCGTAAATGCGGAGGTATAGCTTGAGTTACATCGAGATTCATTGACCAAAAGAATCGAAGAATATTTGGAGTATTTCCGGCATCCATTAATTCAAATCGAAAAATCTTCTACAAGCAGTTGTTTTATAAAATGATATCGCCTGATTCAGATTTTACTTCCAATTTGCCCGGACGGTTATTCGCATTTATTTTCATCATGTAATCATGATGCAGAATGATATCACAAACCATGAATACTCAGAACTGATATCCATTCGCCATCAATCACAGTTCTTCCTGGGGAACGACAACCTCTTTCCGCGCTTCCTTTAAGGCATCGTTGGCATAGGTAAAGCCAACTAAGGTCGCTATTAATAAGAGTACTGTAATGGTCATCGGTATCCAAAAAATCATATCACCAAAGGTAAACTGTCGATAATTCGCGCCATAGAACTCTTCCGGACGTGGGATGGGATGTGTACTGGCAGTTTGTGAGGCCGCCTCTTCAGCTTCACTGTCAATGTGATTAAGAATCGCAGTGATTTCTTCTGTACTTAAGTGTGGATGTGATGGCATGGGGACTTTGTTAAACCGATTGAACAGTTCAACGGCAATGGGGTCACCGGCTTGGATCATCTCCTGGGAATTAATGATAAATCCATACAGCCAGGCACTATCCCGGCGTTCTGTGACACCTTTTAGGGCTGGACCGACCAAGTCCTGCTCGATGCTATGGCAGGAGGCACAGTTTTGTCTAAAAAGTGCCTTGGCATCTTCTTGTGCCAGGCTGGGTGTCACATTGAGTATAAACATGAAAATGACGCCCAAGAAAAAATCTGTTCGTTTCATTGAATGCAATAGATTGTCCATATTTTTATAATTTATACTCTTTTTTGAGTTTTTTAATTGATTCCAAGACCATTTGATTTGCTTTGGGACCGGTACCATTAATGATATCCCGGATCCGGTGTTCCGGGTCGATAATCATAATATTTTCTGAATGCAAAAAATCACCTTCGTCCCCGGCACCTTCGGAGGCAGAAAGCAGAAAATCTTTACGTGCCAGGCGATATATTTCTTTTTTTTCGCCCGTCAATAAAAACCAAGAATCTAAGCTGGCGTTGTATTTTTCACCATATCTATACAACACGTCCGGGGTATCTCTTTTAGGATCTACGGTCATACTGATTGTAACAATGGATTCATCATTTCGCATCAAATCATGTACTTCCTGAATGTTTTTCATCACCTTCGGACATACGATCGGACAGCTGGAAAAAAAACAATTTACGATCCATATTTTACCATCGTGCTTTTCAGAATGAAAAGAGTGTCCCTGCTGATCGGTCAGACTAAAAGAACTCACAGTATGATCGTCATCCCCATAGACTGGCAATGGGGTATTGTTTTCTAATACTTCGAAAATACCGTATCCGACGGCTGTAAAACCGATAATTACAAGAAAGAAATAGAATATTCCCTTATTCATCTTGATTTAAATTGAGTGTTTCCCCCTCATCCACTTCTCCCACATCTTGCTTATGCAGCTCCAGTGGAATCGGATTTTGCGGCGCATATGGCGGTGCCTCCTTACCAGTATATTTCATAACATTAAATATAGCCGGTACATAAGCCACCAAAATAAGCAGGAACATAATGACGAGCCAGGGTTTGAAACTATTCAAAAACGGGATCACTTTTTCCTGGTGATAGGTGCGGTATGTCGGGAAAGATATATAGCTTTCCTTGGTCTTTTTGGCAAAGAGCAAATCGAGTAAAACGATGAAAAACAGACCTGCCGCTGCGAACAGTATTACACCACCGATCACTGTAGTTCCTGTAGTCCATACCCAGTCCGGTCGATATAAAGGACTGTCCGGGTCCATGTAGCTGATGCCCATGTTCGTTCGTCGTGGTTCACCACGGAGTCCGCCGACCATCAATCCTGTTGAAAATATAAACATTCCAATTGTCCACAAGTAGGGGATGGCATTAGTTATTCGTTTTAAACGGACTTCTTTCCCTGAAATACGCTCCAGTAAATAAAGGCTCATACCGATAATTCCCAGAAAAGTAGGACCTGCGACTGTCATATGAAAATGGCCGGGTAAGAATGCTGTATTATGTACCAGACTATTTAGAGAATAGCTCGCATTGATAATTCCGGTAATTCCACCAAAAATAAATATAATCAATCCGCAAATGAGGTAAGAGAACAAGTATCTGTCTTTTTCAAAGTAAGGCAACTTGGCCATCCAGCTGAACCAGTTTTTCCTTTTATCTCCTCGTTTCCATGCCGCATATTCCAAGGAAGCTGCAATCGTAAAAGCGGTTATAAAACTAGGTAAAGCTACACCATAGGTTAACAAAGACTGGAAGTATTTCACACCTTGCGTAATAGCTGGCTCAGCAAATTGGTGATGTGTTCCTACAGGTATAGAAAATACCAGGAAGAGGAAAAATACCAGTTTTCCGGCGTTATCCGAATACAGCTTTCCGCCTGCCAGCGTAGGCAGCATAACGTAGTACATCAGATAAACAGGCAGCAAAAAGAAATAAACCAATGCATGTCCAAAAAACCAGAACAAGGTTCTGGTCAATGGGATATTGACCGTAGCTGTTATACCCATAGACCAAGGTAGTAATAACACGAGGGTAGAATACGCCACCGGGATGGAGCAGACAAACCACATCGTAAAATTCACCATGGTGGCGACCACTGCCAGAGGTGTTCTTTCTCCTTTGTGTTCTCTGCGCCACTTGCGATATATGCCCACCCAACCGAAAAACGCGACCCAGGAGCCTGCTATTAGCAGTGCATTGCCCACATAGAATAACGGATGGGCTTTCATAGGCGCATAAAAGGTATATAACACGGATGACTCACCGGCCAGAATCGTAGCGATAGTCATGATCGTTCCCACGACCATCATTACCGCAGAAATCCAAGCAGTAGTCATATGCATCTTAATCCCTGTGTAGTACGACATGCAAATATGGCCAAAGGCCACTGCAAAGAAAATGGTCAATACCAGCGCATTTATTACCCCGTGCAGGGTAAGGCCTTGGTAATACTCCAGGGCTGCAAATGAGGTTTGTGATATCATTCCGGATCGGTACAGTGTCTGCATCAGACCGTGGTAGATACCCAATGTCAGTAAAATCAGTGGAACGCTTAAAAGTAAAAGGCTCAGTCTTTTTTCTGACTTCCTTAGGTTGATCTTCATCATAGTAGATTAGTTGTTGGGATAGTTAACAATGATTTCACCCATCATATGCTGATGGCCTGAACCGCAATATTCATGACATACTATTTTATAGACACCTGGTTTTTTAAACGTTACTGTCTCTTTGTTAATACCACCAGGTACTGCCATCATGTTTAGTGATACGTCATGGATGTTCAGACCGTGCACGACATCTTTGGAAGTGAGGTATATATCCACTTCTGCTCCCACCGGCAGTCGTATTTCACTGGGTTCAAAACTCCACATTTGTGCCAGTGCAAAAATCTGATATAATTTATCGTCCAGTTTTTCTATCCGGGGCTGGGTGAACGATTCATCGTATGGTATACACTCTGGAATGCCTGTAGCGTAGGTGAACGAAGACCGGAGAATGGCGACCATAAAAATAGCCAAAGTGATTCCAGTCAGGACCATAATTCTTATTTCGTACTTATCCATGTTGGGTTAAAATTTTGATACTTGCAAAAAGTATGCGGTAAAGAATACAATAGCTGTTAAGATTAGAATTAAAATGAGAAACGCTACGGCTCCTCTTGGTATAAAGTCTTCATCTTTCGGTTCCATGCGGTTAATGTTTTAGTAGTTCAATGTGGAAAGTTCCGGTACGATCAATGTTGGATTAGCCACAAAAATACAATATGCCTATGTCCTCTTTTATGATCTATGTCATAATACTCATAATATAGAATAAAACTAAATTTTAGCGTAATAATTTTTAATATGGCAAATGATTACTATGGTTTAACGAATTATTTTACCACCCTGAACGTTAAGAATGTTCTGTTCTTTGAGTGAACTGATGGTTCGGATGACCGTCTCTACCCGCAATCCGACCAAATCACCGATTTGTTGCCTGGTCAAAGGCACCTTATAATTTTCGTGTTCTTTATAGCCCTCTTTTTGTTTCATATAGTCTATGAGTGTTAAAATGCATTTCTCCGCCTTTTCATTGGAAATGACCTGTGCCATGGTCGCTTTATAATGAAGACGCAAGGACAATCTTCGGAGAAGAACGGTGTAATAATGCGGGTAAGCGGAAAGAAACTTTAGAAATTTATCTTTGGGTAGCACGATCAGATCAGTTTGTTTCATGGCATGTGCGCTGGCCGGATAAGCAATATCCACAAATAATGGTGGTTCACCAAAGCTTTCACCGCTTTGCATAATGCCCTGGATAAATTCTTTCCCATCGTCATTGATCGTGGACATCTGTACCTGTCCTTTCTTGATCTGATAGAAATTTCTGGCGTATTCTTCTTGCTGAAATATGATTCCTCCGCTTTTTATATGATCTATTCGACCCCCATGCTGAAGAAGAAGCTTCTCTGGTATCATTTGAACGTTTTTCTGTGAATATCGATAATGTCATTAGCTGAAGAAATAAACGTATTTTATCTATTCTGCATAATTTGGATTTAATTTCGGAAATTGACCATGATTACTTTTGATCAGAGATTTAAGGTCACTAAACATGGCTGCTGCGATGTCCGGATGTTTTGCACGTACATTGATGCTTTCACCTGGATCTGAGTGCAAATCGTATAGTTCAACGACGCCTGATTCGTAAAAATGAATGAGTTTCCATCTACCCTGTCGAAGTGCTGCTCCTGGTTTCCAGCCACTACCATGGTAATGGGGATAATCCCAAAACAACAGGCGCTGAGTACCTTGTATGCCTCCAAATATGTCGTATCCATCCATGGCGTCCAGTGATGATGGATCCCAACCGGCTGCACTCCATAGGAGAGGAAGTAGATCCTGATGTGTGGTAGGTACATCTGTGTGCGAAATCATTCGGGGTTGGTCTGGGCGGTGAATGATTTGTGGGATGCGAATTCCTCCTTCATAAGCCCAGCCTTTTCCGGCGCGAAGCGGCCTGTTGCTGGTTGGGATTTTCCAGTCCCGAATCAGTGTGGATAATCCTCCGTTGTCTGAAGTAAACAGAAATACTGTATTTTCCCATAATCCCATTTCTTTTAGGGATTGGATGAGTTTTCCAACATTCCGATCCATCGCGGACACCATGGAGGCATAGTCAAGATTGTTCTGATATAAAAGACTGACTCCATCATGTTCTGGATAAGTCACATCCGGGATGGTGAGCGAATCATAATCCGGTCGATCTTCTTTACTTGCTTGGATCGGTGTATGGACTGTATAGTAGGATAGAAAGGCGAAGAAGCGTTCATTTTTATTTTTTCGAATGAACCCGATCGTTTCTTCGGTCAATCGGTCGGTGAGATATTCTCCTTTGGGACCGTCTGTTAATTTAGGGTTTTTATACGGAGCATAATAACCGTTTGGAGGCTGTCCTTTGTGAATCCCACCAATATTGATGTCAAAACCCTGGTGTTCCGGGCCATGTGATTCTCCGCCTAGATGCCACTTGCCCGCAAAAAATGTGTGGTAACCGACTTCTTTGAAATATTCAGCTATGGTTTTCTCCTGAAGCGGTAACTCATTCCTGATTTTTGGTCCGAGTAGAGGTTTGTCCTTCGGAGCGGATCCTGGAATCCAGTCCGTGATACCAAGACGAGTTGGATTTTTACCTGTCATGATGGCTGCCCGAGAAGGGGAGCACACCGGATGTGCAGAGTAAGCCTGTGTGAATACGGTGGCTTTGGATGCCAATTCATCCAGATGAGGCGTTTTATATAGAGCACTCCCTGCGTAGCCTACATCTGTCCAACCGAGATCATCAACAAGGACCACAACGACATTTTTCTTAGAGTCCAAATTCTGAGCATGCATCGTATTAGGCAAAAAACTACCTGTTGCAAGGATTAAAAGTAAATGGAAAAAAAATTTTTTCATGATCATATTATTTTATGACACGAGGTATGGAAATACACCTCTTACCACGTCATGTTTTGCTTGTCAAGATAGTCAGTTTTATAAATTTAGTAAATAGTTGTGAAACCACTTCAAAATAGAAACACATAAAATCTTGTATTTTTGCATCGAATAAGTCCATTTTGGATGATTGCAGTCGTTAATTCACCTGTAAATAAGCCTAAAATATATCAATGTGAATGTATCCGGTTCTGATGAGGAAATGAATGATGTACGAACGATCGTGGTCGACCCCGGTCAAGCCCTGTTGCGAATAGATAAGTTTCTGATGGATCGTTTGCCACAGGTCTCCCGCAACAAAATTCAGGAAGGCCTCCGGGATCAGCGAATACTGGTCAATGGTGGGAAAGTCAAACCCAATTATAAAGTGCGCCCTGACGACGAGATCACTATCGAAACACCGGTTAATGACGAATACGACGGAGAAATTGTTCCTGAAAATATACCGATGGATATTCGATATGAAGACGAGTATCTGATGGTCGTACACAAACCGGCTGGAATGGTGGTTCACCCGGGTTATGGAAATTATTCAGGTACGTTAGTGAACGCGCTGGCTTATTACCTCGATCATCATGCGTTACCCGTATTACCGGGAAACGAAGCGGACCGTCCGGGGCTGGTGCACCGGTTGGATAAAGACACAAGTGGAATGCTGGTTATTGCCAAAAAAGAAAATGTTTTGCAACAATTGGCTGCTCAGTTTCACGATCATAAACCAGATCGGCGATATTTGGCGATCGTGTGGGGTAGCCCTGAACCGAATGAAGGTACTATACGTAAACCAATCGCCCGGCATCCCAAAAATCGGTTGATCTTTACGGCCGTGGAAGAAGACAGTGCACTGGAGGGACGTGAGGCAGTGACGCATTACAAAGTAATTAAAGATTATTATTATATTTCCCTGATAGAATGTCGGCTCGAGACAGGCCGAACACATCAGATCAGAGTGCACATGGAGTCTATGGGACATCCGGTATTTAATGATGTCCGCTATGGAGGGGATCGGATTCGGAAGGGCACCATATTTTCAAAGTACAGGCAATTCGTAGAGAATTGCTTTTCCACCTGCCCACGACAAGCTTTACACGCCCGATCGCTGGCATTTGTACATCCGATAACCCGCAAAAAAATGTCTTTTTCATCCGAACTGCCTTCGGATATGCACGAACTTTTGCACAAATGGGACCGTTATGTTAAGGATCGATCACAAAAAGAATTGTAAATTATGGTAAAGAAAAATAGGATGATCAACGCTTTGCTGGAACTGGGGAAAAAAATCCAAGACCGTCATCCATTGTTGGAGGCTACTATTCACCGGACCTCTTTTCATAATCCCTGGTTTGAAAAATCCAACTATTGGAAAGCATTGGATGCTTTGGCAGAATCTATGCTTACCAGGGAGGAATTAACCAAATGGTGTGATACCTATCAATTTCCCGTCCCCGGTGAACACGGAAAAACAGTAGGGCTGATCTTTGCGGGTAATATACCATTGGTCGGGTTTCATGATTTTGTTACCGTGTATCTTTCCGGCCATGCAGCCGAGATAAAATTGTCCAGCAAAGATCCGTATGTGTTTCCAGCGATTTTGGCACTTCTGAGTGAACAGGATTCCGATGTAGAACACCGTATAAAAATCGTTGAAAAACTGGAAAATCATGAGGGTGTCATCGCGACCGGGTCCAACAATACCAACAGATATTTCGAAAAATATTTTGAAAGCTATCCCGCTTTGTTGCGGAAAAACAGAACTTCGGTTGCTGTATTGGACGGATCTGAATCTGCGGATGATCTAAATGGATTGGCGCATGATATCTTTGATTACTTTGGTTTAGGTTGTCGGAATGTCACCAAACTTTATGTGCCGGAAGGCTATGATTTTGATCCATTGATTCAGGCGATGAATCCTTTTGCCGCGTCCATGAACAATATTAAATACAAAAATAACTATGATTACAATCTGTCGATCGAGCTGTTGAACCGGAGTGATATCATTTCTACGGAATTTGTGCTGCTGAAACATGTACCCGAGGAGTTGTTTTCTCCGGTTGGGATGATATTTTATGAAGCATATGACTCAGTGTCTCAATTGCACACTGCGTTGGTCCAGTTGCGAGAACAACTTCAGACTGTGGTTGGGAAGTATCCGGTAGCGGGGGTATCCCACAGTGGTTTTGGAGAAACGCAGCGACCAGGGTTGTTTGATTATCCGGACGGCGAAGATATCGGACATTTTTTATTTGATTTATCTTGTAAGACTGTATCATGACACGAAAAGAGCGAGCTGCTAGGATCGGGGTGATCCTTGATGAATTGTACCCCGAAATGGAAATTCCATTGCACCACAAGGATCCCTATACCTTATTAATAGCAGTACTACTTTCCGCGCAGTCAACCGATAAAAGGGTTAATCTGACGACGCCTGCTTTGTTTGAGTTGGCGGATAACCCATTTGATATGGCCCGGGTATCTGTAGAAGACGTGCGTGCCATTATACGTCCGGTGGGGTTGTCTCCTCAAAAATCCAAGGCGATCGTTAAACTTTCACAGATTCTCGTTGATAAATATGATGGCGAGGTTCCCGCTGACATGGAGTTGCTCGAAGAATTGCCCGGGGTAGGGCATAAGACAGCTTCTGTGGTCATGGTGCAGGCATTTGGAAAACCTGCCTTTCCTGTGGATACACACATCCACCGACTGGCTTACCGGTGGTTGCTGAGTACTGGACGTTCTGTTAAGAAAACTGAGGAACATTTGAAGAAAGCCTTTCCGATGGAAGAATGGGATCGGCGTCATCTACAGATGATCTATTTTGGCCGGGAGTATTGCCCGGCACGGGGACACCAGCCGGAAGAGTGTCCCATTTGTTCTGTGTATGGCCGAAGATCGATGTTTTAGAAATTGAAGTGTTGAGGTGTTTATTTGTTGAGGTGTTGAGTCAAAGTGTAGCACAATCAATGGATCTGCCACTGCTATGATCTTATGACGAGGTAAAAAACGGAGGTTTAGCTGGAAATACACCGCGTATTTTGACGAAGAGAATCGAAGAATTTTTCGGAATATATGCGGCAATTATGAATTCAAATGGTACTGGTTGTGGGAAAAGTGCAATTCCGGCTACAACACCACAGCGGTCTTAATCCCTGACAATTCGGCTCCCTAGCACCTAACTGTACAGCGTCCTTACCTCTAAAAAGGCATACTAATCGCCAGGTTTAGATTTGATTTTTTGAGATACTGTCCAAAGGAGGAGTAAGCCCAATAAGAGCCATTGTCTTGTCGGTAGGGGAGTTTTAGTTTTATTCCCCAGTCCAGCCGAAGGGTGAAAAAAGTAAGATCCATGCGTATTCCAGTACCCGTTCCGACAGCAAATTCTTTCCAAAAATCGGAGGTGAACCGACTCTCTGGTTGATCAGATTTTCCCAAGATCCATATGTTACCTACATCAAGAAATAGAGCGCTGTTCAGACGCCAAAAAAGAGGAAACCGGTATTCTGCATTCATTTCTATTTTTAGATCACCGACATTGGCATACGGTTGATTAGTTCCTGAAAGTGCGGTGGAGTCCTGAAGTGATCCAGGTCCCAATTCTCTGATCCGCCATGCCCTCATGCTCGAGGGACCTCCCACAAAAAACTGTTTGACAAAGGGAACCGATACTGATCCGGTCAGAGGTGTAGCGATCCCAATATTCAGACGAGAGGCGAATGAGGTGGTAGCTGATAAATCTTTTAAAAACCGCCCATCCAAATCAACCTTGAAGTATTTTGCAAAATCAAACTTGTTGAAGAGTTGGAAGGTATCCCTAAATCCATTAGTGATGGCATTGGCAGCCAGGATTTCCAATCCTGAAAACTCCATCGACCCGTAAAAAGAAAATTGCCGCTGGGCGTAGTCTTTTCTTCCGACGTGGGTGAATTGGGCATTGCTAAAGAGTAGACTTGTAAATATTTGTGGATCCAGTGATTTTCGGACAAATTGCCGGTCTTTGATCTCCTCAATAAAACTGGGAAATAAATCTGGTAAAAAGACATTCAACGAAAGGTTGTTGACTCTTAGGTTGTTCCGACCTGCAGCCCAGTTGAAATTGTTCCCCGCCTGCCATAAAAAGGAATGGTATTTATACAATTGATCCGTGTAAACATATTCATAGTTCAGATCGATCGTGCTGATCCCGTTTGATTGCAGTATGGAATAAAAATCCGGCGATACACCCGAGAGGAGTTCATACATTTTAAAATAATCTACGAAACGTGGCATAATTAAATTGTTCCGAAACCCGGCGATAAAGGTTTGAACCGTGGATCTTTCTGTCGTATCAGACTGACCGAAAGGATTAAATTCGGTCTGAAACTGGAGTCCCATGGTATAGGTTTCCCCGCCGCCAAATGTATTTCGATTGGACAGTTCCGGCCCTACGGAAACACCCAATAATGACGAACGGGAGCTATACTCGGTATTGTTGAGATCGAAATCAACTTTAAATTCGTATTTTTTCGAAGGCTGTAAGATAAAATAGATGTTCAGCACATTGGGGTCTTCCGGTGACGGAATGCGTTGGACCACCACGGATGAATAGATATTGTAACGGACAATATTTTGTCGCGCTTTCTCCAATGCTTCTGCACTGAACAAATCCCCATTGCGAAACGGGATGGATTGGTTCATCACCTGCCGGTTCAAGGACTTTTCTTTGTCAAAATTCAGATGCTGAATGGCATCGATGGTAGCGGTATCACTCGCTGGCTCAAATGCAAATGGATTGTAGTTGTGATCGACCACAATATCTCCAAACCGATACCGGCGAAGTCCAATGCTGTCTGCATCATTTAATATTTCAAAATAAAGATCTATTTGATCAGCCAGTTTAATGGCTTGCGGTCGTTTTGAAATATTCAGTGATGTAAAATAAGGATACCCATTGTTTTGCATAATGGAGGCAATCCTGTTTTTTTCCTTTTCGTAAGCTTGAAGAGAGAGTACGTCATTTCTTTTCAAGAACGATTCATCGTTGCGATTTTCGATTAATCGTTTGATCGTTTCATTGGGGTAACTTACTTTTTTGCTGGCAATGGTGTACAGCGGGCCGGTATTTATGGTATAGGATATAGTGGCTTTTCGTTTTTTTATCTGATCAGAAAAGAAAACCTGCGCATCATAATACCCTTTGTCCATGACGTACCGTTTAATGACGTCGGACGCCTGACCGCCGTGGCCTTGTTTGTAGATACTTGGTCTAGTGGCAGCTTGCTCGTAAAAAAAATGATTGAGTGTGCCCGTATCAGCGTCCTGGTATTTATAATACAACCAGATGCGCCAATTTCGATTTTCTATCCGTTGGAGCGTGTCGAGATAATAGATTTCATTTTCAAGTATCTTTTTTTGTCTGGATGCCACGGGACCGTTAATGTTAATGGCATAATCCGAAAGTAAATATTCATCTTCCGCCAGAAATTTGGTCACGTTGCATGATGACAACATGAAAAGCCCCCCGAACAATAAAAGACATGAATATATAGCCGCTTTTTTACTTTTCATGAAATGAAAAAGTGATGAAAATCAGATAATAAATCATTGAACGATTCCTTCACATCAATCTGTTTTACGGCTTTTTAAATACTGCTGAGCTCAACTTCTTCTAACTTTTTTATAAGCGTGTCGCCCAGCCTTTTTCCAATGTTGGGCAATGTCATGCGGTAAAATTAATAATTTGTTGTTAATTCACATCATAACAATTTTTCAACCACTAAAGTAACCATAAGATGTTTCCTATATTGTCCAGGAATCAAATAAAGTTTATTCGGTCCTTAAAACAAAAGAAAAACCGGTATAAATTTAAAAATTACGTTGTCGAAGGGGAAAAATTGATCATGGACCTTGTCAGGCACAGACCGTCGCTGATTCAGTATATAGTCATAGATGATGGCATCAGACACCTGTCGTTTCCAGACGGAATATCGGTATATCAGTCAGACCATCACTCATTTCTCGAACTTTCTAATTTGGTTACGCCGCAGGGGGTGATGGCAGTGTGCGCAATTCCGGATCACTATTTCAGATCAATTCAGCGAAATCATGCATTTGGTTTGTATTTTGATGGGGTACAAGATCCGGGAAATCTCGGCACCATGCTTCGTGCAGCCGAATGGTTCGGTGTGCCCCATATTCTGATCGGACCCGGAACCGCAGACCCTTTTAGCCCGAAAGTTGTACAGGCTGCCATGGGAAGCCATAGTTATCTCACTATGGTAAAATGCAGTCACCAGGAATTGTCTGAAACTTCCGGCGCGATAATATCAGCCGTCATGGATGGTGAGGATGCGTTTGAATATGCCTGGCCACGTACTGGTGTTTTGGTATTGGGTAACGAGGGTCAGGGAATTTCAGCTACTGTCGCGAGATTATCGACAAACCGGATAACATTACCCGCTGCGGCGGGTGCTCAGACTGAATCTCTCAATGTAAGTATGGCGTGCACGTCATTATTGACACTGCGGCATAAATATCAGCAGAGCAATAAGCAAATGCGACTATAGATCTGGTCAAGAATAAAAAGGTCTGTGATAAATTACGCTCTTTCCTAAAGCAATTTTTGGATTTCTTCTTCCATATTTGCTCTGGGATTTAAAGCTTGGATTTTTCCTTCCCGATCAAGTAAAAAAGTTGCCGGAATAGCCGTGATGCCGTATCTTCGGGCAGGTTCAGACTGCCAATACTTCAGATCACTGACGTGAGACTCCCATGCCAGACCATCCTGCTTGATTGCATTGACCCAGCGTTCTTTCTGACCGTTTCTATCCAGAGACACAGAAAATACAGTGAACCCGTCATCTTTGTATTTTTCGTACAATTTTACAACGTGCGGGTTTGCTCTCCGACATGGACCACACCAACTGGCCCAGAAATCCAAAAGAACGACCTTCCCTTTAAGGTCAGACAAACGCATTATTTCGCCGTCCGGATTGGGCAATGCAATTTCAGGTGCTGGTTGTCCCAGCTGCACGGCGTACTGACTAGAGTTGTTGGTAGATTCTTTTAATTTTGCATCGTAAAATGCCACAAACTCTTTGAATTCACTCACATATGGGGATCCGCGTAAATCTGCATCTACCTTATTGACAATTTTTCGCACATCTGCGTAATCTTCCGGACTACCCATCAGGAATGATACCCCAGTCTGGATAGCAATCAAACTATTCTCGGTTTCATTCATGTATCGCACGATCTCAGATTTGGGCCATTTATCATTGACCATATTGTAAAATGCAATAATCTGAAGACCAGTTTCTTTTGAACCGCTTAGTTCAAAATCATATTGGTCTATCGTACTAAACTTCCCATTGATCTTAATATCTGTATCTTCTCCCGTGAGTACAAAAGAAGCGCCTTTGTTTGCAACGGAAAATTGATAAATAGCCTGGGGTATAGGCTCTTCAGAAGTCATGGAAAAATTTCCCCGTTGATCGGCCTGGGTAGACATCACCAAAGCCTTTTGGCCTTTGAGTGATATGCGATAAAGCGCTACCGGTTTATTCGCACCGTCAATTATTTTTCCCGAGATGGTCAGCCGTTCACCGTCGGTCGTACTTTGATCGGTACTATTACACGCCCATATAAAAAAAAGCCCTAGACTGGCCAGAAGTCCATATTTCAACAATTTCATTGTTCCAGTTTTTTACCTAATAAATCATTATATAATTCTTTCCACTCTGACACCGGTCCGAAATCGATCTCATTGACCAAAATGGATGATTTCTCCACGATACCAATTTGTTGTATGGGAACAGAATTCTGGTTCGAAATGTTATGTAATTTGTCTAAATTTTCTGGCTTTATACTGACAATAATTCGGGACTGGGACTCGCCAAATAGAAAACTATCCATTCGCACTGGGGGATTGTAGGTGATTTTGGCTCCCATATTATTTTCAAGGCATGATTCAAGTAAGTTGGTAAACAATCCACCATCCGAAATATCATGAGCAGATTCAAGCAACTTTAGTTTGTTAGCTTCGTATACGGTCTGTTGCACATCATATTCATCCTCCAATGAGAAATAGGGGGCTTTTGAATCCGTGATCCCATGATGCCAGGAAAGGTATTGTGAATTGTTTAAATCAAAGATCTCCTTACCAATCATAACGATCAGATCGCCCTCATTTCTAAAGCTGGAGGTGAGGTAATCATCGGTATGTTCCAGAATGCCAAGCATCCCAATGACTGGTGTCGGTTTGACAGGTTCTACTTTTCCATCCAGTTCAGTTTGATTGTAGAAACTGACGTTTCCCCCTGTAACCGGCGTCTCAAACCGCCGGCAAGCTTCACTCATGCCTTTTATTACGTGGACAAATTGCCAATAAACTTCTTTGTTATAAGGATTGCCAAAATTGAGGCAATTCGTAATAGCCACTGGTTGGGCTCCACTGCAAACTACGTTTCTGGCTGCTTCCGACACTGCGATCATACCTCCGATATAGGGGTCAGCATACACAAAATCAGAGTTGCAATCCACACTCATTGCCAAGGCTTTGGATGTTCCTTTGACGCGAATCACAGCTGCATCCGAAGCCTGGTTGGTTCCCATGTTATTGATCCGGACGGTGTGGTCATATTGTTCATAGATCCATCGCTTCGATACCAAGCTAGGGGATGTCATAAGATTCTTTGCGGCGGATACATAGTCTGTAGGTGCATCGATACGATCTTCAGTGTAATCTATTAATTGGGAATAATACGTGGCTTCTTCATATTCTCGATCATAGACTGGGGCTCCGCCGCCCAAAACCAATGGATCTGCTGGAACATCAGCGACAATCTTACCTTTGTGCCAGAATTCGACGTGTCCGTTATCAGTTACCTCACCTATTTCTTCACATTCGAGATCCCATTTGTCAAATACTTTGAGTAATTTTTCTTCCTCTCCTTTTTTGCAAACGATGAGCATTCGTTCCTGCGATTCAGAAAGCAGGATTTCGAAAGGTTCCATATTATCTTGCCGGGTGGGGACTTTATCTAAGTTGATTTTCATACCCGTACCACTTTTTGCACTCATTTCACTGGTGCTGCAAGTGATGCCTGCTGCGCCCATGTCCTGCATCCCCACGATACTTCCGGTCTGGATTGCTTCGAGACTGGCTTCCAGTAAAAGTTTTTCCTGGAATGGGTCACCGACCTGTACAGCAGGTAAGTCATCCACGCTGTCTTCGCTGAGATCAGCCGATGCAAATGTGGCTCCGTGAATGCCATCTTTACCCGTCGCTGAACCCACAATAAAGATTGGATTACCGGGTCCGTCTGCAATGGCAGATACTGTATCACCCTCCTTTACTGTACCTACGGACATGGCGTTGACAAGAATGTTTTGATTGTAACAATCATTGAAATATACTTCTCCACCGATGGTGGGAACGCCTAGACAATTGCCATAATCGCCGATTCCTTTGACCACACCCCGAACAAGGTGCCGAGTATGGGGTCGTTCTACATCGCCAAAACGGAGTGAATTTAATGCAGCGATAGGTCGTGCACCCATTGTGAAAATATCACGATGTATGCCACCGACACCCGTTGCTGCACCCTGGTAAGGTTCTATAGCTGAAGGGTGATTGTGTGATTCAATTTTAAAAGCACACCCGAGTCCGTCGCCGATATCTACCAGTCCGGCATTTTCTTCACCGGCTTCCACCAACAAATGTTTTCCTTTGTTGGGTAGTGTTTTAAGATACTTGATGGAATTTTTATAGGAGCAATGCTCAGACCACATGACGGCAAATATGCTGAGTTCCGTGAAGTTGGGATGGCGTCCCATGATCTCAAGAATTCGATCGAATTCATCTTCGGTTAAGCCCAGTTTTTTTGCAATTGCAAGATCTGGCATATTTTGATTTTCGTTCATCAGTGATCTGGTTTTTTAATTTGAGGCAAAGATAGAAATATTTTAATACAATACCCTGATCATGGTATGACTTACCTGTAGCAAAAACTGAGCCTAATCCGGAAGCATTCAGCATCTCGCACCATACTTTGTTCTCAATTCAAATGGGGTTAGCTGGCGAAGTCAAATCATGCTAGTAAAAAAGACAGTCTAAATTTTGAAACAGCTCAAAACTGAATTTATCTCTTATAATTAAAAGGAATATATGTTAGGAATTGGTGTCAATATCCTTGAAAACCATCTTTATTTACATTAAATAAATATTTCATGTCTATTAGCTTTGATTAAAAACTATTTTGAGCAATATTTGTATCCAAAGTACACGTTGGTATTATCATCCATAAGAGTTCAAAAATTTCATTTATTCTATGCGCCAGCTTCACTTAATTTTCTTCATGGTATGTTTGCATGCAGCCACTGGATATAGTCAGGAAGCAGCTCAGGACACGACAGAAGAAAAGAAAAGTTATTGGAGTTATTCCAATATTGGAAATTTATACCTTGCCCAAATAGCCTATAGTGACTATTGGAAAGGTAGTGGATATAACAATATTAATGTTTGGGGAGACTTTGACTGGAAAGCTAAATACAAAAAGGAGAAGAGCAACTTTACATATAATTTTAATGTCCAATACGGGCTGATGAAAAGAGATGAGCAAGAGTGGACAAAAAACAGAGATAAACTGGAAATGAGTGGTAATTATTCCCAACAGTTTTCGAACAAAATGTTTTTATCGGCTTTGATCTCTATGCGGACTTTTTTGTCAAATTCATATAAGTTTAACAAACAAGGAATGAAACAACACCTCAACGGTCGTTTTTTCTCCCCTCTGACGATTGATATCGGTTCGGGCCTCAATCTGAAAACACTGGAATCAAATGATCCCGAGAAGAAAAAGAAGAATACCAATAAACTTGACATTTACTACACGCCGATCAACAGTAAGATAACGATCGCTCCTGATTCTATTCTAGCTGCTCAGTATTTACCTGAAAAGTTTCGGGCAAAGGGGTATCGGATGGAGTTGGGAAGCCTGATCAAAGTAGTGGGGAAGTTTCAGCTCATGAAGAATGTGACGCTGACTTCCAAAGCGGATTTTTTTACGAATCACCTGGATGATTTTGGTAATTTTGATGTCAATCTTGAAAGTCAGATCAGGATGAAAGTAAACAAATCAATTTCAGTGAACATATTGGGCAATCTGGTCTACGACGAAGATATTCTTTTTGACATCTTGGATGAAGACGGCGAACCTACAGGACACAAAGGTCCCCGAACACAGTTTAGTGAATCCATCAACGTAGGAATAACCCACAGTTTCTAATTTAGGCTTACTAAGAAAAAACAGGTATCCTGAACTACAGGCAGTTTCTTATTCCGGCTTTTATACTTGTTCGTACTGCACGACAGAACACCCGAAATAGGCGTGAAATTAAAGATGAGCCAACTTCTTCCGGATTGTTTTTTGTTCTGAATCAATGTGATTGTAGTTCTCCTGCATGAGTTGTAGCTCTTTCCCCTCTTCTTCAAGCAACTGGTCAAATTCGATAAATTGGGTTTCTATTTTATCTTTGATTTGCTGGATGTATTCATTTAACTTGAGGGTTAATTCGTTTTCTATTTTTGACCGTGTCAATTTGATTTCTTCGGAGAACCTCCGAAGTATTTTGCCTCGTTTAATCCCGGTTGTAATACCTGCGAATAATAATCCGATGCCGGTGATCAGGCCACCAGTGATGTCAAACACAGCGCCATTCGTGACGGCTGTCAAAATAATTCCCACTACGGCAATCCCGCTTCCTGTTGCTAGATTGGGACTGATTGACGAGCTTTCTTCGACGAGTTTTGTGTCAACAAAGTTTTCTGAGTTGCGAATAAAATTATGAAAGGATTCTTGCAACTCTTCAATGATCAGTCGACGGCGTTCGGCTATATGACCAAACAGTTCGTCATTGTCTTTGAGTATAGTTTTATTTTTCAATATCTTAAGTTCAACAACCTTCGCCATGTTTTGAATATTGTCCGCCAGGTCACTGACCCCTTCATGGAGTCGGTCTGTCATTTCAATTTTAAGATTTTTATCGAGATCTGTTTTGATCTCTGACAACCAGACCTGAGGGGATTCGTTCTTATTGAAAATGGATTTAAATGACTTCCCTACTAATCGAAAGAAGGAAAGTCCGTCTCGTAATTCCCGTTCACTAATCATGGTTGCTTTGTCGTAACCCGTCAGTAGATTGTGAATCAGAGTTTGTACTTGGTTTTGGGACTTTAAAACATGTTCGTGCAGGGTTTTATCGATTTCTTTCCGGAACAACAAATCACTCTCATATTGAGCCTGGCGTGCTTTTAACCCGGCGTTGATCTTTTCATTGAGCGTGGTAACCAGTTCAAGGAGGTTTTCTATTTTCAACCGAAAGGCATGAATGCCGGTGATATTTTCCTTGAGGTATTTTCTAAGCGCCGGATATCCGCTAAGGTCATGGTTGCCTTCCAGCTCCTGAAGTGCTGATACAGCAAAAACGTGTGGTTCAGGGACGTTGTGTTTGGCTGCTTCTTTACGAACGCCTTCCAGGTTGATCTGTAAATCATTTTCATTCAACAGGTCTTTTTGTTGTAGGACAAAAATGACTTTCTTCTTCCATTCCTGGTTAATGAAGGATAAAAAGTCCCAGGCACTTTTCCGGTAGGGGTTTTTGGCCTCAAAAACAAACACTACCAAATCGGATACCGGCACAAACCGTTCGGTGATTTCCTGATGATGCTCCACGATGGTATTGGTCCCGGGGGTGTCTACGATGGATATTTCCTGAAGAATGGGGTCAGGAAAGTAGATTTGTTTGAGGAATTCATTAATGATGACTTCATCATGAACATCGCCGTACTTTATTTGCTGAATGGTGTCGGTTTTGGGATCGGGTGCCACAGCGCATATTTCTTCATCAGTACTGAGTAAGGCATTGATGAAACTACTTTTACCCGCTTTGACTTCACCAACTATAACGAACAAGAACGGCTCATCCATCCGTAGTCGGAGCTCCTGAATGGTCGACAAGGTTTCGCTGTTGTCAATTCGGCTGGATTGCTCAGCCAGTTTATCTACCAGTGTTTTGATTCGTTCAAAGTAGGGAAGAAGCTTTTTTTCCGTTAATGCGGCCATTTAATCTGAATTTTGACATAAAGATAAGGATAAATAGTTAATTGGGGCCTTGCTCATTTGAGACGGTGCATCGCCCTGTACCTTGTGCCCCGACTAAGCCGAGGCTTCATTCGCTCCTCTCCATCAAATACGGATTTACCATCTTTGGTCTGTGCGTTGCACTCCGACTATATTCAGTCATTCCTTGCATCTGCATAAATCAAAACCCATGAATTTTGCGGGTTTGAATCGACGCTCTGGTTTTGTGAGAGGATGAAAATTCTGAAAATGAATCCTGGGCTTTGGTCCGGCACCAGACCCTGACTACACTCTATAAACTTAAAACTACGGGACTAAACCACTGTCTGTTCTTCGACCCAGTCGTGGTAGGACAAGTTACATTCCACTTCGCGTACAAGAATGCATGGAACGTCGTACGGATGATAATCCTGAATACGACTAAGCAATCGTTCTTTGAGTGCTAGAGAAGATTTCATATAGATGAGATATTCTCCTTCTGTGGCGACATTTCCTTCCCAATTGTATTGGCTTTGAGCGGGCCATGCGACGCCACATGCGATGAGTTTTGATTGAAGTAATTGGTCAATCAACTTAGTAGAACTCTCTTTATCTGAGATGGTTGTGTAGCAAGTGATAATTTTTGGTAATGACATTATGAAAGAATATTGGTCATTTCAATCAAACTTTTCTTCGGGCTTTTATCTGCTGAGATGGCGTCTGAAAATTCTGTAAATACGATTTCATCATTAATGATCCCAACCGATTTATTGGTTTTGCCGTCCAGAAGTGCGGTGACCGCCGATGCACCCAGCCTGGAGGCCAATACCCGGTCGTGGCAGGACGGAGCTCCACCTCGCTGAAGATGGCCGATAATGGACACTTTTGATTCCAGTTCCGGCAGGTGTTCAGCAACACTTTCTGCAATTTTGGCAGCACCTCCGTTTTTATTTCCTTCTGCGACTATAACGAGACTAAAAAGTTTTCCCCGTTTCACCCCTTTTCTCAACTGGTCCACCAACTCCTCGATAGAGACGTTGTTCTCCGGGATAAGTATCCCGGTTGCACCGCTGCCGATGCCGGTGTGCAATGCAATGTGACCTGTGTGTCTGCCCATGACTTCGATAAAGAATACCCGGTTGTGACTGTCTGCGGTATCCCTGATTTTGTCGACTGCGTCAATCGCTGTATTAAGTGCTGTATCAAATCCTATGGTGAAATCAGTGCCAAATATATCGTTGTCAATGGTTCCGGGAATACCTATCATAGGGATGTCAAATTCTTCTGAAAAGATCATTGCAGCCGTATAGGTTCCGTTACCACCGATAACGATGCAGGCGTCAATGTTATGCGCTTTAAGAGTTTCATAAGCACGTTGTCTGCCTTCCGGTGTGAAAAACTCATAACTACGGGCTGTTTTTAGAATGGTTCCGCCCCGATGAATGATGTTCCCCACCTCATGTCGCTCTATGCGCTTGATGGATCCTTTAATCATTCCGTCATATCCGCGGTAAATCCCATAGACATGTTTTCCAAAATGTCCTGATGCTCTGACGACACTGCGAATTGCAGCATTCATTCCTGGGGCATCGCCACCTGAGGTTAATACAGCAATCCGGTTTATAGCTTTATCACTCATTCTATAATTCCTTGTAATGATATTTTTCTAATTCAGTAATTGGGCGTGTTAAAAACTTACCCGGCATCAATCCTTGAGACTCAAGAGATTCAATAAGTATATCTCTGAAATGTTCAGAAATTGAGCCCACAAAGTTAATTGGAAGTTTGTCATTATTAGGATATTTTGACAGATAATTTTTGATTAGAGCCTGAAATGAGCCTTGAATTTCGTGACGAATTACCGGTAGGTGTTGATGTTTGCCTGCAAATTGGCAAAAGGTTGCTAAATATCGATTTGGTTTTTCATGAGTGTATAATTTCTTAACAAATGCGGAACGATCAGCGAGCTCATCATCCAGTTTCCGGCTTAACTTTTCAGGGAGTGATTTTGAATAATATAACTTGATCATACGCGTTCCAATATCGACCCCGCCGCCTTCGTCACCAATCATATAGCCGAATCCCTGATAGTTCTCTGTGATGGATGTCCCGTCGAAATAACAGGAATTGGATCCCGTACCTAGGATGCATACGATCCCCGGGGCATCTCCCAAAGTAGCTCTGACTGCGGCGAGCATATCATCTTCCACAGAAAGTATTGCATTCGGGAAATAGGTGTAGTATATATCTTTTAACAGGTTTTTTTGCTGAATGCCGCTGACACCGGCACCATAATGGTAAATTTTCGAAACTTGGGCCGGATCAGGGAGCCGTTCACTGCCGGCACGAATATACAGTCCGACATCTTCTTCCGCCAATGTTGACGGATTAATTCCATGGTCAGAAAAAGAGATTTTCTTTTTCTCGTTAATGATCAATACCCAGTCACTTTTTGTTGATCCACATTCGAGAATTAGTATCATAATATCCTATCAGTTTGTGATCCCCTTGATAACCAAGAGATCATGAACAAAACATCGTAGTAAATAATTACTATAAAAATAAATAAGAATCTGAACGGTAAACTTACAAAGTTCCTGCCTTTTAAAGGGTACTTTATTTCCGCATTATATCCAATTTAGATTGGAATATACGACTTTGATATTTTTTTAGGAGTTGGATTTTAAATAATGTTTCCCCGGGCAGCATATGGATCTTTCGGCTCGATACTTATTTCCAGCAGGAGTATGACAGTCAATTGGTCGGAGAAATGCTTCCTTTATTTAACAACCGTTTTATACCATTTGAATTCACAATTACCGCATATATTTCGAAATATTCTTCGATTCTCTTCGTCAAAATACACGGTGTAACTTCAGCTATTGCTCCGTTTTTCTCCTTGACAATCTTTGAATATTTACAAAATCTTATACGGCATTATCAAATACATTGGTAATAGCTATTCATCCAGTGATTTAAATTCCTCGATGGCTCGACGCTCTTTTTTGGTTGGGCGACCAGCTCCTTTATCGCGGAACTCGCCCAAAGTCTTTCCAACATACCATCGATCAAACTTTTTTAGTTCTTCTTCCGGTGTAATGTCCTGGTAACATTGTTGTGCTTCGGGGGCACCCACACGCTTTTTAATGGTTTTAAGGACGATGAACTCATATAAAAACCGGTTTTTGCCGACTTTTATGTGGTCATCCTGGGATACGGTCATCGACGGTTTGACCTTATTCCCATTGATCCATACTTTTCCTTTTTTACAAGCTTCATTGGCTTTGGTCCTTGATTTGAAGATACGTACGGACCACAACCATTGGTCTATTCGTGCATCAGCCATAATTTTCTTTCATGTATTTGTGTTCGGCCTCACTGAGCAAGGGTCGAACCATATTAAGGTTTTGCAATGTATCCCGAACCGTCTTCGCTACCAGGTAGTTTCTGTACCAGGCCTGATCGGCAGGAATAATAATCCACGGTATCCGGCTATTATTGATGGAATATTCGTAAGCCGTACGGTAATCATCCCATTTTTTGGCTTCGACCCAATCTGCCGTCTTGTGTTTCCAATTTTTTTCAGGTTCATCGATGCGTTCCTGAAGTTCTTCCTGTTGTTCCGCTTGAGATATGTGCAAATAAAATTTCAGGATAGTGGTATTGTTATCATACTGGAGCAATTCTTCAAAGTCGTTGATGGAATTCATCCTTTTGTCCACAAGACTCTGGTCGATCCACTGATTAACGCGTTGAATAAGAATGTCCTCATAGTGGGAGCGATTGAATATTTGTATCATTCCTTTGGCGGGGGCATGCCGGTGGACCCGCCACAAAAAGTCATGATTCATTTCTTCTTCCGTAGGTTTTTTGAACGAATGTGCCCGCAGTCCGATGGGATTGCAATAGGGGAAAGCAGCTTTGGCGGACCCGTCCTTGCCACTGGCGTCCATGCCCTGGAACAGTACCAAAAGAGCGTGTTTTTCTTCTGCAAATAAAGTGGTTTGTAATTCACCTATTTCACGAGCGATTTGTCGCGTATTTTTCTTGGTTTTCTTTTTGTCGTAATGTTCGGGAGCTCTGGTTTCGATATCTTTTAGTCTGATCATATCATGTTATTTTGCCTCTTCGTATAAGGAATGCACGAAGTACTTTGTTGAAATCTTCATTAATATCTGCATGCATGATGTCAATGCCCATCTGGAGTGATTTAAGTCGCAGTAACTCCAGGAAATTGGTCATTTTCTCCTGGTATACTTGTTGTATCTCACGGGGTCGAATCTTTATATTTTCGCCGGTTTCATAATCTACGAAATTGATGGGTTTGTTTTTGTACTCAAAATTTACTTCCTTTTTGTGGTCAATTACATTGAAGATAATGACTTCATGCTTATTGTATCGCAGGTGTTGCAAAGCGGAAAATATAGGTTCCGGTGCATTCATATGTTCAAAGAAATCGGAAAAAATGACGATCAAAGAGCGCTTAGCAGCGCGTTCAGCCACTTCATGCAGTGCATTGGCTAGATTTGTTTTGCTATGTTTTCCGGGTGGGTTGTGGTAGAGGTCTTCCAGATAAGCCATCAAAAGACGCATTTGTTTGAGGCTACCATTGGCCTGGCGATGTATTTTTATCTCTTCATCAAAGACTGTTAATCCGAAAGCATCCCGTTGTTTTTTAAGCAGGTAAAGCAATGCCGCTCCCCCCAGAACAGACCATTGTAACTTGGACAGTTGTTGCTTATCTGCGTTAGTTAATGCCATGGAAGCCGAGGCATCGACGACGACTTGACACCGGAGATTGGTTTCGTCATCGTATTTTTTATTGTACAGTCGATCTGTCCGCGCATAGACCTTCCAGTCTATATTTTTGGTAGATTCGCCGGGGTTGTAAAGTTTATGTTCTGCAAATTCAGCGGAAAAACCGTGATATGGGCTTTGATGAAGTCCAATAATAAATCCTTCCACGACCTGTTTGGCCAGCAGTTCAAAATTTTCAATGTGATGAAGATCATAAGCTTCAAAAATGTCAGCCATAGTAATCGTTGCGGTTCAAGGTGAGCTAAGACAGCAATTGCCGGTCTCAATGTATGAAAAAAGCCTCTCATAGAAAAACTATGTGAGGCTTTTACTTTTGTTTATTCATGCCAAAAGCCTACGATAAATGTTCGTCGAGTTTGTCAATTAAGACTTGCTTTGGAGTAGCACCGACCACTTTATCCACGATTTCTCCGTCCTTTACAAACAGGATGGTCGGAATACTGCGGATGCCGTATTTGATCGATAGTTCAGGGTTCTCATCTACATTTACCTTGCCGATGAGTGCCTTTCCATCATAGTCTTTGGATAGATCTTCGATGATGGGGCCGATCATCTTACAAGGACCACACCATTCTGCCCAAAAATCAATGAGGGTCAGTCCCCCTTTATCCAGAACTTCATCCTGGAAATTGTTGTCTGTTAGTTCAAATGCCATTTCTTATCTACTTTTATGATTTGTACGTTGTGTAAAAAAACTACATTAGCGATTAAACGCATATTCTTTGAATTGGTTTTCAAAACAGAGAATAATTCAACAAATTAAAGACTTTTTGCCTTGAAGACATCAAAAATCGGTTCACTTGTTCAAAAATTTATCCGGAAACATTTGCTATTTTGTTTTATCCTGCTGGCTGGATTGATTACATTGGTATTCGGGCTCCTGATTTTTAATGATGTCACATGGGCCCACTGGTATTATAATAGATTCTTCATTCCTGTTAATACGACCATGCAGTCGGTGTTGCAATTTTCTGAAACGCCATTTTATATGGTTGTTTTGGTTATTTGTTTTGTGCTTCTTATAGGTCAGATTATGTCAGTTGCTGGTGAAGGATGGCGGCGCGGATTGGTCAGTTGGGGATTGTTTCTGTTATCATCTTTGGTTCTGATTGTGGTTTTATTTTATTGGTTGTGGGGCTTCAATTATGGTCGTTCAACGATCGGAGAGTTCTATTTTCAAGATGAATACGTGACCCTGGATACGATGGATTTTAAGGATCGATGGAAACTCCAGACAAATCGTGTGAATCTCCTTCGGTCCAAGGTGGTCATGCCAGATTCAACGGAGAAACGATTAACGCAGCAATACGCCATCCGATACCGGGAAACCATTCCGAAATTGGATGGATCGCTCGGATTGGATAAACGATTGCAGCCTCAGTGTAAAGAATTTGTTCCGGCGGGCTTATTACTGCGATTAAATACCGCTGGTTTTTATTTCCCCTTTGGAAGTGAATCGTATGTGGATAAAGCATTGCACGTCTCTCAAAAACCATTTGTGATTGCACATGAACTGGCTCATGGTTATGGTATTACCGATGAAGGTGAAGCAAATTTTATCGGTTATTTATTAAGTCAAGCTTCTGCTGATCCGCTGGCGCAGTATTCTTCTGCTATGGCATTGTGGCTCTATATGGCGTCCGATGGTCGACATCTAAGTCCGTCTTTTACCCAATCGATGTGGGATGGTCTGTCTCCCGCCGTTTGGGATGACCTGCAGGACCGGCAGGCATTGAATGAAAGATATCCGGAATTTATGCCCCGTATGCGCGACGCTGTATATGACTCTTACCTTTCTTTGAATAAAGTAGAAGGTGGCATGAAAAGCTATAATCGGTTTGTAAAAATGGTTTTGACGTATGAAGAGAATTTTTAATTCGTTAAAGCTATTTCTTATAGGATTGATAGAGACGAGCAGTTCTTCCTCAATGCAGGTTCATCAGAGTGAAATACATGGGGGGTGAAAGATGTGCGAAGTCGTTTTATTGAAAATAGATGGGGCGCTGCGCTTGGATCGGGGACGGTACGCTGAGTCGCTGGTCATCAAATGACATTTTAATCCCGTTTTTTATCTAAAAATTTAGAGCGTCCGCTATACCTGAATCGTAGTCGCATGACTTTTAGGTGTAATCCACTTCTCTTATGCTTCTTTTGATGGGCATGCGTCCATTATTATATACACGGGATGGGGTGTCTTCCAACTGATCGAGACCGGTTTTGAAAACTATATAAAAAAAGCCACTGCATGTTGCAGTGGCTTTGGTATTTACTATTTGGTGTAAGCTAACAGCTTTCTTCCTACTAAAGGAGTTTATCCATACTGGTTACTACAGAAGCTATTCGAATTGCACTAAAGATGCGTTTTTCTCCGGAACCCAGATTTTTGACAGATTGTTCATGTGATTTGACACAAGCTTCGCAGCCATTAACCGCGGATACGGCTAGACTAATCAACTCAAACAATTCCTTGCCCAATACGGGTTTTGCCATGATGTTCATCCGGATTCGAGCTGGAATATTCTGATAATTATCAGATTCTACAAAATGGCGAAATCGGTACAATATATTATTTGCACTTAGCAAGGACGCACAAGCCACAGATTCAGCGATTTCACCTTCAGAGGCCTCCAATTCACGAGATTTCTCTGTGAAATACTTGACCAGTGATTGATTTTTATTATTAGCTGCTATAGCTAAACCGATCAGATGTGATTCCTTTTGATTCAGTCCATCCTGGTCCGGATCAACCTGGAGCGCTGTTTTAAAGTTTAGTTTTAAATCCTTGATGTACCGGGATTCCCCAGCCACCAATTGATCCAGCAATGCACTGTCCTGATTTAGATCCAGTGCTGCGGTCAAATCATTTTTAATATCGTTTAACATAGTCGCTGATTTTAGTTTAATGACAATGACTCCGTCAAGGTCTCTTCTCCTTTTTCCCAGTTGCACGGGCACAATTCATCCGTCTGCAGGGCATCTAAGACTCGAACCACCTCTTTGACATTACGTCCTACATTGAGATCGTTAACACACACCCAGCGGATAATTCCCTGTGGGTCGACAATAAAGGTTGCACGCAAAGCAACTTTTTCCTCTTGTTCAAGGATGCCAAGCTCTTCAGCGAGGCTTTTAGACGTATCGGCCAACATGGGGAATTTCAAGTCACGCAAATCTTCGTGATCATTTCGCCAGGCCAGGTGTACGAATTCGGAATCGGTTGATGCGCCGATCAGATAGGCATCGCGATCTCGAAATTCTTCAAAATTTTGATTAAACTCTGCGATTTCGGTCGGGCACACAAAAGTAAAATCCTTCGGCCACCAAAACATGACCATCCAATCACCGCTTTGCTGATGATCATCGTGTTTGATGTTTTTAAATTCTTTTCCTTTTTCCCGGCTTACCACAGAAATTTTGTCAAATTCCGGAAACTTGTTTCCTACACTAATTACTCTTTGATTCATAGTTCAATTTATTATTTTAACGTTCAGGGGCAAATATGAGACATATAGTTGATAAACAAAATCGATGTTTTTTATATTACTATAGATTAAAATGATTGAACAATGTTTTCCTTTGTACAGCTGGAGTATATCATCGCTTTAGATACCTATGGCAATTTTAAAAAAGCTTCTGAACACTGTTATGTAACCCAACCCACGCTTTCCATGCAAATAAAAAAAATGGAAGAAGAGCTTGGTGTGATCCTTTTTGACCGGTCCAAAAAACCTGTTGTTTCCACTGAAATTGGAAGAGCAGTTATTGCCCAGGCGCGGACGATCCTTACTGAACGGGATAAACTGGGAGAGCTGGTCGATGTTCATCAGAATGAAATTCAGGGGGAGCTTCACTTGGGGATTATTCCTTCGATCTCACCGTATTTACTCCCTTTGTTTATAATGGAGCTGCATCAAAAATATCCACGAATATCTATTCACATTCATGAGATGCTTACCGAAGAACTGATTACAGCACTTCGAAAAGAAACTTTGGATGTGGGGATACTCGTCACGCCGATCGATGCGAAACAAATCATGACGCATCCGATCTATTATGAGGATATTGCACTATATGTTTCGCCCGATCATCCCTTCTTCAACGAGGTAAAGGTTTCGATCCAAGCATTGGACGGAGACGAAATGTGGATGTTGCGTGAAGGTCACTGTTTTCGAAATCAAAGCTTGAATTTGTGCCAAAATCAATCCAGAAGGTCAGATGAACGTCGTTTTTCTTTTGAAACAAGTTCGATAGAAACATTAATAAAAATGGTTGATTTACAGGGCGGTTATACGCTCATTCCGGAAATGGTGATTGGCAATATATCGCCGGAGAAGCGGGGGCAGGTCAAGTGGATAGAAGGGCCATCTCAAATGCGGGAGGTTAGCATTGCTACTTTTCGGAATTTTGCAAAGCAACGCCTGGTTAAGGTTCTCGAAGAGACGATACGGTCTGTCCTGCCTGAGTCAATGCTGGATCGGAAAGAGGGACAGGTGGTAGAATGGCAGTAAGTGTTAAGTTCAGAGCATTTTTGGAGATATATGGTTGAAAACTCTTTTCCATTATTTCATTTTATTTAACTACTTTACGGGTTTGTTTGAAGAGTGTTGCTGAAACTAATAAACCAAAAACCGAACCGATCATTAAGAATAACCCCACTACATCCATCAAAGGTGTATTCCGAAGCTACCGCTGGCGAATATGTGCCTTGCTTTTTCTGGCCACCAGTATTAATTACCTGGACCGAAGCGTCTTGAGTATTCTTGCGCCAACGTTACAAGAAGAAATTGGTTGGACAGAAATTGAATACAGTTATATCGTTTCTGCATTTCAACTGGCCTACGGCATCAGTGTGGTGGGGATGGGACAATTAATTGACCGTTTTGGAGTAAAATGGTTTTTTCCTTTGGCAGTGGGACTATGGAGCCTGGCGGGGATAGGCCATGCTTTTGCCCGGAGTGTATCGGGGTTTGCATTAGCCCGGTTTTCTCTTGGGGTGGGCGAGGCCTCCAATTTTCCAGCGGCGATCAAGACAGTGGCCGAATGGTTTCCTGAAAAAGAACGTGCGATTGCCGCGGGTGTATTCAACGCCGGTTCGAGTGTCGGAGCGATTCTGGCGCCATTGATGGTGCCATGGCTGGCGTTGAACTATGGCTGGAAGTCTGCTTTTATAGTTACGGGGATGCTGGGTTTTATTTGGATTATACTTTGGCGGCTCGTCTACCGGGAACCCGCAAAACATCCTCGGATCACAAAAGAAGAATTGGATTATATTGAATCCGGGCAAGAAGTAACTTCAACGGATAAAATTTCCTGGTTTGCTGTGCTTCGAAAGCGAGAAACCATCGTAGTGTGTTTAGTCCGTTTTTTATCCGATCCTACGTGGTGGTTTTTGTTGTTTTGGTTGCCGAAATATTTATATCAGGAATTTGGGATTACCCTGGAGAATATCGGAGCGCCGATGATTACGATATATTTGATTGCAGATCTGGGTAGCGTAGGTGGAGGATGGCTATCTTCCCGATTTATTTCCATGGGCCGAAGTATTAATTTCTCCCGTAAAGCGGCGTTATTAATATGTGCGGTGTGTGTGGTTCCTGTTATTCTTGTCTCTCAGATTTCCAGTTTTTATGTAGCTATCGCGCTTATTAGCCTGGCTGCGGCGGCACACATGGGGTGGATAGCCAATGTGTACACTGTGATTTCAGATCTTTTTCCGCAGCGGGCCATCGGATCCGTTACTGGGTTGTCTACCATGAGTGCGGTGCTGGGTGGGTTGGTGTATTCTTCCGTGATCGGTTATGTCCTCGAAGCTACCGGCAGTTACTTGTTGATCTTTGTGATGTCCGGGTTTATGTATGTGACGGCTTGGATGGTCCTCATGATAGGAATTCCGGAGATTAAGAAATTAAAAGTGGAAAAAGGGAAGTTGGCCTAGTGGTTATGTATCATAAGTCATTCTAAAAATAACACCTCGATATATCTCAAAATGACTTAGAGTTCAATCTAATCCGACCCTGACTGGGTCGGAATTGGTTTTCTAACTCACATCTAACCTAATCTGACCCTGACTGGGTCAGAATCCTTGCAGGTCAAAGATCTCAGAGAGGTCTAATTAGATTAGATATATTATTTGCACTCAAATTAACGACCTCAGAGAGGTCGTATTAGATTCTGAATCGCATAATTTTGTTCGTTCCATTTTAATTATCAATATTTATGAAACGCAACACTAGTGCGGCCTCGCATTAATTTTTATAAGTTAATTTGAAATAAACTGTTTTAACTGAAAGTCAATATAAATTGACCGGATATTTCCATCTATAATATGATTTGAATTCTAGAAAGAATGATATCTCTATCAGGGTATATGAAATAGCAGAAAAGCAATAATATTATTATAATTGAACTGGACTCAAAAATAATCCTTTATAATCCCTGAATTGTGTAAAAAATCAAATGTTTTCGAAATAATCATTGTAATATCTTAGTAATATTGAAATAAATTCCTTAATTTAGGTTTTGATAAATAGGAAATTTCTGAAAATCATTCAGGAATATAGTATAAGGTGGTTGCTGATCCCCAAGTAATTTATAGGTTCTATTTTTAATATTCTAATCTTTTAGAGATATGAAACGAGTATTACAATGTGTGTTTGCAAATTTAAACTTTTGGGTTGGTGTAAGATGGGGCGTTACAGCTTTTATACTTTTTTGGAATGTGTTAGCTGGAATAAGTCAAACATCAATAGAAGGCACAGTTAAAGATGAGGAAGGAGATCCTTTAATCGGAGCAACGATTTTAGAAAAGGGAACCACAAATGGTACGGTTACCGATCTAGATGGACGATTTGTTTTGGAGGACGTTGACGAAGATGGAACCGTGACGATATCCTATACTGGCATGAAATCAAGTGATTATGTTGTTGCTGAAGTGAATGATTGGAATATTGTTTTGGAAACAGCAGATATTATGTTGGATGAAATTCAAATTGTTGCGGTGGGGTATGGAACATTAGACAAAAAGGAGTTAACTACGGCTGTAACTCATATTGACAGCAAAGATTTTTTACAGACTTCGAGTATAAATCCGATGAATCAAATTCAAGGGAAGGTAGCCGGCGTGAATATTCAAAACACAGCAGCTGCCGATCCAAATGCTGGTCCTAGCATCCAGATTCGTGGTGTGGGGTCACGAAATGCTGGGAATGCACCCTTGGTCATTATAGATGGAATACCTGGAGGCAGTCTTTCAAATATTGACAACAACGATATTGCTTCCATTGATGTTCTAAAAGGAGGTGCGGCATCTGCTATTTATGGAACCAGGGCTTCCAATGGCGTCATTATAGTAACTACAAAAAAGGGGAAAGCCGGACAAGGATTGCAAGTGAATTATAATGGTTATTTGGCTACAGATGTGGTAAAAAATATTCCAGAAGTGTTATCCCCAGAGGAATTTTTGGAAAAGGAAATCGCGCGAGATGAAGGAGCTCGAACGGATTGGGCAGACAAAATTACCCGTGCGACACCATTATGGTATAATCATTCATTGGCATTAAGTAATGCTACGGAGAATACGAGTTATAGAGCTTCGGCACAATACCGTAATGCGGAAGGAATCGATATTGCAACGAACCGGAATGAATTCGGTGCCAGACTCAACGTGCGACATACCGCATTGAATGACCAACTAGAATTTACATTGAATGCGGCGCCCCGGTTTACCAAGGAGGAGTATACAAACTATGGGGCGTTTAGTCAGGCGATACAATTGAACCCTACGTTACCAGTTTTCGAGCCGGATAATCCTGGTCAATACGCTTATTTTGCTGGCTTTGATACCTACAATCCTGTGGAAGAATTACTCAACAATGAGCGTGGGGGTGAGCGCAAATATTTTAGTGGAAGTGCCACTGCACAGTGGAATATAACGAAAAACCTTAATACTTCGGTCATGTATGCTTATCAAAACGATGACCGACTAAACTATTGGTTTTCTCCGTCCAATTCGGCACGGTCTATTTCCAGTAATCGACGGGGCGAGGCGGAAAGAAGATATGATGTATGGAAAGATAAAGTATTTGAATGGACAGGAAATTACTCTTTGTATAAACGCGATTTTACGGTACGGTTATTAGGTGGATATTCATACCAATATAATAACTGGGAATATTTTAGAGCCAAAAACTATGATTTTCCATCAGATGCATTGTCATACAATGATCTGGACCAGGGTAGTTACCTGAAGGAAGGACGTGCAGAGCTGGATTCTGATCAAGATTCGTGGAAACTTATTGCGTTCTTCGGGCGATTTACGGGCAATTACCTCGAAAGATATTATTTTACTGCCAGCCTACGTCGAGAAGGATCTAGTAAGTTTGGAGAGAATAATAAATGGGGATGGTTTCCGGGTTTGTCGGCTGCGTGGCGAATATCGGAAGAATCCTTTATGGATGATCAGGTTTTCTTTGATGAATTAAAAATAAGAGCTGATTATGGAGTGACGGGGAACCAAGGATTTTCACCATATCAAGCCGTAAAATTATATACCGGTGCTGGTCAATACTATATAATGGGCAACTGGGTTAAAGGATTTGGGCCGGGGAACAACTACAATCCAAATTTGGCTTGGGAGGAAGCCGTAAATTATAACGCTGGAATTGACTTTACAATTTTAAATTCGAAAATAAGTGGAAGTATTGATTTGTACAATAGAGAGTCACGTGGATTAGTAGGGAATTATGATGTACCTGTTCCACCCAATATTCATCCTCAGACATTTGTCAATGTAGGAACTATACGTAATACTGGTGCTGAAATATCTTTAGATGTTTTTCCTGTTCATAGCGAAGATTTTGAATATAGTCTTGGTTTGGTGGCAGCTACCAATAATAATAAGTTGGTTTCTTTTTCCAATGATCTCTATGAACAGGGACAGGTGTATTTGAAAAGCTTGCCTAGTCCAGGTAACCCCGGACCTGTTATTTTGATGGAAGAAGGAGGTGATATAGGCTCTTTCTATATGTTCAAGCATGCAGGTTTTGATGAGAATGGAGATTTTCTGATTTACAAAAAAGGAGAGAATGGTGAGTTTACTAATGAGAAAATATCCGCTACAGGAGCTGGAGATGATCAAAAGTATCATGCAGGGTCTGGGATTCCGAAGCTCACCGCCAGCTTGAGCAATAGATTTCGGTATAAAAATTTTGACTTGAATTTATATTTCAGAGGAGCATTTGGACATAAGATCCTTAACTTGAAAAACATGTATTATGGCTTGAAAGCATTCGAAGGAGTGAATCTTCTTCGAAAAGCTTACTTTCCAACAGATCATGGTATACAGACCCACCAGATTAATGATTCAAAAAAAGTAACGGATTACTTTCTACAAAAAGGTGATTTTGTAAAACTGGATGTTGCGACGATTGGATATACTTTTGATCCCATACCTGGTTTAAAAAACTTGCGATTATATCTTTCTGCGCGGGAGCTTCTGACTTTAACAAGGTACGATGGGATCGATCCTGATCAAGTTCCTACAAACGGCCTTGAACCTGGTGTGGAAGAAAAGGACTTTTATCCTGATACTCGGAATTTTACATTTGGTCTTCAACTTACCTTTTAATCAATTGAAAACTAATAGATATGAAACGCATATACATAAATATTTGTCTGATCACTTCTCTGTTTTTTATTAACGGCTGTACTAATTTGGATGAAGAATATTTTAATCAAATTGCTCCCTCTACATTTTACAATTCGCAAAGTGACGTTGCTGCTGCAATCGCCCGAGTATATGAGCATACTTCTTGGGCGCTTCATTCAGATGCAGATTGGTGGAAGGTGTCGGAATTGAGCTCAGACCATTTTGTGTGGACACAAAAAGGCCGACATGGTTATGATCAAGCACGATGGATCCAATTGCACGGCCATTCGTGGACGTATTTACACAATGAAATATTTGGAGTTTGGAGGGCCATGTATCAAGGAATTGGGTATGCTTATAATACATACAATGATTTTGAAAGGGTTGTTAAACCAAAAGCAGAGAGCTTTGGGTTGTCTAAAAGCGATATTGAGAGAGCTCAATCTGAAATGCTTGTTTTGGCAGCGCTCTATCATCTATATCTGATGGATGCTTATGGACCTACAATTCCTCTTTTTACCCCGGAAATCGAAGGTGATGCTCGTCCTCCTTCTTCAGAAGGGACAGAAGTGTTTGATTGGATTGAAAAAACACTCAAAGAAAATTTGCCGAAATTGGGACGTCACCAGGCCGGAACCAAAGATGAACTATATGGCCGTATCGATCAAGCGACTTGTGCCGCGATTTTAGCACGATTATATCTTAATGCTGATGTAACCATTGGGGTACCAAAATATGACCAGGCTGAAGAATACGCTCAACGGATCATCGATGGAGAATATGGTAATTATTCCTTAGATGAATCTTGGCAACTGCAATTTAACTTTGATAACGACCGCTCCAATTCAATTCTATGGGCATTCCCCTGTGAGAAAAATCAACTTAGAAGAGTAACAATTCCTTGTGGAGGTCATTATCAAGCAGCATTTTTTTATAGGTCTGAATATGGAAATGGATGTAATGGCACGCATCTACAACCTTCTCAAACCACAGATGGAGAGTTTTTTGAAGATAAGTATGGTCAGGGTTCACCTTACCAAAAATATTATGACGGAGACGAAAGGAGAGTACCATATTTTTGCAATCAAAAAGGCGAAAGAACGGGAATATTTTCGATCGGAACCCAAAGTGTCCCCGGGCATACTTATAAAGGACGTGCAGCATTTGATAATGCTTCCGAAGAATGGCGTTTTACAAGTGGTCAGGATACGCTTTTTGTGGTCGACCGGGTCGGACGGTTTTCAGAAATAGCGAACAGATGGGCAGATAGCGGTGACCCCAGGTATCAAGAACTAGTGAATTCTCATAACTTTCTTTACTTATTAGAGAATGCTTCTAAAGAGGAATTGGCTAGTGTCCGAAGTGATTTGGCAAATCCAGGTGAAGGTGTAACAAAAGGTGAAGAAAACTCCGGGTTCCGATATCGTAAATACCCCATTTATCCCGATGAATTCGAAGCTGGAGCAGGAAATTGGAATTCTGACTTTGCAGTTATTCGACTCGCTGAGATATATTATACCTTGGCAGAGTGTAAATTACGGAAAGGAGAAGTGGCGGCAGCCGCTGAACTTTTAGATGCAGTCCGTAGGCCTTATTTTACTCAACCGGGAGCTGATGAAGCACAAACGCGCCAAGTACGTTTCGAAAATGGGGAAATCGAGGATGTTCGAGAACCGCCGATAAGCTATCGAACAGCTACAACCGAATCTGGAAATATAAATGAATTTTGGAATGCAGCGAGTTATGTTCAAAATCCAGAATTGCTCGATATGGATGAATTGTTGGATGAATGGGGGCGTGAATTTATTGGGGAAGGCCGGAGAATGGTTGATCTGAAAAGGTTTGGGAAGTATACTAAAGGACGGTGGTGGAATAAGAACAAAGATACAGATGATAAATATGAAGTGCTACCAATTCCACAACGGGTATTGGTAGCTAATGAGAATATTATTCAGAATCCGGGCTATCAGACAATCCAATAAGATAAAAGTCGTCAAATATTATTGATGTACTCATGTAGATTTGATTCGTTAGATTAACTGGGTCTATGCTTAAAAGAAATCAATTTAGATTCTTGTTGCTAATCAACACTATTATGATCCTTTCTTGTAAGAACATGGATCATGGTGTTATCACTGACTCCAGAGATGGCACCAAGTATCACTGGATTAAAATAGGAGACCAAAAGTGGTTTACCGAAAACTTAGCTTATCTCCCCTCCGTAAACAAAGTGTCGGAGCAATCGGATTCCGAACCTATGTATTATGTATATGGGAATATTGAAAGCGATAATCCAGATACCGCACGCCACAATAAGGTTGAGTTGGTATCTGGTGAGGAAATTAATACCTATAATGAATTTGGTGTTCTATACAATTTTGCTGTCATCTCCAATGATGTTGGAGTCTGTCCAACTGGATGGCGAATACCCACGGATGACGATTGGAAGGAGCTGGAGATCCAATTAGGTATGGATAAACATGCGGTTGGCATGCTCGGACATCGGCCAGAAGGAGGACTTGGACATCGCCTTAAAGATTCTGTAGGATGGGCTAATGACGGAAATGGTCTGAATGAGGTACAGCTGGCGATTAAATCGACTGGAGAATGTTTTAGTGGGAGTAATTTTCATTCTGAAGGTTCTACTGCTGTCTTTTGGACAGCGACTAAAGATAATTTTGGTAATGGAATGGTGCGTAAGTTCTCCTGTTGTAAAGAAGGAATCATACGAGAGTGGAAGGATCAACGAGATGGATATTCGATAAGGTGTATCCAGTAATATAATGCATTATGACGTTAAATTGTTCCAATAAACAGGAATTATGTTTTTTAAGCCGGATTTGTTTTAAACTATAAATTGGAATTTAATATTCATAGCTAACCTAATACTATATATGATGATTAAAAACAGAAATATAATTACATTGCTTATAGCAGGTGTTCTACTATTTAGTTGTCCATTGTGGGGTTTTGCGCTTCCGAAAATTACTGTGTCCGGTATCGTCACTGATACCGATGGCGAATCACTCATTGGGGTCAATGTTCAGGTGAAAGGAACCGACAAGGGGACCGCTACGGACATCGATGGATCGTATGAATTAAATGATGTGGCAGAAGATGCAACGCTGGTTTTTTCATACATTGGATATCAAACGCTGGAAGTACTTGTCGATGGGCAATCCACCATTGATGTGTCGCTGACATCCGATGCTGAATTGCTGGAAGAAATTGTGGTTGTGGGGTATGGAAAGCAAAAGAAGGCAAATGTCATTGGATCGGTCACCGCTATCTCTGGAAGTGATATCGAGGCGATTCCAGCTCCGGATTTGACTAATGCGATATCAGGTCGACTTCCCGGATCCGTCGTGATGCAGGGTTCAGGTGAACCAGGACGAAACAGTGCTCGAATATTAGTACGTGGTAGGTCTACCCTGGGAGGTGCCGGACAAACGAGCCCTTTGGTGGTCATTGATGGGATTCCCAATCGAAGTTTAAATGAAATCGACCCCAATGACATCGAAAGTATATCTGTGTTGAAAGACGCTGCTGCTGCTATTTATGGTTCTAGTGCAGCCAACGGTGTAATTCTGGTGACAACAAAATCAGGTACACAAGAAGGCACCCGCCTAAACTATCAACTGTATCAGGGATATCTGACGCCTACGATACTACCAGAACCAGCCGGAGCAGCTCAATATGCCCGCTATATAAGTGATTATCAGAATTATGAAGGTCTTAGCAGGTTGTATTCCGATCGTGATATCGAATTATATGAAAACGGGAATGATCCCTGGGAGCATCCTCGAACCAATTGGATGGATGAATTGGTTCGGGATTGGACCACGACCTCTAAGCATCATTTGTCACTGTCTGGTGGATCAGATAATCTATCCTACTTTATATCGGCAGGCTTCAAAAATGAAGAAGCTTTTTATGCGCAGGAATCAACCAATTACAAGCAATATAATTTAAGGGCAAATGTAGATGTTCCGATCAATAACTGGTTGACTGCATCTGTGAATTATGCCGGTTTTATAACGGATCGAAAGTACCCGACAACAAGCACGTACCAACTTGTAGGTTGGGCATCCTTAGTGGTGCCTACTGAACCAGCCTTTTGGCCAACCGGTGAACCGGGGCCAGACTTCGAGGGTGGAGTTAATCCTGTTGTTAATTCCAGTTTTGTCGCAGGGTATGATGAGCTCAATAATTACAAAAATCAAATTACACTGAAGACTTCGATTCAACCCGAATTTGTACCCGGGCTTGATATAGGTGCTTTTTATACGCTTGATTTGAATAATGCTTATAACAAAACCTTTAAAAAACCATGGACCCTGTATTATGCAGATTGGGAATCAGCCGTCAGAGACGCCGATGGTTTTATCACCCGTATGGATCTGCAGCCCCGGAAACGTGGACTGGACTCCCCGGAACTGACAGATAGATATGGCCGGGACATCAACACCATGGCCCAATTTCATGCAAATTACAGCAAAAGTTTTGATAATCACTCTTTTTCGATGTTTGGAGCATTTGAACAGTTTCAAGTGAAATCCAATGGATTTAATGCTTATAGGAAATTCTTTATCTCTGATTTGGTCCAGACGCTGGGCGCCGGGGGGGGGAAAAGGACAAAGACAATGATGGGTATTTGAATATTTATGCACGTAGTTCCTGGATTGGTCGATTGAATTATAATTTTCAAGGTAAATATCTGGCAGAGTTTATATTCCGACGAGATGGTTCATTGAAGTTTCCTCCCAAAAGCCGATGGGGGAACTTCCCCGGATTGCTGTTGGGATGGCGTGCATCGGAAGAGCCTTTTTGGCAAGCTAATTTAGCGGCGATCAATTATTTCAAGCTTAAATTGAGTTACGGAGAAATGGGGATGGATCCCGGGGCTGCTTTTCAATATATTAATAAATACACACTCGGAACGGGAATGACGATTGGGAGTGACCGAGAGGTGAAAACGAAAATTTCACAAGCCAGTCTGGCAAATCCAAATATCACCTGGGAAAAGCAAAAAACTTACAATATCGGGTTTGAATCAGAATTTTTGGACAATGCATTCTTTTTTAATGCAGATGTATTCTACAACCGTCGATCGGATATCCTTACTTCGAGAAACGCCTCTGTACCGGATTATTCCGGGTTGGCCCTTCCCGATGAAAATATTGCTATCGTAGACAATAAAGGTTTTGAGCTGGAAGGAGGATATAATTCATCGGTGTCGAAAGAGTGGATGATTACAGTATCGGGAAACATTGGATGGAGCAAAAATGAGGTGGTTTTTATGGACGAACCAGAACGTGCGGTTCCCTGGCAACGACGTACCGGTCATGCGTACGGAGCAGACCTCGTGTACAATGCGATCGGGATATTTCGGACGGAGGCTGATGTAGCCGGTTATCCGCACTGGAATGGTGCCAAACCGGGGGATGTCATATTTGAGGATTACAATGGCGATGGTGTGATTAATTCTGAAGATCGAATTCTATTAGATAAAACTGATTTTCCAACTACGTTTTATGGCGTAAAACTGGACCTTAACTATAAAAATTGGGGGCTCTCTATCCTGGTTCAGGGACAGGGAGATTATTATGTATCTTCCATTAGTGGGAATCGCGGGATTGGTCAAAATGTTTATAGCTGGATGGCTACCGATTATTGGACACCTGAAACAACCCAGGCAACCAATGCCCGCCCATTTCACCGGGGAGATCAATATTGGTCATACATTAGTAATAGCAGTACCTATTGGTACGATAATATGGCTTATGCGCGATTGAAAAATGCCGTTTTGCGGTATAAATTTCCCGATACCTGGATGGATCAGGTAGGGATCGCCGGTGCGAGTTTGTTTCTTTCCGGGAATAATTTGTTTTTGATTTATAGCAAACAAAAAAATTACGATCCTGAAATTGCAGATCCGGAATCTTATCCGGCCATGAAGACCTTTGCACTGGGTGCATACATTACCTTTTAATGAATTGAGTAATAATAAAACCAAAAAATATGAGAACCCATATACTATTATTTTCTCTGGCATTCCTTTTCACAATTGGGTTATTCAGTTGCCAGACAGATTTACTAGAGCAGAAGCCGGTGGATTCGTTTAATGAAGAAACTTTATTTGATGATATTAATCTCGTGGAAGCATTTTTGTGGCAATGTTACGATGATATGGGCGGTGGTCGAGAGGAAGTACTTGGCATGCGCGAAGATTTACTGTCTTCATCTACGGACGAACTTTTGAATATCCATCGTGCCGGACAGATTAATTTTTTAAAAGGAACCCTGACTTCTGATGATATGGGGCATTTTGGAAATTGGCGTTTCGGTTTTTTGAATTGGTCTTATATGTACAATAGCATCAAAAATGTAAATACTTTGTTGAGTAACATCGATGAAGTTCCCGTATCGAATAGTGAGGAAGAAAAACTTTTAGCGCAGATAAAAGCAGAAGCTCTTTTTATTCGTGCCTTTAATTATACGAATTTATTACGATCATATGGCGGCGTCGTGCTGGTCGATAAGAAATTTGAATTGGATGATGATCTAACCGCACAAAAAAGAGCAACTTTGAATGAAACTGTCGATTTTATTTTAATGGATCTGGAACAATCGATTTCTGGTTTACCCTTAAAAAATGATACAGAGCAAGGGCGAGCTACGAAGGGTGCCGCTGCTGCTCTAAAATCCAGATTACTGAGTTTTGTGGCTGGTGAATTGACGAATGGAGGGTATGCTCCTTCCAATCCTTTAGTGTCTTTTCAGGAAGGGAATCGGCAGCAGCGCTTGGAAGACGCCAAACAAGCTGCCAAATCAATTATCGATCAGAATTATGGTACCTATGCACTTGCAGGCAGTACAGAGGACCCCCCGGAAAATATGACCGAAGACGAAGTGCAATCCTACGCCCAGGTATATTATGATCTGTTTATGCAAAAGGGAGCCTGGAACGATGAAGTGATTTGGGGTATTCAATATCTCAATAAACAAGGTAATAGAGCCCGTAACAACCTATATTGGGGGCCAAACGGGTACAATAACTGGGGGAATAATGAACCCTTGGAAAGCATGGTTCGGAAATTTGAAATGAAAGATGGACGTCCGTTTGAATGGGATCGATTTGACGAGGGGAATATGGTGTATCGCGAATTTACCAACGCACAGCTATTAGCTGAGCCCGAACGCAATCCCTATGTGGGACGTGAACCGCGGTTTTATGCATACGTATTGTTTGACGGTGCCCCATGGCAGGAACGTGCAGCAACTAATGATAAAATCGAAGCCAGTTATTTTGTGGATGCACCGGGTGCTGATTTGTTGGGGAAAGGACTGAGTGAAAAGAACAATGCCATAGATCAACTCGAGCCTTTGATTACTGGTGGATATGATACAAGGTCAGCTGCAAACCAGGCTTGGAATGGTACCAAAACAGGGTATTATCTGCGGAAAATGCTGGACATTGGCCTGAATGGTGAACAAAACAACAATGAAAACAGCTGGTTAGAATTTCGGTATGCTGAAGTTTTGTTAGACTATGCTGAAGCATGTATTGAACTAGGCGAAGTACAGGAAGGATTGAATGCTGTGAATCAAATACGTAACCGAGCTGGTTTGCCTGACCGGGTCACCAATGATCAAGCTAAGGCCCGGGAATGGTATCGACATGAACGAATGATCGAAATGTTGGCCGAGGGAGATCGTTGGTACATGATTCGCAAATGGATGATCGCTGATGATGCTGTGCAGAATCACCATCCGATGAAAGTGTATCACTTTAATGATGGTGTGTCCATGTATATTCACAATACAGATGTACTAGCTGATGAACGAATTTGGGAGGATCGTCAATATTGGTTGCCCATATCTATTGTAGAATTGAATAAAGCGCCGCAATTGGAGCAGAATCCGGGGTATGAATAAAGATAGGTAACAATGCCTTGTTCCGAGACTTATTTATGTTTTTTGTGCCCAAACATATCATATGCTCCTTTAGAATGACACAGTAGACAACATAGGCGTGAAACTAGTGGTCAATGACGACCTATTCTCTGATCGCACAGCGTTAAACTTGTCTTGAGAAGTATTATGCGCTTAGACCTGATGTTTTAGCCTAGTAAGAGGAATATAATCATGGCACCGGTCAAAAATGCTTCCGGATTGATGCGAGAACGTATAAACTTAAGTGCCTGAGCCCGGTGGTTTTTAGCGGTATAGGGTGAAATGTTCAATTCTATAGCGATCTCTTTCAGGGATTTTCCTTTGTCGTAAAAGAGCTTGTAAACCTCTTGCTGTCGTTGTGGGAGTTCAGCCACGACAGATTGGATGGATTCTTGCAATTCATGACGCTGGATTATAGCGTACTCATTGCTATTTTGCGTAGGCATATGTAGAATGACTTCCTGGAGGTAGGATTCCTCTCTCGTCATTTTCTTAAAATGATCTCGCACCTGGTTGCGGGTAACAGCTAGTATGTAAGCTTCCTGATCTTCCATTGATAGAATTCGATTCCGATTCTTCCATAGCTTAATCAGAACATCCTGTGTCAGGTCCTCTGCCTGTTCCGGGATCTTCACATATTTCAGAAGGAAACCATAAATTCGGTTCCGGTATTGTTGCACTAATTCTTCCATCTTCACATAGTTAACAAGTTCAAAACTTGGGGCTAGGACTTAAGTCAGTGATCTTGTTATCATGCCCAAATGTAGGGATAATTTAAGATTATTAAAAAATTTTTAGGATTTAACTAGTCTCTTTTTGACCCAATGGAGTTTACCTGTATATAGATCGCCAGATAGTAAATACTTTAAGGTTGTGAGATAAAACTTATGGCGTTGAATAAACAAATGGTATGTATAAAAAAGAATTTCAAGAACTGCTAATCAAATATAAAAATGGTACTTCTACGGTTCACGAAGTAGAGGAAATGACGCGGTTATTGGATATTAATCCGGAATTTTATGCTCTAATCGATGCGGACGTTGATCAGGATTGGAAGAATTTCTCTGCTGGATTAAAGGATGGCAAGGATCAAATTCCAAAATCAATTTCTAAAAAACAGATAGTTTCCAGAACCTCAATGTGGAAGGTAGCTGCAGCTATTGCGCTATTAATTGCTGCCGGTACTGTTTGGTGGTTTACTTCCAATTCTGGTCAGGTTCACTATCATACTGATTTTGGAGAACGTCAGATGATTGAGCTTCCGGATGGGAGTCAGGTCACATTGAACGCCAACTCTGAATTAACCTGGAGTACGAACTGGAAAAGAACAGGAATCCGATCGGTAACCCTTGATGGGGAAGCTTTTTTTGAAGTCGCAAAATATAAGGCCCAAAAATTTGAAGTAAATACCGGAGATGTAGTGGTGAAAGTACTGGGTACCTCATTCAATGTGTCAAACCGGAGGGGAGATACTAAGGTATACCTTGAGGAAGGAAAGGTCCAGCTCGCATTGCCTGGTGTGGAGGAACTGGCCATGGTTCCAGGGGATAAAATAGAATATGAATCGATTTCTCAAAAGATCGAGAAAACGGAAATGGAGACATTGAGATCTGCTGCGGCTTGGAAAACAGGGGTGATTAGTTTTCAAGAACAACCTTTGAACAGGATTATACCCGAACTCAGCGATATTTACGGGGTTGAATTGATCTGTGTGGATAGTGCGCTGAATGATAAAGTAATGGATGTCGGCGTACCCTACATGGATTGGGAAGCTACCAAACAGTCACTTGAATTGGCGATGAAAGTGGCTATACAGGAAATAGATGGTAAATATTATATAGAAAGTAAATAGTTAAGGTTTAAATGCATCAACCAAATAACCAAGATAAAGAAAGATAATCATGAAGAAATTTTTATTCCCGGGTGTGTTGCTTCTTGGACTCATTTTTACGCAAGTATCCGTGGCGTGGAGTGCGGAGGTGGAAAATGATCCATCTCATAAAAAGCAGATGTTGTTGGTGGAAGCGATTAGTATGATTAGTAAGGAATACAATGTCTACTTCACCTTTGACCACAGTCTTGTGGAAGATATAAAAGTCGAGTATCAGACGAACCACAGTCAGTCTGTCGAAGAGGCATTAACCGGGGTGCTGCGTGAGACTGATTTGAAATTTAAATTGTACGATCGTCGGTTTGTGATTTTGTATCAAAATGATAAAAAGGGCTTGGAGTCACTGAAAGAAATGGTGAAACACTTTGAGCATATTATCGCTGATGGACCCGAAAAAAAACAGGTTCGGAACAGTTTGAGGCCGATATCCAAAATCCCACTGAACAAAAGAATGGTTTCTGCTGAACGAATGATTAAAAAAGTAGCTACCAATATTAGTGGTATCGTAACAGATCAGGAAGGAGAACCATTGATCGGAGTCAATGTTCAGGTGAAGGGAACCAATAAAGGGGCCGCCACGGACCTTGATGGAAAGTTTGAATTAATCGATGTTAATGAAAATGCGACCCTGGTCATATCTTATATTGGATACAAAACCCAGGAAGTGAAAGTGGATGGTCGGACAACGATCAATATTACACTACAGCCGGATGCAGCATTAGTGGATGAAGTGGTCGTGGTCGCTTTTGGAAAACAAAAAAAGACAGACATGGTCGGTGCCGTAACTTCGATTAGTCCTGCGGATCTTAAAGTGCCTGCGAGTAATTTGACGACGGCTTTGGCTGGGCAAGCCGCAGGAGTTATCTCCTATCAACGAAGTGGCGAACCCGGTCAGGATAATGCAGAATTTTTTATTCGAGGCGTCACCTCATTTGGAGTAGGTAAGGTTAATCCCCTCATCTTGATTGACGGGGTGGAACTGGGCGTCACGGAATTAGCGCGATTACGACCGGATGATATCGAGAATTTTTCGATCATGAAGGATGCTACCGCCACCGCTTTGTATGGGGCGCGTGGAGCTAATGGCGTGATTTACGTAACTACGAAGGAGGGGGTAGAGGGCAAAGTACAGATATCACTTCGCTCTGAACTTTCGATGTCGTCACCAACGTCCAATGTAGAATTGGCGGATCCGGTCACTTATATGGAGTTATATAATGAAGCCTTGTTCGCCCGGGATCCATTTTCAATACCACTATATAGCCAGGAGAAAATCAATGAAACCAGAAAAAATCCCAATTCGGTCATTTTTCCATCGGTGGACTGGAGGGATGAATTATTTAAAGATAGAACGGTCAACCATCGACACAATCTAAATGTGCGTGGGGGAGGGAAAATTGCCCGGTATTACGTGGCAGGGTCGGTCGCGCAGGACAATGGAACCCTGAAGGTCAACGGGATTAATAATTTTAATAATAACATTGACTTAAAGACCTACACCCTCCGTGCAAATGTGAATATTAATCTATCCCCTTCTACAGAATTGATCGTTCGATTGAACGGTAATTTTGATGATTATAAAGGACCTTTGGACGGTGGATCCACTGTTTATAATCAAGTCATACGCTCCAATCCAGTTGATTTTTTACCGTTCTATGAGCGGGGTCAAAAGCATCAGCACATCAATCATATTTTGTTTGGAGGGGTCTCTGACCGCCCTTTTATTAACCCATATGCTAATATGGTCAAGGGATATCGGGATTACCAAAGATCATTGATGTTGGCACAGATGGAAATCAAACAAGACCTGAATTTCATTACCGAAGGCTTGTCGTTTCGCACCATGTTCAATACGAACCGAACCTCCAGGTTTGATATTGAAAGGTCTTATAAACCTTTCTACTATGAACTGTCCGACTTTGATAAATTTTCCGGAGAATACAGCATAGAAAACTTTAATGAAAGCACGGGTGAAGAGTTTTTGAGCTTTAGGTTGAATGATAACAACCGGCAGCAAGAGAACGTATTTTACATGGAGTCTGCCCTCAATTACAACCGTACATTTGCTGACAAGCATTCACTTAGCGGTCTTCTGGTGAATATATTGAGGTCATCCATCACAGCTCGAGCTTCAAGTCTACAACTTTCTTTACCCCGAAGAAACTTTGGAGTTTCTGGTCGTTTGACTTATTCTTATGACGAGCGATATTACGGGGAATTCAATTTTGGATACAATGGATCAGAGAAATTCGATAAAAATCACCGCTATGGTTTTTTCCCTTCTGTTGGATTTGCATGGAGCATTTCCAACGAAGATTTTTGGTTGCCATTAAAAGATATAGTCAATAATTTACGGATTAGAGCAACCTATGGATTGGTTGGAAATGATGCCATTGGAAGTGCCTCAGACCGTTTCTTCTATTTGTCCAATGTGAATATGAACGCTGGTGCACAAGGTTTTAGGTTTGGGCAGATTAATCCCTATTCACGCAACGGCGTGAATGTTACTCGCTATTCAAATCCCGATGTAACCTGGGAGGTTTCGAAAAAAGCGAATTTATCGATCGAAGCCAGTTTGTTTGAGAATTTAAATATTCAGGCAGATTTTTTCACGGAGGAGCGAGCGAATATCTTAATGTCGCGGATCGATATTCCGTCTACGATGGGTCTGACAGCTCCTGTTCGTGCCAATGTGGGGGCCGCATCCGGAGGCGGAATGGATATCATGTCTGATTATACGTATACGCACCGTAATTCCTTCTGGCTTCAAGTTCGTGGAAATTTCACCTACGCGACAAGTCAATTTAAGGTGTATGAAGAACCATTATATGAAAAAGAATGGTGGTTGTCACGCATTGGTCAACCCATTTCAAAACAATGGGGATATATTGCTGAGCGACTTTTTATTGATGACGAAGAAGTGGCTAATTCCCCTGATCAACCATTTGGTGACGTGATTGGTGGAGATATTAAGTACAAAGATGTGAATCAGGACGGTCAAATTACTTCGCTTGATCGAGTCCCGATCGGTTTTCCGACGGTGCCGGAAATAATTTATGGTGCCGGCTTTTCTGTAGGATATAAAGATTTTGATGTGTCTGTCTTTTTTCAGGGATCTGCCCGATCCTCCTTTTGGGTGGATCCGGGACAGGTCGCTCCTTTTGAAGGCGGACGTCAAATTATAAAAGCATTTGCCGATGATCATTATTCACTACAAAACCAAAACACCTATGCATTATGGCCCCGGCTGAGTACAATCGGTAATCAAAATAATCAGCAAAGGAGTTCCTGGTGGCTTTACAATGGGGCTTTCCTTCGGGTCAAACAAGCAGAATTAGGCTATACCTTTTCCCCCAAGTCGGGCCGAATTGGAAAATTTGATGATGTCAGGGTATATTTAAGTGGCACCAACCTGCTTTTATTCAGTCATTTTAAACTGTGGGATATTGAAATGGGACAACGAGGTTTGGGATACCCATTGCAACGGGTGTTTAATTTTGGAGTAAATATAAATATTTAATAATATGAAAACTTCTATATATAAGGTTTTTACTGTTAGCTGTATAATACTTTTTTCTTCCTGCGACAGTTTCCTGGATGTGGTTCCTGATAATGTGGCTACTATAGATTACGCATTTCGTTTACGCAGCGCAGCTGAAAAGTATTTGTTTACGTGTTATTCCTATTTACCTGACTTAGGTGATAAATATAAAAACATGGGGTATGCGGCGGATGAATTTTGGTTGTCTAATGATAAGGTTTGGTGGAGATCGTGGACGATAGCACGTGGAGTACAGAATACGAATAATCCGCATATGGACTATTGGAATGGCGATGGTGTAACCGATTTGTGGGAAGGCATCAGCCAGTGTAATATATTTTTAGATAATATGGAGTCAGTTCCGGATATGGATCAGTATGAAAAGAAACGTTGGGCTGCCGAGGTGAAGTTTCTAAAGGCCTATTATCATTTTTACCTGTTAAAGTGTTACGGCCCCATTCCGATTATTGATCAGAACTTGCCCATTTCTGCTTCCGGTGACGAGGTTCGAGTACATCGAAAACCGGTCGATGAGGTGTTCGAGTATGTTGTCAATTTGATTGATGAGTCTTCTCAGGATTTACCCATAGAAATTCAAGATGAAAATACCGAATATGGACGGATTACCGCACCAATTGCTCTGGGCATAAAAGCAAAAATACTGACTTATGCGGCCAGCCCGCTTTTCAATGGGAATACGGATTATCAGGGCATGGTCGATTCCGAGGGAACCGCTCTGTTCAATACGGCATACCAACCAGAGAAGTGGGAACGAGCATTGGAAGCCATTGATTCTGCAATTGAGTTAGCGCATTCCGTAGGATATCAATTGTATGAATTTGAATTGACACAACAGACCAGAGATATTTCAGATAGTACAAAACTGAAGTTAACGCATCGGGGTACTATTACTGAGCGTTGGAACCCTGAAATTATTTGGGCCCACACTAACAGTACGACTCAATCTTTTCAAGAATGGGTAGCGCCGAAGGCATTTAATTGGCAGCAACAAAATCAAAACAGTAAGCCTAATGGGAGTACAGGAGTAACCATGAAAATTGCCGAAAAATACTATTCTGAAAATGGGGTGCCTATTGATGAAGATGTAACCTGGAATTATGGAGATCGATTTGGAATTTCTACGGCACTAGAGGAGGATGAAAATTATTTAAAAACGGGAGAAAGAACCGTAAATTTTCATTTTAACCGAGAGCCCCGGTTTTATGCCTCTTTGGGTTTTGACCGTGGAATATGGTATGGCCAGGGCAAGTACGATGAGGATAATGTCTATTGGCTCGAGTTGAAAATCGGAGAATATGGCGGTAAAACACAGACGGGTTGGCATGCTGTTACCGGCTATTATGCCAAAAAATTGATTCATTTTACTAATACAAACCCAACCCCAAAATCCTATTCTGCTATTGCATATCCTTGGGTTATGTTGCGATTGGGTGACCTTTATTTATTGTATGCTGAGGCTGCTAATGAGGTGAAAGGACCGGGACCTGAGGCTTTTAAGTATCTCGACTTGATTCGTAAAAAAGCAGGGTTGAATAGCGTGTTGGAATCTTGGGAAAACTTTTCTAAAACCCCGAGCAAACCGAATACAAAAAACGGTTTAAGAGAAATTATTCAGCGAGAAAGAACGATTGATATGGCGTTTGAAGGTCAACGGTTTTGGGATGTGCGAAGATGGAAGACCGCACCGGTGGAGTTGAATCAACCCATCACAGGGTGGGATGTAGATCAGAAATCCATACAAGGTTTTTACAGGGAGCGAATCCTTCACGAACAGACTTTTGGGTTGAAAGATTATTTTTGGCCGCTCCAGGAATATGATTTAATTGTAAACAAAAATTTAATCCAGAATCCTGGATGGTAAAAATAAATAGCACTTATTATGAATGGTAGATTTATTTGTTTTATTCTAATTTCTTATTTATTAATTGCTTGTGATGCGGAAGAGAAGAAGCCATTGGTGGACGTCGGAGGTCAACCCCAAGCAATATTTAACATTAGAGTTGAAAATAAACCTGGGGGAGCAAAAATTTATTATTCTTTACCAGATGACCCTTCCATGTTGTATGTGATGGCTGAGTATCGGACAACCGATAAAGGTGATGTGCAACGTGTAAAATCATCTGTATTTAAAAACTTTATAGAGCTAGAAGGGTTTGGGCGGGAACAAACCTACCAGATAAAACTATATGGTGTTAATCGGGCAGAGCATAAGTCGACACCAGTGGATGTTACAATTCATCCGGAAAGGCCATACGTTCATTCTTTATACGATTCTCTAAAGGTGTCTGCAGCTTTTGGAGGTGTTGCGATCAATTTAAAGAATATTGATGAAGTGGACAATGTAGTACATATATCTTACAAAGATTCTATTGGTGAGTGGGTTGACTATGACAGGTATTATTCTAATTCTAAAGAAGTTTATTATGCGGTGAGAGGTTTTGAGGCAAAACCGACTCAGTTTGCATTTTGGATAACAGATAAATGGCAAAACAGCTCGGATACCCTTTTTGCAGAACTTACACCTTTATATGAAGAAGAGCTAGATAAAAGTTTGTGGAAAGATGCTGCATTGTTAGATGATTTTAACGACCCATTGTATGGCCCATTATCTCAACTATGGACTCCGGGATCAAGAACATACTTTTTTCAAAATAAAAACAATATTGAAGCCTCAGGGATGCCTACCTGGATAACAATTGATTTAGGAAAAAATTACTTTATAGGTAGAATGAAGCTAAATCAAGTATCCCATAGTAACACCTGGAGGTATGGGAGCTGTTCTCCACGGTTGTTTCAGATATATGGTTCTAATTCACCTTCTACAGACTGGAATAAATGGGACTTGTTGGGTGACTTTGAATCTATCAAACCGTCAGAGCTTCCAGTAGGCCAACTTTCAGATGCAGATCTTAAAAGAAATGCAGAAGGAGAAGATTTTTCTTTTCAATCCTCCGACCAATCATATAGATATGTCAGATTTAAGGCGTTGGAAACATGGGGTAATGTTCAATATATGTGTGCTTTGGAGTTAACCTTGTGGGGTCAAGTAGATGAATAAGAAACTTAAAAATTTAATTAACGTGAATAATAATCTAATCATATTTTTTTTCAGTGCTGCAATTTGGTTAACTGGATGTGAATCGATGGAAGATACCTATTGGGATTTTGTTAAGGATGGTGAAACAATCTATGTGTCAAAAGCAGATTCCTTACAGGTTCGCGGAGGATATAATAGGGCAGAATTGACTTGGTTGCTGATTGCTGATCCTAAAGTACATCAATATGCTGTGTATTGGAACAATAAACGGGATTCAATTTCAGGAATACTCGAAAAATCAATTTACGTAGACACTGTCCAATTAACCATTGAAAATCTTGAAGAAAAAACGCATGAATTCGAAGTAATAATTTTTGACAAGTACAGAAACAGTTCGGTTCCTTCTAGGTTGATTAGTGAGGTTTATGGTGATCGGTATCAAAGATCTTTATTGAATCGAAGCTATAGTTCATATTCTGTAGTTGATGAAAATCAAGTGATTTTGAATTGGAGCCCAGCTGAGGAGGAATTAGTATATTCTATCGTAACCTATGAATCAATTCGGGACTCAATGATAACGAAGGTGATCAATCGGGAATCTTCTGAAGACGTCTTGTCTGATTATCCTATTGGGCAATCATTTGAAATGGTTTCGGCATTTTTACCGGATACGACCGCATTGGATACATTTTTTACTGAGCCAGAAAAGTTTCTTATTGAATGACAATAAGTTGGATAATTGGTGTTTACCTCTCTTTCACTGTAGTCATGTTTGTACTTTCTAGTAGTATGATTATTTAATAGATATGAATAACTCGAATACTGCTAGGATGGATCATGATAATTTTGCTATTCGAATTATTTGAGGCAATCGTATTTTGCATAAATAGGAAGTTATTTTAATTGTTTAAATGTTTTTGTATTGAGATTATTTATATGCCTTTTGTTGAGTCTCCTATATGTTACTAATATTGTCCAGAGCCAGGAGAATAAATATAATTTTGAAGCATTAGGAAAGCCCGTTCGATCTACCATTCCTATCCAGTTTGTCACCTCGACGCCGTCTACAGGTTCCATAGCATGGGCCAGCCTTACCGATGCGGACCGAAGTGCCTTAATAGGCATCAATTTAGAGAGCGGTGAATTGACTGAAATCGATCTTACCCCCTATGGGAAAGCCAATGGGGTATTAATTTTTAAAGAATCGAATCATATAATACACATATACGCCGGAGTGCCCGGCCGATTTTTTAGATATGACGTGAATACGGATAAGTTATCAGTGATCGGTGAAGTAACTAAATCCAAATACTGGATGAGTACAAGTTACACCATCGCACCTGATGGGAAAATTTATGTGGGAACTTATCCCAGAACCGCCGTGTCTGTCTTGGACCCTGAAACAGAAAGTGTGGAAGTTTTAGACCAGATATCTTCTACACCAGGAACCGAATATGTGATCAATCCAGCTTCTTCAGATGATGGTATCATTTACTTTCCCACAGGTATGCATCATGGAGAACTGTGGGTGTATAATCCAGAGACCAAAACGAAGAAACAGATTCTGCCAGAATATTTGCAAACCTACGGACAACCCCGAATTTGGATAGCGGAAGATGGAAAGGTTTATGGCAAAAAAGGCAGTACGAAGTTTTTATGTACCCCTGATGGAATCATAGAAGGAAAAACCAAACCGAAGAGAAAAAGGAAGAAGGATCATAATACAATTAGTCACAGAGCTTTATTTATAAATGAAAAGGGAGCACTGGTCTTAGAGGATATCGGTTCCAAAGAAAGAATACAGGTTAAAAGTGAATTTGAACCTCCTGCGCATGAGATCTACAGCATTGGAGATGTATTTAAAGAGAAACTTTATGGGAGTAGCCTTAAGCCAGGTCATGTATTTACTTTTGATTTGAAATCGCGCCAGTTCGAAGACCTGGGTAAGATAACCCGGGGCGGAGTGCAAGTGTATGACATTCTCTCTTCAAGTGATGGCTTGTATATGAGCAGTTATACCGGCGGATACATCGATTACTTTGATTATGATGAGGAAGCAGGTCCCATAAATCAAACGAGTATCGCTCATTTAAAAGCCACCGACAACCAGGAACGGATAGTCCAGATGGTTTATGGTGAAAACGGACATATATATGCTCCTACTTTTCCTATTAAAGGGTATTTAGGTGGGGTATTGACGGAAATAAACACTCAGACACGAGTTGTAAAGACCTTTAAGGGATTGATCAAGGACCAAAGTCTAACTTCAATAACATCCATACCTATGACTGGAGAATTGCTAATTACGTCGTCCATTTATGGCGGGACCAGCGCAAAACCCAAAGCACGCTCTGCTTTCATTTTTATTTGGGATCCGGAAACTGAGACGGTGAAATATAAATCACAACCTATTCCAACTGCAAGAAAATATGGAAAAACTGTTTTAGCGTCCAACGGGATGGTGTATGGTACCGCCAAAGACAGTATTTATGCTTTTGATCCCATTAATTATAAAGTGACCTTCAAAGGAAAGTTGAAAACACAGCTTCAAGTTAAAACCCCAAAACTTATGTTGAGCGATCGCGCTGGACGCGATGGAATACTCTATGGGGTTGATGTGGTCAACGGACAGTTGTTTTCTATCGATTCGAACACCAATCATCTGCAATTGCTGGCTCAGGATGATTCCATTATTGGCGCACGTTTTGCAGAAGTCAAGGATGATGGGTATTTGTATTATCCGCATGACGCTGTATTGATGCGAGTGAAGGTGGTTAAAGAATAAATGATAAGGATTAATAAACACCTTTCAATTTTTATAATGTCATGCGAGAACCAATATAATCGAATAGTGACTGTGAATTTATTTTTGAGTCTTTTGATCATTCTATCCTGTCGATTCGATTCCGGATTTGGTAAAAGTGCTTCAGAGGATCCGAACGTTACTTTCGATACCATCATCAAATCCATCCAGATCGATCCCGGTTTCTCCTATTATCAAAACCGTTCACCCGAAAGTATCGCTGAAGAATTGAAGCTCAATGGATTCAGAGTTGTACACTATTTCGTCACAAATGAAAATAAGGTAGATGGTGAGCTGGTTCAAGCCTTGAAAGATTGTGGGGTAGAAGTTTGGTTGATGACGCTGGGGAATGGCACCTATTCTACGGCCAATTATCCGAAAGGATGGGAATCCTGGAAAATGGAATTTACAAATGGTCAGAATGGAACAGGAGGATATACCTTTTTATCTCCGTTCAATGAAGAATTTGTTTCCTGGAAAAAGCGGAAGTTGGTTGGTTTGATGACTACGTATCCATTTGACGGTATAGAATTAGCGGAAGCTTATCTGCCCTCGTGGAATGGCATGAGCAGAGGACATTACGGAGATGTCGGGCCAAATGCTCAGGAGGCATTCTATGCCATTTATGGCGTGGAGATGCCTGATTTTACTGATGCTGATGATCCCCGATATTACAAAAATATACCAAAGGTATACGAGAAGTGGATGACTTTTAGAGTCAATGGAGTCAATCATTTCTTAAATGAAATATTCAATGGGCCAAACGGGATCCGGGAATCTCGTTCTGATGCTAAAATAGCTACCTGGAGTCTGGCGATTGACGCTGGTGATCATCCTGTGAAAAAGCTGAGGGAAGATCAGGGATTGGATGTGCCTGCCATGATTGAGCTCGTACAACCGGATCTTCATTATATCCAAACCCATTGGCCGGATTGGATTAAGTCCGAGGAACAACTGCCGGCTGATTACATCAAAGCCTACGAACCCTTTATTAAGGAAATAAAAAATATACAACCTGACCTGCCTGTGGGGATTCAAGCCGACATCGGTTCCAATGCAAATATGGTGAAATCTCAAGAATGGATTCAGGACTTTATTCACTTTTCGGAAAAAGAGGGATATGATGTGATGACAGCTTATGAATATCATTTGGGAGGATACATATATGATGAAGCTCCACGTCTTATGAAGACTGATCGAATCGGGTCAGATCGGATCGGGCTTTCTTTTCAAAAACGAATCCATGTTGAAACTACAATAAAGTCGGATAATTTTTATTTTTTGGATAATAACAAAAAACGCATTTATCCAACCATCAATAAAATAAATATAGATGGTAATCGGGTGGAGCTAAAGAGTCGAGATTTTCCCGAAGTTCCTTTTTATGTAATTATCCAGAAACTCAGGGATACCCCCGAATTCTGGCTATATGGGAAAACCAGCGCAAATAATGTTGAAAATATTAAGTGTTATATAGAATGAAGCTTCGGCCTTACAATACTCAAAGTGGCGTATTCAAACTGTAAATCGTGAACTTGACCTCGATGACCTGTCCAATGCGCTCTTGTTAAGTAAAGGGAAATGCTTTAACTGAAATTGTAATTAATTAACAGATAAAGATGAAAATGAAATTCCTAAGAACCGTTTTATTACTTTTACTTATTGTGAAATCCCAAAGTTATGGACAGGTCAATGTAAAAGACTCCCTTACATTTTTACTGACTGGTGCTTCGTTTGCGAGCCAGGTTAACGGTTGGTTCGAACTAGGCTGTGAGTCGCTAGGAGCCAAGACCATCAATCGTGCGAAGGGTGGAACGGCAATCGCTGATGCAGCCAATCAAATGATGGAAGGCACTTTATACAGCGATGAAGAGCTTGAAGATATGGATGCCTTAATCATTATGCATGTTGTCAATAGGGATGTATTTGATAGTACTCAATTGAAAGATTCATATACAGATTATGAGACTCCTTTTGATCGGAGTAACTATGCTGCAGCTTATGATTATGTTATAAAACGATATCTCACAGAATGCTATAATTTGAAATTTAATAAAGATTCCAAGTACTATGGAACCCGGAGTGGTAAACCTGCTGTCATTGTGCTTTGTACAGACTGGCACGAGGGAAGGGACAAGTACAACTCAAGTATTCGGAAGCTTGCAAAAAAATGGGGGCTTCAATTAATAGCATTTGATGAAAAAATTGGATTTTCGCAAGAAGTTCTCCATCCTGTTACAGGACAAGACATGAGTCTTACATATGCGAAAGACACTCAAAGTATTAATGATAAAACTTTTGGTTGGCATCCTGCCAGAGGGAAAAATGAATATATCCAACAACGGATGGCAGCTATTTTTAGTAGTACTATGCGGAGCATTTTTGTGATAAAATAATTGTAATTAATTGAATAATATTAATAACAACTGTCAGGCACGGGTGTATCCTGACTGTTTATCTTCAGGTCGAATAGTTGGTAGATTTAAGTTTATGATTAACTCAGGATAATTGACTATATATGTGTTTTGAAAATACATTCAGATAAAATATATAATAATCGCTAACATGGTTACACAGGAAGATGGAAAGGTCAATCGGAGAAGTTTTGTTAAAAAAACATCACTGCTTCTAGCCAGTGCACCCTTATTTCACATAAAGAGCCGGTCACAGTTCAGTAAAATTGAAAAAGGCCGAAGAATTGGAGTTATTGGATTGGATACCGGGCATGGTCCACATTTTGCAAAAATATTAAACAGTCCTGATGCTGGCGACAAATTTCTAGGATATAAAGTGGTAGCCGCCTATCCGTTTGGAAGCCGGACCATACAAAGTAGTATGGATATGATTCCAGGGAACACCGAAGACATCATAGCGCAGGGCGTTGAAATAGTCGATTCCATTAGTGACTTATTGAAGAAGGTTGATGTTGTTCTTTTAGAATCGAATGACGGGCAAATTCACCTGGAACAGGCATTGGAAGTATTCAAAGCGGGGAAACCAGTTTTTGTAGACAAACCAGTGGCGGCATCCTTAGTTGATACTTTGGCTATATACCGGGCTGCTGATTTTTACAATGTTCCGGTTTTTTCATCTTCTACTTTGCGGTATATCGACAGTGTTCAACAGGCGGCCAATGGACAGGTAGGCCATGTGAAAGGCGTAGATGTTTTTACCCCGGCTCCTACAGAGGAGAGTCATCCGGATCTGTTTTGGTACGGAATACATGGGACAGAAATGCTCTTCACGATACTGGGTGCGGAATGCGAAAAAGTAACCCGGTACTATGAGCCTGAATCAGAATTAACCGTAGGAAAATGGCGGAATGGTCGAATAGGTACCCTCCGGGGGAATCGAAACGTAACCTGGAATTTTGGGGGCCACGTTTTTGGAGAAGGAAAGAATATGTTACTGGGTGATTTCACAGGGTATGCCCCCTTAATGCCCCCTATCATTTCGTTTTTTGATACAGGAGTGAGTCCCGTAGCTAAGGAGGAGACGATAGGAATTTACGCCTTTATGTCAGCTGCTGAGCGTAGTAAGGAAGAGGGTGGGCGCGAAATATCAGTAGCGCACGTATTACATGAGGCAAGAGCAGAAAGTGAGAAAATTAATATTAAATAAATTGAATATTGGCTTATTGTGAATAAATTGTGTGGGGCGGTTTCATGCGTTGCACAGGCTGTGCCATTGCATGGAGTAACTGTCATTATGAACATGGTGAATCGATATTTATATCGAAAGAAACGTTGCGAAATAAGGTCTGAGATGGATGGGCTGGTCCAACCATCGAAGTGGCCTTCAGTTGGCCCACAGAATTTAAATATCAAGGTACTTTTATTCAAAATTTTTAAATGATCCCCGTACCGATTTAAGGGATGAAAGTATTCCCTCGGATCTGTACAAAATATATAATAAAAACTATGAAAAATATATTCTATTTATCCTTTCTTGCATTGTTCTTATCATGCGGAGGATGGTCGAAGAACATGAAAAAAGGGGAGATGTCGCCCATCAAACTCATGTCATATAATATCCGGATTGCCAGTCCCCCGTCATTAGGGTGGGGAAATACCGAATTGGACTCAATCGCCCGGGTCATCCGTAAGAACAAGCCTGATCTGGTGGCGCTGCAGGAAGTAGATAGGTATACGGACAGGTCCGGTAAATCTATTCACCAGGCGGCAAAGTTAGCTGAAATGACCGGGATGAACTATTATTTTGCACCGGCAGAAAAGAAGTCTGGTGGATATCAAGGAGTAGGAATTTTATCAAAGTTTCCCATAATGGGCGGAATCAAAGCAAAGTTGCCAACGCTCATGAGTTCGGATAACGGTGAAACAAGATCATTAGCTGGTGCATGGATTAATATAAACGGAGCGGAAATACTGTTTTTGTGCACGCATTTAGATCATCGATCGATCGACGACAGGATGTACCAGGCCGAGCAAATATTAGAAGAAATACAGGATTATACCGATCAGCCAATCATTTTTGCAGGTGATTTTAATTCACAAATCCACAAGAATAATGATGGGGTCTATAGTTTATTATCATCGGAATTTGAATTGATCAAATCAGATCCACCCTTGACCTTTCCTCAAATAAAACCTCGGGTTGCGATTGATCATTTTTTGCTTAATAAACCAGCATTGGATCTATTTGTTGTAAAGGACTATTATACCATTGAAGAAGAATATGCCTCTGATCATTTACCGTTGGTATTAGAGCTTGAGATGAAGTGATATTTGTTCATTGCAATGCGTGAGGACAAATTTACTTCTTTGCTCACCGGGCTGTTCTTCCATGATAAATCCAGGAGAACGGTTTCTCGCCATGTGTTCATTCTGCACAAAGGACCACGACTTGGCATTTATCATGTAAACTCATTTCCTTCATCGGTTGATGAACTTCTTCAGGTCTGTTTCCATTATTGTACCCCTTCTTATACCATTTGAATTCATCATTGCCGCATATATTCCGAAATATTCTTCGATCCATTCGTCAAAATACTCGGTGTAACTCCAGCTACACCTTCGATTTTTTTCCTCGACAATCTTTGAATATTTAAAAAATCTTACGCGACATTATCATATACAAATGGTATTATCCGCGCCTTAACTAGAATCATGGTAAAATACAATCGATGTCTGATCAGTTAATCCTAAGCCATAAATTTTGAATAGTAGGGCTAGACCAATCAATATACTGGCAGCCGATAAATAAGCACTATAGTGAACCTCAGCCATTCCTCGCTTGAATTTGAAGGATTATAGGTGTTTTTATTTTATCAATAATTTGAAAAAAAAAAGTTGAGAGCTTGCATCTAAATAAATTAATGCCTTATATTTAACGCAATTGTAGGATATAGATTATCTATTAATTGAATATAAGTATAAATTATGAAGATGTTAAATCAATCCACTAGTTTCCCATGCATAATAGATATGTTTTTGAGAAGCTATCTTTCATTTCTGGTTATATTGCTTTCGCCTCTGATCATACATAGTCAGGTGACGGTAAACGGCACGGTGACTGATTTGGAAAATGAACCCTTGATTGGGGTCAATGTCCAAATAAAAGGGTCCAATTCAGGAACAGCGACAGATTTCGACGGACAGTTTGAGTTGAGTGGTGTCAATGCGAATGACGTATTGGTGTTTTCCTATATCGGGTATCAAACGCAGGAGGTGTTGGTCGATGGTAAAACAACCATAAATGTAACATTGAACAGTGATGCAGAAATGCTTGATGAAGTGGTGGTGACCGCCTTAGGAATCGGGCGGATGAAAAAAACAATTGGTTTCACGACGCAGGAAGTTGGCACCGAACAACTGGCCAATTCAAAGACGATGAACCTGGGTACGGCGCTTTCGGGACAAGTGGCCGGCTTAACGGTAACCAACCCAACAGGGATGTTTCAAGGGCCACAGTTTGTTCTCCGGGGGAAAAACCCGTTGATAGTGATTGATGGTGTTCCAGTAGAAACGGATTTTTTCGATGTTTCGGCGATTGATATTGACAATATCAATGTATTGAAGGGAGTTGCTGCATCTGCATTGTATGGAAGTCGGGGTAAAGACGGCGCAATTTTGATTACCACAAAAAATGCGGAAGAAGAAGGCTTGGTGGTCAATTTTACCACAAATAATATGATTACGGCAGGATTTACTGCTTTTCCTGAAGCTCAATCGGTGTACGGTAGTGGTTCGAACGGGCAATATGAATTTTGGGATGGTGCAGATGGTGGAATTTCTGATGGGGACATGACCTGGGGACCGAAATTGGACGCCGGATTAAAAATTCCGCAATGGAATAGTCCGATCAGAAACAAGGAAACCGGTGAAACCATAGAGTGGTATGGAGACGTGAAAGGAACGATTTATGATGATCGATCCAAATATGAACGAGTCCCTATAGATTTTGTCTCGCACGATAATTTGAAAGATTTTCTAAGAACGGGAGTGGTGAGTACGAATACATTTACGTTGGCCTATAAAGGGAAGAAAGCAAGTTATTATGCATCTGGAAAATACGCGCATCAAAAAGGACAGGTCCCCAATATGTCCTTAAATACAGGAAGTATTAATTTTAATTCCCAATTTGAAATCACCGAAAACTTTACCCTTGATGCATCGATGTCTTATAATAAGGTATATTCTCCAAATTATCCTCGGTATGGATATGGGCCCAAAAACCACATATATACTATATTAATATGGATGAGCTCTGATGTCAACGGACAGGATCTTGCCGATCACTTTTGGGTGCCCGGCCTGCAAGGGTATCGACAAGCCAACTACAATTATGCCTGGTACAATAACCCATACTTTGCATCCTATGAGTTGCAACAACTGCAGGACAGAGATGTCATGGACATGCAAGTCAAAGCCAATTGGCAAATCATGGAAAACCTTAGTTTCCAAATTCGGGGTAATGGACGGAATAATTCCAGATTCGAAACTTTGCAAACTCCAAAATCGTACAAAAATTATGGTGATTCCAGAAACGGCGACTACAAGAATTGGAATACTTCCAAGCTGAACATCGATGCGGATGCACTCTTGACCTACAATAAAGAAATTACGAATAATATTGATTTTGGAGTGAATGCCGGTGCATCCATTTTTAATAGAACGTATCGAAGTGAATATCAATCGACCGATGGTTTGATTGTTCCGGGAGTGTACAGTCTCAATAATACCCAAGGTCCCGTTCGGGCGTCAAATTACCTACAGGAGAAGTCGATTCGAAGTGTTTATGGCGCCTTTAACCTGGATCTGTATAATGCGGTGTTTTTAAATTTTACAGCACGAAATGACTGGTCTTCAACGCTGCCGACCAATAACAATTCTTACTTTTACCCGTCTGTGTCTTTGAGTACGTTGGTATCAGAGTACCTCAACCTACCGCAAACGGTAAGTTACGTGAAGCTGTATGGATCGTGGGCGCAGGTATCCAGCGATTTAAGCCCGTATAGTATATACTCTACCTACAACAAGGGCGTGACCTACGGGTCCACCCAGTCTGTGTATTATCCGTCCGGCATAATTAATCCCAATATTCTCCCTGAAAAATCTAGCTCTTTTGAGTTAGGGTTATCCACGGGGTATTTCAATGACCGGTTGCGACTGGGATTGACCTATTATAACATTACAGATGAGAATCAAATTATTAATTTGGGAATTTCTGAAGCTTCCGGATTTACCAGCCGAAAGGTGAATGGCAATGAATACAAAACCAATGGATTTGAAGTGGTGGCGACAGTCAATCCGATCCGTAAGAAGAATTTAAATTGGAACTTATCTGCAAACTGGTCAAAATATGTCGAGCGTATCACGAAAATATTTGGCGGTCAAACGGTATATAATAATTTGAAAGTGGGGGAGCGAACGGATAGTTATTATACCCGTGTGTGGCAGAAAAGTGCTCAGGGGGAAGTCATATTAGGCGATAATGGATTGCCGATTCGAGATCCATACCGACGCAACCTGGGACATTTGAATCCATCTTGGAGGTTGGGGTTGATTAATAAATTCACATTCAAAGGATTTGATATTGGGTTGGATATTGATGGAGTGTGGGGAGGAATTATGAACTCCACCACGCATGAGAAAATGTGGTGGGGTGGTCGCCATCCCAATTCATTGGAATACCGGGCTGCTGAGTATTCGGCAGGAAAACCCGTGTATGTCCCGGAAGGAGTAGTGGTCGTGGAAGGAGAACTCAAACAGGATGTGTATGGAAACGTTATTTCGGATACCCGCGAATATCGACCCAATACCACGGCGGTCAGTTGGCAGACCTGGTCGCAAAATTACCCCTATAGAGCTAGTGTAACTGAGGAAGAAAGTGAAAAATTTGCCAATACGTTTGACCGGTCCTTCTTTAAGCTCAGACGATTGGCCATAGGGTATGAACTGGGAAACCTTCTTCCTTTGGGCCAAACCTTGAAGGGTCTTTATGTCCAGCTTTATGGATACAACTTATTGATGTGGAAGAAAATTCCTCTGATCGATCCCGATTATGAAACGGGTAATGATGGTAATTTGCAGGATCCGTCGCCCAGGTACCTGGGGTTGTCTGTCAACTTTAAATTGTAACTAAACTTAGTGATAATTATTTGGACGCTCGTCCCTGACCGGTGGGGCTGTCAAAGAGAAGCACTGTTAAACATTTGATGAAATAAGAATTTAATCAACTATGAGAAATTTAATTTTAGTTTATATAATTATATCCTCTTTTTCCTATTCATGTAGAGATCTCGATGAAATTAATATCGATCCTAATCGGGTAACTGAAACACACCCCCAGTTGTTATTAACACAGAATGAATGGGATGTGTTTCAATATAATGCTGGACGGGGGTCGATGTACGCGCAGAAGATGGTGGTTCAAACCGATGGAGAAAGTTCGGGTCAATATTATAAATGGGATCGGTGGGATTTTGATGCTTTTTCCGAAATGCGGGACATCACCAAGATGATGGAGGAAGCTGAAAAGATAAATGAACCCTCCTATGTGGCATTGGGTAAATTTTTTAAAGCATTTTATTTTTTAAACCTGACGTTGCGGTTTGGGGATGTGCCTTATTCACAGGCCTTGCAGGGCGAACAACAAGAAACCTATGCTCCGCCTGCTTATGATGCTCAAAAGGATGTTTTTAAAGGAATATTATCAGAATTGAGAGAAGCAAATGACATTTTGGCCAATGAAAATACGATTATCGCTGGGGATATTATTTATGGTGGCGATGGAACCCAATGGCGCAAAGCCATCAATGCATTTCGGCTGAAGACTTTAATGATGCTTTCGCAGAAGGTGTCCGATATCGAGGTGGATATCCGGTCCGAATTCAAAGAAATCGTCGAGAACCAACCTTTGTTTGAAAGTATCGATGATAATGCACAACTGATCTTTTTAGATCAGCAAGGAAACCGATACTTTGATTTTAACTCCAGCAGCTATGGATCTGGGCTGTACATGGATTCTACTTTCATACAGCGTTTGCAAGTTCGAGAAGACCCACGGTTGTTTATATATAGCACTCAAACCAAGAATTCGGAGGACGCGGGACTGGAAATTGATGATTTTACTGCTTACGAAGGAGGTGATCCTGCAGCGCCCTATGCAGAAGTAAATACCAAGGCGGCTAATGGTAAAGTGTCCAAACCCAATTCCAGATACTACAGTGATCCAACCACCGAACCCATCATTTTAATTGGGTTTGCGGAACAACAGTTGATTATTTCTGAAGGAATTGTTCGGAACTGGCTTACTGGAGATGCTGAACAATACTACAATGAAGGGGTGAAAGCATCGTTTCGGTTTTATGAAAACTATGCCAAGGGCTATGGACAGTACGTGACGCAGGAAAGAGCTGTATCCTACCTGGATAAGCCGGTCAATGACTTCAAGACAGCCACGACTGTGGAAGAAAAAATAGAAAAGATTATTATGCAAAAATATCTTCGAGCTTTTCTTCAATCACCATGGTGGCCATATTACGACCACCTAAGGACGGGGTATCCTGACTTTAGAAGACCACCCGGTGTGGACATTCCCTACCGGTGGATCTATCCTCAGAATGAATACGACGTAAACACCGACAATGTATCGTTAGCCATAGAGAACCAATTTGGAACTGGAAATGATAAAATAAGCGCCGTACCCTGGTGGGTCAAATAGCCTGAATTGCTGGGAGGTACACCCATGGTTTTTAGTTCACAACATCATCAACCCACCTCACTAGTGCTCCGTTTCATTAATTTTTATAATTAAAATGTAACGAACAAAATTATGCAATTCAGAATCTAATCCGACCTCTCTAAGGTCGTAAATTTGAGTGCAAATAATATAGCTAAACCTAATTAGATCGCTCTAAGGTCTTTGACCTGCAAGGATTCTGACCCAGTCTGGGTCAGATTAGCCCGCTTTATTCACCACGTCAATCTGCTATGATGCATAATATGCAGTGCATCAGTTGCTTAAATTCCAAAATTGGGCATATTGCATAACCCAATTTTGGGTGACGTTTGACTTTTGATTCATACATTATCCTCGGGACAGAGCCCTCGGTTCTCTCATAGAAAGTTCACTGAACTTTCTGTCTCAGCTCGGCCTTGCCGAGATGAGACTACATTCGCTCATGTTACTAACTCCTTGAAATAGAATACTATTCGTGAGGCTACCCTTCCAAAATGAGGGCATTTTGGTTCCCTCATCAAAGATGGATTTACCATCTTTGGTCTGCGTTGCACTACGACTATATTCAGTCATTCCTTGCATCTGCATAAATCAAAAGCCATGAATTTTGCGGGGTAGGCTAGATGTGAGTTAGAAAACCAATTTCGATCCTGTCCAGGTCGGGTTGGATTGAACTCGGAGTCATTTTGAGATATATGAGGTGTTATTTTTTATAATGACTTGTGAAACATAGTACTAGATATCAGGGATGCCGATTAATGTTTTAAGTGATATGCTTTGGGCTGAACGAATGCTCGAATCCCTTGATACCCCAAGGTAGATCCTATGCCTGAATTTTTACGCCCCGACCAAGGCACATTTGGACTCACCCTGTCGCAACAATTCCAATAAACAGTCCCGGTATTTACTTTGTTCAATACGGCCAACGCCCGCTGTTCATCAGAGCCGAATACAGCAGCTGTCAGACCATATGGAGTATCTGACATTAAATCTACTGCTTCCTCATCGGATCGAACCTTTTGAATACCAACCAGCGGTCCAAAGGTCTCTTGTTTCATGACCTTCATAGTATGATTGACATTGCTCAATACGGTAGGTTGATGAAAATAGCCTTGGGATGAAACTCTTCGGCCCCCAATCATGATTGTGGCTCCTTGATCTACAGCATCAGTGATCTGGTCTTCGATGGTGTCGAGTTGTTCGGCTCTGGTCAAAGGACCGATAAAAGTGGATTCTTTCGTAGGGTCCCCCATCGGGTAACTAGAGACTTCTTCTATAAAATAGTGGATGAACTCATCGTAAATTGACTCAGAAACATAGATTCGTTCTATGGCACAGCAACTTTGCCCAGCATTATAAAAACTTCCCTCCGCAGCATTAATAGCTGCCTGCTTTATATCTGCAACATCATCCATGACATAGAGCGGGTCCTTTCCACCTAACTCCATCTGCACGGGAACCATTTTTGGAGCCAATGTGGTAGCTATTTTTTGCCCGGTGTGGTGAGAACCGGTAAAAAAGTAACCATCAAAGTTCATTTCTAATAACTTTTGGCCGACCGAAGCTCCACCAATTCCAACTTGAAAAACCTCTTCCGGAATACCCGCCTGGTAAAGCTTATGACTAATGGCTTGCCCTGTTAAGGTAGCATACTCAGAAGGTTTATAAAGAACTCCGTTGCCTGCGGCCAAAGCGTATAGAAACACATTATAGCCTACATTATAGGGGAAGTTCCAGGCCGAGATATTAGCGATTACGCCGAGCGGTTCGTATCGGATGGATTCTGATATCGTATCATTATGATATATGTGTTCAGGGCTCAACCAAGGGGAGGCATTTTGGATAATATGATCAATTCGATTTTGAGCCCCCCTAATCTCATTTCGAGCCTGCTGAATTGGTTTTCCGGTTTCGGATGTCAATAAAGCAGCTAAATTTTCAATATCGTTACGGACAAGATGACCAAAAGTTTTGATCTTGTCTATTCTGTCTGATAATGAAGATGTTCTCCATGATGCTACTCCCTGTCGCAAGGTTTGCAGTTTCTTTTGCAAGGTCTGATCTGTATCTTCCTTCACGGTTGCGATGACAGTATTTGTACTAGGATTGTATATATTCATGGTGTAACGATTTGGTTAGTTTGTCGCAGATCGTACTGTTTTCTGGCGTAATCCAAAAATCTGCGATAGATGCGGTCTGCAGGTATTACGAGTCCTGCTAGGGTCGGTGAGAACTCCGGGTGCCACTGTACCCCAAATACTTTTCCTTCCGGTTCTTTGGAATATCCAAATGCTTCAATCAATCCGTCTTCTGACCGGGCATAAATATTAAGATCGGATCCCAGTTTTTTGATGGCTTGATGATGTACCGTATTTACCTGCGGATTAGGGATGTCTGCATACATCGTCTGCAAGAAATTGTTTTCCTCAAAACGGATCGCGTGATGAAGTTGATCATAGTCTTCAGCGGATCGGTGCAATATAGCCTTCGGTAGTTGAGTCGATATATCTTGATAAAGTGTCCCCCCGAAATAAACATTCATAAGTTGAAATCCCCGGCAAATCCCCAGGACGGGAAGAGATTGTTGTATGGCGAAATCCAAGATTTTCAATTCATACCGGTCTCTGTAGGCGTCACCCTTCCATTTTCCGATGGGAGATTCTCCATAGGATTCCGGAGCAAGGTCACTTCCTCCTTGAAGTACAACCCCATCGAGTTGTTGTAGTATCGAGGTGAGATAAGGTTCTGCTACATCCGGGATTAGCACAGGTAGCACGTCCTGGGTGGTTACATATCGGGCCATATCATTTTCGATATAACTTAATGATTTAGGACCAAAGACAATACGTTTTGGATTTGAGTACATAAAACAAGAAGAAATACCGATTTTTATCATTTCTAACGGGTTTATTACAGCGCTTTTCGGTATAAAATTTCGAAATCTGTTTGTGTCACTGTTTTGGGATTATTAGGATGTGCAAAATCTGCTGCTGCCAGTTGAGATAGGGTGGGGATGTGATCCTGAGTTACCCCGATATCCGATAAGGATTCCGGAAGTTTTAACTCCCGATTGATCTCAGACAAGCCTTCCAAAAAACGTTGGCCGGCCTGACTTCCCAACCCCCACGCAAAAGCCATATGATCAAATTTACTTTCATTGCCCTCATAATTAAACGCCATGCCATGGGGTAAATTGATCGCATTCGCCAAGCCATGATGGGTGTCTAAAAGACTCGAAAGAGGGTGCGCAAGACTATGAACCACACCCAGTCCTTTTTGAAAAGCAACAGCACCCATCAAGGATGCAATGAGCATCTTAGACCGGGATGCCAGATCAGGCCGATGGGTAGCGTTGACCAATGAACCGGAAATTAACCGAATCCCTTCCAATGCGATGCCTTCACACATGGGGTGAAATCCTTTGGCAAGGAACGCTTCCATGTGGTGAGTTAAAGCGTCCATACCCGTGGCAGCAGTTATATATGGGGGAAGATCCATGGTAAGTTCCGGGTCCGCAAACACTATTTTAGCCATCAATTTGGGATGGAATAGTATTCGTTTTTTCTTTGAATCATCTTCGGATATGATCGCACTTCTTCCCACTTCACTGCCCGTGCCGGCGGTGGTGGGAACTGTAACCAAAATGGGCACGTGTTCCGTAATGTATTGATCCCCGCCCAGTAGGTCATCATAATCGAATAAATCTCTGTGATGGTTGATGGAGAGTGCAATGGCACGGGCAACATCCATAGCGACTCCGCCGCCAATGGCTACTATACTGTCCCGATTGGTTTTTGTATAGAAGTCCTTGCCCTGAAGTACATCCGACTTAATCGGGTTTTTATGCATTTTATCATACACTTCTGGTTCGAGCCCTTTTAAGTCCAACTGTCGAAGAATCTTCCCAAAAAAGGGCAAAGACGCCACTGTTGAATCTGTTACGATCAAGGGTTTAGAGACATCCTGCTCAATAAGGAAGTCAGGAAGTTCTTGTATAACACCCTTACCGAACCGGATGTTCGTCGGAAAACTGTAACTAAAAGATTGATTCCAGTCTATCATGCATTCAAATTTCAAATAATTTCAAAGTATCTTTTTTTCTCCCAGTCTGTCACATATTTACAATACTCCCGCCACTCCCATTCTCTGGTTTTTGTAAAGTGGTTGACGAATTCTTCGCCGAATAATTCTGCAGCGATGACCGATTCCTTCATGCGGTCTGAAGCTTCGATGAGGGTCTTCGAAAGCAATCCCGCGCCTTTATCCTCGTAGCCGTTCCCCGCAGTGGCTGTGAGTTCCAGGGATAGATTGTTCTTTATTCCATATAGTCCACTGGCCAGGCTGGCAGCCATTGCCAAATAGGGGTTTACATCGGAACCAACCACTCGACTTTCCAATCGGGTGGAATTTTGGCTCCCTGGAATCACACGAAAAGCGGTGGTGCGGTTGTCGACACCCCACGTGATGGTCGTGGGAGCCCAGGCGCCCTCCACCAGTCTTTTAAAACTATTTATAGTCGGGGCATACATAGGGAGAATATGAGGAAGGCAATGAATCTGCCCGGCCAGGTAGCTTTTAAAAACCTCGCTCATGTGGTGTACGTCATTTGAATCATAAAATTGGTTCTCTGATCCGGAACTATTCCACAGACTTTGATGAATGTGGCCACTGCATCCCGGAAGATCCTGAAAAGGCTTTGCCATAAAACTGGCTATAATATCGTGTTTAAAGCCAATTTCTTTGCATGCTGTTTTAAATAAAAATGCCCTGTCGGCAGCTTCTGATATAGCCGAATATTGTATGGCCGCTTCGTATACACCGGGCCCTGTTTCAGTGTGAAGACCTTCCAGCGGAATTCCGAATTTTTCAAGGTCCTCCCATAAGTGGTGGAAAAAATCACTTTTTTCTGATGCCTTCAAGATCGAATAACCAAACATGCCAGAGGTGAGGTGATGCAGGTGGTTAAAATCCTTGGTGTAAAGATCTTCTGCGTTTTCCTGGTAATTGAACCATTCAAATTCCTGGGAAAATAAAGGTAAATAGCCGGCATCATGGGCTGATTTCTCAATACGTTTTAACAATGATCGAGGACAAACCGGAAACTTTGAATCGTTTTCTATACAAAATTCGCCCAGGACAAAAGGTAAATCATCTTCCCAGGGAATCGTGCGATATGTGCTCGAATCCAGATAACAACTTTGATCCGGATAGCCGGTGTGCCATCCGGAAACTTCGACATTGTCATAGGATTTGTCGTTCATATCCCAGCCAAATACCACATTGCAGAAACCAAACTCGGAATCCAATACTTTGAAAAATTTCTCTTGATGCATCAATTTTCCACGCATGATACCATCGATATCAGAAACGGCTACCTTGATTTTGGTATGTCTCGAATTTTTGATCTGGTTGACTATTTCGTTCTTGGATAGGTGTTGTTTATTCACTTTTCTGTCTTTGATGAATGAAGAGGTGGTACCCCAGGTATGAGATACCAATAATGCCATAGAATATGATGGCAAGCATAAAATTATAGTAAGTCATCGCGATCAGCGCAACAACAGAAATAGCTAATGCGATGGATGGAAACGCTGGGTAAAAAGGGACCTTAAAAGGGCGTTCCAAACCAGGTTCTTTACGGCGCAAAGCAAAAAAGGCAATCATGGATACGATGTAAAGATTTAGTGCCCCAAAACATGCGATGGTAATGATCTCGCTCGTTTTTCCGGTAAATAGAGCCAGGATGCCTATAGCCATATTTAAGATTAAAGCATTTGCCGGTGTTTTGAAACGCGAGTGTACGACGCTAAACAATCGTGGCGCATAACCAACTCTTCCAAATTCGAAGGAGGCCCGGCCCGCTGCAAGGATGATACCGTGAAAAGAGGCAATCAATCCCAATAACCCGATCCCGATTAACATCTTGTACAGAAAGTGCCCTTCATGAACTACCTGGGCCAACGCCAATGGTAAAGGCGAGTCTGAGGGCAAATCACTCCCTGCCGGGTAGACGACAGCTTCCCAGCCAGCGACACCGACTGCAGAGATAAATGTGAGTATACACAGAAAAACCAAAGTGCCAATGGCCGACCCAAAACCTAATAGAATATTTCGCTGCGGATGGATCGCTTCCTCAGCAACGTTAGCTACCCCTTCAATTGCCAGAAAAAACCATATCGCAAACGGAATGGCAGCAAAAGCTCCAGAAAATCCGTTGGGCATGGGATTAATGTGTAAATTCTGCCATTCAAACGATGGGAGGGTAACCCCTGCAAAGACCAATAACTCAATCACTGCTAATATGGTAATGACTAATTCAAACGAGGCCGCTAGGCGAACGCCTAAGACATTGATTAAAGTAAATATAAAATAAGCACCGACCGCCCACATGAGCGGATGTACGTCGGGGTATAAGAGGTTGAGGTAGGCGCCGATCGCTGCCGCAATCGCTGGGGGGGCGAATATGAACTCAATGTTTTGTGCCATGCCGGCAAAAAACCCCAGATTCTTTCCCAATCCCCTGTTGGCATAATCAAAAGCGCCCCCGGCTTTAGGGATAGCGCAGGCCATCTCTGTATAGCTAAACGTAAACGTGACATACATGACAATAATAAATAAGGTGGCTATGGCCAAGCCATACGTGCCCCCCTCTGCCAGTCCTAGATTCCATCCGAAGTACATGCCTGATATCACGTAGCCGACCCCTAAACCCCAAAGCATAAATGGACCGAGGGTGCGTTGCAACTGATGTTTACTCATAGACGTGGAAAATTATTCTAAATAAGGTAATTAACAACCAAATATAGTATTACTCGTATTTTTACCATAATTTATATAATAATTTCTGAATAAATTATCTTGATCCAAGGAGTGTTTAAAAAACGAGGAAAATAAATTCAGTATCTTTGCAATTACTGGACAAACTATTCCCAATGCATGATCCTCATTCCCTAGCTTGTCAATAACACGTTATGTCGGTCTAACTTGGGCATCTTTAGAGTGTATGTGATTTGCTTCTTATTTTGATAATGTGTTGGTATACAGTATCCAGCTCTACTATTTTTCTCTACGGTAGAGATGGATAAGCGGTTTTCGATTATAAAACATTAGAGAAGTGCCACACAGAAGGATCGATCTCATGATCGAAGCTGATGGGAGCCAGCCACACGAATTGATCCGGACGATGGCATTTGGGTATTCGGTATCCAATCTGCGAAACTTTTTCGATGTTGGTATTATCGGTCTAAAAGAAGATATCGATGTGTTTCATTATACCAATCCCAAAGGTGGTTCGCTGAAAAAGGCATTGGATTATCTGATCGGTTATATCGGTCGTGAAAGGGAGTGGCCTTTCGAACAAATATCCGGATGGGATAACACAGAAAACCGGCTGGGCTTATTGATTCGTAAAGCAGCCTGGATTTACAAGGATGAGAAATATCAAAAGTTATGGGAAGATACATTCGAAGAAAGAATGAACGATGATTGGAGTTTGTTGGTATTTCCCGAGCTTTATTAAAAAATAATGTTCTGGTCTTTGGTAAAAGCAGATCGAGGTTCGAATGGTTAAAAATGCGGTGCATCCAGAACTTTTTCCGTCTCTGTAGTATCGATCTAATGCAATCCACGCACACGAATCGCAAGGGTGGAATTAAGCTTTATGAACCTGATGGTATCTGGAAGTCTGCTTATCTTTATTTTTTTTATAAAGGCAACAAACTCAATGCCTAATACAACAAGATCATCGACTACTTTGATCCCTATTGATTAGCGTTTCATGCATATCATACCGGTGACCATCAATCATAAAACTATAGTTGAGGGTAAAAGTCTTTTTTTCTGGCTGATATCGACTATCGCCCAAATCACCGATGTTATTTCCTTCATGAATCGTGACGGAATTATCCGGGTTAACGCTAAATTTCAGGGTATATGTTGGTATATTCGCCGGGTTTTCATTTTCGGCAGCTACATACATTCGGCTGGTAAACTCATCGATGGGTACGATGTTTTTATCTTTAAAGACTTGCTGTTCAACACCTGAAGCTGTATCGATCAGCGTGCCTGACATCCTGTACTGCCCCGAATATTCATTTTTAAGTTGAACCGCATAGAGTATAGATGATAATTCCTCATTGACTTCGTACTCATTGACCTGTTTGATTCTTAAAGGAATCACGTAGGTAGTGTCTGGGGATAATCCATGCGCATTCAATAGGATCGGCATGTTGCTGTACAATGTTCCTTTCTTAATTTCAACGGTAAATGATGGAACTTCAAAATTTTCCTGGTTGAGCATATGGACATACCTGGAACTATCGTGTTCAAACTCGATGAAATTGTACTCGTCTATAATGTCCGGATCGAACTCCATGTCAATTTGTATGTCTCTATCTGGTAAGAGCGATCCACTGCAGTATACGGTTATAAACCCTTCTGAAGGTTTGTCCTGGAAAGGGTGAATAAAATGATGGATCAGATTTTCACTGTGAACCAGATAAATGTTCTTCTTGTATGCTTCAACCTGATCGAACTCTTCATCACAAGACGAAAGACTAAGTATCGATGCAAGTACTGCGGTGAATAGTAGAAGTTGAGGTATAATTTTGTATATCATTTTTTACACGTTTAGATGGATTACCAACCAGGGTTTTGGATCAAATTTGGGTTTTTATCGAGATCGGAGGTTGGGATTGGGAAAAAGTACAACCTTCGATCGTAATTTCGTCTGACATTCGAATCATTGACCCGGACTCTGGTAAAAAATTGATCGGGTTGGGCGCGAACGGCGCGTACATTCATCCCTTCAAATGGCTCATAATCTTCTTCCAGCTTTTTTAACCGACGTTGATCGTGGTATCTTCGGCCTTCGAGTGCGAATTCTATATAGCGCTCTCTACGTATAATTTCCCGAAGCAATTCAGGATCGGATACTTCAGCATCGGATAATCCCGGTAATCCAGCGCGGTAACGGACCATATTAAAGTATTTTTTAATCAATTCCGGATCACGTGCTACGGTGTATCCATCGATGGTGTAGCTTCCGGTCAACTCATTCAAAGCTTCCACATAATTTAATAGTATTTCGGCATACCTGATCCGTGCAAAAGATTTATCGGAGACGGATCCAAAGAAAAAATTATCGTCAGGGTGCGTGTATTTTCTAAAAGTATACCCGGTAACCAGGCGATCGTCCGGATCTGATCCTACGATAGAACCGGCATTGCCATCTGCAGCATAATTAACCAGGAAGTTGTTGTATGCAGAACCTCCGGAAGTACTCAAACCATAGAACTTCGCTCCGCTAAACATAATCGTGGCATAAAACCGATATTCCCGGTTGGCATACATATTGAAAGTTCCAGCGGCCAGTGTGTAGTTTGAAAAATTTTCTTCATGTTCTGTATATCCAGTCTCAGAATACTGATATTCCGGAAGCTTCGGTTGATCGATTGTACTTCCATCCCGCATATAGTAAGCGTCGATCAATTTTTGAGGTGCGTTCAATCCATTCCAACCATAGACAAACAAAGGGTGGGTGCCCTGAACAATTCGATGCAATGCTGCACTTTCAGAATTGTCGCCCCAGATACACTCAGGGTTTTTGTACATCAAGGTTTCACTGTTGAACATGTCGCTGTAGGAGTGATAAACATCGATCCCTCCCGCTCCGTTTGGAAAATCAGCAGTGGGCACATTCGGAGCCAATACAGGCGAGTTTGTTTTCCAGGGCTTGGTATGCAGAGAATACAGTCCCGTTTCACCAAGTTCAATCACACGCAATGCGGCTACAGCTGCTTGCGCCCATTTTTGGTTGTCTTCAGTTTGACTGATAAAATGATCGCCTTCCTGGGTGGTCCAGTTAGAATAGAATTGACTGTTTCCATTAAACAAAGGACTCGCTGCATAAAGTCTTAAACGAGAAGCTAATGCCAGTGCAGCTCCCTTTGTGGGGCGCATCCAGTAGGCATCAATTTGTCTTTCCGGCAATATCTTCGCTGCTTCCATAAAATCATCGACAATGTACTCTACACATTCATCATAGGTGCTGCGTGGTAGAGCCAATTCATCCAAAGAAAGATCATACGATTGTGGTTGGTCTGGGGTAATGACTACTGGACCATATTGCTCTACGAGTTTTAAATAAAAATAGCCTCTTAAAAATAGGGCCAACCCAAGGATTTCTCGTTTTTCAATAGCTGTGGCATCCTGCACTTCATCTAGTCGAGCCATGATTGTATTGGCTTTTCGAATTCCGATGTAAAAATGGTTCCAGTGCTTAAACTCACCCGAAGATGCATCCAATTCATTGGCAGAGAAGAAGTTTTGAGGGAAGGTTCCTCTTTTGTAGGTCCAGAAAGCATCATCGGATCCTGTGAAATAAGGGTACACATCCGTCGAAGTATGAGAACCCGCTTCTGGCATGATGTAGGAGGCTGTGTTCCAAAGATAACCTTCTACAAAATGTTTTCTGGCAAACACGGTATCAATACTGAAAGTATCTAAGAAGTAGGGATCAACATTCAGATAGTTGCACGAAAAATTGAATAACAGTATCAGACCAAATGATAGGGTTAGTATAAATCGTTTCATTTATTAAAAATTTAAAATCAGATTGAGAGTGAATTTACGCTGAATCGGATATGCCGTTCCGTTGCTTGATGCCTGTTCAGGATCCCATAGTTTGACATTATCCCACACTATTAAATTGTCACCGATTACAGAGATGTCTACATGACTGAGAGCTACTTTTCGTAAAAAATCAGCTTTGATGCGGTAGGCTAATTCAACGTTTTTTAACCGAACATAATCATTGCTGGCCAACCAGTACGTTGAGGGTTGGGTATTGTTCGCAAATGATCCGTAACTCAATCGTGGAAAGCGAGCATTGGGTACTTCCGTGGTTGGCGTGCCGGAGTAACTCGCCGGTGTCCATCTGTTCAAAGGATCGTTTACGATTGACAAGATATTTCCAATATCACCACCACTGTATGGAAAATAATTGGATCCGCTATAGATGAATTTGGATCGTCCTGCGCCCTGAAAAAACATACTCAATGTCCAGTCCTTGTAGCCCACTTCACCAGCTACCCCATACGTAATCTGAGGTACATCTGAATAGTCGAAATAAACGTAATCTTCTGAGTCTACCTTCCCATCGCCATTGACATCTTTGTATTTTATATCTCCCGGTAATACAGTACCGAACTGCGATGGACTACTGAGAATTTCTTCCTCATCCTCAAACAGCCCCAATGCAATTAATCCGGTATGGGAATTGTATATATGCCCGGCCTTGGCTTTATAAGGGTATTTGAACGGGGGTTCTTCCCAATACTCTACTTTGTTGTGTGCAAAGGTGAAGTTACCTCGTACAGTTGCCCAGGCTTTTTCTCCCAATGGTTGGGTCAGAGAGGCCGTACCATCAATTCCTTTACTGACCATGGTTCCTACATTTCCCCAGGGTTGGGCAATGTTCCCAACGGTTTCCGGTAAGTTGGTCCGTTCCTGGAAAATTCCTTCACGACGGTCCTTAAAGATATCAAAAACAAAAGAAAGACGGTCATCTAAAGTGATCTCTATACCAAGGTTGTTTTTAATGGCTTTTTCCCATCTCAGATTATCTGCGCCCAGATTCGTTTCCGTGATTCCGTTGGATCCGGCCCAACCTGCCGCAGCTCCTTCCTGCACAAATGTGAAATAGGGGAATCTGTAATTGGATATTTTATCATTTCCGGCCGTACCATAGGAGTATCTAAATTTAAGCAATGATATAATGGGCGCGTGTTCTTTCATCCAGTCATAAAAAGTCGGAACCCACCCCACTGCAATGGAAGGAAAGAAACCAAATTGTTCACCGCGTTTAAAATTTTCAGAACCGGTATACCCAAAGTTGCCTTCGACGTAGTAGGTATCATCAAACGCATAAGTCATTCTACCAGATAGACCTTGGTTTCGCTGTGGAATGGCATTGGTGCCGGTGAATTCGGTGGAGTTGTATTCCTGATGGAAATAGTGTAACAGGCCGCCGATACGGTGACGATTCGCGATAAACTTACTATAATCAATTGCCCCTTCCAGGTAATATTTTCGGTTGGTCAATGAAGCCGTGGATATTTCAAGAGACTTTTGGTTAACATTGAGTTCTAAATCGAGATCTCCATTGGGCTTTCGTTTGTTTGCGTAATATAGATCTGGTGCTTTCTCTCTTTTTACGATATGCGTTGAATACGTGTCAAAAGAATAAAGCACGCGGGCGGATAGACCATCAACCCAGTTGGACAGATCCTGCTTCAGGTTGATGTTGGATTGAACAGCACTTCTATGATCCGTAAGATAACCGGTGTGGTTCAATAATACGGCGGGTGACATTTCATTTTGTGATTTTCCATAGGCTGGAAATTGCCCGGACGAATATTGAATGGGCACAGTCAGTGGTGTCAGGTTAGCCTGTGCTTCCCATATTTTAGATGTTTCGCCGATTCCTGGACGATTTTGTGTCGTCATATACCCATCGACCCCCAACGAAATAACTGTGGAATTGGTCACATTGATGTCTAGATTGGAGCGGAATGTATGTCGATTGTACTTTACATTGGTATGATAATCTGCTAGACTGTTTTCTTTATACAAAGCGTCAGAAGAATAGGTCCCGGCACTTAAAAAATACCGAGCTTCATCTCCTCCTCCAGAAATATTTAGGTAGTGATTTCTGTCCAAGGTCTGTTTCTTTAATATTTCATCCTGCCAACTGACGTTGGGGTATAGGTCAGGATCGAGATTTCGGTTTATGATATTGAGTTCAATATCATCATAGATCGGGTCCAGTCCCCGAACTTCTCGTGCTTCATTGGCCAGTAGGGCATAATCATATGCTTCCAAATATTCCGGCATTCTAGGCGAAGAGGATAATGTGGCATAATTCTTCAATCTGATTGAAAGCTTTCCCGCAGAACCTTTTTTTGTAGTGATCAGAACCACTCCGTTGGCTCCCCGGACTCCATACACGGCTGTAGCCGATGCGTCTTTGAGTACAGAAAAGCTTTCAATATCTTCCGGATCGATTTGGTTTATTCCGGCCCGCTCAACGCCGTCAATAAGAATGAGCGCACTTTGGCTGGCTCCGAATGTGCTGATTCCACGAATCCAGAATTGAGAAAAATCATTGCCCGGTTCGCCGCTTCTTTGTACGGAGATGATTCCAGCTACTCGACCTGCAAATGTATTTGTAATGGACGAGGAAGGGGTTCGCAGTTCTTTGGTTTCCATCGTTGATATGGAACCAATGACACTCGCCTTTCTTTGATGTCCGTGTCCTACCACAACAATTTCTTCCAGTTCGGAGCCTGAATCCACCGTCAGTTGTACATCCAGGAGATTGGTTTCACCTGTAATCAAATGTTCTTGGGTTTTGAATCCTATATACGAAAACACCAGGGTGCTGTTCTTAGCTACATTGATCTGATACCCACCATCCATATCTGAGGAGACTCCGACACCGGGCATGTTCTTAATATAAATATTGACGCCGGGAAGTGTTTCATTGTTTTCATCCGTTACGACACCGGTTATTTTCAGCTCTTCGTTCTGACCCCATGTGTGAAGGGGACATCCTGCCAGGAAGAGCGCGCACATTATGATGCATACATATTTCATTCAATTACAATTTTTCGGATTCTATAATTATTCTTATCACTCACGTAAATGGCACCAGTGGTCGGACTCACGCAAACACCATATGGCTCATGGAACAACGCGTTCTCTGGAAGACCATTTAAGTACCCTGCTGTCCCAGGTTGGCCCGCTAACGTACTTGTGAATCCATCGGGGCGCACCATTCGCACCACATGATTAAATCGGTCTGCTACGATAAGGTTGCCATCCAAATCAACGGCGATTTGACCAATAGTATTAAACTGAGCTTCATCACCAGGACCGTCATTGTGCCCTTTGGAAGATCCCGCGAGATAGTTGAACTCACCGGTTTTAAGATCATAGTAGTAGATCTTGCTCTCATCCCTGGTAGCTACATAAACACGCCGATCAATCTGTGAATAAGCTACATATACATAGTCTCCATTCCTGGTTGCATTCTGATGAAGATAGTCCCATTGATCATTTTTGGTGTCTACTTTAAATAAATGTCCGTTTTCAGCACCGAAGTAAATTACATCATCTTCGTCTATCGCGATCGATGAAACCCAATCCACATCGGAAGCAGGAATACCGGTTGGAATAACATAAGGATTCCATTGACGTTCTGGATCAAAGCAATACACCCGTCGGTCATTAGCGCTGGCTTTCCATACATAAGCACCGATATATACCCTTTCTCCATCCGTCGAGGTACATCCTCCGACCGGCCGGGCAATGTTGTCAGCCAATGTGATGACCTGGCCCAGTTGCGGAGATACAAGTCTGACTCTGTTTTCATTATCTGAAATAAATAGATTATCATCTAAGTCGCAATGAATAAAGCGTGGTGATTCAAACATGGCTTCTCCGATCGGGCCATCTTTGAACCCTCCGTTCCCATTGGCATCGACTACACCCGCATAAGGGAGCACGTTGGTCGAAAGCAAATACTTGAACTGTTTTTCCGCACAGACTACACTATCTGTACCGATCACGATTGATATATCACTCAGTTCTCCGGGTTGTCGGGGAGTTAATACATACATAATGTCATCGGACACCCCGACCACTGTAGCTTTCTTTTTATTGAAGTAGACATTAATCAGGGAGGGATCGTTACCGAAATTTTTGCCAAACAAAACCATCTTTGTCGCAATACCTCCTGAATCCGGTAAAAACGAATCAAATGTAACCGGCATGGATGGGTCGTATGGCTTTACTTTTATCGGATTTTCTTCACTGTCACAAGCGAAAATTAACCCCAATGAAAGCCAAAATAAAAGTTTAAATCTAACTGAAAGAGTCATATGATTAATTGTTTATCAGTACCGCTGTGGTGAATGTCAGCAGTTGGCGTGTAATTATTAATGGCGTAACGTAAGTATAGTCATATAAATGTATAGAACTTTGATTGTGCTTTAGAGAATATAAATGGTTGAAAATACATATTAGGCTTTTCACAATATGCCGGGTAAATGTAACAAATTATTTAGAAATTTTCCAGCTGTTTTGAAAATATTATAAATTGTATAATCCCAAGTAAAGCGATAGGCGATGAGTGTCAATGGGTTGCCATGAGCGTATTAAGAAAAACTTATTCTAAATTGAGCGCTCATCGATTGGAAATGAATAGAAACAGACTTGGTCTGAGATGGAAGTTAATATTACAAGTATGGAATTTAAAATGTATTCGGTAATTCTTTTGACTTTAACAGGGATTTTGCAGTCGTGTATTGATTCTAGAAATGCTGATTTTGAACCCAGCCCTACCTTGATTACTCTGGATTTAACCCGGGATATCGAATTCAAAAATGCTCAGCTCGACGATCTGGCGGATCACCTGGAAGTCATTCAACTGGAAACGACTCCTGAATCGATCCTAAGATCAATTCGCGCCGAATTTTCTGAGAATTACATTCTGTGCCTGAGTGGAGTGCGAGCATTGCTTTTTAACCGGCAGGGGCACTTCCTGGGAAGCATGAAGCGGACCGGCATAGGTGCTGATGAATACTGGGACAGTAATCGTTGGGCGATCGATGAAACAAACAATAGGATCTATACCTACAATCCTTACAACAGTAAATTGATTCGATATTATCTCGACCGCCGGCAGGTAGAAGACGCGTTTAGCACGGAGACGAATGGATCTTTACAGGAGATGATTGTACTGAATAAGGATTCCATTTTCGCCATCCGGCACGTCAACCGTATTTTTCCTTATCAATATTACTACCTATCTCCCGAAGGTCACCTACTGGATGGGAAATCCTGGGATACCACTCACTACACGCATAGTAATACAAGTTCTTCACCGTTTTTACAGATAGATCATAAAAACCGGATTATCTTTCAGCCATCAGATACGGATACGATCTTCGAGATTCGTGGTGTTATTGATCACCCCTTGATCGCATTTAAAAAGAAAAAATATTCCAATTTTGGAAAGAAAGAAACGATCCAGCATATATATCTGAAGGGACTGGATCTTCATCGAAATGCTATACTGCATATGGTTCAAGAGGAACGAATCACAGATGGCCCTGTCGTCGTGACAAGCAAACCCATGGATCAATTTTTATTTAGATATCATGCCGGAATTAATGAAATTGAAAAATTTGATACCATTTCCTTTAATTTTCAAGGTCTGGAACTAAACCTTAGTGAACATTACTTCAGAGTTAGTGGGATTAATTCTTTTTACATCAGTATCCCTATCAATGATATCCTGGAAAAATGTGAGGACTTTTTAAATACCAACCCGGAACCTGATAAAGCTGCCCAGGTGCAGGCGTTGCAAGCCAGTTTGGATATCAACAGTAATCCGTTGCTGATTACAGGACGCTGGAAATGGTAGTTAGTGAACGTTATTGTGTGTGCTCGTTTACTCTTTCCTTATCATTTCTTCCACTGCTTCCTCCACCAACGCTTTCCTCCGCTCTAGGCCAATCGCCAATGGAAGCTGAGCCAGACCTAAAATCCGACGCAGGATTTCTGCGCTGGAAAACCGACGCTGCAACCAGGGGTCAAAACCAATCACAGCACCATATTGTAGTAAGACAGACTCAATAATCTCTTCCGGTTGATTAGCCATTTTTAAGTGGGCAATCATCACGCCGATTTCAAATTCAACGGGCCCAAAAAAGCAAAACTCGGGATCGATAACCTGGATGCCTTCGTTCGTCCTTAACCAACTGCCAGGAAAATAATCACCATGTAATAGATGATCACCATCCGCCAGATATATTGCCCCCAATTTTTTAAGTTCCTTTTTAAGTGTGGTGTTCCCTTTTGCGCGATGAGCCACTTTCTGTAAACCCGGCAGAATATCATCAAGATTTATACCATTGTCATCCAAATAAGGATATACAAAAATGTGCTCGTGATTGAGCTCCCGCATAGCCTTATTGGAGATGTAATGATCTGTATTTTCCCTGGAAATCGAACCATGTAATGTGGTGACGAATCGGATCAATGCCGAAAGATCCTTTTGGTTCAAAACCTGGTTTTCCTGGTAAAGAAAAGTGAAGTCCCTTCCAGCACCCAGATCCTCCATATTCATCACATTGTTTATGGTGTCCAGCCCGATCAATCTGGGCATCATTCTACTCAATGCATCAACAGTGCCGATCAATTTATAAAACATTGCCTCTCGCTGGACCCGCTCTGGTGGGGCGGGGACGGAGGGATATTTCTCCACAAAATCCCGGCTTTGTTTGATGATAAAGCTTCGACGGTTGGTGATGATCCGTAGGGTGAAATTCATGTTTCCCTCTCCAGGTTTTTCAACGCCTTCGATCGTTTCGTTATCCTGAAGCCATCCCTGATTTTTCAGATAGGTTTCTAAGGGTTTTATCGTTGGTTGTAATATTTGCATAATTGCTTGATGTTAAGAGTTAAAGCACAAATTCATTTTTAATTCCGTCAAACATGACGGGGCAAAAACACTCCCTGTATAACAATTCTTGGACGCTAAACACAACCGGTCTCAAGAACCGGGAAACGCGTCTGTTTTGAATGTTCCTATCATGTAAGGCATTGAAATTATTTTGTATTTTTCAAATCAGATGAATGGCTTCGGGTACTGCATCATACTTAATCATTGTTTCAATAAGCTCCTGATCAATTTTTCGTGATAGCCATCCGTCACCTCATAACAATAGAGGACCGGATACCCCGGACCCTTGTCACATATCAGGTATTGTTTGAAAGTCCTTTCCTGAGATTCTCCGGCAGTATCATCCGGATGTATTTCCAACCTTGCATTCAATGATTCAAAGACCAAATCCCCGGGAGCGGTGATAAAATGACTGGCCAACACATCAAAGGGATTGAAGCCCTCAGCGCCCTGATTCAGCCATTGCTTAAGCCAAGGACGAGAAGCCTCTGCAAGCCATCGATTGGCCGGCATGCCATTGTTGATTCTATCCAGATCATTTTTCTTCAACCACACCTTATTGGATATTTCAAAAGGACACAACACGATGGGCACTTTGTTTTCGAAAAGTACCCGAAATGCCGTATTATCCAAATCAAAATTCAGGTCTTGGGCTCGATTCCCCTGCGTGCCAATTTTGAAATAATCGGTGGGCTTTCGCCGGCCGGCCACCAGGACTATCTTTTCAATCTGATCACTGATTTCCGGGTAATTCAATAGCAGCAGACCGATGTTGGTCGCGGGACCAATTGCCAGAATGGTTAATTTTTCTTCCTGGAGAGCCTTATGCAGCGCTTCTGCTGCATCATTGGTTTGGACTGCATTCAGATCAATAGGTTCACCGGCTCCTTTGTACACAGGTACTTCTTTCCTGGAAAATTCCTTGCTCATTTTTTGGCCTATTGCAAAGGCATTATCAATCGTGGTGTTCCCAAAAACAGTGCTTATCCCGACAATGTCCACCACCGGAGATTTCATAAGTTGGAGCACCGCATAACCATCATCCACATCGCTGTAACCTGGTTTGTGGTGACGCTTCATGCCTACGGCCAGGTCCGCATCAATCCAGACTTTAGTTTTGGCCGGGGAGGGATTGGCGGGTTGAGTGTGGACGGATGCCGGCCACACGAGAAGGAGGGTAAAAAAGAAACCGGCCAAAGATGTTGTAATTAATAAGTTGTTTTTGGTCATAAAAGTTGTTTTAAATTTTTAGATATTGGTGGTCTGGTCTAATAACTTAGGCTGGTTATGAAGGTACTGCAGTATTTCAATTTACTCATTGCGACCTCGCGAAGGTCGACATTTGGTCAAACACCTTTGCTAACATAGTTTTGATCTCGCTGAGGTCTTTAAGTTTCCACATATTATCAACTTCTTGCCATATTGAAATTATTAAATTTGAGGATGAACCCAAAATATTAGAGCACAACCCCATGTGAATACCGGTGGCATCGTGCACAAACCTGTTGCAGTCAAACCATTGCAATGGCTTTATTGGAATCGTTCCCACCATCCTTTATTGTTGATATTATCCCCGCCCATTCGGGACACGGCTCCCTTATAATTTTCAGCATTGGTGGCTTGTTCGGATTCGGGATAGAGGTACCGGACCGGATACCGATCCTCGTTCAGATTATCCGGCCCGGGCTTCAATTCTGGAATTCCGGTTCGACGTACATTGAACCAGGCTTCATGACCTATTCCTATCAGTGAAAGCCATTTTTGTGTCATTATTTTGATCAGGTTATTCTCACCATTCAATGCTACGGATGTTTGATTAAAGTAATCATTGGGGACCTCCAGCCCATAATACTCAAAACTGGCGCGGATGCCTTCTTTGTAATATTTCCCAGCATCTGCCTCGATAAAGTCTCGTTCAGCCGCTTCTGCCAGAGCAAATTGCACTTCGGAATACTGCATAAACTGCGCATTTACTCCATTGGGAATGTCTCTGAATATAGAACCAAAAAGGGAGATGTCACTGAGATTGATGCCTTTCTCGCTAATCGTTTCAGGGGTTTGTCCATTTTGCAAGCCCTTATATTCGGGATGACCACTTGTTGTGCTTTTTTCGGTTGGCTGGTATAAAACAGCAATCCGGGGATCATTCCAGAGAGTCAGCACAGAATCTACCGTTTTAGACATCCGGTGTTCCTGGTAAAGTCCCAATGCCGATGCTGACATTGGCCATTGATTTGGAGCTGAACTGAGGTATGGAACTACAGCATTTTGAGAGTTGGATGAGATCAATTTATCCGACTCAGCCAATTCTTGGATCTCAGAGTAGTCCGAAAGCCTATGGCTAATACGCATCAGATACCGCAAACGGAGTGAATTGGCAAATCGTATCCAACCATCCAAATTATTATCAAACAGGATGTCACCGGCAATGGGGGAGGAGGTGTTTTTCAGGGTGTGCGCTGCCCGCTTTAGCACAGCGAGAATGCCGGTTTGGGGATCGGTGTAAATATTTTTCTGCGTATCATATTTTGGAGCATAATTTCCGTCGATGGCTTGTACGGCTTCTGTGTACGGTACATCACCCCACAGGTCGGTGAGTTGTGAAAAGAGGTAGCTACTTATTATGTCCCCTACGGCCTGGTAGGCCTCATTGGTTCCTTCGAGTTCCTGCATCGAACGGATATCGCTAAGTAATCGAAATATGGTATTCCAGTATGCGCTGTTTCCTCCCATTTCATACCGGTCTATCCGCTCGAACTCGGGACTTGCCGCAAACTGAGCCAGAAAATTGGCCAAACGAAATCCCTGATTATAAGCACTTTGGTCTGCGGCTTCAAAAATCACATTGGTCAATAAAAACTGTGGGTGTACTTTTTCCGGGGTGTTTGGGTTTTCATTGATTTGATCAAAGTCATTGGTACAACTGGACAAGAATAAAATGAAGAAAAGCACTAGTGCGCTGGGAACTAAATAGCTAAAGTTATGCTTCCCGCTGATTTCGCAGATTCTCGCTGATTTACTCTCTAACCACGCCGATGACGTGGTAATATCTGCGCTGATCTGTGTGATCTGCGGGAGACATTGGTAGCAATAGAGACTTAGTTCTGCGTGCACTAGTGCAAGTGGAACAAAGTTCATGATACTATAAGATTCTGGCTGGGCAATCTTTGCTCTTTCGCTAATCCTCCCCGCTAGGTTTCCAATCCTTTTCCGAACCAGATTGGTAAGCCAGCGGATTGATCTGAACCATTGGAAGGATTGCCGAGCTAAGGTTAGGGATATAGTAGCCGGCGGGGAGCAAAAGGGTCGTAGGGATATACGCCAGAGTCGGACACGCTGCTGAACCCCTAAATACCACCAATTTAGTTTCCAAAAGGCTAGTGTATGAAACGCTAAGTGAGTATACCTATTTAGATGATGGTGCTTATTTTCTTTTTCTACTTTGCCTTGATGCAAAGTAGAGCAAAAATCAAGAAAAAATGAATACTCACGCGCAGGCAGGCACCCGCTCCCACGCATTTTTTCCGGGCGACCCGTCCAATTAGTCGTGTTCCACGCGTGCTCTTTACTAGTACTATCCACTTGAGCAAGTTTTATAAATTGAGAGTTTATATATAGAATTTGTTCTATACTTGGTTTTGGACCAAAATTCGAATGGGTATTTTTGATCTGACGGATAGCCGTAAAGCTAGGGATGAGTTGCCTGGCCATTAAACTTTGGCTTAAGAACCTGGAAAGCCTTTTGAAATTAAATGGAGAAGAGAATATTCTCCATGAATGTACCAGGAAATAATATATTTGATGTTTCATATCTGTGTTTTAAAATTGAGTTTTTAAACTGACGCCAAAACTCCGGGTCGAAGGATAGGAAATGTCTTCGACACCATAGACGATATTGCGATCCTGGAAGGCATTCAGTTCTGGATCAAAATGCGGGTTTTCTGTAAATAATAGCAAATTGGTTCCTACGAATCCCACCCGGATTTTTTCAAAACCGATCGATTTCACCATGCTTTCCGGGAGCATGTAAAAAATACTGAGCTCACGCAACTTGAGGTAGGAGGCATCGTACAAAGCGGTTGCTTCGTTGCCCCGATCATAAAAGTTATTATAGAACAGACTGGCGCTAACCGATTTATTGTTAGGAATATACTGAGGTGCCTCATTGGTTCCGATGTTCACAATCCCTTCGCCCACTACGCCATTTTCCCGACCCTTCAAGGTCTCTTTCAGAACACCAGATGTACTTCCAATGGCTTTGGTCCGAGAAACGATCGTTCCGCCCTTTCGCCAATCCACCAAAACGGTCAATGCAATATTTTTATAAGTGATTTTATTATTGAATCCCATGATAAAGTCGGGATTGTAATTACCCAATAACCTCAGGTTCCCATCTTGGATCGGTAGCCCGTTCAAGCCATAAACGATTTGTCCATTCCTTTCCTCAAATCCGGTCCCATACATATCACCTACCTGGCCATTTTTACGTGCAATGTAAAAAACGGTATTCGACCCTCCACCACCTCCGAAAATTTTTGCTGTGGCAGTGACGAATTGATCAACCCCTTCCGGAAGCCGCGTGACCAGACTATGAAAGGCCATAAAGTTCACGGAAGACCACCAACTAAAATGATTTGATCTGATGGTCTCTGCACTCAGCATCGTTTCCAATCCCCGAGTGCGAACCTCCCCACCATTAACATTGTAATTCTGAAATCCGCCGGCCGCCGATATGGGGCGAGATATGATCTGATTGATGCTCACATTTTGATATATCGCGAGATCAATCTGCAATTTATCCTGAAAGAACCACGATTCCAGTCCGGCTTCATACGCATTGAGCCGTTCAGGTTTTAAATCGGCATTTTTGAGCACTGTTTCATTGGTCACTTTAAATTGACTGCCATAGTTTTGATTAAATAGGTAAGTCTGGGTGTTTTGGTAGGGCTCGGTGTCATTGCCTACACTGGCTGCACTCAAGCGGAGTTTTAAGTAGGACATCCATTTAGGAAGTTTCACCCGGTTGGAAACGATGTAGCTCATTCCGGCAGAATAATATCCGAATGAGTTGTTGTCCGCAGGGAGGGTGCTGCTCCAGTCATTTCGGAAGGTTAGATCAAAATACAAGGAATTTTGCATCGCGATATTTCCGGTGGCATAGACGCTGTTGATCCTTTTTTGAAATCGCTGGCTGTTTCCTTTCAGCGGTGTTCGTGAATTGGACAGCGTATAGATGCCCGGAATTGCCAGTTGGGAGGCTTCGGAATATTGATAGCCGATCTTTTGGTCAAATCGATTGATGCCGGTCGTGAGGGTGTATCGCCAGACATTTCCGGGGGCTGACCGGTAGGATACGTCCGCATTAATATTGAGTTCACTGAATTTTACCTGGTCTTCCCGGTAGGAGCCCTGAGGATTGGCGTTGGTACTCACTGCTCTGCGGAAGGCCCGATTATCGTTGTAGGTGTCATACCCTGAGCGGTAGGTCAAACTTAGATTATCTGTCAGGTCATACGATATGGTACCATTACCCAGCACTCGATTTTTATGGAAACTGTTGGTGTTTTCATACAGGGTCAGATAGGGATTGGTTATCCACAGATAATTAAAGTCGTAATGCTGGATCCCTTCCTGACCAGCCTGCCAATAATTTTTCAATGATCGGATGTCGGTTTGCCGGCCGGTCCATATGAATCCGTACATCACATTTTCGTAGCCATAACCCAGGTTGGGCCGGTTTTTACTTCTGCTGTTGATGTAGTTTAAAAAACCAATTACGTTTAGTCGCTCATTGATATCTTGGTTGAAGCTGATCGACAGACCGTCTCTTTTAAGATCTGTATTGGGCAGGATGCCTTCATTCCGTAAATTGTGGTACGAAATCCGGGTGCTTCCTTTGTCGTCCGTAGAGCTTAGTGCAATGGTGTTTTGATAGGTCAGTCCAGTATTAAGAAAATGGCGAACATTATCGGGCCTGGATACCCAGGGCGTGGGCGTAATGGGAGTGTATGAACCATCTGGTAAGGTCCGGGCGATCACATCACCCGCGCGTACCGGATTTCCTTCGATGTCTATGGATGGACTGTCAAACTGCGGGATCTGTATCCCCTGGTCTAGTCTGGGCCCATAACTGCTGATCCCCCCATCGTTCACCCCGGCACCCTGACCATTCTCGAAAGCGTATTGACCGTTGGATCCACCACCGTAGGTGTTTTGATAGTCGGGGAGGGTTAACGGTGTTTCGGCCGTGATGGAGCTACTGGTGGTTATTCCCAATCCCTTGCTTCTTTTACCCTTTTTTGTCGAGATCAGCACGACGCCATTTGCAGCACGGGCTCCATAAAGCGCTGCAGAACCGGCACCTTTGAGGATGGATATGGACGCGATGTCATCGGGATTGATTTCCGCGCCGCCATTGCCGTAATCCACCTCCTGCAATGCACCATCATTTGTGAGGTCGCTCGTCACCAACTCGTTACTGACCGGCATTCCATCGACGACGAACAACGGTTGATTACTTCCACTAAGTGAATTTTCACCTCGAATCACGATGCGGGAAGAAGATCCTACGCCCGATGATCCATTTGTAACCTGAACGCCGGCTACCCGGCCGGATAAATTATTGAGTAAGTTGGTGGATGGCACTGTAGTTAAGTCTTCAGAATTCAGCTCTGAAACCGAGGAAACCAGCGATTGTTTATTCCGTTCGATACCCAGAGCAGTAACTACAATTTCATCGAGTGTTTCGAGGGCATTTTGCAAAATAATCGTGTCTGATATTTTGTTGTTTTGGACTCGGATGTCCCGGGTTTTGTACCCAATGGATGAGATCCGGACGGTGAAATCATCAGAGTTGACTTTTAGTTTAAAACTTCCGGATTCATCCGTAATGGTATAATTCTGGGTTCCTATTTCATTCACTGTAGCATATGGAATTGGTTTGTAATCAGTTGATAATACCACTGATCTTAAAGTATGTTGTGAAATGGATGCCGTAGCAATTAATTGAAAAATTGAAAGGAATACAATCTTCATTTTATATGTACCTGTTAAATGGTTTCAATGACTAAAAGAGCAGTAATACCATGACATACGGGAAATACCACCCGGTAGATTTATGTGGGTCCATGAAATATGGAGGGAATGATCATTTAACAGTAAACCGGTGGTGCACGGAGTAAATAGCGATGTCCGGCGAAAGGGTGAATTGAAAGTGTCTGGTCTTCAAAGTTGAAGGAATGATTAAAAATCAAAAAGGAGGAAACGAGCCGGAAAATCAAGGTTCCCGGATTTCTCTTTGCGTATTGTATGACTGCTGATTTTTTATCTATATCTGAGAGCGGACTGAAGCAGTGAAAATCAATGTTCCGGGCTCGGGCTTGCTGAATAATCGATGAAAACAGGTTGTCAGACATCCAAGGCAACATGCAAAACCGTTGTTCATTGAAAATAGCTTTGGAAAAGCCGATTAAATATATCCCGCCATCGGAGGATGGGCCCAGCACCAGATCCTGGTGGTTCAGTTGATCAATCCCTTGAAGCAGAATATCTGTGGTAAGTTCTGGACAATCATTGCCGATGGCTAGCACCTTATCATAACCAAGCGCAAACACATCTTTAAAAGCATTGCCGAACCTCTCTGCAAAGGTATTTCCCCGCTGTTTGGTCTCATCAATCCAGACAACATCGCCACAACTTGCTTTCGTGATTGTTTTGGTTTGATCAATCAGTAATTCAAATAAATTGCGTGACAGCCTTTTTTTATATGGACCAAAAAGGGCTTTGCGTTCTGCCTCTCTTTTCGATGACAGGGAAAAAACCATCAAGGCAGTATCGCCGCAGTTATTTTGTCGATGTATGTTCACCAGGATAAAAGTAATGTAAAATTCTCAGAAGAAGAATTTTGCTTTTCGTTGTTGATGGGTTAACGTGCTTTATACACCATGTCAATCTACTCTAAAGCCTATTTATACTGTGTGCCATATGGTTAAAATCCAAAATATCCTTGATACTTTTCGCAGGAGTTCTTCTATCGGAAAAAAGTTTTTCGCTTATCATGCGCAGCGGTCGACTGTCTCTCCTTTACCCACGTTCGGGCTGAGACTACATCCACCCCTGACTGTATTCATCGAAGACCATGGAACTTGCGGGCTAGCCCCATTATGGGTATGATATATGGTGCGCAGTTTGTTGTAAAACAGGAGCAACCAACCTATTTCAAGATAGAAAATTAATTTTTATCCCCATATAGCATTAATTCATTAACTTGGCTGTTTAAATAAAAATCGGATCAATGAAAAGAAGAAAATTTATCAAAAATACAATGGTGGGAGCAGCTGCCATGAATGTACCTTTCATCCTTAATGCCCAAAGTAGAGGAGCGAACGATCGTGTCCGGGTCGGGGTGATTGGTATCCGTGGAATGGGGCAGAATCACATCAAAAGCTATAATGAGCTGGACAATGTGGAGGTGGTTGCGATTTGTGATGTTGATGAAAACTTGTTTGAGGATGTTATTGATAAACATTTTACCAGCAAGGGGCTCAAGCGACCGAAAACATATGTCGACATGCGAAAACTTTTCGAAGATAAAAACATTGACGCGGTGTCGATCGTGACGCCCAATCATTGGCATGCATTGGCAGCGATATGGGCTATTCAGGCAGGTAAGCATGTTTCCGTGGAAAAACCAGCCTGTTATAATATTTACGAGGGACAAAAACTACTGGAAGCGGCAGATAAGTACGATGTGATTGTCCAGGATGGTGCGGAGCAACGAAACAATCCTTGCGCAATTTCTGCGGCAGAATTCTTGCATTCCGGACAGTTGGGCGAAGTTTACATGGCCAAAGGTGTCTGCTTCAAAAGACGAGACACGATTGGTACCTATCCCGATGGGCCTTTACGAGCTGGTCAAACCCATCCACAAGGAAATTTCACCCGAAAGTATATGTCTAAAGTAGATTATGATTTGTGGTTGGGGCCTGCACCAAAGCGACCTTTCAACCCCAATCGATTTCACTACAACTGGCACTGGAACTGGGACTACGGCAATGGCGATATGGGGAATCAGGGCGTCCATGAATTGGATATTGCACGGTGGGGGCTAAATGTGGGGTTGCCTGAGAAGATTTCTGCGGTTGGCGGGCATTTTATGTTTGATGATGCCCAGAATACCCCCAATGACCTCATGGCTATGTTTGAATTTCCAAATCCGGAAGGAAAGGGTGATAAGAAAAAAGTGTTGCAGTTTGAAGTACGACACTGGTACAGCAACCAAGACATCCAATTGAGTGATAATACCACTGATTCTACCGGCTATATGAAGAGTTCTAAAAACAATATTGGAAACCTCTTTTTTGGATCCAAGGGCTACATGGTCAAAAATGTCGATGAATGGAAAACCTATATGGGAACAGATGGCGACCCCGGACCATCAGGCAGTGGTCTGGCTGACAACTATAAAAACTTTATAGATTCCATCCGTGCCAATGATCCTTCCATGCTTAAAGCTAAGATAAAGGATGGCGTGCATTCTTGTATGGTGATGCATCTCGGAAATATATCCTATCAATTGGGCCGGACTTTGGAGTTTGATCCTCAAAGTATGCGGTTTAAAAATGATCACGAAGCCAATGCGATGATATCCAGGGAAGCATACCGGGAACCTTTTGTAATTCCGGAGCGAGTGTAATTGTTAGGACGTCTCTCTACTTCGTAACGGGAGGTAAACTTCGCTATTAGGTGTTGGGGCGTTTTGTTGTTGGGTATCTCACGAAACAACTTCTGCCAATTTTTGGCAAGAGGTGATGCTGGTGTCTGCCACTTTCAGTGCAGGCTTGTGTGTGCGGATAGTGTTTGGCACCTGGACGTCAGGCTCCCCCAAAAGTTTCAGACAACCCCCATTCCCACTTGCTATGGCAGAAGATGTCTGTCACTAACTCTGGTAGCAATTGCTTGGTTCTGGCTTGTCCAGGTTAGGGATTAGGAGTTCGGAGTCAACCGAAACAGAATTAATTTGGTTTGTTTACCCCCGTTACATTTAGTACCTGAGATCAGTTTAGGACTGATTACATTCTATCATACTGAGCCTTGTGCCTTACGGTTTTATTCGATCATGCTGTGGGGTTTGGCGAAGTTGTTTGTCGTATGAGGTTGGTCGGTTTGTCAATGTATGATAAGAATTTCTCGAGGAAAAATCCCGTAAGGATGACAGGTCATAGCCAGGGGCGTGAGACCCTGGAGAAAGTTATGTTATATTTGAGTCCATCTTGGGGACGGAAGAAATGAGATATATAAGTATGGTTAAGATTTGGATGGGCCAGAAAGAATAGCTTATCATTGATCCAGAATGGCTTCGATCTTTTGAAGTTCTTCTTCACTAAAGGCAGGACATTTTAACCCGGCTACCGCTTCTTCGATTTGCTGGACCTTGCTGGCACCGATCAGAATCGAGGTAACTCGTTCATCTTTTCGCAACCAGTTCACCGCCATTTGTGCCAGGGATTCACCCCGTTCCTGTGCCATATTGTTCAGCGCTTTGATTTTGGATATTTTATTATCCGTGATTTGTTCGGGTTGCAAAAAATGACCCCGGAAAGCTCTTGAATCCCGGGGAATTCCATGTATGTATTTATCGGTTAACAACCCCTGTGCCAGAGGTGAGAAAGGAATGCATCCGACGCCATTTTTATCCAGCACTTCAAGGAGGCCCTCTTCCGGATCCCGGACGAACATTGAATATTTGGGTTGATGGATCAGACAAGGTGTCCCCAGTCGTTCCAGAATGTCAAAAGCCTCTTGAGCCCGCTTTGGGGGATAATTTGAAATACCCACATAGAGCGCCTTACCCTGACGTACGATCAGATCAAGTGCAGACATCGTTTCATACAAAGGCGTGTCCGGATCGGGTCGATGATGGTAAAATATATCTACATAATCCAGCTTCAATCGTTTCAAACTTTGATTCAGGCTGGCCACGAGATATTTTTTACTGCCCCATTCTCCATATGGGCCTTCCCACATGTCGTAACCGGCCTTGGAAGATATAATCAGCTCATCCCGATATTTTCGCAAATGACGATCCAGAATGTCTCCAAAATTGCGTTCGGCGCTGCCATAAGGTGGACCGTAGTTGTTTGCCAAATCAAAGTGTGTAATTCCCAGGTCAAAAGCCCTGAAAAGGAGTTGCTCATAGTTTGATCGGACATCTACATCTCCAAAGTTGTGCCAGAGGCCCAGTGAGATCGCAGGCAATTTGAGCCCACTGTTTCCGCACCGGTTGTAGATCATTTCATGGTATCTGGAATTACTCGCAGAATAGCTCATAGTCGATAGTTTTTGGTTGATGCAAAAATAAAATCGATTACCCTTACCACAACTCCAGATGGCCGAAATTGCGCTTGCATTTGACAGGCAACGGAAAAGATCGCAAGGTATAAAAGGCCGTAAAATACAAAAATGAAATCAATTGTGAAAAATTTGGAAAAGTTGAGGTGGAGAATGGTTCTTTAGATCTTCCGAGCTCAGAATATCTTTTTAATTTCTCCCGATTTCTTAACTATTTGCAAACCATTTTATATATTAACGGATCTTTACAAAAGGGGGGGTGAATTTAACTTTTGACCGGGCCCTGTGAATCAATTTTAACTCCAAGTTTCAACTGAAAATTGGACGAATAACTTATCAATTTTTAAATCAATAAAAATGAAGTCATCAAGAAGATCATTCATTAAAAAAACGACCCTGGCCGGATCCGCTGCCATTGTTGCTCCCACCATTGTTTCTGCAAACGTTTTTGGTGCGAACGAGCGAGTCAACGTAGCAGTTTTAGGGATCCATGGTCGTGGGAAAAGCCATATTAAGGGATTTATGGCCCAGGATAATGTACAAGTTACCACCTTGTGTGATCCCGATATGAATCTTTTAAAAGAACGCCAGCAATCGTTTAAGGAAACCTACAACAAAGATGTAGCCCTCGAACAAGATATTCGTCGGGTAATAGCAAATGATGATATTGATATTATCAGCCTGGCCACGCCTAATCATTGGCATGCACTGGCTACTATATGGGCTTGCCAGGCGGGCAAAGATGTTTATGTAGAGAAACCAGGTTCTCACAATATATGGGAGGGGCGTAAGATGGTGGAAGCTGCGAATAAATACAATCGGATTGTACAACATGGGGTTCAGTTGAGAAGCTCACCTGCTGTGAATGAAGCGATCGGATTGTTGCGCGATGGATACATTGGAAGAGTGTATATGGCGCGTGGGTTGGTTTTCCGATGGAGACCCAGCATCGGGGATAAAGGCTTTTCTCCCAAACCGGATCATATTAATTATGATCTTTGGACCGGACCTGCTCCTAAAGTACCATTTACGGAGAATCTGGTTCATTACAACTGGCATTGGCACTGGGATTATGGGAATGGCGATGTCGGTAATCAAGGTATTCATGAGACTGATTTGTGTATGTGGGGACTTGATGTGGGATTCCCGACTCAGATTACCTCGATGGGTGGAAAATTTCTGTGGGATGATTCCAAAGAAGTACCCGAAGTGCTGACTTCTGTGTATAACTATCCGGAAGAAAATAAGATTATCCAATTTGAAGTTCGTCCGTGGTGTACAAATACGGAGGAAGGGGTAACGGTAGGAAATATTTTTTATGGTGATAAAGGAATCCTGGTTGTAGATGGGTATGATAAATACAAAACTTATTTAGGCAAGGATAGAAAACCTGGAAAATCAGGCGAAGATGGTGGACCTTCCGGAACGGGAATGGATCGCGGCGCCGGTGGCACAGATGGGCATATAGCCAACTTTATGGAAGCGGTCCGTAAGCAGGATAAGTCTATATTAAACGGACCGGTTGAGACAGCGCACTTGTCATCAGGTCTGGCTCATCTTGGAAATATAGCCTACCGGACCGGACGGGTTCTCGAGTTTGATCCCAGTAAAGAACGGTTTGTCAACGATCCGGAAGCAAATACTTATTTGAAAGGCCATTACCGGAAAGGGTTCGAGATTCCTGAGGTGGTATAGAAGATCAGAACCTGTCGGGCTTTAGGTGTTTAAATGAATTAACGATGACAGATGTCTTCAAGACTGTTATCCCGTTATTGGTTCTGTTTTGTGGAATGCTTCAGGGTCAAGGATTAGACCATTTATGTGAGCAGGACAGTCAGACGTCCTGGTCTCAGAAACGGTCTGGCTTGCAAAATGCGCTGCGGGTTTTTGAGAGCAAAAGCTCGGCTCGGGTGGCCTTTTTGGGTGGGTCGATATCATACAATCCCGGTTGGAGAGATAGTGTGATGCAATATCTTCAGCACAGATTTCCTGATACTGAGTTTGATTTTATTGCCGTGGGTATCCCGTCCATGGGGTCGACACCCGGAGCATTTCGATTCGAGCGGGATGTATTAAGGCACGGACGCATTGATCTACTGTTTGAAGAGGCTGCCGTCAACGATTTTACGAATGGGCGAAGCACCCAAGAACAGGTCAGGGCAATGGAAGGCATTGTACGGCATGCGCGAGCATCTAATCCGATCATGGATATCGTATTTATGTATTTTGTAGATCCGGATAAGATAGATACCTACCGCGCGAATGACGTTCCCTTGGTGATTAAAAATCATGAGAAGGTGGCGATGCACTACAATATTCCCTCGATTAATCTGGCCAGGGAAGTGACCGACCGGATGGATGCAGGAGAGTTTACGTGGGCAGATGATTTTAAAGATTTACATCCTTCTCCGTTTGGACACGGGATCTATGCCCGCTCTATAATTTGTTTTTTAGAGAATGCATGGGAGAAAACAATTCGTTCTGAAAAATCAGTAAGAACTCATCCTTTGCCAGACAAACTGGATAGGTACTCGTATGATGCAGGCCGGATGATTGAAGTCACGCCAGAAATGGTTACAGAAGGGTGGAAATATGATCCTAATTGGATACCGTTGGACGGAGCGAACACTCGTCCCAATTATACCCATGTACCCATGTTGATCGGAAATGAACCCGACAGCCTATTGAAGTTTCGTTTCAAGGGTACGGCTGTGGGAATTGCAGTAGCATCCGGACCAGATGCGGGTGTAATCGAATATCGGATTGATGACGAACCGTGGAAAGTTCAAGATTTGTTAACGAAGTGGAGTGGGGGATTGCATTTACCCTGGTTTTATACACTGGATGGTGAACTTGATGAAGGCAATCATCTTCTGGAGATTCGCCTTAAAAAGCAAATTCAAGCCGACCACAGCGGAAATACCTGCCGGATTCGATATTTTTATGTGAACGAATGAGGCTAAGGCTAAGGTAGAGGTAAAGGTAGAGAAGGGGAGAGTTTTTGGCTTTAGTTTTGAATTTTGGTATTGGCATGTTGTTGCACAGTCAATTATTAAAAATATAGACGTGAGATATTTAATTTTTGTATCCATTCTTTCCTGTTGGGTTTTGTTAAATAGCTGTGTTCAACTATATGCTCAAAACCAGATTGTCAGTGACGAGCGTTCTGATTCTTCAGTCATCACGCAGGTCATGGAGATTGATAAGGTATGGGCGGGACATCCGGTTGGTTTTTGCCTGTACACACATGAAGAGCGGCAATACGTTGCATACTACAATGCGAATCGGAACATGGTCGTGGGGCAGCGTGATCTTGCAGATCAACAATTTATACTAACTGAGATGCCGGTTACTTCGCGAAAAACACATCGGGGAACCAGTACAGTGCTTGGTTGGGATAGTCACAACTCCATAACAATGGCTGTGGATAAGGCGGGCTATATTCACCTGACCGGGAATATGCATGTCCATCCTTTGACATATTTCAGAAGTACGCAGCCCCACGATATTTCAACCTTGCAACAAGTATGGCAAATGGTTGGTACTGAGGAAGATCGGGCAACATATCCTCATTTTATGAAAGACCAAAAAGGGAGATTGATTTTTCATTATCGAGATGGCGGAAGTGGTGACGGAAATGAAATCTATAATGTTTATTCCACCACATCCCAAACCTGGAGTCGTTTGCTGGATGTCCCGTTAACCGACGGACAGGGCTTGATGAATGCCTATCAATCACAACCGCACCTGATGCAGGATGAATGGTATCATATGTATTGGGTGTGGCGGGATACACCGGATTGTGCCACCAATCATGATCTTTCTTATATGAAGAGTCCTGATTTGATTCATTGGTATGATGTTCGCGGAGAGCAGATAGAATTACCAGCTACACTGAATCAACCATCGTTAATAGTGGACCCTATTCCGCCGGGTGGAGGCATTATCAATTTGGCAGCGCGGATGGTATTGGATCCGAAGAATAAGCCAGTCTTTGTATATCACAAATATGATGAAGAAGGAAATATTCAGTTGTACCTAGCCAGATACCATGATGGGGGGGTGGGGCATCAAACCCATTACCACCTGGGATTACCGATGGGAATTTTCAGGCCGGGGAAGTATTGATGTAGAGGTTCGCATCCATGGATTTAGAAACCGTGCGGATGGAAATTACGAGATAGATTCCTGGCACATTAAGTACGGGCCTGGTACGCTTTTACTCAATGATGATTTTGAGGTGATCGGAACCGTTCTTAAATCAAAGTCATTGGAAGAAATATTACCAGTCGATTTTTACGAGATTAGTGGGGACTTTCATTGCGTATGAACTGCGCAAAAACAGAATCCCAGAATCCTATGAAAGCCGACACCCCTAGTCCTAGAATCTTAGTCCTTTAATACCACCTTTTTTCCGGTCTGGGCACTCCATCGCGCTGCGTCCAATATTTCTACCACGATCATATTATTGTCCAATGAGGATAAATCATGGGGATCCACCTCAATCTCTTTCCGGATCACCGCAGCCAGATAAGAAAAGGGATTGTCATAGGGTTTTGACCGCTCTGATAGTGTAGCGGTACTTGCTGATTTATTCGTCCTGAGATGCATTTTTATATCGTGCGAATTGATGGAAGAAAAAAATCCATTTTCTCCATAAATCGTCATGTCCTTGCGACTGAAAGGCCAGTTCCAGGAGGCTTGTATGATTACTTGTCCCTCCGGGTATTCCAGGATGACTGTGGCTTCATCATCCACCCTAGGATAGAGATCAGGTTTTAGCTGCTGCGTAACCCCCCACACAGCATTGGGTTTTCGGTTCTTCATCAACCAAGTTGCCAAATTGGCTCCATAACAACCAAAGTCTACAATTGCACCCCCGCCATTGAGTTCTGGATCTGTGAGCCATTCTAGAAATTCATTACTGCATCCGATTTCTATCGGTCCGCGGTGTCCGTCCCTGATGACCATTTTCCGTACCGTTCCCAATTCATTTTTATTTACCACCATGTGGTATGCCTTGTGGTTACTTGGATACCATGTGGTTTCATAGTTGGTCAACAGGTGTATGTCGTACTTGCGAGCCAGTCGTTCCATTTCAAGGGCGTGTTCCATGCTAACCGCTAATGGTTTCTCCACCATAACATGGATTCCCCGGGGTGCACATGTCTGTACTACCTCAAGATGTTCGTAAATAGATCCGAAAGCCATCACAGCTTTCGGGGCGGTCGCGTCGACCATTTCCTCCAAAGAATTATAAACCAGATCCATGGAAAATCCATATCGATTGGCATACTTTTTCGCTAATTCATAGTCAGGTTCTGCAATTCCTACAATTTCAATATCATTTTTATGGTCGTCGTTAAAGACCCAATTAACATGATCATGCGTGAGTCTGGCAATACCTATTTGAACCGGTTTGGTCGTGTCTGATGACTCGGTCGCAAAACTTAAAATCGAAAGAAGCGTGAAGATCAAATGGATCATCTTTTTACGAGAAAGATACATATATTTATGATTAATAAATAAGAATCAAATAATGAGATTACTCCACCTGCTTTTATTAATAACGCATCTGATCATTTTCTCCTGTAGTAGTTTAAAATCCGGATCTAAAGAGAACAGTTCATCTAAGGACCATGAGCAAACGGAAAATAAGTTGACAAACCGGGTTGTTCAGTCTGAAAATCACTTTGAAGTGTACACGCACAATCTGGAGAATACGCGAATGGATGGCTACCGGGGCATCTGGTTTGAACTCGGACAGAAGTTTGACTACGGAGATAAATATTCCGGCGGACTAGGAACCTACACTGCAAAGCATGTGCCCTTAGCCGTGTATGCTCCAAAAGTAGATCAGACCTTTTTTGTGTATGGCGGAACGCCGAGCGATACTTCCCGTCATCTACTATGTATGATCGGTGTTTATGATCATAAAAGTGGAATGGTTGCTCAACCAACCGTGGTTTGTGATAAACAAGGGGTAATTGATCCACATGATAATCCGTCCGTGATGATCGATGATGAAGGCTATATTTGGGTTTTTGTGAGCGGGCGCGGCAAAAAACGGCCGGGCTTCAAATACCGAAGCCGTGAACCATTTTCAATTGACAACTTTGAAAAGGTTACCGAAGAAGAAATGACTTATCCGCAACCCTGGAATACCAAGAGTGGTTTATTGCACTTGTTTACGAAATACACTGGAGTTCGTCAACTATACTGGGAACACAGTCAAAATGGTATGCAATGGAGTGATGATCAGTTGCTTGCTGCGATTCCCCAGGAGCCTGGTGAAAAGTCGGGACATTATCAGATCAGTGCCACCTGGCAGGGTAAGAGGGTGGGCACCTTTTTTAATCGCCACCCGCAGGGAAACGTAGACCAAAGAACGGATCTTTATTATTTGCAGACGGATGATTTGGGGAACGTATGGACCGATGCTGCCGGAAACAAAATTGATATTCCGGTGATTGATCCCCAAACTACTGCTCTTGTCAAAGATTTTTATACGGAAGGAAAAAACATTTATTTGAAAGACATGGGGTTTACAAAACAAGGGCATCCCGTTGGACTATTTATAAAAAGCAATGGTCATGAACCAGGTCCGGAAAATGCGCCCTATGAATGGTTTATTGCCCAATGGAATGGAAAGAAATGGGATATGAGTGAGGTTACAACCTCTGATCACAATTATGACATGGGTAGTTTGTACCTTGCTCCCGATAGATGGCGGGTGGTGGGACCAACCACTTCAGCGGCGGAATCACCGCAGCCCTGGGGCGTCGGTGGTGAAGTTGTGATATGGACATCCACGGACCAGGGAAAGACATGGGAAGAGGAGAGCCAAATTACTCATCAGAGCCGTTTTAATCACAGCTATGTTCGCAGACCTTTTAATTTTAAACCACCTTTTTGTTTTTTTTGGTCTGATGGAGACCCTCATCAATTCAGTTCTTCTACCATCTATTTTGGAGATTTTGAGGGCCAGGTTTGGAAATTACCCGGCCATATGAATCAGGAATGGATGGTTCCCGAAAAAGTGGTTGAGTAATTTTGGCATCCATGGAAAGGAAGGTGCTTTCGAAAGAGAAGTTAAACGATATATTACTTTTCCATTCTTTAATCGATGATATACCATGCACCAATTCATACTATCCGAAATAGTCTTGGTGCTGATCGCTTTTATCCGTGAACGAGTATTTCTGATCCCTTATTCTAGCTGCATTAAGCGAGTAGGTCTTTTTAGAAATTATATTCCAGCCCTGTCTTGATTTGGAAAGTACGGCCCGGAGCATCTTCCGGTGGTCGATTGTCCCAGGTATAGACCGAAGAAACTGTCAACAATAAATTTTCATTCAGCCCGACTTTCAGTTTTTGCTCGTTGAAGAACCGGTAATCACTGATTTTACCCAGGGCGGGCTGATAATAACTGGTAGAATACAGCTGTGTATGATCATTGATTTGGAAGGTCATACTTAGATAATTACTCAACCGGACATTCGTATTTATATCTTGATCATCGTTTTTGATTTGTTCATACTCATACATAGGCAGTATCCCCAGATACATTCTGAAAGAATTTTCGCCGACCAGCTTCAAGCGCAGACCACTACCAGCAAGAATTCTAAAATCAAGCCGGGCAATTTTGTTGTGTTGTATTTGTGTGAATGATTCCCATCGAAGAAGATCGGTAAACTCATGGCTATATCGTAAATGAAGAAAAGCAGCATTCTGAAAGGCAACTTCTTCTGATTTATTGATTTTATAATCTCCTACCAGGATCAGAATGTCGCGTTGCCATTTGTGTTGGATATGTGATTGAATTCCGAGGGAGTAAATGATTTTTTCATTGTCCAGATAGCTGCCATTAAGTGCAATGTTTCCGGCAAATCCGGTGGTATCGGTTTGTTTCCGCAATGTCTCAACGTTAACGATTTGCGTAAAAGCGATGGTCTGAACCATGCTCAATAGAACTGCGATTACTATAATTCTAATGAAATCGATGGGTCAACGATTTGGATTCGCCGTGAATATATGAAATGATTTTAGAATTCTTATTGGAGAATTCAGAATTCAGATTTGTTTTTAAAGTAACTGCCGACCGTGAACCAAATACATTTCCTTGTAAACCCTTCACTTCCCACAAAGACATATTGCCTTAGGTCCATAAAAACAACCACCATGCCCTGTATCGGCCCCAAATTCCATAGGGGCAAGCTGACTTTAGGCGCTCGAGATGAGATGAAAAGCTTTCTCATCTCATCTACAATTGCAAGATAATTTATCGCGGTCAAAATTTCATGAACAACTATATTTTTCTACATTATAGCTATGGTTTAACACCAAGGAAAATCACCCCGACATAATTTATACCACGCATTGTAAATCAATACGAACTATTTCACAGAGATTCAACCAATCCATTTAGACTATCTGGAGTGGGCTCACCAATAATCATCCACTATTAACAATCAATGTCTCCGCCCGGAAGAATAGGTCATGGCTTCTCCTTTACCAAAACCATAGCTGACACCCAATGTAAAGGTTCTGCGTCGATTGGAACGACTGTACAAATAGTAGCCGGGTTTTTCGGTAATGGACTCCCGTATCCTGGAATCGAACAAGTCTCTCACGCTCGCATTGATGACAAATTTTCCTTTGTTGATTTTTTTTCGAACTCCTACATCGACCGAAGGAGAACCCGTAATATCGGATTGAACCGTTTTGTATCCGGATCGATAATAGCCCGTGATTTCCAGTTCGAAGTCTGCAGGCAGTGATAGGCTGGACATCAAACGACTGGACCACCGGTTCCCGTTAAAATCAAACGATTGATTTTCATATTCCCCTTCTCTTTTGTAAAAGTTCCAGTTGAAGTCGCCGTTGAGTGTCCACCATTCAGCAGCAATAAATTTTCCATTCATTTCCAATCCGGTTGCCCGGTTGGTTCCGACATTGAGAGGAATCGTGGTCTGCACATTGTCGGAAAATGAGGTAACTCGTTCTACCATGTTGGTCGTAAAAAGATGAAATATGCTGGCGTTCAGCGTTGCCTTTCCAAGCTTAAATATGCTTGTTAATTCATAAGAATCAGAATACTCAGCTTTTAAATTTGGATTCCCGGTCCGTATATTGTAATTGTCTCGAATATTAAAAAATGGATTGAGGTCCCACAGTCTTGGACGAAATATTCGACGCGAATAGCCGGCCTGCAGTGAAACTTTATCAGACATCTTATAGGAGCTGTGCAGAGTTGGAAAAAAATCCGTATAATTTTGAAGGTTGTCTTCATCTGTATTGGTAAGTAAGGTGTGTAAATCGGTGTTTTCTACCCGTACTCCTAATTTTATCCCCCATTTATCTTTTTTATATGCACCGGTGGCATAGCCAGCCAACACTTTTTGATTGTATTCAAATACATTGGTAAGTGCCGGGTCAATGATCCATTCATCATCCGCAAAGTTGGAAACTGAATAGTCATTACCCACATCATTGATAAGGTATTGACCGCCTGCTTCCATTGTGATAACGTCATTAACCGGATTGGTGTAATCTAATTTGAAGGTGTAGTCTGCTTGTTGGAACTTTGTTCTTGTTTGTTGATCTGTGTTGAAATCTGCTCCCTCCACGACACTATTGGTGAATTCTGAAGATTGATCTTTCCCGAAAAAACTACCCTGCGCATTGAACAGCAGGAGATGGTCTTCATTGTCCTCAAATTCTTTGCTGTATTGCAGGTCATACTCCCACTTCGGATTGATCGCTTCTGTAGTTTCTTCCCGGTACCAGGATGAACTGGTTTGATTGATCTCATCAACCAGGTTGTAATTGGTTCTGGAAGGTTGGTCTTCTATTTCGTAAGAAAAGTTTCCGGTCAGTGTAATGATGTTGCTCTTATTAAGATGATAATCTGTGCCAAGCGTGGCATTGTAAAATAGTTCATTTCGATAGGACGTACCGGTGCTTACAAGAGTTGTTTGGTTGATGCGATCTATGTTCTCAGACTTTCTGTCGTAAGGATAGGATCGGTAGCCTCCGCCCAGCTGGGTGAATAAATTAAATCGATCCGTCCGTTTGTTCATGCTCAATCCAATGCTGTGATTGTCCGGCAATCCCGTATTTGCAGTTACAGATCCATTCAAGCCTCTGTTTTCCTCTTTTTTTAGAATAATATTGAGTATTCCTGCGGTACCTTCTGCGTCATATTTGGCTGAAGGATTCGTGATAACCTCAATGCGTTCAATCATATCTGCTGTGATGGTTCCGAGGGCGTTGGATTCTTCATCGGCTAATACAGATGGTTTTCCATTGAGAAGAATTTTAACCCCGGAATTTCCACGGAGTTGAATTTGTCCCTCGATATCGACGTTCACTGATGGAACCTTGTTTAGCACTTCCAATGCACTCACGCCGGTGCTACTGATGTCACTACCGACATTAAATACACGTTTATCGAGATCAAACTCCATGGTTGATTTCTCACCGACGATCATAACCTCTTCAAGGACCTGGCTGTTTTCAATTAATGCAAGGGTTCCTAAATCAACCTGGTTATTTTGAATACTGAGGTTGGACAGCTTCTTGGTTTCATATCCCATAAAGCTGATTGTGATAAAAATATCAGCAGTGTTTGAAGTGACAGAGAAGGTGCCATCTTCCTGGGTGGCAGCTCCCGAAATCATGGATTCCGTATTCTGATCACTGATCACCACCGTGGCATAGGGGATGGGGGCGCCTGTGGTTTGATCTTTGACTGTGCCCTTGATCGTAATCGTATTGTTTTGCGCAGCTGAAAATACGTGCAGAATAAGGATTAACAGAGTTGTTAATTGAAATGACTTCATGAACGTGGTTTTAGATTTTCGAGCTTGAAATTAAAAGTGTAAAATAAAGCAATTAGTGGATTAGATGAAAATGTTCTCTACAAACAACTAAACTATACCCGTCAACGACAAAATGTTTTAAGTGCTACAATGAAGATCCGTATATCAAAGAGGGTATAGAGCCGTTCATCCCGACTATTAGGTTGTTTACAGAATGTCGCTCGGTTTTTATGGAAGATGGCTTATATTTATTAGATGACAAAAAAAATTAAAGGAATTCCATACCTGGAATATATTTTTTTCCTGGCATTGATCTTGGTCGTTTTTATATTTTATTCTTTTGATCGTCGTAACCCCGGAATCAGACCATACCAGGTAGTATCATATCTGAATTTGGTGTGGGCAGCATTGTTGGTAAATTATTATTTGTTGCCGCGTTTTTTTTATACCAAAAAATACCTGCGATTCCTGCTTTATTTTTGTGTAGTGGTAGCCGTCGTCATATTCGTGGAAGAGAATATCCTGGAAAAAATTTATTTTCCAAATACCCGGGGTAAAAAATTCTTAGGTGTATTTTACAACCTGTTGGGGACCCTGCCGACTATTACTATATTATGTGGATTCAAATTTGCATGGGACGTACTGGAAAAACAGAGTGAATTAGAGAATCTGAAAAGTACCATTCAGGAAAGTGAATTACAATTTCTTAAGTCACAAATCAACCCGCACTTTCTCTTTAACAATCTGAACAATGTCTACTCGCTTTCGATAGAAAATTCACCCCGAACTTCAGAAATGATACTGGAATTGTCGACTTTTCTTCGGTATATGTTGTATGAATGCAAAGCCAGGTATGTACCGCTTAAAAGAGAACTGGAGCAGTTACAAAACTTTATCAATTTAAGTGAAATGCAAATTGAAGGGCGGGGAGAAGTAGAACTTTCGATTGATGACATCTCTTCTGACTATCAAATTGCACCATTGATTTTAATGGTCTTCGTGGAAAATGCATTCAAACATAGTTCGTCTAGTCAGGTAGATGAAATATCCATATCGATTCAGATATGGATGGAAGCGCACAACCAATTTCATTTCCGTTGTTCGAACAATTATCTTTCAGAATCCAATACCAAAGAACTTTCAAGTGGAATTGGCCTGAAGAATGTAAAGAAAAGATTGAATTTATTATATCCGCAAGATCATAAACTTGATATTTACCAAACCGACTCCCATTATGAAGTCAACTTGATATTGTCTTTGAAGAAAATATAAATTAATGGATTGCATCATCATTGAAGATCAGGCGCCAGCCCGGCGAATCCTCGAAAAGTATATCGAAAACATGGGGACACTTGAACTGAAAGGCAGCTTTACGGATGCTTTAAAAGCCATGGCATATTTAAAAAATGAAAAGGTGGATTTTATCCTGCTGGACATTCATCTTCCCAAAATATCTGGAATTGAATTTTTAAAATCATTATCACATCCGCCACAGGTAATATTGACCACAGCATTTCAGGACTATGCACTGGAGGGGTATGAACTGGACGTGGTCGATTACCTTCTAAAACCCTTTTCATTTCAGAGGTTTGTAAAAGCGGTCTCTAAAGTATCTGTTAATAAGACATCGCTTCATGCGGATGAAGGTCCATATTTCAAAAAAGGCGCTCCATTGGACTTGTTTATTAAATCTGGTTATGATCACATTAAAATTCATGTCCCGGATGTTTTATTTATTAAAGCCGACTCTGATTATACTGAACTGTATTTGCCCGAACAAAAACACCTGACGTCCGAATCCCTCGGGTATTGGGAGGACTTTCTTGATCAAAATTATTTTGCCCGGGTTCACAAATCCTATATCGTCAATGTGACCAAGATAAAAAAGGTAACCGGCGGACAGATTTATTTGGACAACAATACTGAGATACCCATTGGCAGAGTGTATAAAGACGACTTTATGAGCAGATATATTCATTAAATCAGCACCTGTCATAAAATTATGGGTCTTAAAAATATCAGACGGTTAAAATCAGGTCTGCCAAAAGCTGTTAATATGAGTTGAAGGAGAGCAGACCTCGCCATATTATTTTGTTTTTTAATAGACCTTTTCTCGAAACGTTTCTGATAATTTTATACCTTGTTACTTTATAAAGCACTCAAAAGTATTTTAAAATGAAAAACCTTTTTTATTGTTTCACTATTGTATTTCTGATTTCAAGTATGTCTTGCTCTACTACTGCACAGAGCGGTGCTAAATCATCTAAAGATGGATGGATTTCGCTTTTCAACGGCGAAAACCTCGATGGTTGGAAGGTCGGGGAAAATGCATCCACATTTTCAGTGGAAGATGGGATGATCAAAGCCTATGGTGAAAAAGCGCATCTCTATTATGTGGGGGATGTAGAGAATCATAACTTTCAGAATTTTGAATTTGAAGCGAAGGTGAAAACCGAACCTCGTGCAAATTCCGGGATTTATTTTCATACCCGGTACCAAGAAAAAGGCTGGCCACTGCATGGTTACGAAGTACAGATCAATAATTCCGGCGGCGATTGGAAGAGAACAGGGAGTTTGTATGATATAGTGGAAGTGGCCGAAAACTATGCAAAGGATAATGAGTGGTTTACGGAGTACATAAAGGTCGAAGGCAATCGGGTAATTGTTAAGATCAATGACATTGTTACAGTAGATTACACCGAACCAGAGAATCCAAAACGGGAAGGTGAACGGGTGAACCGGATTTTGAAAGGAGGCACTTTTGCACTGCAGGCGCACGACCCCAATAGTGCGATCTATTTTAAAGATATAAAGGTGAAGCCGTTACCGTGAGCAGGGTATTAGGAATTAGGGCGCTTCGCTTTTAGGTGTTAGGAATTACGGTGCTTCGCTGTTGGGACGCCTCAACGGCCAGGACGGCACAAGCTCTCCTTCGCGACTATACATAGTGAACAGGATTTTAAATTTTGAAAAAAAGATGTGTGGCTACGACACGCTTCGCGACGGGAGGGAAACTGTGCTTGGGTACGCTGTGGGAGTCTTTGCTATGGTACGCTAGGAATGTCTGTTCTCTCAATTCCCAACGACCACTGCCCGCCCACCCAGTTTACCATTACTCAACGCATCGCATCTCTTGAATCGAAACCGGATCTGCATTTGGAAAACAATTGCCGGAAGGCAATGCATCGGGTTTATAACGGGTGACAGAGGGGTCATCCAGACCATTAGCCAGAAATGCTGTGATGTCATCCACCTCGTTCGCTGTCAGTCCCAGCGGCTTAAAATTCGATGCAATGACTTCTTCAGGAACCTCCGGATTTTCCGGAATGGCCTGATTAAAGTACTCGACAACTTCCCGAAGATCCCGTTTGCTGCTTCCGTGGAAATAAAAAGGGGTACCGGTGAGGTTGTATAAGGTGGGAACTTTAAATTTATGAAGGTCTTCTTTGATCCCTGTAAAAAATCCACGACCATAGTTCTTATTGCGGGCTCTGGGTTCATCCACAAAGGTGGCCAGATCATTGAGGTTGTTTACACCAACCGCAAAGAATCGGGTGTCACTAAAGGCCGGTCCTGCATGACAAGAGGTACAATTGGCCTTGGAGTAGAATAATAATGCGCCCCGCTTTTCCTGATCTGTCATGGCGTATTTGTCCCCTTTAAGCCACTTTTGAAAGGGTGCTTCGGTGGTGTTTATCGTGCGAAGATATGCGGCCATGGCGAGTGCGACGTTCCTGGCGGAATACCGTTCCGAAACATCTACGTTCGGAAAAGCTGCGTCAAAATAAGTTCGGTAGCCGAGTGTATCTGCGATCTCGGGATCCATTTTCATTCGGTGCAATTTGAAGCCTTCCATCAATTGGGTTTCCAGTCCTTCGAATCCCAGATTATTCAGATGTAGTCCTTCATCCACATCGTCTGAAAAACGGTGTTCGAACCCTTTGTTGGCCTGTCCGGATCCAAAAGAACCGTTCCACTGTGTGTTTTTTGCCGAATAAGCCACATTCAATACCGTCAATGGCCTGATACCCTGTACATCCAGCGATGCAGCATCCGGGTAAACCTTACTCTTAAACCGGGCCTCACCGCGATTCCCGGTACCAACTCCTCCATCTCCAATTCCTTGTTTTCGTCCTGGTTTAAAGTCTGATTCTGCAATGTGACAACTGGAACAGGAATAGGTGCCTTTACCGACGTCGTACTGTGGGTCTAGTGCTAAACCCGTTTCAAAGAAAAGAAAATTACCAAGTTCTACTTTTTCGCGAGTCAATGTGTTTTTAGGGTCTTGCGGAATGTTGGCATAATCTCTGGAATCTGCAAGAACCCAATATGACAATGTATGGTCAGGTGCAGCCGATCGAATAGCGTTTTCAAGTTGCAGATCCAGGCTGCTGACATTCATCACATCCTGTGTACAGGCGCCAAATGTCAAAAGTAATATCGCCAGAAAGTAAAATTTGTTCATAGGTGTAGTGGATATAAAAGAAACCTTTTCTCCTGCACAAACATAAAATGATCCAGGTTACCCCAGGATTTTATTTCGTTAAACTTTGGCTAAAGCCTGTTTGATATCTGAATTGATGTCCTCCACGGCTTCGAGACCGACCGAAATACGGATAAGTTGATCGGTGATTCCTGCTTTTTTTCGATTTTCCGGATCCATTTTACTATGCGTTGTTGTAGCCGGATGCGTAACAATCGATCGGGCATCGCCCAGGTTTGAAGTGATGGATAACATATTAAGATGGTTGATGAATCGAAAAACCTGCTCGATATCACCATCCAGTTCAAATGTAACAATTCCACCGCCCATACTCATTTGTTTTCTGGCCAGTTCATAGTGCGGAAAATTGGATAAAAAAGGATAATTGACCTTTTTAATGGTAGGAGAACTGCTTAGTTCCTTGGCGACAGACAGTGCATTCTCCGAATGAGCTTTCATGCGGAGTGGTAGTGTTTCCAGACTTTTCGAAAGTAACCAGGCATGAAAAGGCGATAGGACAGGACCGGTGTGCCGGGCCATAAAAACCACTCGCTCCATTAGGTCTTCGTCGCCGACGATGATGCCACCCAGGACACGACCCTGGCCATCCAGGTATTTGGTGGCGGAATGAATGATCAGGTTCGCTCCATAATCGGCCGGTTTTTGGAGAATAGGTGTGGCAAAACAATTATCAACTATAAAGAGTAAATCGTGCGTATTGCATAAAACACCACAAAATTCCAGGTCGATTATTTTTAATCCCGGATTACTCGGTGTTTCCACGATCAAAAGCTTTGTTTTATTAGTGATTTGCTCTGACCATTCATCTTTCTGGTCGGGGTCGACATAGCTGACAGTAATACCAAAACGAGGGAGGATCTGATCCAGAATCTGATGGGTCGAACCGAACAAAGCACAGGATGCAAGTATGTGATCACCCGCTGACAAAAAACTCACTAAGCCCAGGTACACGGCAGCCATGCCTGAGGCGGTTGCAAATCCGGCTGGTTTATTCTCCAAAAGGCACATTTTTTGAATAAACTCATCCAGGTTTGGGTTTGAGTACCTGGAATAAATCTGTCCTTCCAATTCATTGGAAAAAGTGTCCCGCATCTGTTCTGCACTTTCAAATGTGAAACTACTCGTCAAGTACAGCGGTGTATTGTGTTCCCTGTATGTGGTTTGATTCGTTTGGGTACGGATCAATTTGGTTTGATCTTTCACGGTTTTTTTTCATTGATGATCTCAAAAGTATACCCAATATCAGCTGTTTTTTTGAGTATTTGAGCTACCGAACAATACTTATCCATACTTAACTCAACGGCTCGCTTCGCTTTTTTGTCCTCGATGTCACCAAATAATTTGAAGTGAATGTCAATATGAGTAAATAAGGAAGGAACCTTTCCTTCTTCTCGCTGTGCTCTAATGTTTATTTTTATATCATCTAAAACCTGTTTTTGCTTTTGCAAAATTGAAATGACATCAATGGCAGAACAACTGCCCATTGCCATCAGCACCATTTGCATCGGTCGTACCCCTTGGTTTGTCCCGCCTATGCTTTCTGAAGCGTCGGTCTGGACGGACAGTCCGTCTTCATTAAATGACTCCAGATGAAACTGTCCTGATTTGCGTTCGATCGTAACTTCCATACTTTCCTTTTCGGTTTTTAATTGATTAATGCAAAACTATCAAAATTATTTTTACATTTGCTAATCGAATCAATTCTCAAGGCAGATTGATTTTTATACAGAAGGGTGGAGAGAACAGGCTCTGCGAAACCCTAGCAACCGCTACTTGTAGAAAGGTGCTAAATCCTGCCAAGAAATTGGGGATATAAAAACAATCATCAATTTTTCTGATATTTATATACCTATATTTTTTGTTCAGGACGCTGTAAAACGGTACGAACACCTGTAATTTATTAATTATTTAAACCTTCAAATCAGAAAAAAATGGCAGATTTAAAATTTGAGACACTTCAGGTGCATGCAGGGCATGAAATTGATCCGACATCCATGTCTAGGGCTGTACCCATTCATCAGACGACCAGTTTTCAGTTTAAAGACTCCGAACATGGTGCGAATCTTTTCGCGCTGAGAGAATTTGGTAATATTTATACGCGGATTATGAATCCGACCAGCGACGTCTTTGAGAAAAGAATGGCTGCATTGGAAGGGGGGACTGCTGCCTTGGCAACTGCGTCAGGTCAATCCGCTCAGTTATTGGCCATCACGAATATCGTCGATTCAGGGCAGAATTTTGTATCCTCCCAGGATCTTTATGGTGGAAGTTATAACCAGTTCAAAGTCACCTTTAAAAGAATGGGGATTAATGTAAAATGGGCTGACCCGACTGAACCCAGCACTTTTGAAGATCAGATTGATGAAAATACTCGAGCAATTTATATGGAAACCATAGGGAATCCAAGTTACAATGTTCCGGATTTTGAAGCGATTGCTGCGATTGCTAAAAAGCACGATTTACCGCTTATTGTTGATAATACCTTCGGGGCTGGCGGGTATCTGTGTCAACCCTTAAAGCATGGGGCCAATGTCGTAACACATGCTGCAACCAAATGGATCGGAGGACACGGAACATCGATCGGTGGTGTGATCGTAGACGGGGGTAACTTTAATTGGGGAAATGGAAAGTTTCCACAGTTTTCTGAGCCATCAGAAGGGTATCATGGTATGAACTTCTGGGAGATTTTTGGTGAGGATGGACCTTTTGGAAATATTGCTTTTGCCATACGTGCCCGGGTCGAAGGGTTGCGTGATCTTGGACCCGCTCCAAGTCCTTTCAATAGTTTTTTAATGATTCAGGGCCTGGAAACATTGAGCTTGAGAATGGAACGAACTTGTGCGAATGCTTTAGAGCTTGCAAAATGGTTGAAGGATCATCCAAAAGTAAAATCGGTGAACTATTTGGGGCTCCCTGAGCATCCGACCCATCAGGTTGCTTTAAAGTATCTTAAAAATGGATTTGGAGGCGTCCTTTCTTTTGAATTGAACGGCGATAAATCCGCCGCTATCAAAGTTGTAGATTCGTTGAATTTGATTTCTCATTTGGCCAATGTCGGTGATTGCAAAACGTTGATCATACAGCCTGCGGCTACGACGCATCAACAATTAACCGATGAAGAGCAGCGCAACGCGGGTGTCAACCCGACCACGCTACGGATCTCTTTGGGAATTGAGAATATCGAGGACATAAAGAATGATCTGCAACAAGCATTTGATCAAATTTAAAATATTATAATGGCCTGATGTCTAAAAGATGTCAGGCCTCATTTTATGAGTTTGAGCACTTTTACATACAATCAGCCTTTTCCTTTGGAAAATGGAGAAGAATTACCCCGGTTTGAATTGGCGTACGATACGCTGGGGACGATAAATGAAAATAGATCCAATGTTATCTGGATCTGTCATGCTTTAACTGCCAACAGTAAACCACAGGAATGGTGGCCTGGCCTGGTGGGAGAGGGGAAGGTATTTGATCCCCGCAAGCACTTTATTGTCTGTGTGAATATGCTGGGTTCTTGTTATGGGAGTACCAACCCCCGATCTGTCGAACCCGGTTCCAAGAAACCCTACGGGGACCGATTCCCTCTTCTGACCAACAGAGACATGGTTCGTGCCATGGACTTATTGCGTCAGAAATTAGGCATTGACCAGATCGTCCTGGGAGCCGGCGGTTCCATGGGTGGTCAACAATTGCTCGAATGGAATATTATGCACCCCGAGTTATTCGAGAATATATTTGTGATCGGAACAAATGCGGTCCATTCTCCCTGGGGAATCGCTTTTAATGAAGCGCAGCGAATGGCCCTGGAGGCCGATCCGACGCTGTGGGATTCAACACCTGATAGCGGCAAAAAAGGACTGGAAGCTGCACGGGCAGTGGCAATGTTATCTTATAGGAATTATCAGGCCTTTCATCAAACTCAACAAGATCATCCTGACAAACTAATTAATTACAGAGCCAGTACATATTTACAATATCAAGGTCAAAAATTAAGCAATCGATTTGATGCCCAGTCGTATTACTATCTGACCCGGGCCATGGATAGTCACAATGTTGGCCGGGGAAGAGGCGGTGTCGAAGAAGCGCTGTCACATATTCGGGCGAGAGCCTTAGTCGTGGGGATAGAATCTGATTATTTGTTTCCGGTGAATGAGCAACGAAGGATTGCCAAATGTCTAAAACTCAGTCATTATCTGGAGATATCCACACCGTTCGGTCATGATGGATTCCTGATTGAGTGGGATCTTTTGGATGATATGGTTCGTAGTTTTTGGAATAATAATACCTGAATCTGCGAATGAATTTATAATTTTGAGTTTTTAATTGTTATTTCGCTGGATGATAGCTATTATGTTATCCGTATTTAATGGAATCGGTTAGTAATCCTCTTAATCATCCTGGATGTGAATGAGACTATGGATTGCTGCGATACCATACATTTTGACAAGATAGTATCCTTATACCTAACAACTACTAACTAACACCGAACATATGGAATACCAACACAAACGTTACAAGAAATTATTAGTAGCTAACCGGGGTGAAATCGCCATTCGCATATTCCGGGCAGCGACAGAACTCAATCTTCGAACGATTGCAATATATACTTTCGAAGACCGGTATTCTTTACACAGATACAAAGCGGATGAAGCTTATCTCATCGGACCCAAGGATGAACCATTGAGTCCATATCTGGACATTGAGGAGATTATTAAAATAGCCAAGGACAATGAGGTAGATGCTATCCACCCTGGATACGGATTCCTTTCAGAAAATGTACATTTTGCCCGACGATGTCGGGAAGAAGGAATCATTTTCGTAGGTCCCACACCAGAAACAATGAATGCGCTCGGTGATAAAGTACGCGCCAAGGAGATTGCAGAAAAAATGAAAGTGCCTACCATCCAGGATAGCCAAATAGATATTGATTCTGAAGATGCCGTTCTTAGTGAAGCCCGGCGTATCGGCTTTCCGATTATGGTGAAGGCCGCTGCAGGCGGTGGTGGTCGCGGTATGCGGGTTGTCCGGACAGAAGATGACTTGGTATCCGCTTTTAAAGAAGCGCGACGTGAAGCAAAAACGGCATTCGGTGATGATACAGTTTTTCTGGAGAAGTTTATTGAAAATCCGAAACACATCGAGATACAGATCCTCGGGGATCAATATGGCAATCTTGTTCACTTGTACGAGCGGGACTGTTCGGTCCAACGCCGGTTTCAGAAAGTAGTTGAAGTGGCGCCTAGTATTGGATTGAGTGATAGCACGTTACAGCAATTGTATGACGCCGCACTTAAGATCACCCGGCATGTAAATTATGTGAACGCCGGAACGGTAGAATTTTTGGTAGATCAAGACCAAAATGTTTACTTTATCGAGGTGAACCCCCGGATCCAGGTGGAACATACCATTACCGAGGAAATTACCGGGATTGATATTGTCCGGACGCAGATACTGATTTCTATGGGGTATGAACTTTCTCATAAGCTGATATATATCAAAAGTCAGGAAGATATCAAAACTCAGGGTTACGCGATACAATGCCGGGTAACAACGGAAGATCCGGAGAACAACTTTAAACCGGATTATGGTACACTGATCGCCTATCGGTCTGCTAGTGGTTTTGGTATCCGACTGGATGCAGGAAGTGCTTTTCCGGGATCAACCATTAGCCCGTTTTTCGATAGTATGCTTGTCAAGGTGACCGGATGGGGGCGTACTTTGGACGGAGCAGCTGATCGGCTCTATCGGGCATTGATCGAGTTTCGAATCCGTGGAGTGAAAACCAACATTGGATTTTTGTTGAATCTGCTCAATGACCCTGATTTTAGAAATGGTCAGGCCACGGTCAATATGATTGCTGCAAAACCTGAGCTGACCAATGTGATGCGACGCAGAGACCGGGCCACAAAATTACTTCGATACTTGGCCGGAGTTATCGTGAATGGCAACCCGGATGTAAAGTATATGGATCCCACCAAAACAGAAAAACCAGCTGTAGTTCCGGATTTCTCACCGAATGCGGATTATCCGAATGGAACCAAACAACTTTTAACTGAGAAAGGACCCCGGGAATTTGCAAATTGGCTAAAGAACGAGAAGAAGATTCATTTTACGGATACGACTTTTCGCGATGCACATCAATCCTTGTTAGCGACACGGATGCGTACATTGGATATGCTTAATGTCGCTGAAAGTTTCGCCAAAAATCATGGTCAGGATGTCTTTTCGATGGAAGTATGGGGCGGAGCTACTTTTGATGTGGCACTTCGGTTCTTAAAAGAAGATCCATGGACGCGATTGCAGTTGATCCGGGAAAAAATACCTAATATTTTGCTCCAGATGCTCCTTAGAGGCTCAAATGGGGTAGGGTATAAAGCATATCCCGATAATCTGATCGTGTCTTTTATAGAGAAAGCTTGGGAAAATGGGATCGATCTGTTCCGAATCTTTGATTCGCTGAATTGGATCGAGAATATGCGGACCAGCATCCGAACTGTAGTGAATAATACCGATGCATTGGCTGAAGCATGCATTTGCTATACCGGTGATATTTCTGATCCCGAGAAGCAAAAATATGATCTGGAATACTATGTAAAGCTGGCCCGTGAGCTTGAGAATGAGGGAGCTCATATTCTTGCTATTAAAGATATGGCCGGCTTATTAAAACCCTATGCTGCTGAAAAACTGATCCCTGCTCTGAAAGAGTCGGTTTCGATTCCCGTGCATTTGCATTCCCACGATACATCCTCTATGCAATCTGCTACTTATCTCAAAGCCATTGAAGCAGGAGTCGATGTGGTGGATGTAGCATTGAGTGCAATGTCCGGATTAACCAGCCAGCCAAATTTCAATTCTTTGGTCGCCACCTTGCAGGGGCAGCCCCGAGGAAGAGACATTGACCTGAAAAGCCTGGATCGGTTTTCGGATTACTGGGAAATTGTAAGATCTTATTACTATCCTTTTGAAACGGAGTTACGAGCTGGTACGGCCAGCGTGTACCGCCACGAGATTCCCGGGGGACAATATTCCAATCTTCGTCCACAGGCCCGTGGATTGGGGCTCGAAGATAAATTTGATACCATTCGGGAAAATTATCGGATCGCCAATAAGCTCTTTGGAAATATTGTTAAAGTGACCCCTTCGTCAAAAGTGGTCGGGGACATGGCTATGTTTATGACGTCCAACAACCTGACCGAAGCGGACATCAGGACGAAAGCGAAAGAACTTTCTTTTCCGGAAAGTGTAAAAGCATTATTTAAAGGTGACCTCGGACAGCCTTACCAAGGTTTTCCGGAAGAATTACAAAATGCAATCCTTCAAGATGTCACCCCATATACCGATCGTCCCAATTCCCAATTGGATCCCATTGATTTGGAGTCTGAATTTGAAGATTTTAAAACGACCTATGGGCCCTATGTAAATTACCTCGATTTTCTTTCAGCAAAGCTTTATCCTAAAGTTTACGAAAAATATCAGGAACACTATGATAAGTATGCCATGGTCAGGACTTTACCGACCTGGTCATTCTTCTATGGAATGAAAGAAGGAGAGGAGATTCTTGTAAATATGGACAAAGGGAAAACCCTTCTCATAGAATACGTGTATAAGACCACCCCCAATGATAATGGCGAAGTGTTTGTTACCTTCAAACTGAATGGTCAAACACGAACCGTACGGGTACAGGATGACTCAGTGAATGTAGTCGTCAAAAAGCATCGTAAAGCAGAGAAGGTTACTGAGGTTGGTTCTCCATTGCAAGGTAATCTTTCTAAAATTTTCGTTGAAGAAGGTGATACCGTAAAGAAAAATCAACCTCTGTTTGTCATAGAAGCCATGAAAATGGAGTCGACCATTGCATCACCAATGGCCGGGGTCGTAGAAAAAGTTTTCCTCACGGAAAAAACGATGGTGGAACAGGATGATCTGGTCGTGGAAATACAGCCCGAAAGAGGATGACACCTGAGTTGCTTGTCATAACAATGCAGTCAGCTGGTTATGGGAATTGATTTTTATTCCGTTTTAACCGACCCATGGAGAGAAAAGATCTAATGTCGATTCTTCAGCTTTGTTCCGCGACTAAAACTGAGGCAGCACGCAGAGGATTGTGCCGAGGTAGTTCTTGCGGTGATGTGTAGGCGCTGATGGTTTATGCACGAATAGTAAAGGATACGGAGGCATGGTGCAAGGAAGAATGATCAGCGTGTAGGATTTATTGGTAGGGCGGTAGCCACGCCAATACCTTCGGATATTTATTACATGAATTTGGATCAATAATTTAGTTAACTCGTGCGATTTATACCCCTTTTCTTTTTCTTTGTAACCAGCTATGTGACGGGACAAACCTCTTTGGATCTACCCAATATTGTGCTGATTATTGCCGATGATATCGGATGGAATGATGTAGGTTGCTATGGGAACGAAGTGGTCAAAACCCCGAACATGGACCGGATCGCACGCGAGGGTATGCGATTCGACAATGCCTATTTGACGACCAGTTCATGCAGTCCCAGCCGGACAAGCATTATCTCAGGCAGGTATCCGCACAATACGGGCGCGGCTGAGTTGCACACCCCGCTACCTCCGGAGGTTGGTATTTTTCCGGAGAAATTGCAAGAAGCGGGCTATTTCACCGGCCAAGCTGGGAAGTGGCATATGGGTAATGCGCCCAGACGGGGTTTTGATGTGATTTACGATGGGCGGGATGATTTAGGACCGGGTGGTGAAAAAATGTGGGTTCCTCTATTGCAAAACCGACCGAAAGATCAGCCTTTTTTTCTTTGGTTAGCAGCTACAGATGCGCATCGGGGGTGGGGACCAAACATGTTTGAGGGCCAGCACCATCCAGAAGATGTTCAAGTTCCTCCATTTCTGGTGGACTCCCTAGGAACCCGGATGGATTTAGCCAAATATTATGATGAAATTATGCGGTTTGATTACTATATCGGAGAAGTCGAACGCGAACTGAAAGTACAAGGGGTTGCAGATCAAACTTTGATCATGATTATTTCAGATAATGGACGGCCTTTCCCCCGGTGTAAAACACGACTATATGATAGTGGAGTTAAAACACCCCTGATTGTAAAGTGGCCCCACGGAATGAATGGAAAAGGACAGACTTCTGGAAGTCTGGTTAGTGTGATTGATATCGGTGCTACATTGCTTGAGGTGGCTGGCGCGCCACCTTTAAAAAGCATGCAGGGCCAGAGTTTTCTTAAATTATTCAATGCACCAAATATGCCATTTCGAAACTATATATTTTCAGAACACAATTGGCACGATCATGAAGCATTGGAACGAATGGTGCGTACAAGAGATTATTTATATATACTCAATCTTCGACCAAATTTGCCTAACCAGGGACCCGCAGACTCCAATAACAGCCCATCTTTTGTGGAACTAAAAGATAAAAGAACGAAACATCAGTTGACAGCAGCCCAGGTTGATGTATTTCTGAGTCCGCGGCCTCGGGAAGAACTGTTTGATTGCCAAAGAGATCCATTGCAGCTTATTAATATAGTAGCAGATCCGGCTATGGATACGAAATTGTCAGAGTTACGCAAGATCATGATGTTGTGGATGGAACAGACGGGGGATACTCATCCAGAGCAACTCACACCGGATTGGTACAGTCGGGAAAGTGGAGCCGCACTGGACATCGATCGAAAAAGGGGAGAGATGCCGGGTGCTTCACAATCGGCTGTTTCGGTATCTGATCCCGGACCGTTTTGATCCAAACACATGTACCCTCATTAGATTTTTTGACACAGGATAATGATCTCTGCATTCCGAAAGCTCAAGGGGGTGTGGGCGAGAAGACTGAAGAATGGTTCCACTTAACAATGTATTAAAAACCGGACCAGGTAACAGGGATATAAAAAGAATGTAATACCTTGATCGTGAAATGCCGCGCTGACGGCTTGGATGGCTAAGACGCTAAGAGATAGTCGATTTTATACTCTGATTGGACTCGTTTATGAGGATCTTATTACCATTTATTTTTACCTTTTTGCTTTATTCTCATGGAATAACGCAAGTGGGAAGTTCTTGCAATGATCCGGTATTACTTGACACCTTGATCGATTTGTGTTCTGAAAATGGAGCCTACAATCTGGGAAACCAAACTGATTCCGGTGTAGATCGGCCTACGTGCTTTCCACAAGATTCCGGCGTAAAAGATATCTGGTTTCAATTTAAGCCTACTTTTGAAAATATAAATATTGTGGTCAGAGGGGCTTCCCGGTTTGATAATGAAAATACGCTCCTGCAACCCCAGATGGCGCTTTATAAAGGAGATTGTGATGATCTTGGAATCGTAAGTTGCAACTCCGATGCCCGGAACCTGAATTTTATAGAACTTACTGTCGGGGATCTGGACTTGGGAGCCACCTATTTTCTCCGGGTCAGTTCCAGGAACAATGATGATGGTCGGTTCCAGCTCTGTGTGAACAATTTTCAATTTACGCCTGAATATTCATCCGACTGTCCTGATGCTACCGTGCTGTGTGACAAGGAAACCATAAAGGTCGATCTGGTTTCGGGAACCGGAAAAATCCAAGATGAAGCTGATGATACGTGTCTGGATACCGATCCTGTCACTGGAGAAGATGATGGTAATTCTGAATCTTCTAGTGTTTGGTTCAAATGGATTGCCCGCAACGATGGGGATTTGACATTCACGTTGGATCCTATTAATCCGGTCGATGACCTTGACTTTGCCGTTTTCGAGTTGCCTCGCGGACTTGATGATTGTCAGAACAAAAAAGTTATCCGATGCATGGCCTCCGGAGAAAATGTGGGGGAACCCTTTGATGATTGGAAGGTATGTACTGGACCCACCGGACTCCGGGTGGGAGAGACGAGTACGTCAGAACAACGAGGTTGTCAGGAAGGAAATACAAATTTTTTGGCGCCCATTAAAATGGAAGCGGGGAAAGCCTATGCATTGATCGTCAATAATTTTAGTGAATCGGGCTCCGGATTTCGGTTGGAATTTGGGGGCGATGGTGAGTTTGCAGGTCCTGATGCCAAAATGATATTTCTCGATGATAAGCCTGTTTATTGTCCGGACGAAGAAATTCGATTTTATGCGGAGGAAAACAGCATCAGTGGTCAGATAACTTCATATGAATGGGTGTATTCCGGCACAAGTACATCTGGAAACCTGAACGGCGCCGGTCCTCATTCCATTTCTTTTTCTGAGGGGGGGAGTAAACCGTTGATTCTTAACCTGGAAAGTGATATCGGATGTGTGACCGCATTGGATACTGTTATTGAAGTAGAAGACCCCATCGAAATAACCGCTGTAGTCGATTCAATTTCGTGTCATGGTTATGGTGATGGTCAGATCAGCGTTAATTTTGATTCGCCGTCACCGGTGACCGCTTCTTTTTGGTCGGATGGAAATACGGAACAGATCCGAACAGATCTTGAACCCGATGCGTACACCTTCACCGTACGCAATGAACGCGGATGCTCAGCTTCTGAAACCTATCTGCTGGAACAGCCCTTGCCGATTGTGATCGATCAGATTCTGACCAATGCATCGTGTGGAGGTGGGATGGATGGTTCGATTCGGCTGGATGTATCAGGAACTTTTCCGGAGTTTGAGTATGATTTTAAAGATGGTCAGGGGTTTACCCACGTAGATACCCGAACGGATCTACAGGCAGGTATTTACCCGGTCTTGGTCCGTGACCAGATGGGGTGTCAAGAAGACACGCTTGTGCTGCTCAGCGAGATCGATCTCAATGTGGATGAATCAATGCTCCATGAACCGAGCTGCTTTGGGTATTCAGATGGCCAGATTGAGTTGATCGTTAACGGTGGTCGCCAACCGTATGAATTTGACTTTGATACGACAGGTAATTATAGCTCCAATGCCTCGTATGGCAATCTTCAGGCGGGAACCTATTACGTCGCGATCAGGGATCAGGATGATTGTACAGCTTTTAAACAATTACAACTGAATCAACCCGATTCCATGACGGTAGCAGTGGATACGACCCATATTTCGTGTTTTGGGGAACAGAATGGTAAGATTAGTATCTCGGTGGAAGGCGGAACCCCGGATTATCGATATCAATGGAACAACGGGGCGAATTCCCCGCTATTGATTAATGTACCTGCCGGAGATTATCATGTTGAGGTTTTTGATCAGAATGATTGTATTGCCGAAGCATCTTTGACGCTACGGCAGCCGCCAGAACTTCAAGTTCGCCTCGAAGAAAAAATGGATTTAGTGTGTTTTGGCGACCAGAATGGATTGATCCGGGTCGCAGCGACGGGCGGAAGTGGAGAATATATTTACACGTTAGGAAGTAGTACCCATTCGCCCACGCCGGTTTTTAATCAATTGGCTGCCGGTCAGTATAAGGTCTCCGTTCAGGATGAAAACGGTTGCAATAACGAGATCACCGTGAACCTGACTGAACCGGAAGAGTTGGTGGTACAAATAACGACAGAGGGTGACTCAGCAAATTTCATACGTTTGGGTCAATCGCTCGAATTGGGGAGTGCTTATGAGCCACCAGACCGCCAAATGTCATGGAGCTGGTCACCAATCGATCGGGTTGACTGCGAAGATTGTGCCCGGGTATCATCGATGCCGGTGGTTAATACGACTTTTACCTTGACCGGTACTGATCAGGATGGCTGTACGGCACAAGACGAGTTGCAAATACTTGTAATTCCTTTGAGAACTGTCGGAGTCCCCAATGTGGTGATTCCCGAGGAAGGAGGTCAAAACAGTTTTGTGACCATCTACGGTGGACCGCATATTGCGCGGATTGTAAAATTTAATGTATTCGACCGGTGGGGCAATTTGTTATTTACGCGATCAGATTTTCCACCCAATCAGTTTGAACTGGGATGGAACGGTCGAGTAGACGGGAAAAAGCTTATACCAGGCATCTATGTGTATAGTGCTCAGGTCGAGTTTATTGATCAGATTAAAAAAGATCTGGCAGGAGAGATCTTACTAATTGAATAAGCAGTCAACCAATTGGATCACTCTGGTGTTGAAGTAAATAGTTCCTGGAATATGACAGTTAATACAATATGAAAATACAACCAATACCAACCTTCGGTACCATGCTGCTGCTGATATTATTAGCCTTTGGATGTGATGATAAGGAGGTAGTTTCGGAATTGATCGTTCCGAATGCAGACGATATGGAAAGCGACATAGCCTATGATGTGACGATGGAGTATACAGACGATGCAAAAAAACTAATGGAACTGGAGGCTCCGGTGCTTAAACGAAGAACCACCAATCCCGAAAAAGATATCTTTCCGGAAGGGATCCTGGTTACTTTTTTTAAGGAAGAAAAATCTTATGCGACCCTGACATCGAAATACGCAGAGCGATTGCCAGATAGTTATCTGGTGATTGCTTCTGACAGTGTGGTATTTGAAAATGTCCAGGGTGAAAAATTAGAGACCAGCCAATTAAAATGGGATGAACGTAAAGGAAAAATATTTACGGATCGGTTTGCTCGGCTGACCCGGCCAAATGAAATCATTTATGGTTATGGTTTTACGGCCAATCAGGACTTTACAGAGATTGAATTCGAAAAAACGACCGGGAAACGTCCCCTTCCGCAACTGGAAGGTTTGGTGAATTGAAGCGGGAAGGAGACAAAGTAACATTGAATGACAACTTAGCAACTCCGAAAGATGCAGCTTGGTCGCTGTTATCCGTATTGTTCAGGTACATGAATACCGGAGGAAGTAAGCACTTCCAGATTGCTCCATCCTCTACATTCCTTTCCGGGTCACGCTAATTCTTTTCCGGGAAATGTCCACCTCCAGTACTTTGACCTTCACTTCCTGGTTGATTGACAATTCTTCAGCGGGGTCTGATATAAACCGGTCAGCTATTTGTGAAATATGAAGAAGAGCAGATTCTTTTATTCCAATATCCAAAAATGCGCCGAATTTGGTCAGGTTTGTGACCACACCCTGTACTATCTGTCCATTGGACAGGTCATCAATCCGCTCCAGGCCAGCTGTAAATTCTCTTGGTGTTGCCTTTGATCGGGGGTCCAGTCCCGGTTTACTCAATTCCTTGATGATATCATTTAGGGTTGGTAGTCCTGTCTCCGGCGTGATATATTTGGTGAGATCTATGGTCTGTAGAATCTCATCATTGGCCACCAGTTGTTCTGTCGTTTTTCCCAAATCATGAGCCATTCTATGAACCAGTCCGTAAACTTCCGGATGGACTCCGGTGTTGTCCAATGGATTGAGACCCTTCTTCACTCTTAAAAAACCCGCACATTGTTCAAATGCTTTTTCGCCGAGTCGGGGAACTTCTTTTAAGGATTCAATACTGTTTATCCGTCCTTTCGTCGTGCGATATTCAATGATGTTGCCCGCCAAAGTAGGGCCTAACCCTGATACATAACTCAGCAGATGTTTGCTTGCCGTATTGACATTGATTCCCACTTTGTTCACACAAAATTCAACGGTTTCTGTCAAACTTTCTTTTAATTTCTTTTGGTTGACATCGTGTTGATATTGACCTACACCAATAGATTTGGGATCGATCTTGACCAGCTCCGCCAATGGATCCATAAGCCGACGTGCAATGGATACAGCGCCACGAACAGTAATATCTTTGTCGGGAAATTCTTCGCGGGCTAATTCTGATGCCGAATAAATCGAAGCTCCGTCTTCATTGATAAGAAATATTTCGGTATTTTCATTCAGTGTTGTTTTTCGGAGCCATTGATAGGTTTCCCGGCCTGCCGTACCATCTCCGATAGCGATCGCCTGGATCTTATATTTATGAGCCAGCTTTACGATCATTTCCTCTGCTTTGGTGATTTGGTTTTGAGGCGGATGTGGATAAACGGTGGTATGGTACAATAAGTTTCCTGAATCATCCAGGCATACCACTTTACAACCCGTCCTGAATCCAGGATCAATACCCAGGATGCGTTTGGCTCCCAATGGCGGTGAAAGTAATAGTTCAGCGGCATTTCGTGTAAAAACCCGGATCGCCTCCTCATCCGCTTTTTCCTTGGCGTCTTTGAGTACTTCATTTCTTATGGAAGGTAGGATCAATCTTTTCAGAGCATCATGTATGGCAGCTTCCAAGTAGGGAACCGCATCGCTATCCTTTTTGATATAATACCGGCCTATTCTATCCATGACCTCCTCGAACTCCACATCGACTTTCACTTTTAAGACCCCTTCTGCTTCCCCTCTCAATACGGCTAGTAACCGATGGGATGGCATTTTATTTAGATATTCATTTGAATCGAAATAATCTTTGAATTTTTCTCCTTTTTTTTCCATGTCTTTCACCATTCTCGCATGCAGCATGCCTTTCCTGGAAAAAATATTTCGTATGATATTTCTGACGGCGGGATTTTCGCTGACCCATTCTGCAATGATGTGTTGAGCACCTTCAATGGCGTCCTCTGCCTTGCCAAATCTTTCAGCCTGTTCCCGAACGTTATGTGATTTCTGAGCCATGATAATTTTTGCCAGACCTTCGTAACCGGCTTTTCGGGCTTTGGCTGCCTTGGTTTGTGTTTTTCTTTTGAAGGGAAGGTACAAGTCTTCCAGCTTCTTATCGTCCCAGCATTTTCCAATAGTAGTCCGAAGGCGGTCGGTCAACTCACCTTGCTCCTCGATGGATTTTAGGATACTTTCTTTTCTCTTGATGAGGTCTTGCAGTTTTTTGTATTCATTTTGTATGGTGGAGACCGCAACTTCATCAAGTGAACCTGTTTGTTCTTTTCGGTAGCGTGCTATAAAGGGAATGGTGGCGCCCTCATTCAAAAGATTGATTACCGGGTTGACTTGATTTATGGCAATACCACTTTGCTGGCTGATTATTTTCGAAATCATGGTTTTTGATCGTGTTCAGTTAGAAAAATTTTCCTTGCTCAATTTTAATAGAATGTTTTTGGACCTCGCTTGATAAGCTGCAGAATGTTCCTTTCGCTGAGCTAAAAGGATCTGTTTGAGTTGATCTGAAATCCAGGGTTGCGTGTTTCTTAAATGGAACAAAGTCTGCATGGCGTAGGCCTTTGTGGCGACTTTGTGATTTCCAATCAGCCAATCAAAACAATGCTCTACGATGTTGCGTGTATGTTCAGGAGTTATTTGATCGACAAAGTTAGCATCATTTTGCGCATATTTTTCGGATACCAATTCATATATTTTTGCCAAAGGCCGAAGACAAGATTCGCACTGTTTCTCACAACTGGTCATTCCCTGGATACCCATGATGAGGAGATCCATTTCTGGCAGGACCCATTCCAATCGACGGTGACACACAAACTCCAATACCCAACACGCCCGGTGTGAAATCAGCTCGTCCTTGGAAAAGCAGTAGTGAAGCAGTGCTTCAAACTGATCCGGTTCTGAAATAATTAGGTCAGCAGTCCACTGCCGACTATGTCGTGCAGCCGTGGTGTTGATCAAAGCTTGACGCAACTGATTCATAGCGTTTAGGGTTTTGCTTCTAACAGATGCAATAGTTCAGAGAATATTAATGCGGTTGCTCCCCACAGGGTCTTACCAGCTACATCAAAATAGGGAACATCTTTAATTAATTGCCCCCTGATAATAAAATCTTTTCGTTGAATCGCATATCTGCTGTTTAAATGAATCAGCGGACTATCAATAATGGAGGCTACTTCCTCCGGATTTGGTCTAAGTTCAGGGAGCTTTTTTTTGAATGCAACGAAAGGGTAGACCAGAAAGTTGCTCACCGACACGTACAAGGGGGTGAGCTGCCGGGTGGGGTGACTGATGGGAAGTCGTACCCCGATTTCTTCATCCATTTCACGAAAAGCACAGGCTTTTAGAGTTTCGTTTACTTCTCTTTTTCCACCTGGAAATGCAATCTGACCCCGATGTTTGTCCTGTACAATGTGGTTCGAACGCTGGATAAAAAGTATCGAGGGAACACCTTGACTGGCGTGAACCAGTAGCACTACTGCCGCATGTCGGGCATCCGGTGGAGTTGGCGTGAGATAACGGGGGGAGTCTACCAGCATATCCAAAGACTCGTGACCGGGTAGGTCAAGTGTTGGATTATGTAGTATTTCGTCCTCGTATTGATGGAAAACCGAGGTGTACGTTCTATTATTGTTCATGCTAATCTGGTTCACAAATGTATCCTTTACCAGATCAAACAACAAATAAGAAAAACCGTTTACTCTTCGCCTTTGATTTCTTTGATGTAGTTCTCCAGTGCCATGGACATAGAAGGAGCATCGGTCGATGGTGCTTTAATGTTGATCTTAAGTCCTTTTTCCAATACCGCTTTACTGGTGCTGTTTCCGAAAACGGCTATTCGGGTTTCATTTTGCTTAAAATCAGGAAAGTTCTCATAAAGAGACTGGATCCCCAACGGACTAAAAAACACCAATACATCGTAGGTAATAGCTGCCAGGTCGGAAAGATCACTGCTAACCGTTTTATACATCATGGCTTCCTGATAGTCGATTTTCATTTTACTAAGAAAATCCTGCACTGGTTTACTACCCAGGTTCGAGGTGGGTAGGAGGAATTTTTCTTTCTTATGTTTCTTCAAAGCATTTTCCAGGTCGGAAATTAATCGTTTACCTACAAAGACTTTTCGCTTTCGATAGATAATAAATTTTTGAAGATAATTCGCAATAGCTTCCGACAAGCAGAAGTATTTTGTGTCGTCGGGCATTTTGATCCGCATTTCCTCGCACAGACTGAAAAAATGATCGATGCTGTTGCGGCTGGTGAATATGATGGCTGTATATTCATCCGGTTTGATCCGGGTTTTTCTGAATTCTTTTTCCGGTACAGGCTCTACATGTATAAACGGACGCCAGTCAATTTGAATCCCGTATTTATCTTCCAGTTTATAATAAGGGGAATATTCGGGTTTAGGTTGTGAGACCAGAATCGTTTTTACGTCTGGTGCCTGGTTTGTTTGATCTTTTTTCGCCATATCAAGGAGTGCAGTTTTACCTTATTTCTATCAATAGTGTACCAAAATATCAGCTAATAATACCGCGGGTACTATTTCAACGGCACAAAAGTACAAAATATATTGGAATAAATGTTTAGAAAGAAAAAATTTGGCATGTAACATCGCCTTGAATTGACGATACAGTAAAAGTGATGCTATGCATATGAAGCAGATTATCAATGCAATAAACAGATATTTTATCGGTAGCACGGAAATCATCAGGACCAGTGGAATCATCCACAGCCCGATCAATCCGCCTGATAAAATCATCCAATATTGATAGAATTTTACCTCAAACGGTTTGTCGACCAATCTGGAAGTCAGGTGAAGGACAACATGTTTGATCACAAAAAGCAATACGACAACACCCTGGATGGTCAAATACTCATAAAAAGTGGATGCTTTTCCATAATTTTGAGCGGCCCGGAAGATGATGAATCCTAGTCCAAGTAGAAATAAGATGTTCAAATATATGAATAATCCAGGCTTACGCAGATAGGTATCCCGGTATAGGAATCTCAAAAAATTTTCGTGTACAAACGCTTTTCGCAATGGAGGGAATACCTTTTTATCATAGATGAATGCCCCCAATAAAATCAACAGTAGAATCAGATCGAAAACATAAAACCACCACGAGGTGTCTTGAATGTCCACATCTGAACTTATTTCTCCGGGGGGAACTGGTCTGTTGTTTTTCTCTGAGATCGATGGGGGGGCTGTGGTTCGTTGTGTACCAATTATTACCTCCATGGAGTCCACATTTTGTCCCACAGCCAATGAATCCGAAAAGGGAATTCCGGGGGTGAATTCATCGTTTGATGTCGAAGGCGGTGTCGAACTTTCCTCTGGAACCTGAATATTGAGTTCGGACGTGTTACCCGGTTGTGAACTTGTGTCAATGAGCTCTCGAGACTTTATTTCAAAAGGGTTTTGTGACTGTGCCCCCAGGTCTGTGAAGCCTGTTGCCAGCCAAAAGATAAATAGCCAGATGCAATTCAACTTAATTACTAACGTGATTTTTTGCATATCTTTTCGCAAAATAGGTGATGATCAAATCACTACCGGCCCTTTTCAGCGCGGTCAGTGTTTCCGGGAGTGCCTGGTTCAGATCGACATAGCCCTGAGCTGCAGCGGCCATCAACATGGAATATTCGCCGGATACATGGTACGATACGATGGGAATATGAAAATTATTCCGTAAATCCCGGATAATATCCAGATAATGGAGCGCGGGTTTGATCATGATGTAATCCGCACCTTCCTGCATGTCCAGCTGACCTTCGATGAGCGCTTCCCGTCGGTTCGCCGGGTTCATCTGATAGGTTTTTTTATCGCCCCATTTGGGTGTACTGTCGAGCGCATCGCGGAAAGGCCCATAAAACGCACTCGCGTATTTGGCGGTGTATGACATAATTCCCACGGAAGTATGGCTGTGAGCATCCAGCGTATGGCGGATATGCTCCACCCGGCCATCCATCATATCCGAGGGACCGATCAAGTCAAATCCCGCATTGGCTTGAGCCAGTGCCATCTTGCTTAGGATTTCCAGCGATTCATCATTGAGTATTTTACCGTCGGCCACGATTCCATCATGACCTTCAGAGCTGTAGGGATCCATGGCTACATCGCTAATCAGACACAGCTCTGGAAACTGATTTTTTATTTTTTCAGCAACTGTGAGATAGAAGCAGTCAGGATCATAACTGTAACTGGCCTGCGGATCTTTTTTGGACTCAGGTACCGCAGGGAAAAGCATGACGGCCTGTATGCCCAGATCCATAGCTTCGGCAATTTCATCCAGGATGCCTGCTTCACTGTGCCGATACACATCAGGTAGCGTGGATATAGCTTCCTTGGGACCGGTACCCGGCATGACAAACAATGGATATATTAAGTCATTTACCCCCACCCGGGTTTCTTGATTCATCGCCCGGATGGCTTTGGATGCTCTGTTTCGTCTCGGTCTTCTTAGCATGATTCTATATATGATAATCTATGAATAATGAGCAGGTCAGAAGTATTTATTTCTAATCTTTTAGACGGTCCTTGAGCGGTACGGGGTCATGACCATGCGGCCCCCACGGGTGACATTTGCTTATCCGCTTAACCCCGAGGTAGATCCCCTTAACAGGGCCCCATTCACCGATCGCATCGATCATATACTGTGAACAGGTCGGCTCAAAACGGCAATTTTTACCTAGGATCGGCGATATCAGAATCTGATACACGCGGACCGGAAGAATAAAAATCTTTTTGAGCACTGCCATCATTTGTTCTGAACTTTAGATGTTACCCGTATGAAAGTTTCTTTTCTGCGCCTCCATTGAGCTTTATATAAATTATTGGCGTACCGAAACTAAATACCGGTTACTATATCGCCCGCGAATCTCGTTGATTTTAGCAGAACTTAACGCATAGCGACACGCATTGTGCCGCTTATTGTGGTAAAAACCTCACCTCCGGCGAGGTGGCTACAGCGTTGTGCTGCGAAGTTTACGGGAGACCCAACACACCTAACAGCGCAGCACCCTAACCCCTAACCCCTAACACCTAACACCTAACACCTAACACCTAACACCTAATACCTAATACCTAATACCTAATTCCTTATACCTAACCCCTTACCCCTAACACCTAGCACCTAGCACCTAGCACCTAGCACCTAACACCTAACACCTAACACCTAACACCTAACACCTAACACCTAACACCTAACCCCTTAATACCTATAATACTCCGGCTTGTAGGGTCCTTCCTTGGCCACACCGATGTACGCGGACTGATCATCGGTCAAAGTTTCCAACTCAACGCCTATTTTAGCCAGGTGCAATCGGGCTACTTCTTCATCCAGGTGTTTTGGAAGGGTATATACTTTATTTTCATACTGGTCCCCGTTCCCCCACAATTCCATCTGAGCCAAAGTCTGATTCGTAAACGAATTGGACATCACAAACGAGGGGTGACCGGTGGCGCAACCCAGGTTTACCAATCGACCTTCTGCCAGAACGATAACATCAGAACCATCAATGGTGTACTTATCCACCTGAGGTTTGATTTCAACTTTGGTATCGCCATAGTTTTCATTGAGCCAGGCCATATTAATTTCATTATCAAAGTGACCGATATTACAAACCACTGCCTTGTCTTTGAGCAAAGGAAAGTGTTGTTCTGAAATTACGTTTTTATTTCCTGTGGCCGTGACTATAATATCGACTTCTTTGGCCGCATCTTCCATTTTCTTAACTTCAAACCCGTCCATAGCAGCTTGAAGTGCACAGATGGGATCGATTTCTGTTACAATGACCCGGCAACCGGCTCCGCGCAAGGAAGCTGCAGATCCTTTTCCGACATCCCCGTATCCGGCAACTGCTGCGACCTTACCCGCTAACATCAGATCCGTCGCCCGGCGGATGGCATCCACACAAGACTCCTTACATCCGTATTTATTATCAAATTTGGATTTTGTTACAGAGTCATTGACGTTAAAAGCCGGGATGGGTAATTTCCCCGTTTTCTCCAATTCATAAAGTCGGTGGACGCCTGTCGTCGTCTCCTCACTAACACCTTTGATACCTGCGATCAACTCGGGGTATTTTTCAAAAACGATCGCTGTCAAATCGCCGCCATCGTCCAGGATCATATTCAAAGGTTTGCCGTCTTCAAATCCGAAGATGGTTTGTTCGATACACCAGTTGTATTCTTCTTCGGTCTCTCCTTTCCATGCAAAGACGGGAACACCGGTCTCCGCAATTGCCGCAGCGGCGTGATCCTGTGTGGAGAAAATATTACAGGATGACCAGGTCACCTCTGCACCCAACTCAACCAGGGTCTCTATCAGTACGGCTGTCTGAATCGTCATGTGAAGGCAACCGGCTATACGAGCACCTTGAAGGGGTTTGGAATCTCCGTATCGTTCTCTCAGAGACATCAATCCCGGCATCTCGGCTTCCGCCAGTTCAATTTCCCGGCGACCCCATCCGGCCAACTTGATATCTTTGACTTTATAGTTCAATTTGGTATCTACAGACATACTGATTAATTATAATTAATAAATTAAAGTTCAATTTTAAAACGGTGACTACCGGGAAGCAATTGCATCCCGTAATCGGATGCAAAGGTATTACTTTTCAGTAATATCCCGATACAAATTCATGATTTGTTCCGTCAGAGCCACCCGGTCAAAAGTGTTTAAATGTTCTTTCACCTTAACAGCATCAGGCGGAGAATGTTTGAGACTTTTTACAATTCCTTCGGAGATAGAATCAATCGAGTATGGATTCACATAAACCGGCAGTTTGCCACCAGCCTCCGGCATCGAACTGGTGGAAGAGGTGACCACCTTCGAACCACATGCCAATGCTTCCAAAACCGGCAGACCAAACCCTTCATACAACGAAGGATACAAAACGGTTTCTGCCAGTTGATACAAGGCAGGCACGTGCTCAAACGGAACCGGTGTACGGACCTGGACCCGATCATCCAAGTTTCTTGAGTGGAGGTATGCTTTGATTTCCTGTTCATAGTGATTGCCTTTTCCAAAAATAAGCAATGGGATCTGATCTGCCCGGGGCAATCTTTCCCAGGCTTGAATCATCGGCAGAATGTTTTTTCGCTTCATCAGCGCACCCACATAAAGCATGTACTCGGCGGGGAGTTTATACTGACTTTTAATAAAGTCTGAATCATCTTTCGAAAGCCGGGGTTGGTAAAACTGTCGATCGATCGGCTGGTAGATGACGCTTATTTTGGCAGGGTCCGCATGGAACCGTTCGATAAGATCCTGCTTTGTAGCTGCACTAATGGCGATGATCCGGGTACTTTCCCGAATGCATTTTTTTGTTTTTAGGCGATAAATTATGCGATCATGCCAGGGGAAATCCGCTTTGACAATATCAAAAATGACATCATGAATGGTTACTACAGATGGAATACCCGTTTTGTGAATCCCAAATGGAAGCTCATTGGATAGACCATGAAAGAGATCTGTTTCTGATCTGAGAATATCTTCTTTAATGCCCATGCTTCGCCACAAAGGATTTGTTCCAGTCGGGGTGATGATTTGTTTGGGATTAAAAAGATGGTTGTAATCCGATACAGGATTGGGGGTGAAATAGAGATATTCTTCTTCAGGATAAAAGGAGTTTAGATTGTGAATCAGTGTCCTGGAGTAATTACCTAAACCGGTACGGTTGTGAAACGCTCGCTTTGCATCGAATCCTATCTTCATGCTGTATTTTTTGATACGGGGTCCTTCTGAGCTGAGAGTAGGTAAGGCATGTAATCCTGATCATAAGCTTTTAGAAGCAAGTGACAGGTTTCTTCGATGGTCTGCTCAATGGGTGTAAAGGTAAATCCAAGTAACTTTATTTTTTGATTGTCATAGTTAAAATCCTGGTAAGCGTTGCGTACGCTGTCTCTGGTGATCACTGGCCTGGATTGAGTAAGCTTTGATTTTACCTTCTCCAGAAAAACAATTGAGCTGGCCACCCATTTGGGGGCACTAATGCTGGGAGGATCCACGTCCAGATGTCGAGCCATTAATTGAAAAATATACTTAAAGCTATAGTTGTCTTGGTTGATTATATATCGCTGATTTACATGATGTAATGTCATAAATGACACGGTAATTTTGGCGACATCTCTGACATCGACAAACCCGGTACCGCCCGGGGGGTAGTATTTTAATCCTTTGTGAATTTGCATAAACAGCCGACAGGATGAAGCATTCCAATCACCGGCACCCAGAATGATCGACGGGTTGAGGATCACCGCATCCAATCCCTCTGCAACTCCTCGCCAAACTTCCATTTCACCCAGTTGTTTGCTTCGACCGTACTGAGATATATAATGGTCGTCGACCCATTTGGTTTCCTCCGTGATGGGGACCCGCCGGCGAGTTTTCGCTATAGCTGCTATGGAAGAAAGGTGAATGAGCCGGGGGATCTTATGATGCAGACAGGCATTGACGATGTTTTCTGTACCCTGGATATTGATATCATACACTTTTTCTTTATCCTCTGGGGCGAAAGAAACCAAACCGGCGGCGTGGATGACCCTGGATGCACCTTGAACCTGGTGGTAAATGTCATCGACATCCAGAAGGTCCGCAGTGTGCCATTGAATGGAATGTTTAAAGGAATTAACCAGTCTCATATCACTGGTTTTCCTTCGGATCGCATGGATGTTCTGAAAGCCTTGATTGATTAGTTCCCGCAGGATATATGCCCCGAGAAATCCGGTTCCACCCGTCACCAATACTTTATCTTTTTTATTCATCCGGATCATTCTTCTTTGAGTTTGAAGGTATAACTGGCGACAGAATCGATTTGTTCACTGGTGAGCACATCTTGAAAACCCATCATGGTGACCCGGCCATTTTTTATGATTTCCACCCGACCTTCTTTGGAAAGTCCGGAACGGGAAAGGTCGATGGCGCCAATGGCTGCCAGCTTGCCGTCGACACCGTGGCAATTCACACAATACGCCTGGTAAATTTCTTTTCCTGTTTTAAGTTCAGAGGTTGACTGACACTGCATCAAAGTGAAGATCAATAATCCTAAAAGGATGGGGGTGTATTTTATTTTATGATTCAATAGCATGGAGTGTGTCATGTACGGTATTCAATAAATCTTTTACACTTTCTCTGGATTCGGATTGTGCATAGACCCGAAGGACCGGTTCCGTACCGGAGGGTCTGATCATTACCCAATCGCCATTGTCCAAGGTGTATTTGAATCCATCCAGGTCTTCGCTTTGAGCTATTTTGCGATCACCAAACTGGTTAACAGGGTGACTCCGGAGGTGTTCTAGTATCATTTCTTTTTTTTCTGAACTGATGTGCAGGTCGTCGCGATCAAAAGTAAACGGTCCCACTTTGTCGTAAATATTCTGAATAAGCTGTGTCAGCGACTGGCCCGATTTGGCCATGTATTCAAATATAACCAATGCGATCCAGATGCCGTCCCGTTCGGGAATATAACCGGTCACTGCAATTCCTCCGGATTCTTCACCAGCTACCAGAATGTCCGTTTCCTGCATACGCTGAGCGATGTATTTAAATCCGACCTTGGTCGTTTCAACATCAAGGCCGTACATTTCAGCGAGTTGTTTGACTTTGTTGGTAACCGAAAAAGTAACGATGACTTTTTCTTTTATTTTTTTGTACTGGTATAAATACTCCAGCAATAGCAGTAAAATGTGATGAGAGTCAACAAAATTTCCATTTTCATCATACATGCCGATCCGGTCTGCATCACCGTCGTGCGCCAAACCCACATCGTACTGGCCTGGATTATTTCGGATGGTCGCAGCGAGTTCCTGTAAATTTCGGTCGATGGGTTCCGGCGCTTGTCCATGGAAGGAGGGATTGTGTTCACAATGCAGAAAATGGGCATCGGGAAATAGTCTTCGGACTGCCCTTTGGCCGGCTCCGTACATGGCATCGTAGGCAATTTTCAATCCTGAATCATGGATCGCTTGCAGGTCAAAAGAATCCCGGACCTTATCGATGTAAATGCTTTCGAGATCTTTGCAGTGTAGCAATTTCTTTTGCTCTAATTCCTCCAGCGTTAGGACCTGTACAACGGGTGCGTCGGGTATGCGATCTTCCACAGCTGCTACTTCTGCCGGTATGCTCGGTCCGCCGTGTCTGGACTTCAATTTGAACCCGCTGTAGGTAGGAGGATTGTGGGAAGCTGTAATGACAATGCCCAGATCGGCTTTTAGATGGTGAACAGCGTAGGAAACCATTGGGGTCGATACAAACGTGGCATTATTTAATACAACCTGAATTCCCATGGAGCCAAGGACGCCGGCTACCAGTTCTGAAAATGCCTGTCCCTGAAACCGGCAATCATACCCGATCACCACTTTCTCCATCCCTTGTTCTTGCATAAATCTTCCCGTCCCTTCTGCCACACGACGTACATTTTCAAAGGTGTATCCGTCCGCAATGATGGCGCGCCAACCATCTGTTCCAAATTTTATTTTCATCCTGTAGTTTTTCAGTGAGCCAAGATATATATTTATTTATGAAATGTATAGAACCGGATTGAAAATCAAATGTCAGAGGCAGGGTTGTCGACGGGTTAAATCACGACTTTTTTATCCATGGAGGTTTGGAAACTGGGAGCTGGAATTTGACAACTAAAATTTGAAATCAAGATATATCTGTATCTTTATCCTGCGAACATGTTTTTCATCACTATGCAGTGAATAAAGTAAGCGAAGGAGTAATACATATGTCAAAATATAAAGATACGTACCGACACCGGGGGATGCGCCGGCAATTAATAAAAAAGCTTAGACGTAAGGGGATAGATAATGAAAAATTATTGGAGGTCATGGGGGCGCTTCCTCGACATTACTTTTTTGACACGGGCTTCGACGACTGGGCGTATAAAGATGTCGCTTTCCCAATCGGGGAGGAGCAGACCATCTCCCAACCATACACGGTCGCCTATCAGACCAATCTCCTTGAGATCACGGAAGGGGATAAAATCTTGGAAGTGGGGATGGGAAGCGGTTATCAAGCTGCGATTCTGCACGACATGGGGGCAGCGGTCTATACCATCGAACGGCATGAAAGCCTCTACCTCCGGACGACCCGTCTTTTAAAAGAATTGGACTACGATCACATTCATACTTTTCTCGGCGATGGATTCCAGGGTTTGCCGCATCTGGCACCTTTCGATAAGATTCTGATCACTGCAGCGCCCGATAAGATGCCCGTGGAGCTGCAAAATCAATTGTCGGTGGGTGGGTTTATGGTTTTTCCATTGGGTGGACAACATGAATCGCAACAAATGATCCGGTTAACGAAAACAGACGGCGATCCGGTCATTGAACGGTTTGACTACTTCCGGTTTGTGCCGATGGTGCGCGGGGTGAATAAAGCTGAAAGCGAATAAAGCTCAAAGTTGAAAGGGCCAAGCTGAAAGCGAATATAGTTTAAAGCTGAAAGGGCTAAGCTGAAAGCGAATAAAGCTCAAAGTTGAAAGGGTCAAGCTGAAAGCGAATATAGTTTAAAGCTGAAAGGACCAAGCTCAAAGCGAATAAAGCTGAAAGCTGATTAAGTGCGATTAATAGAATTAATCAATCCTTTGATCATGGACGCAATTTCAATGGCATCGGATTCCAGTTTTCCTAATTCTTCTTGTGATATCCAATTTCGTTTTTCGAATAGTATAGCGAGAGTTACCGTTTCGTAAAGTGAGCCTCGAGCGATATATAAATATTGGACAAATTCCTTTTGAGAATTCCTACCTTTCCCTTCTGCTATATTCATAGAAACAGAAGATGATGCAGATTCGAATTTCTCGATGAGTCAATAATGCTTTTGGGAGGACTTCAAATTCTCAGAGAGAGCAATAGAATAATTCGCAAATGCAATGGCTTTATGCCACACGGGCTTGTTTAAAATTTTGTGTATTCGCTCAAAATTGATTCTGATTTCATGAGTAAAGTTAAATAATCATTTTATGACTTTCACCCGATCCGGGAATAAGATAGTCAGTTGGTTAAAAA
>NZ_JAHVHU010000009.1 GCF_019802045.1 Membranihabitans marinus | reverse complement strand
GAAGTGGCTGGAATAAAATTTATAACCAATTGTACATTTATTTTGAAGATCGAATAAAATAAATCATTTTTGAAACTATTGATTCCCTATGATTCATACACAAAATTCTGCATAGGCTCGAATATTTCGGAATATATGCGGCAATTATGAATCCAAATGGTATAACACCTTTGGTTGACATCCTCTTCATTATTCGTACTCTTGTGAGTCCATCTTCGAAACTACAAGCATCGGACATTTTTCATAATATATTCTCTTAGCGGATGTTTTTCGCCTTATCCAGATGTTTTTCATGGAATTTCCGGTATCGACAGCTATTCTTAGACACATCAATGACTATCAACTGGCATTGGAATCTTACTCGCATCCCTTACTGGCACATATTGAATGGGAAGAAACAGAAGATCACAATGTCGAAGTCACCAATGAGACCATCGACTATTACCGCTATTTCGATGCTACTAAATTAGCTGAATTCTTATATGCTCAAATTGATGAAACCATTACCTCCATCATTCCTGAAGAGATCACGTATCTTCAAAATTACGACACGTTCATCCACCGGATCGAGCAGTGGATCGACCTGCCCAATCTGGGGTTGTTAGCCACGTTCCTTGGTCAGAACCAGGGCCAGTTATCTCAAAAATAAACGTGAACGATTTTTCGGACAGCTGAACGATGAATAAATAAACCGGATAGAGACCACCTGGCAGAATATATTTACATGAATACCACTAAGTATATTAAATGAATTTTAATTAGCAAATTCAGGACAAATTCGCCCGCATTTAGATAATCACATGTCACCTAAAATGTTTTTGTGCAGTTTTTAGTTTATAATATGCTTCTTTTAATCTTTATTTAGTATATTTAAACCGCAATTGATAACACTACATTTAAGCCCTAAACTCATGAAACGCATCTTCAAATACCTGCTGTATGCCCTTTCGGTTATTTTACTACTAGCCCTGGCCTTTGTCGGGTGGATTATGGTTACTAAACCCAATGTAGCTCCGCCCCAGGAAATGTCCATCGAACGAACTCCGGAACGGGTTGAGCGGGGAGAATACCTGGCCAATCATGTCATGCTGTGCATGGACTGCCATGCACAACGGGACTATAGCTTATTCGCAGGTCCGATCGCACCAGGCACAGAAGGGAGTGGAGGGGAAATATTTGATCAAAAGATGGGATTCCCCGGACGCTTTATCAGCCCGAACATCACCCCATCTGGTGTGGGTGACTGGACTGATGGTGAATTATTCCGTGCGATCACAACTGGGGTCACAAAAGATGGCCAAGCCCTATTTCCGGTAATGCCCTGGCCCAATTTCGCGAAAATGGATCCAGAAGATATTAAAGCAGTGATAGCCTATATCCGGACCCTGGAACCCATCGACGTAGTTCGGGAAAAATCACAGGCTGATTTTCCGGTGAATATCATCATGCGAACATTTCCGCAGGAAGCCACTTTTTCGAACCGGCCAGATCCATCAGACAAAATAGCCTACGGAGAATACCTGGTCACTGCAGCCTCCTGTGGAGATTGTCATACCAAAATGGAAAAGGGCGAGTTTACCGGAACATATTTAGCGGGTGGACAGGCCTTTCCCTTGCCAGGAGGTATCGTAGCGACCAGCCACAATCTCACGCCCCACGAATCCGGCATTGGAAAATGGTCCCGGGAAATGTTTATAGATGCGTTTAAGCAATTCAGAGACTCTTCCTATCAGCACGAAGCGGTCAATCCGGGCGATGAACAGACCATCATGCCGTGGATCCAGTATGGCGGCATGACCGACTCAGACCTTAGTGCCATATACGACTACCTCCAATCGCTGGAACCGGTAGAGAATGAAGTGGTCAAATACACCCATACGGACAATAAGGTTACTCCCCAGTAGGTCCCATTCATTTAGAATGGTACATCAGACATAATGCCACCCCATATGGAGTGGTTGATTAGCAACCCATTTTAAATTATCCGAAAGGATGCGCCATTTGTGTTACCGTAATTTTTATAATAAGTGGTTTTGTGCGTCAATTTGCTTTTCAACAAAAAGTGAAGTGTATATCATTCGAATTTAGCGCCCGATAGCAGGCCACCTCTTCCGAATAACCGTTTTCAAACGTTTACAAACGGGTACAAACGCAAGTAATCGTTTAAACTTCGATAATTCGGATGTCCCGGATCTACCTTGTGAATATTATTTCATATTTAAAATTCTAACGTTATGAGAAATGTAAGAAACCAAGTGCAAATTATCGGAAGATTGGGGGGTGAAGTAGAATTGCGTACCACATCCAATGACAAGAAGGTGGCCAATATTAATGTGGCCGTCAACCGGTATTTCACCAATAGCCAGGGTGAAAAAGTTGAAAACACAGATTGGTTCCGCGTGGTGGCCTGGGGCTTTACCGCAGAGAACATGGCCAAGGTATTGCACACCGGCGATGAAGTCATGATTCAGGGCCGCTTGTCAACCCATAGTTATGAAAACAAAGATAAGGGAATGCAGTACATTACGGAGATTGTAGCGGACCAGTTTTTATTTATTGCATCACCGCGACAGGTTCGGGAAGGAGAAAAGGTTGCCTCATGAAAGCATCTGGCAGACTCACGAATCGCTGCGTTTGCCAGCTGATTCGTGAGTCTGGAGGGGTGCAGTGGTTTTGGCTTGAGATCAGTCCTGGAATCTATCAGCGTTTTTCGTTTCTCACGGGTGCTGCATTGAAACGAAGAACTTATACCATTTGAATTCATAATCGCCGCATATATTCCGAAATATTCTTCGATTCTCTTCGTCAAAAATACTCGGTGTAACTCCAGCTATACCTTCGTTTTTTCCTCGACAATCTTTGAATATTTACAAAATCTTATACGGCATTATCAAATACAAATGGTATTCTGTAAGAGGAGCGAGCTGCCGGATAAACATGAGCAGAAGCCCCTGTACCAGCGAATTCATTCGCCGTCTTTCATCAGTTAAAACCAGCTTGCCCCACATGGAATTTGGAGCCGCTACAGGGGTGCAGTGGTTTTTTATGTCCATTTCTTGTCAAAATTTGGCAGAAGTTGATTGATAAGGCACCTAGTACAGATTATCGGAAGATTGGGAACCGATGTAGAAATACGTCGTCAATTCCAGTTGTTCTAATTCACCCCCAACCCTAAATAGAAAATTTACTATCGATGTTTTGTCAATTAGGTTCGGGCACTTACTCTGGCCACAAGCTCTGCTCAAAGTGCCACGCACCACTGTATTCGGAGTTAGCTCCACAATCCGCCATCGACCAGTATATTCTCGCCATTGATATAGGCGCCGGCATCGGAAGCCAGCAAAACAATGACTCCTTTAAAATCATCGGCATCCGCCAATTTTCCAAGGGGTACCTTTTTACAATAGTTTTCGAGGAACCGTTCCGGCTGGTGAGTAAAAATTCCGCCCGGTGATACGGTGTTCACCCGGATATTCTGCCCGGCCAGCACCCGCACAAAATACCGGGTCAGATTGATCATACCTCCTTTATGGAAAAAATAATCCGGCGGTGGAGTTCCCATGTCCGTCCCTTCATAATTGGACAAATCCGGCCCAAACATTCCCATCATGGAACTGATGTTGATGATACTTCCGCCGGAGCCCTCGGCCATCAAGGCCGACATCTCCCGCAGGATATCGATGGCACCCGTTGCATTGACCCGCATCGATAAATCCATGTCTTCGATGGAACCATCATAGGATTTCATGGGGCGCGCCACCGCATTATTGACGAAAATGTCCAATCTACCAAACTCGTCAGCAATCTGCTTTTTTAGTCCGACGATAGAGTCATGATCAGACTGGTCATAGGTCATCACATGAATCGTCAATCCTTCTTTTTCCAGTTCGTTTGCTAATTCTTCTCCAGATGCCCTGCTGCGCGATGCAGTAATTACTTCAGCACCAGCTTCAGCCAGACCGGTCACAATGGATTGGCCCAAAATACCGGCCCCTCCTGTGACCAGGGCCACCTGACCATCGAGACGAAACATATCTAATACATTCATGATTTGTGTTTTTATTTCAGGTTCTAGCCAAACCTGACAGGTTTCTAAAGTGCTTTTAAAGTATTGATTACGAGTATTATTCACTCGATAATGCTTAAATTATGTCTGTCAAACACTGTCAGGTTTCATAGCCTGGTAAATTTAAGGTTTGGTGCATGAGGCCACGCACCCTCATTTTAATTCAAAAATACCTCCTCACCCGATTCCATGCTTTCCAATCCTGCGATCACCGCTCGAACCACATGATATGTTTTCTCATAGGGCAACAATGATTTTCCTGCCCGCAAGCCCCGAATGAATTCTTCGAGGTTTGCCCGGAACATGGTATAGCTGTTGTTGAAATCGCAATGAATAAAATTATTCTGCCCGAACACAGTAACCTGAAATGTGGATGCAATATCCTGAAAGAGATGGGCCGTAACCAAGGTCCCGTTTTTAAATTTCACCCGGACAATGGCTTTATCCGGTTCTCCGACAGACCACACAGAAGCGGGTATCGGATCATCCACCAATGAAAAAACAGCCTCCAGCATATGAACACCATATTTCAGCCAGTCCTTTTTACCGACCGCCGTCACGAGGGGAATTTTTCCCAAGTTTTTAATCTTACTACGAGATTCCTCTACGACCGGAGCGTACCGCATGGAAGAACAAGACATGATCCATTTACCTTCCGCCTCAGCCCGCGTAAAATACTCCAGATCTTCCAGATTAGCAGCCAGCGGTTTGTCGATAAATATCGGTACGCCCGCTTTAATAAAAGGTTCTGCCATCTTCCGGTGATGTTCCGGGTCATCACGAGCCAGGATAACTGCATCTACCTCGCCGATCATGTCTGTAAAATGATTGACCTGGTGCGCAATCCCCGAAGACTTGGCTATACTTTGCGTGATCTCTGCTTTTTGCGCCCATACATGGGTCACCTTTGCTCCATCGATTCCTAAATCATCCCGATACTTATCCAGATAATCGGTGACACCCGGATACCCGATCCGGTTTATTTCCGCACCATCATACACCCCGTTAATAATCGAAGACCAGGAATACGGGTGCGCATTCCCGGGACTCATACCGATGATTCCCAATTTTAGTTCCTGATCACTACCTAATTTTTTAGCCATCCTTTTTTGATCCATTGATTTAAGTTTAAAAAATCGGGGTTTTTAAATGCCCTAGCTTCCACTTCACCCCGTACCGCTTCATCCAATTCATTCTCTCGCACGACCTCCAGTGCTTTTGTCAGATGAATCATTCTGTCCATTCCAATTAAGGCAGCAGATACCGCCGGGTAGGACAGCACATATTTTACGGCCAGGGTCAGCAAATCAGGGTAGCGTCCAGTATTCCATTGCTCAAGTTGTGCGATATGCGACTCCACCTCCTCCAGGTCGGGATGCAGTGAAACGGGCCGTCCCGTCAGCATTCCCCGGAACAATACAGACCGGATAATAACACCCACTCCGTTTTGCTCCGCCAGATTAAGTGCCTGAAGGTGACGTTGATCCAGTAAATTCAAGGGCATCTGAATCACATCCCACACCCCCGATTCGATGCACATCCGACTCTCTTCGGGTTCATACGTTGAAGCACCGATAAAGCGGACCAGGCCTTCCGATCGAAGTGCTGAAAAAATGGATTGAACGACCTCGCTGCGTAGGATCTCCTCATTGGCCTGATGGAGCATAAATACATCCACATAATCCGTTCGGAGCGCCTGTAAGCTTTCTTCCAGCGATGTACGTATGGTCGATCGAAGTTCATTTTCCGCAGGCAAAGTACCGTCCTCGTTCAAAAAGTGGACTGATTTGGTAGATAATATCACCTGATCCCGCTTTCCGGCAAAAGCTGCTCCGATGATTGATTCACTGGTGCCATACATCCGGGCTGTATCATAAAAATTGATTCCTTCCTCCAGCGATTTTCTCAACAGATGAATAGCATCCGCTTTGGAGGGCATGGGTTGATTAGCATAAGGCAATCCTATCCCGACGCTCCCAAAGGCCATTTCGGAGACTTTCAAACCTGTATTTCCCAGTTTACGGTACTTCATAACTTTCATATCCAATTAATGGTCCACAACTCCGGTTTTTTGTCTAGGACACGTTCATATGTCGTATTTCTGATTCGCTGCATTTTACTTATCCTTCAAAATAGCCGCCCTTCGATTCTTTCTCCGGATCGCTTCCAAATGCTGTTCGAATTTCCCGGCAATACTGCGCCAGTCCAATCACATCGGCTCCGGCACTGACAAAGTCATACCCCATCGTTTTAAGCTCCTCCAAATTTGCAGGACTTCCCACTGTTCCGGCAAATTTACCATACTGATGAGCTACTTCAGCAATTCGCTTTCGAGCATCCACTATGCGGGGATGATCCCATTCACCAGGGTGGCCAATACCCTGGCTAAAGTCTCCCGGACCAAAGAACAACACATCAAATCCATCCAGGGCCGCGATTTCTTCAACTTCTTCCATCGGTTCGGGATCTTCAATCTGTAGAACGATAAAACGTTCGCGATTGGCCGTTTTGATGTAATCATGAAAATCCATCATCGTATAGGCCGCGTCATTGTTTCCTCCATCCAGTGCCCGACGTCCCTGTGGATGGAACCGGGTCATTTCGATGACCTTCCGGGCATCGTCGACCCCCATCACATGCGGGACCATAATCCCGGTGGCATCCAGTTCCAGCGGACGTACGTAATCGCTGTATCCTCCCCGGGCTATGCGAACCATGATATCCGCATCCTGGGACTTAGTTGCCCAAATGCTGGCTGCCATCACAGACCAGTCCTGACCGATGTGCTCCTGATCCAGCCAGACACAGTCAAAACCAGATAATGCAACAATCTCAGCGACTCGGGGGTCGGGAATATTTACTTTAAAGCAATTCGCAAATCCTCCACTTCTCAATTTATTAAGAACCTTACTTCTTCTCATCATTTATTCAATTTTAGATCATTTTTTCTCCTAAGAATAAGGTGCCAAACCTTACACCGAATCTAATTCGTCGGTTCATCAAAGTAATTGCAGTGCATTACATCAATATATACAGCATTATCCACGGCAACACGGACACAATGCCCCATATTTTCTTTTGACTTCGATTGGCATTCTTAAACACACTATTCAGGATAAATGTACTGGATATCGCAAAAATCAATGAGGTGATTAATATCCACAAAAAAGACCAGGGCGGATTGTCTGTCAACACGTTCCAAAACGCCACCGTGAAAGCTGCAAACAGGCCATGAACGGATCCCATCACCACGCTGAACGGCTTCATGGATTTCACAAACAAGGCCATGAAAAACAAATTGAACAACGGAGCAATAAACAGCCCATTGGTCTTAGCGGTCACTTCAATGATATTCCCCGGCACGTAAGGAATTATTAAGCTGATCAGCACAACCAACACTCCAACCACCGCACTGCTGATCCGAACACTGGTCAATGTACCTTTTTCTTTATTCAGGATATGGGGAAACAAATCAATCGCCAACACTGAACTGGTACTGTTGATCCCGGACGACAAACTGGACATGGAAGCCGAAAATAAAGCAGCAATCACCAGTCCCGACATCCCCATGGGGAATTGATTGGCAATAAAATGTGGAAAAAGAAAATCAGCGTCCTGAGTCACATCAATTCCAGCTGGCAACAAGTTGGGTTTGGCAGCATAAAATTTCATCACGGAAAAACCAACAAACAACAGCAGCAGCGTCATCACCATACTTCCGGCCTGCGTCACTGCAAATGAAGTCCGGGCTGCTTTGAGGTTCTTGGTCGAAATAAAACGTTGAATGGCCATTTGATCCGACCCCGTGGTGCAAACCCACCAGCTCACGGCGTTGACAAATGCAAAAAACACCGTCAATCGGACGTAAGGATTAAAGTTAACCACGTCAATTTGTGGCCAATGTACCGCCCATGTCGTCGGGATCAGCTGCCGCACGCCCCCAAACTGATTCGCCACCATTCCGATCGTCATTACTGCGCCCAGTAACAAAATGATGAATTGGATGACATCAGTCAATAAAACAGCTTTCAAGCCACCCATCGTCGTGTAGACAATCGTAATAAGTCCCAAGATCACCGTAATAAGGAATATAACCTGATCATCCCACCCCATCATAACGACCATGGCTTTCGAAGCCAGGTAAATCAATAGAGCCATCCAGACGATCCGGGTCACCAAAAATATAACGGATGCTATTTTACGAACCTCGACGCCTAGTGGCTTTTCCAATATCTCATAAGCGCTGATCACTTTGAGTTTCATAAAAAACGGAATGATAAAATAGCTGCCAATAATAAATATAACCGGTGCAGCGGACATAATGGTCAACGCCATCAATGGACCGTATTTGATCACTTCACCGGCAACGGCGAGATAAGAAATGGCACTGAAAAAGGAGACGTACATCGAAACACCAGTCACTACAGGATTCGCCTCCCGACCCCCTAGAAAATAATCTTCTTTACTCTTCTGGTAAAAGGAATACCCCCAACCAATCCCCAGCAATAACACAGCATACAATACCAGAATGACCCAATCCAGCCAGCCGATCTGGTCTTGTGCAAAATGCTCATTGGCCAAAGCCGCCTGCGCAGCAGATATTTTCACATCCGTATCGTCATCATTAAAACCGCGGCGTATAAACGCAGAAAGATCTGACCTGCCCCGGCTTGCCAGGGACTGATACACTTCATATCGCTCATATTTTTCACCTTGACTATAGCTTTTCAAGTCTTCCAGCCACTGCTCTGCATCGGCGGGTCGCCCATGAACCCACAATGCACTGGTCAGATATACCCGAAAAGGATGGTTTTCCTCCATAGAATCATACCGCTCCTTCATCTTCTCATAGGTCCGTTCCGGAACCTGTCCTATAAATCGCAATGCATAGGCCCCGTAGCGGTACTGCAGCGTATCTAATGAAAAAAGATCATCTGCTAATTTGTGAATGGCTTCCTCCGACCCCGAATTGGCCAGAACCCATTGGGCCATGGTCGCTATTCCGCCTTCTTCAGCACCCGCGATCTCAATAATCTCCGGGTCTGGATACGTAAGGCCCAGTTTTCCCAAGGTCTCCAATGCAACCAACCGTGTGTGCAAGACATCGGAATTATGAAATATGGCAAGCACCTCACGTCCCAGGCTATCAACCAACAGGCTGTCTGATGCATTTCTCTGAGCCATCACCCGGTAGGCACCTATTTTTTCGGCGCCGTCCGTGGAAAGGAACTCATCAAAGACTGCATCAGATTCCAGTTGAAAATTATTGGACAACAGGGCTTCCGCCGCATGAACGCGAACCCAAAACGACTCATTGGTATTTTGAACTACGTCATGTAAAAACCCGGGATAGTCAGGTTCGTTGGATTGGGCATGACTTCCTGTAAGGATAGTCAATAAGAAAATCATGCTAAATAAAAACTGCGTTCGGAGTTTCAAAATATAGTAGCGATTTAGGGTAAAAATGTCTGTAGTGCATCTCATAGAATCCAGAGTATCTGCTCATCCAACTCTACGCAACTGCAACACCCCAAATATTCGTTATTTTCTCCACTAAAAATATTACTATTGTTTTGAATAGTGGTACTATCTTTTTTGATTTCATATTTCAGAATAAGTAATCCCACATGAAATTAGATGTATGGAGTTATACCATTTGAATTCATAAATGCCGCATATATTGCGAAATATTCTTCGATTCTCTTCGTCAAAAATACTCGGTGAAACTCCAGCAATACCTCCGCTTTTTTCCTCGACAATTTTTGAATATTTACAAAATCTTATACGGTAATATCAAATACAAATGGTATTTCAAGACTATCGGGATACCTCAATCAAGGAATTCTTGCCTGATTTGGGCAAGATCTGAGAATAAGAGTAAAGGCGGATCGATCTCTTGGCTATCAGGGTTGTACTTCCCCCACCCCTCAGCCATGTCCAATGACCAACAGCGAAGTTTTCCTCCCGTCACGAAGTCTGTCGTTAGGACACATTGACTAGGAGCATTTTATGTTGTCTCTAAAAGGTGCGTACCCCCTTTCTCACAACCTTTCCATGGAGATATATTGCTATTATTAGAAATGTAGTGACGGTAATCACAAAACCGGTAGGTGTACCAACGGAAATACACAGTCAGTTGGTAATGACAAATTATTTTCGCTCTTTTTTGTTCTTCCCCAAGAGGGAAAAGATTAAAATAGACTCGTCTCCCTTTAGGGTTGGGGCAAAACGAGGCGATTATTCCGATGGCTGCGTAGTTACGTACCTTCAACTATTGACCATTAACCATCATAAACCACCTTCCCTTTCACGATGGTCTTAGATACCCGGATATCCTGGTCAAACAAAATGATATCTGCATCTTTCTTTGGGGTAATCGATCCTTTTTGATGATCAATTTTCATGATTCGTGCAGGCACCAAACTCGCCATCTTCACCGCTTCGACCAGGGTTACATTGGCTTTTTTCATAATCGTCCGCACGGTTCGGTCCATGGTAGCGACACTCCCTGCAAAGGAGGAGCGGTCGAGCAATTTGGCAACTCCGCCTTCCACGATCACCTCCAGGCCATCTCCTTTTGTACCCAGCACACTAGGACCTTCAGGCATTCCAGCTGCCCGCATGGCATCTGTAATCAGTGCGGTCCGATCTGTACCTTTGACCTTGAGAATATATTGTAATAAAGGGGCTGGAAGATGAATGCCATCTCCTATAATTTCTACATCCATAGCATCAAGCAAATACGTTGCCTCGATGGATCCGGCATACCGAAAAGCATTTCGTCGGGTCACGGTAGACATGGCTGAGTAAAAATGGGTCGCCAACGTATATCCCACCTCATGCGCACGAACGACATCTTCATACACCGCATCTGTATGAGCGATCGCTGGTAAAACACCGTGTTTACGCATAAAGGCTCCGAATTCCATCGCCCCTGGTAATTCGGGCGCAATACTCCAACGCTTCACAAAAGGATACTCTCTAATAATAAATTCATATTCCTCAGGATCCGGATTCCGGATATACCGGGGATCTTGCGCACCTTTCTGGCTCATGGCCAGATAAGGCCCTTCGACATGAAGTCCTAAAAATTCAGCACCGGCTGTATTTTGCTCATCGGACTCTTCATACACATCGAGTGCATTGATAAAGTCTTCCCATTTTCCTGACAAGGTCGTCGGATACATTCCTGTGGTGCCATAGGATGCATGAGTATTTGCAATGGTCAGGTAATCTTCTACGGTTCCGTCCATAAAATCGCTGTCTCCACCGCCATGAACGTGAATATCTATAAATCCGGGCGAAATATACTGCCCCCCGGCGTCGATCTTGTGAATATCTTTGGGATAAGAACCCGCACCCTCAAAAACTTCTTCGATAAGCCCGTTAACGACGAGAATACCGCCGTTGGGAATCATTCGATGTGAGGTCAATACAGTTCCATTGTGGATAATATATGTAGATTGGTCCATAAGATAGGTCACTTAATTAGATCATCATAAAACAGAAAACGCCACCACATCGGTGGAAGGGAAATTTTTCTTAGCTGCCCCGGTTACACAGGGTTGATGGATGGCGTTTTCAAAACTCCTTCCACCCAACTAATTCACTTCTTTTTTATACAAACTAGCAGAGTCTTCATCCAGATACATGGTGCAGTTTTTGTGGTTCTGCAAGATACTCGCAGGCACATCTGGTGTAACTTCACCAGTCAATGCGTTAACCACTGCTTCAGCTTTTCGTTCATCCGGCACACTGCTTATGATCACATCGCTGGTCATAATCTGATGCACAGACATAGATATCGCTCGTTCGGGCACATCTTCAATGCTTGGGAACCAGCCTTCACCCATTTGCTGCGCACGACATGCCGCATCCAACTCAACTACGATGTAGGGATCTGTGGTCTCAAAATCGGCCGGAGGATCATTGAACGCCAGATGGCCATTCTCACCAATACCGACAAACGCCACATCAATGGGGTGCTGCTTGATCAACTTATTCAAACGATCACACTCTTCCTGTGGATCTTTTTCACCATCGATCAAATAATAGGCTTGCAAGTCAGGCACCTGACTCAAGAACCGTTCTTTCAGATATTTTCGAAAACTTGCTTTGTGGGTAATGGGCAACCCAATGTATTCATCCAAATGAAACATCACTACTTTGGACCAGTCAATATCCTTATCTTCAATCAGCGTCTTCAAGGTTTCAAATTGGCTGGTTCCCGTGGCCATTATTATATTAGCCACCCCCTTTTGTTCGATGTTATCCTTGATAATCTGAGCACCATGTGCCCCAGCTTCCGATCCCAACTGAACGGGATTATCTGTTATTTTAATCTCCATGTTATTAATTAATTCCTTTATTTATTTACAAATTAAACTTTGGGCTTCCATCCCTTTTCATATTTTCGTGACCACAACTTCCGGGCTTTCTTATTGCCTTTGATGTGTCCATTCGAAGGATCAGTGTGGAGCGTGCTTTGGGTTCGCACCGAGATGTTTCCTAACTGACACAAGAGCGTACTGATATGACCACTTTCAATTCCGGCATTCAGCGAGGCTCCGGACTGGATGCCTTCAAAGAAATTTTGAAAATGCATGCCGTCGAGCACCTGTGATGGGTTGGCTTTGTTGCGCGGATCAATTTTTACGTCGTTCTTTACATCCTTAACGAGGTTATTCTTAAGATCATAAATCTTGTAAGCATTTCCGCCGCCAATCATGATGGAACCTTCATCTCCGTAAAACATAACACCTACACTGGATCCTTCGATGTGTCGGCCATTGCAGCTCCGTCCTTCCCAGGTCATGGAACTCCGGTTACCAAATTCATAGTTTATCACCTGCGTGTCCGGTGTTTCCCAGTCATCATCGTACCGATATCGGCCACCGACTGAGTTCACCACAGTGGGGTATTTTTCTTGCAGTCCCCAACGCATGAGATCAACCATGTGGGTCCCGTTATTCAATGCTTCACCGGTTCCCCAGTTCCAGAACCAATGCCAGTTATAATGAATCAGATTGTCACGATAGGCCTCTCTTGGAGCGGGACCTTGCCATAGTTCATAATCCAACCAATCCGGCACCGGAACTTCCTTCCCCTTCCCAATGGGACCTCGGTTATTTGTGTACCATCCTTTGGCAAAATACACATTCCCAATTTCCCCGTCATGCACGACCTGAATTGCTTCCTTCACATTGGGCCAGGATCTACGCTGATTCCCCATTTGAATCACATTTCCGTACTTTTTCTGGGTCTCAACCAGCCATTCACCTTCCTGTGGATTGTGGCTGGCCGGTTTCTCGAGGTACACGTGTTTTCCGGCTTCTGATGCCATCATAGCAGCAGGAGCATGCCAATGATCCGGGGTCGCTATCACCATGATATCCATGTCCTTTTGCTCCAGGGCATTTCGAAAATCAGCCATCCCTTTTGGTTTGGCGTTTTGGATTTTACCAACAGCATCTATGCATTTGGCCTGTGCGCGGCTGTCGACATCGGAGATGTACACCACCTCAGCATTGGGCTGCAGTGCGAAGTTCTTGGCCAAAGCCAGACCACGGCTGTTCACACCCATGACACCCACTCGAAACTGCTCGTTGGCACCCACGATATTTCTATAGGATTTAGGTGAAAACCCAGATAACACGCCACCCATGGATAGCGCAGCAGTACCTGCGATCGTATTTTTAATAAATTTTCTTCTTGTCTTATTTTCGGTATTCATAATACTATGTTTATCAAATAATAATTTTTGTTTTTTACTTTTCATTTCCGATTATCCGGGGATAGCGATCTTCGTCGATACTCCATTTTTCAACGAGATATCCACCGGATTGTTTCTTTTCCAGGATCCTCCCGTAAAGTCCGGCACATCAATCGTTGCCGATCGATTGGCCGTAGACCACTCGCTGAGTGGAAAAATCGAACTCCACAAGGCGGCATCATACACATCATGATCCATCGGCAAACCATTTCTCAGACAGTCGATCAAGCGCCAATCCATCAAAAAATCCATTCCACCATGACCACCGGCTTTCCGAGCCATATCGCCCAGTAAAGTGACCATCTCAGGCGTATATTTTTCTTCGGCGGCCTTCATCTCTTCCTCCGAAAACCATCCTTTGTGGCTGTTTGCGATCTTCCCGGGCAATGGGTATTTGCGGGCCACCCCTTTCGTACCACTGATCAGATGTATGCGCGAATAGGGGCGTGGTGAGGATGTATCGTGTTGGATCATGATCGTCTTTCCATGTTCGGTTTTGACGACCGATGTATTGAGATTACCGCGAAAGTCCTGACCGGCAAACTCTTTGTAATAGTCATCATTCTCAGCCAGCGAATCCGCCATTTTCCCCATCATAAAATCGGAGGTCGAAGTGGAGGTCAAATAATCCATCCGGTCCCCCCGGTTGATATTCATGATCTGGCAAACAGGCCCCAACCCATGGGTGGGGTACAAATTTCCATTTCGATGCATGTTCTGCCGCAATCGCCAGTTGTTGTAATTTTTACTTTTTGAAAAACTACCTTCCAGTATATCATGGATATAGGCTCCTTCCCCATGCATCACTTCCCCAAAAAATCCTTGACGGGCCATGTTCAACGTCAAGAGCTCGAAAAAGTCATAGCAGCAATTCTCAAGAATCACACAATGCTTCCGGGTCTTTTCAGAGGTTTCGACCAATTGCCAGCACTCTTCCAGCGTGGTCGCTGCCGGAACTTCAGTCGCAGCATGCTTTCCTTGCTCCATCGCATAGACGGCCATCGGTGTGTGTAAACTCCAGGGTGTAGCGATATAAATCAAATCAATGTCGTCCCGGTCACACATGTTTTTCCAATCATCTTCCCCGGCAGTATATAGCTCAGGCTGATGAGTCGTCCCCTCCAATATTTTAGCCGCGGCCTCGGCTTTCTCCGGACGGATATCGCACAATGCTTTAATCTCTACACCCTCCAAATAACTCATTCTCCGGACCGCACCAGGGCCCCGATTCCCCAGCCCCACAAAACCAATCCGTACGGTAGGAATAGGCTCAGCGCCATACCCGGACATATTGAATTTCTGAGCACGTTCCCGGCTGGCCAATTTGACTATATCATCCTGTTTTCCTGCCTGACTGTCGGGATTACTGCATCCCGTCAAAAAAGAGGTTCCCACGAATCCAGCACTAGCCAGACTGGTCAATTTTAAAAAGTCTCGTCTTTTATGTTTCATGAGTCATGAGTTATCACAGCGATAAATAATATTTTACAATTCTTTCAATTTTATATTGCGAAACCACGCTTCGGTAATGTGATCCTGAAGGACGATATGTCCTTTGCGTTTGTCAATAAAGCCGGGTATCTCAGCAAACTTACTGTTTTCATAAGCCGACTTGAGCTCCGGAGAGTCAAAAGAATAGGACAACACCTTTTGGTCGTTGAGCCAATGCGTCACCTGGTTTCCGTCCACCCGAAGCCGGCTTTGGTTAAACTCTCCGAATGGTTTGAGTTGAACATTTTCTGCCGGTAATAAATCATACAACGAACCGGAAAACTGCGAAGGTTTGAGATCCCCATATTCATCCGAAGAATCATCCAACATCTGGTATTCAAATCCCAAAGCTGAATGCTCCGACCCGCTTTTCATGGACATTTCTTCGGATACATTGTACTTCAAACCACTGTTGCCATCAGCAAACAAAGCCCACTCCCAAGACAATTCATAATTATCATAGGCATCGATGGTCATGAGGTCTCCGCCTTGCTGAGGTTGTCCGTCGGCCCGGGCGGGCACGGATCCCCGATCAATCTTTTTCAATACACCATCTTCAATTTTCCAAAATGCCGTAAACACCGAGTCACTCCCCAATGTACGCCAGCCCTCAAAGGACTTTCCGTCAAACAAATCGATCCATTCTTCCGTGTCACCGGCCTGATCGGTTTCCTTTGCGTCATCATTCTGCTCTGGGTTCGAAGAACACGACATCACAATTGTCAGAATTGTGCCGGTCATAGCCAGCAAACCAAAACGAAGAATCTTTGTCATCATCGTAGTATTTCTTTTTAGGTATTTCATTATGCGCCTGCCTTTTTAAGTACTTTATCCAATCGAACTGACTTTCCTTTCTTTTTCTTACTGACATCAGCCGCTGACATAAATGCAAAAATCTCGATGGTCTCTTCTGGTGTCACCGGCACTTCGCCCGTGTCAAAGTAATGAGCTACATCGACCAACAAGGGCAAATATCCCTGGTAAGGTCCCAGATTGAGTCCTCCCTTTTCTCCAAAAACATGGCCCCCATAGCCAGGTTTTCCGGCGCGTTGTCCTCTGAAAACCCCTACACGGCCGTCGTCCCACACACCGGTGATCACGTCACAACCTTCGGTGTGAACCCGGGATACTTCCTGACAACCGGTTCCCATGACTGTAAATAATGTTTCCACCCCATGCACACCGTACCAGTACATATCCGGATGCGTTTTTTCGATCTTCGCCGGACTCCAGGTGTTGGCACCCAGTACCCGTCCTACTTTACCCTCTGCAACCTCTTTGGCGCCTTTAATGTATCGCAGCGATGATGCGGAAAAAATAGGAATTCCATATTCTTTGGAGGCGGCATATATTTTCAATGTATCTTCCAGTGAAGCTGCCACCGGTTTGTCCACAAAAACTCGTTTTCCGGCTTTGAGTACCGGCAACACTTGCTCCAGGTGCCGTCGACCATCATTGGTCTCAAGAAGGACCACATCTACTTTTTCAAGCATAGCATCAATGCTGTCGACCACCTCAACACCCATTTCCTGGACGTCCTTTATATATCCGGGAATGCGTTTGACGCTGGATTCGATGTCTTTACTCCCGTGGGGATAGGCAGCGACCACCTTGTAACCCAATAAATCGGCGTGGTTCTGTACGTTCATCGCTTTGGTAAAGGCAATGCTGTGTGAAGTATCCAGGCCAATAATCCCGACCCGCTTCCCCGGGGCTGCTTTTATTGAATTTTGACTGCGCAGAATATAAGGTGCAGCTCCCAGAGCTGCTGTGGTTAACCCCATCGTTTTGAGGAACTTACGTCGTTTTTCTTTATGCATATTGTTGTTTTTATAAGGTAATCACTCGGTAACGTTACCGAATTTACACAAATTTTTTTGAATCTCCTGAGGAAATAATGGAAAATTATTATTGATAACGTGTGATACCGGTTCAACTACTACTTCACCATTGTCGCTTCGATAATTTTCATTCGTTCTGCCATTCGTCTTCCCAACAAATTCGCAGACTTGGAATCAAAATGCACCCCATCTTCCATCGGGGTCAACCCGAGCGATGAAGCCACGGCTGTCCCCGATACCCTTCCCGATAGTTGTTCCAGGACCTTATTAATATTTTGATACTGATCTTTGTACCGACCCAGTTCCCCGGCCACAAATGGCAGATCCGGATCGCCCACAAGCGCACGGATGCGCTGAATCAAATCTTCCAGATCATTGAAATAGCGCGCCGCCTTTTCCGGTGCTGAATCGGACTCACCCTGATGCCAGATCACCCCCTTGATGACACCATCCGCCATCGCTTCTTTGATCCGAACTACCGCATCATCCCAGGGATGGGTGTCGGTGCGATCATCGTAAGCACCGGGCTTCCAGTGCTGTATAGATGTTCCGCCGACCGCACAGGGGACCAATCCGATTTTCTTTCTTTTATGTGTTTTTGCCATTTCCATCCCAAAGGATAAAGCAGGTCCCACGCCCACCACCCGGGGTTTATCAAAATGAACGGGATGTGAAGCCTTCACCCACTCCTGGTTTTTATCCATCATAAATACCCGGCGATGTTTCATCCGGGCATACCTCCCGTCGACCTTTCCACGACCAGCCATATTGGACTGGCCCATGACGAGGTAGATATAAAAACTGGAATCAGCTGATTCAGATTTAGTGACAGACTGAGCGGAAGCCGGCTGGGTCGTCATCAGCAGGAATCCAAGTAGAAAAAAAGCAAATCTTAAATGGGGCATCATCGTTTTTTAGTATTAAGCAGTAAACGGACTTGGCCAAAGAATTCATCTGCTCAATATACAAACAAATTTATTTTACGATCAAATGAGAAACGGGATGACCGCATTAATACGTTATATATTAAATAGTTTGGAAGACGACCAGGTCTTTAAAATTGCCTGGCGGATCCAATGTAGCTATGACAATGCATTTATGCACCATATGTACTTCTCAGACCGGTACCGGATCATGGAGGAAAAAATCAATCTCACAACAGAGATATGGCAAAAGAGTACTTGACCTAATGGATCCCACTGCGGAAATATTGGTACTGATGAAAATGAAGTGAAAGGGGCTGTAGTAAAAGTTCTTGCCAGAAAAATTGACACAGAAATGGAAAACCTGGAAAAGGAAAAAGGCTGGACTTCAGAAACCTATGAAGAATGGGGGAATGAGCATCAATCATTTCTTGTTAGCACCTCATTTATCGCTTTCATTAACGCATCAGCCGATTCCGGAGCCAGCGTCGAGGCCATTTTGGAAGTCTCATATCCGCCCTGGGAATAGGCTTCTTTCGTACCGATATACCCCATGCCATACTCTTCATATGCTGCTGTGCAAATATTTTGATCGGGAAAGAATCGCTGTGCTGCCAGCTGAAACTCCACGAAAGGTTCTCCGGGTAGACTTAAAAGCTGTACATCGCCCAACCGCAGAGCTGAAACCCGGACATACGGCTCTTTGTGGACTCGAATCCACCAGGCCAGACTCCCAATCGCTCGCAAATAAGGCAACTCCGGATCGGGCGTCTTTCCCGTCAGAACCATTTCCAGACTATCCCTGTTCATATAATCAGCCAATGGGAGATAGACACTTTCTGTTTTCCAGCTTATCTGAGAACGCCGTATGGGTTTTCGCCGGGTCGTCCTCAAAGCTTCATCCATAGCCATGGAGATTCTGGTAGCCAGCGTAAAACGTATTTTGTCCGATCCATCATTGTATTTTCCCACGCCAATGTTTCCAGCGGCCCCTGTAAAATAGATCTGTGGGTACCCCCTTTTCTTTTCCTGAAACTGACGGGCTATACCCACAAATTCCGCGGACACGATCCCGTCACCAAACGCAGTGACCGGATGGACCGCATAATATGACAGCCCAACCAGGGGCTCTTCCTCTTCATAAAACGTGACCATCCTGAGCCATGGATCAATCTGCCCCTGCCCCTCATGTCGCAGCAAAAAATCTTCCGTATAACTCCACCGCATGGCCTTCACATCCCCATGGTGATCCAGCACCCGTCGATTGGACGCCACTCTATGGACCTGGGCCTGACCATATCCTATGTCCGTGACTGTCCGCAGTTCCTGCATCGCTTCCTTGGCACTGAGCGCTATTCTTTGAATGGCAGTATGCAAAAAAGAGGTATCATAGTATAGCTCAGAATCACCATAGTCATTCATTATCTTTGGTGTCAAAAAATCACAACGCACTGCGTCATGCTGATGCAAGGCATGGACACTGACCCGGTCTTCGGTTGATTGTACAGCTGCTGCCAGCTGACTTCGGAACACATCCATACCTTCATTGGCAATACCAATCCAATCCACCGCTAAGAGAACCACCGGTTTCTCATCAAACACCAACACAATACCACGTGCAGACAACGAATCACGAACCATTTGGGCTGTACCAAACGCCAATGGATCACCAACGGCTGGCGTAACGTCCGTTTCAAAATAGGCTAACCGGACATCTGTTCTGTCCTGACCATGCAACCAGTGACCCACCGAAAGCAGAATATATAAAATAACAAAAAGCGGAAATTTGGTTGTCATTGATCGATCCCGGTCAAATTGGTTATTGCTGTAAGATGACAGGATCTGCCGAAATAACAAAACTTCATCCTTCAAATTTTTAGACTTGCAAAAAATTTAAAAGTACCACATGCATACTCCAATGTCACTCAGAAGTGACCAGACATCTCTCCCAGACTTAATTTGACGTGGACAATTAATCCAATGTCGGATCACTGTGTTGGATGGGATTTTTAATCCAGGCAAGATCTTGAATTTCCCGACCTTCAACCATCATACGCCCCAGGAAATATACGTTGTCTTTATCCACAGCGATGGAATTCACGTAAGTCGGCCGGGATCCGTCGCCGTAAAATACAGGGCCATGATCGATATAATTATTGGAGGGCAGATGATACGTCACCAGATGTAAGTTCTCCAGTCCTTTTGCGGCACCCTTCGCAATATCTTCCACTCCTTCTACCCGCTTCCCATTCTCAAAAACAGGCCCTCCTGTGAGATAATACACCGTTTCACCATCCGGGCCCAGTGCAAAACCGAGGTATCCATAGCTAAACTGATCAGACCGTCCGCTTTTCCGGGACGGTTCTGAGGTGATGCGATCGATCAGTTCAACCTGATCCGTATCTGGTGAAAAGCGAAATAAATACCCGGAATTTCCATGCACGCCGATAATTACATTCTCCTTTTCATACCAAAACGCTTTTCGCCAATGATACGCCATGGTCCCTGGCCGTGTGGGGTCAAAAGCTCCAAAATAGTCAAGGTGGAGTTTCGAATTTTCCATAACATCGATCTGCCCAAAATGGGGTTTATAATAGAGAATTTCCCCTTCCGAATTGGTAAAGTAAACGGTTCCACTTCTAGGATCAACCACCAGAGATCGGCACAACACCCGAAAATCATTGCCTGGGGTTCCTGCTTCCCCACGTTCAGCGACTGGCCCCAGATCTGTCATAAGATCTTTCTTCACATCGTAATGGATAAAATGCCCCGTCGGCCAGGTCAACCCGTATATTTGCCCGCGATCCGTATCCATCGTCATAGCTACCATCCCTTCCCCATGCGGCACCAAGGCCAGATCTTCTGTTTCACCGGACTTCATATCATAGGATAAGATATGTCCCCCCCGGTACAGACCATATCCATCCGGCGGGTTTTCATACATCCGGTCCATCCCATCGATCAATTCGTAGATTCCCACATGAGTGGCAAAATACAAACGGCCATTCATCTCATAGAATTCCACATGGCTTTTGCCCTGGCCGATGGTTTTGATTCCTTTTTCACCGCACAGCGTGGTCAAATCTCCGATCAGATGTGTTGATTCCGTTCTGGGGTCAAAAGCATATACATGTCCACCTATTTCGATGTCCTCAGAGGAGAGCACATAATATACTTTTCCATCACTGCCTACCGATAAGGCATTGTACGTATCATGCGCGAGTGAAAATCCCGAATAGAAGCGTCGGGCCGTTAACCTTTTTGTCATTTGATTCATTCATCCACTTATTGTCCAATCAATTTACTTTGCGGGGACTGCACCCCGATCGTTTTCGCCAACTCCACCATTCCATGAATGATCGTAGATTCAATGTTGAAAGACCACTTGGCCGGCAACCCGTATACCACCTGGGCTGAAGCGCCTTCGTACCCGCCCTCGTGGAGTACCCGCGCGGTAGGAATGTAACTCATCACATCGTTGGAGTATCCCATGACAAACGAATCGTACCCAAAAATCTCTTTCAACTGAATTGCATACCCAACCAAAAGCTCTCCCCCCAGCGCAAAAATCCGTTGATCACCCATTTCCCATACCTGCAAAGGATAGGGATAGGATGTTCGAAATTCCTTTCCGTCCTGAGCATCCTTCAACATCCGCTCACCCCACCGTTTTTGATAACTGGAAGACACCTCACAATGATGGGTGAGCTCCTCGATCGAAGGCGGCATATTGAGATCAAGCGACACCTCAGTATACGCCGTTTTTAGTGAAGAAGCCAATGGTTTCATGTCTTCTTCCAGCACCCGATCCACGGCTGCGGCTAAAGTTCTTCCATACTGGCGGGCCAAAGGAATCGTCCGCCGGGGAATGGGGTTTTGATCTGCACCTGCTCCCTGAAAAAACATGGCTTGCATACCCGGGTGGTCTTTTTCCAGCTCCAGCTGGGCAAATCCCGGATAGTCCCCCGACCATTGATTGATACCAAGTACCGTCGGATGACAGGCATACCCAAATACGACAGCCATCAGACTCTGATCTGATTTTTCGACCTTAATCACCGGAACCGCATAATCGTTGGGACCGTTGAGATCCGTAATACGAGCCTGGGTCGATTCCTCGTTGTTCCGGCGATTGACCTGAAATCGGGCGACCCCGTTTTCTGCGTAGATCCGGACGGACTCCATATCAGCCAGTGACTGACCAATCAGATCAACCACCCGATCACTCAATCCGGCAGAATATTTTTTGATCTTCTCACGCTCCGCATCATCGAGGGGATAAATATCAAACAAAGCATCCTGCAGGACCGGACCGGTATGGGTGTGTGAACTATTGAGTATAATCTGTGCTTTGGACAGTCCATACTTTCTTTGAACCGCCGCACGAATATCATCAGACAATGCTTTTGGCCATCCCAGCAAATCGGATGTGATCAAGACAGATTGCTCTCCCTGGGCATCCTCCATAGCCAGCGCTTTTACCCAAATAGGATGGAGTGTGCCCTCCGATGGCGCAGTACGACCACCATACCCGGCTAACCAAAGCGGATGGTTTGGAGTGATGTCCATTTTAGCCACCCCGGCCTTCCATTCAAAATTGGCATCCAGGCTAAAAGCTGGATTAATCCAGGCAAGGAGAAGGAAGACAAGCAGATGAAGAACAGTATTTCTCATAATGATGGTTTGTGGTCGTTATACAATCGGTGCCCAATACGTGCAGTATGCCTCTTCGAAAACTGGTCCCTTGAACAGCGCACAGCCGCCACATGCCTGACCTTCTTTCGGGGGCAGATAAAGGTTACAGTTCGCACAATTTTTATCAGGCATCGGTGATTCTTCTACATATCCAAATCCTTCCCGCTTCTTTATCTCTGCTTCGGGCGTTTTTGATAAATCGTCGCAAGAGGTCACCTCCAGTGAATTGTCGGCATCTTCCTTACCGGCGGATTTTTCCGAACCGGACTGACAGCCTTGAAGCAGAATGGGAGCCAATACCAACCCCGATCCCAGTCGCAGCGTATTTTCGATAAATTTTCGTCTTTTCATATCCTTGCTCATAAGCTCATGGTTTGATTGAAAAATCACTTACAATACCTCTGAAAGTGCATCTTTGGCAGAAGACGATCCGGAGGCAATAATTTGATTAATTTTTTTCTTGGCGTTATCCGATAAGGTGGCTTTGGATCGCTTCAACCCGGCAGCGACTGCTTTCCACACCGAGGTCTGACTTTCGGCAGGCAGCCGGTCAAATTCACTCACCAGAGCAACCAAGGCAGGGTCCTCGTTCCGTGCTGCTGTGATGTAGGTAAAGTCATAGAGGAATTTTTCTTTGTTCTTATCCCAGGATTGAAAAAAGTCCGTTTGCTGATCCAGGTAATTCAGCAAGGCCATGGAAGACCCATGATCCGAACTCAGTACGGCCATTCGCATCCAATGATTTTGATAGTTTCCGACGACGATCTCAGCCAGCGCTGGAATCACTTCATTGGAAGCAAAGTTGCCCAGGCTCAGGGCCGTTTGCATTACAGCGCGGGCAGAAGGATCATCCTTTAGTGCAATCACATCTGGCAACAAATCGGGAAATTGCTCGGCCAATCGCAATGCGTGCTCACGTACGCCCGATTCCGGATCTTTGAGCGCCAGTCTCACATGTTCCCCGGTCAGCCCGCCCAGTCCGTCGATCAGGTACATGGTCTGCAACCGGACGGCCGAATTTGATGTATTGGTAAAAATAGCTTCCAGTTGTGGTAGAATACTGTCATCGCCGGTTTGCAGCAACACACGCTGAGCCTGCGTACGATGCCATTTGTTGGGGCTGGTTAACCATTCCAGATAATCTTCGGTGGTCGGGGATTTCTGAACTTCGTTTACATTGAGCGGTGGCGTACCTTTGGGTACGATGCGGTATATGCGCCCTTTGTCGTCACCCTCCAGAAAATCCATTTCCTCTTTTAAGTCTTCGGGAATAGACAACGGGGTCTCAATGTGCTGTCGGTAATAATCCACCAGATACAATGCTCCATCAGGTCCCACGGTGAAATTTGTCGGGCGGAACCACATATCTGTCGACGCCAAAAACTCTCTATCCTGTTCGTTTTCAGCGCGCTGAGCGGTATAAACCACCTGCCCCGGCTTGGTCACCAGGACGTCTTGATGAACCAACCCACCGGCAACCTCTCCTGTAAACAAGGACTGGTTAAACTCTTCCGGGAAAAGATCTCCACCGTAAAAAGTTCCACCGGAAGCACCGGTAAAATGATTATCGACATGTTCTATCCGATCCAGACCTTGCTCGTCATATTTCTTCTGGCGGCGTGCACTTCGTTCCTTACGCCAGTAGGGGGCTTCTGTCAGCTGATACATTCGCAAATCGTGATCTGAAATATTTGTCATGGCACTGGTGGAAGGCATATAAGGATGTCGGTGAAGGTAGCGCCAGGGCATGACCATTTCCCGAATATGAATGGTGTTCTGCGTCACAAAACGACGACCAAAATTATCAAAGGTGTGCCCAAATTGACCCGGCGCTGTCTCTGGTTCAAACTCTTTCGTGTCCAGACGGAACCGAAAATCAGCACCGCTCACGGACAAGGGCTCCGCTCCGGGGTTCATATCAAACTGAACCTCACCATGTTGGCCATGATTGGAAGCATAGATCCAATTGTCCACATTAAATCGAAGATTGGTTATCTGAGCCTCCTGATTATCCTGAAAAAATCCGGAAAAGACCTTTTCACGCTGGTCTGCCTTTCCATCGCCGTTCGTATCTTTCATGTACCAAATATGAGGCGCTGCGGTAACCAACATACCATCCTTCCAAGGCAAAATACTCGTCGCATCCAGAATCTGATCTGCAAAAATGGTAAAATCATCCATCACACCATCTCCATTTGTATCCAGAAGTTTTTTGATCACTCCATTGCCCGATCCATCTTCCGGAGGAAAAGGATAATCCGGCATCTCCACCACGTAGATGTCACCCTTCTCATCAAAAATCATCGACACGGGATCTTTTACGACCGGTTCGGCCGCAAACAATTGGACCTCAAACCGATCGTCCAACTCAAAGGTTTTCATCGATTCCTCAGGTGACATGCCTTTTGGATATTTGGGCTCTTCACAGGAAAAAAAGAATCCTGATAAAAAAATAAGAGGGGCAAGAAATAAAGTTTCCTTCATGGTTTTTAATCTATTTAAAGGTTTCATTTTTTAGTTGAGTTATGAGTGAGCCAGGCTATCGCCTGATTTAAAATTTTCACATTATCTGCATTGTCAAAATCGGCGGGATGTCCCAGGGAGCTGTAAAACACCTTCCCACCGTAGGGGTTTATTCGTGTCCATGCAACGGGTTCATCGAGTCGGGCGGATCCCACACTCCCTCTGAGATAAACAATGGCTTTGTCATCGAGCAAAGGCGCTACTTTGTAAACATTGCCTGTCGAATGCCAATAAGAATCTTCGATGCCCTGTAGTATTGTATGGCCCGCCAGATGTGAAACAACCGAAATATCCGTTCCCGGCTCCACCGGACCATAGCCCCGGTTTTCACATCCCAGGACGACCGGAACGAAATCTTTCCAATCAGAATATCCATCGGGAATCGTACCATCGCGTACAGAGAAAGCGTGATTTGCCGTTCGGATTCCCATCACCGGATGGCCATCTTCAATGTATTTTTGAATTTGTCTCAGTTGTCGGTCAGGCAACGCCAGCCGTCTGCAAAACACCACGAGGAGATCTGCTTGGTCAAGTACAGACAGATCAGGAAAATCACTTGCATGACGAGGTCCGCTACTCAAAAGCACCTCGGTATTGAAATTATATTTTTCTTCTAATTGAGCCGCAAAAGCAGGAATGGTGCGATCCGCCTCATAATTATCGGGATCTTTGCTTATCAGAAAGACGACGTTTTTGGGTTCCGGTGTAGTTTGATTGTTGGATGAACTACATGCTGTCAGGACCATCCACAGCAAAAGCGGGATCAGCGCAAAATTAAAAGGTGCGAATTGTTCTTTAATTTTATAAAGCCATTTATTCATCTCCCTCATTTTTACTTTTCACATACATTTTATCAAGCAGACCGATCGCTGATTTGACCAGAAGTAGCCCCGCTTGGTCGCTCCCCAGATTGGTCCGTTCACCGGTCTCATATCCACCGTGTGCTTTTTCTCCAGGCATGCCACAATAATGCCCGCCATTCCCATTGGAATAACCCAAAACAATCGTTTGGGGATACGGAGATTCCGCCTGGATCGCCATATTCAGTTCCGTCATGGGCTCGCCTGGCAAGGTTACCAAAGCCAGCGGGCCAATAACTACTCCCATGATCTCCGCATCGATGTTGTCCAGACCTGTGCGCTCCTGACCGTAGTCGGTTAGCGGTAATCCGACTACAGTCCTATCCACCCGAATGGAGTCCGGTATCAATGGTGCGCTGTATTCATAGGCTACCGAAATATCGTGGACCAACCCATCGGTCATTTGTTGCACGGCGACTTCACCCCGACGCCACGGGTTAATATTACCCGCTGCTCCCTGAAGAAACAGATTATTTCCACCCAGAACCTGGTTGAGCTTTTGGGTCGTGGCTCCGGGCCAATCGTCCGACAATTCATCCGTATACGGATAAACGGATACCGCATGACAGGCCAGGTGAAATAACGTAGATATATTTGCACTGTCCCGATTACGAAAAGAAACTGCGGTCATCGTCCGATCCATCGGACCAAAAGTATGATCGCCGCTGAGCACGCGCGGGTCCCAGTCATCATGTTTATATCCAAACCCCTCTGGTAAGCCGGAAGATCCCATTCCCGCTTTGACGGGTCGGGGCCGGCGATTCCTCAGGAATCTGGAGACATCATACCGGCCCACCCAAACTGTCGCCGGCTCTGCGGCTCGATCAGCTTCCACTGCAGCAGCCACCGATTGATCCAGAAGGCGCTCTTTCCATTCCCGAAAGTGCGGCTCATCATCCTGGGCTGGCATGTGCCGGGTCACCCACCAGGGATATCGTTCCTTACCCCGCCGGTTATCCTCTCCGTAGACAGGCGCCCATGGTGCTGAATGATTATGAGCTGCATTCACGAGGATATTACCGGAAGGTATGTTCAGTTTTTCTGCGATGCGTTTGCGAACCTGGTCTGTCGCAGACTCGCCGGCATCCACCAGTTCCCAGTGAAGAAAGACCACTTTATGATCCCCGTCACCAACGACCAGGGCCCGCACAAAAATGGAGTCTTGGACGGCTCCATAAGGTTCCCCATTTACCCAGTTGTGGACTTCGGGAGCCGGGGTGATATTGGCATGCGATGCACCCGCATACAATTGAACTCCGAGATCATGTGGGGAGTCGGACTGTGCCGATACCGATGGACCAAAAACAAATAAAATGAAGATCACCAGTATAGATACAACATGCTCCTCCTTTATGTATTTCCTCATTGGTTCTCTTCTTTGAATATGCATAGGTGTAAAATTCTTTTTATTATTCCAATTCATGATCTGCGGGGACAAAGTTCATCATTCGATCAATAAAATGATACGCCTCCCGTCGAATCTGAGTAGGAAAATCATGTTCTGCCTCGGGATAGCGGACTTGCAACATATCTTCGGCTTTTAAAAACCGAAAAACATCTTGTGCCATGCTTACTCCCTTGATTACCCCTTTCACATCAAAATTGGAATCATTCAACGGTGAGTTGGAAAAGAATCCACGTGGTGCGAGCAAAGCAATCATTTCATGATAATTGACAGGAACCCGATCCCCGTCCAATTCATATTTTTCTCGAAACAAAGGCATGTAGCGGTCTTGGGCAAATGGTCCAAGTCGACCGCCATAACGCTCATGTGCCACCTCTCCGATGTCATAATATTCGAACTGCGTCCATCCACAGCTGGACACCACCACCTGAAGTCGTTCATCGAATGCACCCAGAAACATGGCATTGTGACCACCCAATGAATGACCAATAACTCCAATTCGATCAGCATCGACATCGCGACGCTCCGTCAGGAGATCCACGCTCCGCATATGGTAAAAAATAGCAGCCATCGTTCCAGACTGATATCGGTCATTCTCAAAATCATAATCGGACAAATCCCCAAAACTCGGGTAGTCCGGAGCAATCACTATATAACCCCGTTCAGCCAGTTCTTTGGCATACCCCCGATTTTTCCGGCCCTGGCCATCCACAATCTTTTTCCCATCAGCTCCGGTCGGATGCAAGGCCAGCATAGCGGGAAGTTTCCCCGTCACAGAACTTCGGTAGGGTATATACAAATAGGCTGGAACTCTTTCATTGGGTGCAGCCTGAAAAGTAATATTCAGCCGCATGTAGCGACTAGTATGGAGTGTATCAACAACCTCTACGTCCAGCTCAGGCAAATCACTGCGTGTGGGCAAGGGTCCCATGACGGCTTCCATGTTCCGTTTCAGACGCCAACGGTACTGTTCCCATTCTGCCAGACTGTTCAGCTGCACGGTATCGTGGATTTCACTGGAATAGATCGAAACCGGAACCTTTTGTTGCGCCTGAACCTTTCCGGCAACCAAAAGCAGCAGTACAAAAAGGATCGATGTACTGCGGCAGAACTCAGCGCGTAAAACAATTTTTTGACCAATTGTGTAAAGACGTAAGATCATGGTTTATAATTATTACTTGAGTTTTAGCACAACTGAATATACCATCAATTTGATTAAAGTTACACCTTATTAAATAAGGCTAGACCCCATCTGAAAAAGGCCTAAAGCAAGCCACAACTCGGTAACGTTACCGAATATACGTAATATTTTTAAAAGCAAATAGTGTAAATAAAAAATGTTCCGGATTTTTAAAATAGAGTTCCCCACTATTTTGTCAACCAAGATATATTTAGATCTCAACGGAGGTGTTCATGGCTTACAGAATGAATTAATAGAATGCTCATATTTCTTCCGAACGGATCAATTCCAGGCTTTCCCGATCCATAAATCTTTATATTCCAGCCAGTAGTACAGGGTGTCCGGATCAAAATCTGTTCTTCCTTCCCTTCAGCCATTCATACACCTTCTCCCGCATCTTTTCCGAAAACCGATTGTAATCAGCGGGAGTATACAAATCAATGTGACGCTCAGCACCTAGCCATTGAAAAAGTTCATTACTCGACCGGACACATTCAGATACTCCTTCCACTTCAGCGTCCTGGTCGTATTCCGGTGCAATGACCAGCACAGGCCGGGGTGCAATAGCAGCCAGCAGATCATCATAATCGTAGGGGATTCGTGTTGTTTCATCCTGAAAGAATCCCAACCGTGGAACCAGCATTTGCTCATCGCATAATTCCTGGATATGCCATTTGTTTTTTTGACCGGTCCGCATCGGTGTAAACCCGGATACAGATGCCACCCCCGCAATCCGCTCATCCAGCGCTGTAGCGTACAGGCCCACAGTTCCTCCGAGGGAATAACCAGCCACAAAGATCTGTTTCGGATCTATGACATCCATGGTGCGTAAAGCATCTACGGCACCTTGCACATCGGCCACCATTTTGCCCATTTTGGACCATCTTGGGTAGCGGTCATAAAAATGCAGACCTTCTTTTTGGCGGGTTCCAAATCCGATCATATCAAATGCAAAAACAGCATATCCTTGTTGGACCAACGATTCAAAGTAGTCATCAATATTATGATTCAATCCCATGGAAGAGAATCCTTTTGAATAATCGTATTCGTGCAGATAAATCACCACGGGCATATTTTCCTTTTTTTCCAGTTTTGCCCTGGGATAATACAAATACCCAAACAAGTAATCGCCAAATCCATTGTACGGACTTATGGCCTGACGGCCCATGGTCTCCGTGGGTTCCGGCCGCCGGATCACACTTCCAAATTTTTCTTCACCGCGAACCCGTTGACCAACCTGCTTCGGACTGGGATTGGTAACCCCGGCCGGTTTTTCACCCAGCATCCAGTGCACCTGTTCAAGTATTTGCCGTTTATGGGCTTTCCATTCCCGATCATTGGATATGTTTTGATCTTCATCTGATCCGGGGGAGGTGAATGAATGATGTACCGGAAAATCTTTGACCTGCACGTCTTCGCCACTTTGTTTTTTCCATTCCTCAAAGGATGAAACATAGGTGTACTTCTGTTTGACTTCCCGGGAAGACCGGCCAAATGAATAATCAAAAAAATCGATATATGCTTCGATGTCTTCCGCCGTCGTACCATGCGTACCACTGCGATAACGAATAGCAATTTGATCTTTTGCCGACAGGAATTCATATACTTTTTTAGCAGAACCAAAAGCCTTTTCGATGCCCCATGGATTGCTGGCTACTTCTTCGGTAGCCGTGCTCAACATCAATCCCCGCGGTGCAACCAATGCCATAAATGAATTTTGATCCACCGGCATTTTATATTCGCGTCCCACGAAAAACCGCAATCGCGGGTGCAGCCAGGAAGGCTGTGCCGGTCCCAGCAGGGCAATATCTTCCACATCATATTTATAGGCACAATACCGCCAGGGAACTTCCGCCCCCGTGCCTCCGCTACTGGGGACCACGGCCGTAATCCGATCATCAAAGGCCGCAGCCATTAAGGCTTGCTTACCATTCCGAGAGTGACCCGTCAAAGCAATTTTTTCTCGATCAACGTTGGGCAATGTATATAAGTAATCAATGGCCCGAAAACTACCCCAGGCCCTTCGCATCAATCGAGTAAAATCATATTCACCCGCCCAGATCCGACTGTAATCCTCCGTATCATCCTTGGAATCTGCCCCGGCATACACACAGCCAATGTACCCCCGGCGGACAGCAATTTGTGCCCACCCCCGGTGGTTCCACTGGGTCATAAACACCGGAAAAGGTCCTTCTCCGGGCGGAATCATCAACTCCATTGTGAGTTTTGCCTCGTGATCAGGTCCAAACCGCAACTCCACCATCTGGATTTTAACGGGGCCATCCATGCGTTCGCTTACAATGCTAAACATTATATTCTCAGGCGCCGGTGGGAAATCACCTGTAATATAATGCTTGAGTTGATCACGCATCCAGGCTTTTTTCGCTGTCCACTGATCCATCGTCCTGACCGGCTCCTCCGCCTGCCCCTCATTCATCAAGAGGGGGTCCGGCAAATCATAAATGTCGGGCAGCTTAGAAAAATCCGGAGGAAGTTCACCAGTTCGATCCAACCATTCCGAGAAGGTCGAGTCCAAATAGGATACCCGTCCGTAATTTGGTCGTTCCGTAGGAAGCCATTCCAGAATTTGGTCCAAATAAAATTGGCGACGTTGATGAGGGTCCAATGAATCCAGGGATTGTGCTTCTAAATTGGACACAGCTGTCATTAGTACCAGGGTAATCATCCAGCAGTGGTTTTGAAGTAGACTTTTCATGTCGGTTAAGGTAAATAATTTTGATCACACACGAAAGTGAATCTGTTGATGGTGTATTGAAAGGATAAACCTGATTTTTAATAATCTATTGCTGCAAGTACTAAGTCCCTGTAGTTGTTTGGGCATCGAACTTCCAAATCGCTATGCAATTACGAATCTCAATTCTGTAACACGCTATTCTTACGATTCAGTTTGACGATTCGTGTGTCTGCGAGGCTACATTCATTGATTATAATTGTCGACACATTAACTTCTCAAAAGCCTTGATTCTGTTTTGTGGTATCCGATGACATTCATTTCCAGCTTCTTGTCGATTTCCAAAATAGCGAAGCTGTTGTTCTCCAGTCCACTCCCTTCGACGGCTGCTTTAAGCGTATAGTACACAATTCCGTTTATGGTACTCATATCTCCGGGGTGATAATGCCCTTGCAAAACCAAGGTTACGTTTTCTGCCTTTTCCAGGATTTCTCGAACGGCCGAGGCGTTTCGCACGCAATAATTGGCATTTCCGTCCTTTTCATCGAGGCGTTGATGCACGAATACAATGGTCGGTTTCCTCGTACGCTTCAGGTCTTTCCGTAGCCATTCGAGTTGGTCTTGTGGAATGTTGGCATCTTTCCAATCAAAGTTTCCATGATCGTAGGCCTCTCCGGTAGCAGTGTAGTTGGCATCCAATACGATAAAGTGAAATCCATTTTTATCGAAAGAATAGTAGCTCTTGGGGTGATTAAATCCGGAGATGGTCACACCGTCCAGGAATTGCTGTTTGGATATGCTGTCGTGGTCGTGATTGCCCAGCACATGGTAAATCGGTCCGTTAAAATGACTTAATTCGTTGGCCATTGTTCTCAGGTACGCCAAAGTCTCGGTTTCCTCGGGTGGATCATCCTGGTCCTTAAAATCACCGAGTTGGATGAGAAAATCAACTTTTTCCCGATTCATCACGGTGATGCATTCCGATAACTTTTTTAGAGATTCTCTGTAAAACCTGGTGCTTCCTTCCGGCGTATCCCGTTCGGCATAGTGCAAGTCGGTGATTAAACCTATTCGGATCGATTGACGAAACGCAGGAAACGGAATTCTCCCTAAAGACAGCCCCCCGATCAAAGTGGAAGAGGTATATAAAAATTCTTTTCTGTTCATGGAGTCATAGATTGATATTGACATATATCTCACAAATTCACGGATGAAGATACTTATCAAATTTCACAAAATCACACCTTGAACTAAAAACCAAGTAGCATCTAATCCAAAACATGAAATTCATGGATATCGCATCAATATCAACAAATCCACTTACTCATATTAAAAAATTTAAAATCTTGAAGACTGAATTAAGATATAGTTTGTGTTTCAATCGATCGAACGAGAATTCTCAATAATAGCTTCAAGGCATTCCTAAGACCCGATGCTATTATTCAATCAGCACCCTCCTGGATTGATAAAACATGCCAGAAGCTCCGCGTATTAAATTCTATACTACTAAAACAAAGACAAACCTTCTTCAAGATAATTTCCATTTTCGGACACCGAAATACCGAAAAAGTCCTGGGCTGCACGAAGTATGGACCGTACTAAGTTATTAACTTCAAAATTAACCTACCAGCCTGGATTCTGAGTTAGTTCAGGGTTTAATACTATTTCAGATTCAGGAATTGAATTCAAATAATCTCGCTTCGGATCAAAACCATATCCATTAGGAATAGCGTTTTGAAATGGATCCAGAAAACCTTCATCATCAATTGGAAAAGGATTAACTGATATTTGAGAGGCTAAAAAGCCTTTAGGACGCTGTCCAATAATCAGCTCATCGGCTGCAGCCCACCTTGCAATATCATCCCATCTAAATCCTTCCGCAGCCAACTCAACTCGACGCTCTCTGCGAATTTCATTTATTATAGGGGACAATTCAGGAAAATCCCAAGAGGGATCTAACGCAATGTCATTCAATATCAAATTGGGCATTCCTACCCGATCTCTCAGTTTTTTAATTGTTTTATCGATATCACTTTGATCAATATTTCCAAGTTCAGCTTTTGCTTCCACATAGTTTAATAGCACCTCAGCATAGCGATACAAAATGGATGGCGTTTCTTCATATTGCTGAACATGGTATTCCATATTAGGGTTATATCCTTTTTGTATAATGTATCCACTCGGCGCATTATAGTCTGACGATGTATTGAGTTTTTCGTACACTTCTTCCCAATACGAAATAGTACCATCTTCAAATATTTTCCAGACTTGATCCGGTGTTGCAATCGTTTGTAAGAATCGCGGATCTCGATTTTGCATTTCATCCAATAGCGTCTCATAACCGCCAAACAACGGACTTGCTTGAATAGGTTTGCCATCCTTACACAGATAAGCATCTGCTAATTCTTTTGTAATTGTCTTACCTGATGGAGTTTCCATTCTAAAATTGCGATCATTGGTAAATGCTCGATCTCCACGAGTCAATTCATTATTATATTCCCTCCAAAACATCACTTCTTCATTGGAAGAGTAGTCTTGTAAGGAAAACAGCGTTTTATAATCGGATTCCGAGTTCCCCGTAGTAAAAATATCATAAACTCCTGAATTCATAACCTGCGAAGCTGCTTCAACAGCTTTCTCAAAATATTTTTCCGGATTAGCATTCTCTACTCCAAAAGCTGTACCAGCATGATATTTTTCCCAACTACCCTCATATAATGCAATACGACTTTGCATCAGTAGAGCCATCCATTTATTGACCCGTCCTGCGCCTCGTGTCTTATCATCTGTAAGATAGGATGCTGCGGTATCAAGTGCTGCTATTATCTCGTCAGCCACTTTATTTCGAGGATCACGAGCCTTGTACAAGTCGGGCGAGCTCGTTCCTAATTCTGTGGTAATCCACTGAATGTTTCCATAAGATTGCAATAACCTATAATATATTAATGCTCTAAAAAAGTATGCTTCTCCCAAATATTGCTTATAACTTTCAAAAGAATTTTCTTTCTCTACTTTGCGGTAATGATCAAAAAAGTAATTAATGCTACGGACATGCCCAAATCCGATTGATCCTGTCGTAGAGACCGTTCGAGTCCCTTCCAGTCGACGATTAACGCTTTGGGTAATCTCATTGTCACTGTCAAAATCATTCCCATGATTGTTGTAGCGCGGAAAATAAGTATTACTATAAAATTGATTCATGTATGCTTTTAGATCATTTGGACTTTTAAAATAGTCCACAGAAGTCACTTCATCAAGTGGAGTTCGAAGAAGGAAATCGCTATCACATGAAAAAATGAAAACACTTATGACGATATAGCTTAAAAATAATTTGAAAGTATTCATAATTGATTATTTGAAGGTTATATTAACACCCAAAGAAAGAGTCCTGGTCATAGGATAAATGACTCCGCTGGTAAGATATCCACCATAAGAAGGATCTGAGGCTATTGCAGTTTCCGGATCAAATATGTCAGGTAGTTTGGAGAATGTCAACAGATTTTCTCCAGAAACATAGATACGAGCTTTTTGCAAAAATAAACGACTCATGAACTCGGATGGGATACTATATCCAATCTGAAGGTTTTTAAGTCTAAGATAGGCCGCATTTAAAACGTATTTTGATTGTGTCAACCTGTTTTTATTCGTCTCAGAAGTAAAATATGGTTTTGGAAAATATGCGTTGGTGTTTGGTCCCAAACTGTTTGATTCATCAGCGGGTCTCCAATAATCCAAAGCAGGAGAATTCTTATAGAGCCCCGAGGATGCCCATGACCGGGTCATCCCCCAAAAAAGAGTAGAGTTCACATGAGGATAATAATCTCTTTTCCCGATTCCTTGCCAAAACATCTGAAAATCTAAATTCTTCCAATTAATACCACCGGTTAGACCAATATTGTAACGCGCGGTGCTATTACCAATGACCACAAGATCTCCATGGTCATCTAATGTTCTTGACCCATCATCAAGGATTCCGTCTCCATTTAAGTCCTTGTATTTCATATCGCCGGGACCCCAACTAGAATAATACTTTGACTGATCTGGAATTATTTCATCTTCAGATTGAATAATCCCATCTGTTTCAAAACCCCAGATCTCTCCCACATCTTTATTATCATACCATGTTCCAATCAACCCTTTATCATTTTTATATTTCCGTATTTTGGACCGGTTATCACCAATGCTAAAAGACGCATTGTAAGAAAAGGACGAAGAAGTTTGCTGAGTCCAGTTCAGAACCAACTCAAACCCTCTTGTTGCCATTTCTGCATTATTGCTTCTCGGAGTAGAGGCTCCAAGCAAATAGGGTAAAGATTCTGATGGACCTAGCATATCAGTTGTTACCCGGTCATACCAATCGAAAACTAATTGAAGTTTATTCTCGAAAACCCCCACATCCAGTCCGAAGTTAAATGTAGTGATTGTTTCCCAGGTCAAATCATCACTGATTAAACCGGGTGCCCGAGAATAAGCTGGCCTTTCTTGATCTAATATCCAATTCAGCTCACTGCTCACTGGAATGGTAGAGAGATATAGATAATTGCTGACATTTTGATTCCCCAGTGAACCATATGAAGACCGTATTTTGAGCGAATTCACGTATGGCTCTATACCAGCCCAAAATGGTTCTTTGGAAATGTTATACCCAACAGAAGCCGAAGGAAAAAACCCCCATCTGGATTCCTTCGCAAAACGGGAAGATCCATTATATCGAGCACTAAACTCAAACAAATACTTTTCGTCGAAGTTATAGTTTAACCGCCCAAAAACCCCTTGGGTAGCCCAGTGATAACTCCGATCGTCCACCGTTTTCTCTCCAAGGGAAGTGCTTATAGAAGGAACCTCGTCGGTAATCAGTTGAGATCCGGTAGCATTGAGGTTGTGATATAGCTTTTCCTCTTGCTCATACCCAACCATCGCTTTAAAAAAGTGTCCTCCCAAAGATGTTTCATAAGAGGTTAATGCATTGATTAATGTATAAGTATTTTCAGAAAACACAGAAGTAAAAGTGGAGGATGGTTTTCCAATATTACCAAATTCTCCTGTGCCAAGCTCTACCCATACCGGATGAGGATTTACAGCATTTCTCCCTGTGATTTTGTTGTTGTTGTATGAAAATTTTGTTTTCCATCCTTCGATGGGTTCAATTTCTCCCCCCAAGGTTAAAAAGAAATCGCTGGTTTCAGTCTTATCGCGACCAGAATCCTGCATTAGTCTGACCAACGGGCTTTGAACTGTACCATTGATATTATAAAATGGCATCATCGGAGCAAACATAAGAATCTCCCTAAAAAAGTGTTCGCGACCAACTGTCGTTTCACCCAATGGATAATCTGTCTTCCCATTTGCATACTTTACACTGGTGTGGAAACTGAGCCAATCAGTAAGCTGTGAAGAAAAGTTAGTCAAAAAATTATATCTTTTGTAAAAATCATAGCCATGCTCATACATTCCATTTTGATCTGTAAATCCCCCTGAAAAATAATACTGGTTTTTCTCATTTCCTCCAGACACATTGACATTGTGTTTTTGGTTAAAGGCGTGGTCTTTCATCATAATTTGAGGCCAATCATTATTGGCATTTCCATTCCGGCGGCCTGCCCAAATGTTATCAATAGGATTCTCAGGATCGTATTCATGCGGAAAAGTTCCATCAATATAACCTCTTATTCGCCCCACTTGTTCTTCACTATACACAGGATTTAGCCCAGCATTGGCGTTAGCTTGATTATAAGCTGTGGACCAAGTCAGTGCATCAATAAAGCTAGGAACTTTCATGGGTGAAGCCATGGATAGATTGTTAGAATATTGAATCTGAAAATCTTTATTTGTTCCTCCTGTTTTAGTCGTAATCAAAATCACTCCAAATGGCGCCCTAGAACCATATATTGCAGATGCAGATGCATCTTTAAGTATTGAGACACTCTCTATTGATTCCGGATCTACATTATTAATATTCATTTCAACACCATCTACCAGAATTAGAGGAGAAGCGTTTCCATGGATAGAACCCATACCCCTAATATTCCACCCACTAGTAGCACCTGGCTCTCCACCCCTAAAATTCATAGAAATATTGAGATTGGGAGAAGCTCCCTTAATGAGGTCAGCTACATTCCCAGCAGATCGATTTTCAAGTCTCTCGCTTCCGACTACATCTACCGAACCTGTCAAGTTCTCTTTCTTCTGCGTACCATAACCTACCACGACAAGTTCTTCAAGCATTTGTGCATCCGACATCAATTTAATATCAATATTAGCACGACCATTTACTGCTACTTCCTTCGACTGATACCCCACATAAGATACCAACAGGACTGCATTCTCATCAATATCCTCCAATGTGAATCGGCCGTCAAAATCTGTCGACGTACCTTTGTTGGTCCCTTTCACCAATACATTTACCCCGATCAAAGGTTCGCCAGATTCGTCCGTCACCGAACCCTCAACTGAAAACACCAATTTGTTGATCATTTTCCAACCCTGATCATTCGCCGATAATCTTTCAATTCTTTTAGTGGAATAAGATTTTTTTTCCTGAGCTGAATAAGACGGTGGATCGATGGTGGTCCTTTCAGATGATGGTGGTTTATAATCATCATGATATATCACATAAAATCCCTGTTCCACCTCTTTGTACTGGAATCTGGTATTTCGAAAGATCTGATTTAGGATTGGTCTAATCTCCTTCTCGTTAAAAACCGCTGTAGATATCTTATCCATCGAATTAAGGTCGTCCAGATAACTAAAATTTACTTTAAATCTCTGTTTTAAATAATCTAAAGCCTTCGATACAGTAATATAGCCTCGACTCAATTCGTCATCTATACTTTTATCCAGTTGTTGATAACCTTCAATAGGATTATCCATTCGAGACGCAAAAGACTGCGCAGAAAGAGCCGAATTCATTAATAGTATGATAAGCCCAATTCCACATCGAATCTTAAGAAAGCGCGTATTTTTCAAATTCATCAGCATTAATTTATTGATCCATTGATTTGTTTAGTTCTCGTATAGCATAAGTTCCGTTTTCGGGATCCATTTCTATAATGATCTTGTTCTCAAATAAGATATTTACCGTTTTGATAAAGACCTCCGGGTTATCACTGGGTACCGACAGCTTGTTAATTTTTAGCCCAAGCACCGCCTTACTTTCCGACGTAAATTCTACTTTGAAGACCGTCTCCATCTTTTCGATCGCCTCTCTCAAGGTGATGTGGTCAAATTCAATAGTCTTAGGTTTCCATAGTTCATCTGCACGTACAAGTGCTTTTTCGATGATCGCAACTTTATTTGATTTCTGGTCGTAGGAAGCGACCTGCCCCGGCACCATGTAGGATTCCGTTTTTTCAGCACCACCATGCACCAATTTGACCGCACCCTCATCCAGGGACACCCGGGTTTCTGCATCTCTGGATTGGACGTTAAATTGAGTTCCCAACACTTCAATATCCAACCCCGATGTTTTTACCGTAAATTTCTTTTTGTGGCCTGCAGTATCCGCCTGCGAACGAACCATAAAATACCCTTCACCATCCAGCGTCACATCACGAATGCCGTTCTGCCATTCTTCATGTATGGTCAAGCTGGAATTCTCATTTAAATAAACCAGTGAGCCATCTGGCAAAAGAACTTCCTGCGTTTCGTTCGCTTCGGTGAGGTATACAGCAGCCTGAGAAGAAGGCCATAATACCCAAAGGACCAAAACAGCTATCGCGATAGATGCCGCAGCAGATACCAAGGTGATCATTCTTCGGTGTGAAGTTTTCTTACGAGAGGGAAGCCTTTGCTCCAGCGCTTTCCAACTTTCAGCAGATTTCCGCCTCCCTTCTTCGTGATAATCGCTATGCACCTCCGACATGGCTTGGAGGATGTCAGAAGCTTCTTTCATTTTACGTGCGATTTCATCACTCTCATTGCTCAAACCCCTCCAAAAATGTCCGTGGGTGGTATCTTTGTCCAGGATATAATTCCGGAACAAAGGATCCTGGACCCAATCTTCTACACGGTACTGTATATATTTCTCTGCGTTCATAAAAGAATTTAAATCTTAGGATTCTCCATTTTTCTTTGGAGAACATCGTCGATTTTATCTATAGGAGTAGCAGGATAGAGAAAGTATAATGCTGAGTGTTGAACTATTTTTAAAAAAGATTCATATTTCCACTCAGTTGCAAGCAAATAATAAGGATCAATGCAGGATGTAATCTAAACTGTTGGTTGGAGTAGTTGGTCCGTAACGCCTTGATTCCCTTATAAATGTAATTACGCACCATTTCTTCCCGGATATTCATGATGACACTGATTTCCGCCGTTGTTTTATTTTGAAAAAATTTCAAATAAATGGCTTCTCTACGCCGTGCGGGCAGTGATTGTAATGCTTTTTGAATCTGTTGCCTGATCTCAGAATTTGATTCGTCTTCAATCAATATATCTTCAGCACTTTTGTGCCATCCATCTTCTACACGGGTTTCCGGAACCCGGTTCGTGGCAAGATATTTTCTACTGTTTTTAAGGGTCCGATACAGCTGATTTCGAAAAGACGTGAAAATATATTGATCCAGAGAACGAACTTCTTTGGGCGGGTTTTGCCATAATGTAATGAACAACTCCTGAATCGCGGTATCGATCCAGTCAGCGCGGGGCGTGATCGTTCTTCCATAGGCGTAAAGCTCGGCGTAGTAGTGAAGATAGACATCTCCAAAAACCGCTTTGTCTCCGCTTATATACTTTTTCCAACTTATTTCTATGGAAATATCACGCGTCATTTATAAAAAGTTCATCCCTATTAGCCTGTTAAGTTGTAATAACTTTTTGTAAATTCCAAATATCTATGGACAGCCTTCCACATGCTGATGCATATAAAATTATTACACATTTTTGAGTAGGTGAGTTCAATTACTAAATTACTTCTGGAAGAACATTTATAAAATTAGCAGTGTCCAACATAATTTAAAAAGACGCGGTTGTGTTTTTTATTTAGACGAATTCTCAAAGTCTGATGTACTGGTTTTAAACGGTATTATTTATCTCTGAAATTTATTTTAAGCAGATGTATTGGAAAAAGCCCTGTTATTCCGCATATTTTCTTATTTTAAGTGGGAAATAATAAAAATGTCTTATGCCACATTCTTTAAATGTCACTCAAAAACTCATTAAAGACCATCTTGTTCATGGAGAAATGGTGCCCGGAAAAGAAATCGGCATCAAAATAGATCAGGCGCTATTGCAGGATGCCACCGGAACTTTGGTCCAGCTCGAACTGGAAGCCATGAATCTCAATAAAGCAAAAACGGAGGTGGCCGTCCAGTATGTAGACCACAACCTGTTACAGACTGACTTCAAGAATGCCGATGACCACAAGTTCCTATACTCTGCCGCTCAACGATTTGGATTATGGTACAGCCGGCCTGGAAACGGGGTCTCACATCCGGTCCATATGGAACGTTTTGGGATACCTGGCAAAACCATGGTGGGCTCCGACAGCCACACCTGTGCCGCAGGATCACTGGGGATGCTTGCGATCGGAACTGGGGGGCTGGATGTGGCCGCAGCCATCGCCGGACAACCCTATTTTGTCAAAATGCCTCAGATCATGGGTGTTAAGTTAACGGGAGATTTGCCCGACTGGGTCAGCGCAAAAGACGTCATTCTGGAAATGCTCCGGCGATACGATGTAAAAGGAGGGGTCGGAAAAATAATTGAATATTATGGGGATGGATTAAAAAACCTCAGTGCTATGGACCGGCATGTCATCGCCAACATGGGCGCGGAACTGGGAGCAACCACCACCGTATTCCCCAGTGATGAAGAGACCAAACTTTTCCTGAGATCCCAGAGAAGAGAAGAAGACTGGGTAGAACTAATAGCGGATGAAGACTGCGAATATGACTTTCATGATGAAATAAATTTATCGGAACTGATCCCGTTAATTGCCAAACCTACCAGTCCGGGAAACGTCGTTCCTGTGAGCGAAGTAGCTGGCCGACCCATAAGTCAGACCGTCATTGGTTCATCCGCCAATCCCGGCCTACGTGATTTCTGGATTGCAGGAGCTATTGTAAAAGATAAATCAGTAAGCAGTGATGTGTCCTTCGACATTAATCCAACTTCCAGGCAGGTCATTCAGAATATGATAGAAAACGATGCGTTTGCCAATCTGATCAAAGCTGGTGCCAGGTTTCACCAGTCCGGGTGCATGGGATGCATTGGAATGGGACAAGCTCCGGCCTCCAATACGATTAGCCTGCGAACCATGCCTCGAAATTTCCCCAGCCGATCAGGGACCGAAGACGATCAGGTGTATTTATGCAGCCCCGAAACAGCAACAGCTTCGGCATTGACCGGAAAAATTACCGACCCCCGGGATCTGGAGGATTTATACGATATGAGCTACCCTCAATTCCAACAACCTGAAATAGAGATCATTCATACCGACATGTTGGTCCCCCCACCGGAAGACGGTTCTCAGGTGCCTTTGGAAAAGGGGCCAAATATAAAGTCATTGCCATATATTCAACCATTAAATGACAGCTATGAGGTCCCCGTTTTGCTAAAAATGGGCGATAATATTTCGACAGATGAAATATTGAAAGCAGGTGCGGAGGTATTGCCTTTCCGAAGTAACCTTCCGGAGATCAGCAAATACTCCTACACGGTCATCGACAAAACGTTTTATGACCGGGCAATGGCCTCCAAGGATAATTATGGCGGGCATATAGTGGTCGCAGGCGGCAATTACGCCCAAGGATCCAGTAGAGAACATGCTGCATTGGCCCCCAAATACCTAGGCCAGATCGCAGTCATCGCTCAGTCTTATGCGCGCATTGCCTGGCAAAACCTCGTTAATTTTGGTATTCTGCCTTTAGAGTTCATCGCCAAAGAAGATTACAACAAGATAGAACAAGGAGATATGGTTCGCTTTAAAAACCTGACGGAAGATGTGAATAATCGAAACTCAATCAAGGTTACAGTCAGCAATGATCAAGGTAAACAAATTGAATTTGAGACCACCCACTCCCTCAGTGACCGGCAGATCAATCTTTTGCTCAAAGGAGGAATTATTAATGAGTTTAAAGAAAGACTGAAGAACGTATAGTTTTCTGCGCGCTGTCGCAGTGCTCAATGGAATGTATTTTATCAGATTAGAGCATCAAAAATATTTAGCTACAAAAAGGATTCTATGGTTTCAGCCATGACCCGGGTTGACTTGAATAACGATTCGAATGAAGAAAGAGGGCACCTTTTTTCACGCATATTCTGTTATTAGGGATGCCGTTCGGAGGAGCTCATGTATCCAAAAAAAGAGTTCCTATGAGACCACTCCAGAGAATCTGAAATCTAAATGCTAGAAACCTAAAATCCCATTACACCTTCACAAATATGCGTTTGCGGTACATAAAATACAGCAGACCGAATTCCAGCAACAAGACCCCCAATTGGATAATAAACCGCTGCCCGTCTTCCCCCGCCATCTGAATAAACCCATTGAGCAAATATTTAGACGTATAGCCAAAGTCGATCAAGGCGGACGCCATGTAAATAAATATGGAATTCAATCCGATCACTTTAAACGGAAACGCCCATTTTTTATACCCCCAAACATCAATGACCAGATAAAACAGCGCCATAAATAAAAAACTGATGCCACCGGTCACCATGATAAATGAACTCGACCAAAGGTGCTTGTTGATCGGAAAATGAAAACTCCAGAGTACGCCAATTGCAATAGCCACCGCGCCGGCTCCCACCAGCCACGCCACTTTCTGCATTTCCATTTTACTGCTACGGAGCAAACTGGAAGCCAGGGTCCCCATCAATACCAGTCCGACAGCAGGAATATGGGTAAAATAACCGTTTTCGTCATAAATTCCATCGATCAACCGACCAGGTACGATGTAACTGTGAATATAAGTCACCAGGTTCCCTTCCTGGGACAAATCTCCGGCCCCATATCCGGGAACCGGAATAAACAGCACCGCCGCCCAATACAGAATTAAGATTCCTGCCAGCCAGTATATCCGGCCACGCCAGGTCGTGTTCAGAAGGATCAACGTGGCCAGGAAACCCGTTACACCAATCCGGCCCAACACACTGACATACCGGATCTGATCCCAGTCAAAGTGCAAAGGTCGGTTCTTATAAATAATGCCCAGGATACTGAGCAAAATCATCCGCTTGAACGCCTTCCAGTAAATCTCCTTTTTACTCATCCCTTTGCGCCGGGAAGACGCCACCGAATAAACCATCGACACCCCAACCATAAACAAAAACAGCGGAAATATCACATCTTCAAAAGTCAATCCGTGCCAAGGCACGTGACGAAACTGATCCGTCAACCAACTCATTGATTCCCAGCCCATCGCATGGATAAAGCTGGAAATAAAATGCGTTCCTCCAATGATAAGAAACATATCAAACCCGCGTAACGCATCCAGCGACTCCAGACGTTTGGATAAGAATGTTTTTTGGGTCGACTCGCTTTTCATGGTTGTTTATTTGAATTAGGTGATTTTCTCAGCGCTACTGTTTACTGATCAGGTGAAAGACAATCGTTTCGTACGGATTACGCTCACCCGCTTCGTATAGCATCCCGACCTGCCCGGGAAGTTCCACCATGCTCGAGTAAGCGGATGGGCCGGTATGAATAGTTTGAATAAAAGGCCAGGTTTGACCGTCATCTTCACTAATCCGGATGCTCATATTGTGTCGGGTCGTCGTGGAGGCTGGATTCAAAAACAATAATTGACTTTTTTGACCGGGACGAAAACGATCGTGCCGAATCATGCTCGCCTGGCAAACCGGCTCCACCAACTCATCCACCGGTCGGGGCGTGGTCCAGCTTATGCCCCCATCATAACTTACCGCCTGACTACGCCGGTGATCACCATAGTAAGATCGCATATTCATCAACAGTGTTCCATTTTTACTCTGATCTGTTCCGATTTCGACCACAGCACACTCATTGACTTTTGGTCGGATGGACCCGCCCAGCTTCCATGTTTTTCCATGATCAGCACTATAAATCGTATGGGAGCCATACTCAAATCCTCCTCCCTGCACATTGCCATTTTCATCATCAAAACTGTGATCGCAGGGAATCACCAGCCATCCTTTCCGTGGCCCGTGTTCGATCTGTATGCCATTTCCCGGACCGGTGGCGTACCAACCCCAGGAGGGATCTTTTGTGGTGCTGGTGATTTCCCCCGGTTCGGTCCAGGTCTCGCCATCGTCCGTGCTGCTCATCACCCAGACGGTCCGTGTTGATACGGCGGTCTTCCGGATAATCTCCGATTCATGATCCTGCCCCAGGTTGTGGGTCAATAACAGAAAAATTTCACCTGTCGTCCGATCGACAACCGGGCACGGATTCCCACAGGTGTTTGGACCATCATCCCATAGGACGACCTGATCACTCCACGTCTTTCCATTGTCAAAGGATCTTTTCAGGACAATATCGATATCACCCGAATCCCCGCTCCCCGCTTTACGCCCTTCACAAAAAGCCATCAAGGTGGACTTGTTGGTCGAAACAAGTGCTGGGATGCGATAGGTATCATATCCGTCTTCCCCGGCGGTGAATAAAGCCATAGAGTCTACGGTCCAGAAATATTGAGCCAAAGCTGGGGTACCAGGTAACCACAGAAACAACCCCATTGCAACTAAGATCACCAATTGGTTTATAGAAACTTTAATTTTCAACCACATCGCTTTCATTTTATTTTATTTGATGTTTGAACTCATATTCACGATTGGTCGGGCATACCAGGAATAAAATACATTATACTAATAAAAAAACTGAGCTTCCAGATCTCATCCCGGGATGAAAACGCAGGTATTACGATGGTACGTGGCATTTGCTGCAAAGCCTGGCGAGATAGCGAGTGTCCTGATCCTTTGACACAACCAAGGTTACGGTTTCCCAGCCTCCCGCCAAAAGCTCCATCAAAGAGCCTGTTATGCCAGAGCATGATGCCAACCACCATAGTTCTTAGTTTTTAAAGGTACTGCCTTTTTTCAAATAGGCCATCAAATCATTCATCTCTTGCTCTGTCATGGTTTGTTCCAATCCATCGGGCATCAGGGACTGACCGGTATTATTCAATTCTTTTATAGCAGACCGCAAAATGGTTTCATCACTCCCACCGGCCGTACGGAGCGTGATGCTGTTTTCCGTCTCGCTGACTGTCCAGCCCGCCACATGCCGACCATCATTGGTTTCGATCGTCATAGTTTGATAGGTGGGATATACTTCATAATTAGGCAAAATGGTGTGCATTAAAATGGCTTCCCTCGGTTGATTTTTCACCCCGGTGAGATCCGGCCCTACATTCCCGCCTTCGCCATCATAGGAATGACATATGGCGCAGGTTCTTTTGTACACCGCCAGTCCATGTTCCGGATCACCCGCTTGGTCCAATCTCGTCTTATAATCTTCATATACTGCCATTCGGTCGCCCCCCTCCAATTGTTCGAATGCCCGCTCTGCCTGACTCCTGATCTTATCATTCCGGCTATTCATCAATCGTTTCCGACTGACGGAGGGAACATCGGATGCAGCAATCACCCCCTTCTCAATGGCATCCAAGAGTACCGGCACATAAATTCTGTGCGATATCATCGAAGAAACTACCGAAGAACGCACCTGCGGTGTAAATCGTTTCCAAACACGCTCTTGGGTCAATACTGCACCACTCTTTGCATCGCCCTGCTCGATAAGCGCATCAATGGCCGCCATTTGAACCGCGGGTAAAATTTCGGGATCAAGGGATGCTTCGAGCACCGGAAGACTTCGGGGATCGGAGGTATAGCCCAAAATAGAAAGCGCTGTGACCCGATCGCCGGTCGGTGTGCTTTCCTGACCTGCTTTTGCCATAACTTCTTCTAAAAATTCAGAACGTTCTTTTTGAGATAAATCTATCATAAGGAAATCATCAATACGATCAGCATTATTCCCATCCAGGCGGCCGGCTACGCCCTCCATCATACCAAGCATAGTGGACATTCTGGCTGATTCATTTTTTTCATCGCGTATCATCATCGAAGCCAGTTTTCGGCAATCTTCCAGAGGAGCGGCCTGACCAAACATCTGTCCCATATCTTTCATGACCAAAGCATAACCTGCCCCCGTATGACCTTTTTGATTTTGAAGTGCTGATGTAAAAGAATCCATCCGTCCTCCGATACTACTCAGTACAGCTACACGCATCCATGGATCTGCGCCGTCTCTCAATGCGATTCCGGCCAAAGCCTGCGTCGATTCCTCACTATCTAAAGACCCCAACACCAACGCTGCCATAAACCGAACGTGTACATCCTCATCTTCAGCCATTTTCAGAACTGCTTGCAATAGCTCTTTATCCGAACCCGCTACAGGTTCTGACAACAACAACGCTTGCTCCCGAATACCACTCACCGGATCTTTGAACGCTTTTACAAGGGTGGACGGTTTGAGCTCAGCAATATGTCGGAGCAACCACAGGGCGCGAACCCGGCTTTGGGGATAATCAGAATGCAATGCTATTTCTACAAGCGTACTTGGACTGCTCATTTTACGACGTTCCAGTAAAAGCCGAAATGCCGTTTCCCGATCCCATTCCACATCCGAAGCAAGACGTTCTAGCAGCTCCTCCTCAGAATACGATTCTTCAAACCAGGCTTTATCTTGTAAACCCGAGGGATAATCCGCACTCGTGATTCGATATATACGTCCCATACCCTTTCCACTTTCAAAGTCAAGCTTGTCTCTGATTTCTTCCGGCACATAGGATGGATGATCGATCACTTTTCGGTACATGTCTACCACGTACAAGCCATCTTCAGGACCACTATTTACGTAGACCGGCCGAAACCATTCATCTTCTGATGCTAAAAATTCTCGACCTTCATAAGCCAATTCGGAACGAAAAGCCGGACCATCGGGCACCATGATTTGGCGCTGCATCAGATTTTGTGCAGACTCACAGATAAAGGCATTCCCCTGATGTTCGTCCGACAAACCCTTCCCATAATATATATAGGTACTGCTTGCTGCGGTAAAGGTGCCCTGGTGGGATTTCCCCATCAGGCTGGGGATAAAATCTGACGTCGTCACCACTTCTTTTAGTGGAAACACCACCGCTTCTGCTGCTACTTTGGATACATTTTTTACCGTTTGGCTGTAAGGCAGATAAGGATTGCGATTGAGATACTTCGGTTCGATCACTACCTGCATGATGGGGTGCCGGTTAGAGACCCCAAAACGATGGCCATACGCATCGAAAGCCATCCCAAACTGACTCTTTCCCCCCACATTCTCAAATTCAAAAGTTTCCGGATCAAATCGCCCATCCGATGCCGTGAAAGAAACGGTGTCCCGATCCGGATGAAGAGGAGAATAGACATCCCCTCCATTGAGCCCACTACTAACATACACCCAGCCATCCAACCCGAGGGTCGGGTGACTCATCCGTATTTGGGCGGTTCGGGTATCATGAAATCCCGAAAGCACTTTTTGACGCACATCGGCTTTTCCATCTCCCGTCGTATCTTTCAGATACCAAATGTCCGGCGAACAAGTGATAAACACGCCCCCTTTCCACGGCATGATGCCATTGGGGTAGGTAAATCCCTCAGCAAAATCACTACGGTGATTATATTCACCATCTCCATTCGTATCTGTCAACAGGGCAATACGTCCTTCCTTCACTGCAGGCGTTCCACCCTCTGCCGGATCTGGATATCCACGGTCTTCCACCACATACAACAAACCCGATTCGTCAAAAGCATAAGCCACCGGATCAATCACCAGAGGTTCTGCCACCACCAGCTCCAAATTCAGACCCGGTTCCACCTCTATACCTGTTTCGGTATCGTTACCAGAACACGCGCAAAAAAGAATTAATAAAATGAAAAATGTAGATGTTTTCGACATGTTTATTATTGATCTAAGTTATATGCATTCAGAACTTCTGACAGGAAATATGCACTTGATTTTACGTATTGCAAAAACCTATGAAAAAATAATTCACGGGCTTTAATCCAAAATTAAGGATTTAAGGGGAATAACAAAATGTTATGAAATGCATTTTGATTTCAATCACGCATTCAAACAGGTATTTGCTTTACCTTATCACCAGACAACCGAAATATCATAACCAGGTCACCTTCTCACATTTATCATATATTTTTCATGGAAGCTGCTAAAAAATGGTCTAAAATGATTATATTGAGCAGGTTATGCTCCCAAAGCCCACTTTGTATTAATGGTAATAAATACATCCGGTATGAAGGACAAAAATAAATCCAAAAAAGACATCCAGCGGGAAAACAATGATCTGAAATCAAAAATTTCAACAGAATTTGGGGGTAGGTTTGGCGGCGAATCCGATATTCCACCGGATGTGGAGAATCAGTTTCTAAAAAATGTAATGGCCTTTGAGAAGCAGTTTGCTGAAAGGAAACAAACGACGGTGTATGACCGAATAGGACGTCCGGACTGGATCCCTGAAAATAAAATCAAAGATAGCGATATGGGAAGCGCATTGGAAGAGCTGTACTTAAAGCTCCATGAAAACAATCTGTCGATTGATGCTATCTGCGAAGTGGAAGAACGCGAGATGTACCGGTTTATCACGGAGGAATTGTTCCAGGAAACCATCGATGATCTCTCCATCGAAGGAATGATGACCTGCTTTATTTATGAAGAGTTTCACCCCAATCACGAACATGATGTGAAGCAGGCAGTGAAAGAATTCATTACCTGGACATTATTGAAGGAAGTCGATACGGACGACTGGTACTTTAACGAAAACCTCAATCTGCAACTCAGCCCCATCATAGATAAAGAAAAGGCCATCCGGAATATTAAGAATTTTATCAATGCCTGGTCCAGTGTGAAAATCCACGAATTTGAAATAGTCTCTGTAGACATTACGGATGATCTGCAAATTGCACATGCTACTTTCGAAGTGAATTACATTGCCATTCCGGAGGGCAATCCTGATCCAATTTCATTTAGCGGGAAAGGCAAGATGAAACTAGAAAACGTTTACAAACGGTTGGAATGTGTCGGGTGGGATGTGCTGGAATGTGAATTTCCGGGATTTAGTTTGTTAACTCGCTGAGACTAGTGCTTTTTGAGCGGTGTAGGTGGTTCAGAGATATCATCTTTATATTGCCAGATCTGAAGGTGCGGGTCACATTGTAAATGCCCCACACCAAACTCAGCGCATTTTCTGCGAACACCCGCGAAATACAGCCGGTATTTTTAAACACCGGCTTAGCCCGCCTCCTGATTTTCCAAAAACTGCCGCACAAAGTCATCATCATTCAAATCCGGATAATCCCGATAAATCCGGTCCAGTTCTTCGGATTGTCCCGGTGAGAGATTTTCATCCGGGTTCAGGCACCAGGTGCCTTCCAGCAATCCTTGCCGACGCAATACTTCGTGAATTCCAGGAATACAGCCATGAAAATCATGAGCTACATCAAACAGCACCGCATTGGCATCGGTCACATCGATGTTTCGTGTAAGCATCTCTTCCGGAATACCCGCCTTAGCCGCGCGTATTTCTTTGATCTCTTCGAGCAGTTCGACCGCTTTTTGGGTCCAGACCGCCCAGTGTCCGAGTAGGCCACCAACGATTTTCTTCTTTCGGATTTCTCCATTCACCGGCATGGCGTAGGTGGTCAATAAATCCGCAATGATGTTGTCATCGTTACCAGTGTAGAGGGCAATTTCCTCCCACCTCGACGAGTTACACACCGCCCGGACCACATCCAGGGTCTGATATCTGTCAAACGGCGCCATCTTAATGGCTTGCACAGCAGGTATTTCTGCAAATTTTTTCCAAAACTCATAGGAAAGTACTTGCCCACCTACTGCCGGTTGAAGATAAAACCCGAATATCGGGATAATTTCGCCCACTTTTTTTGCGCGGTGAATCAATTCATCTTCCGAATAATCATTGAGTCCGCCCATACTCAGCAACCCTAAATCGTATCCGAGATTTTTGGCTAATTCAGCTTCTTGAACAGCCTGATCCGTGGGTCCTACGATCCCGGCCACTTTTGCAAATGGTCGGTTCAGCTGCGCTTTATCGATTTCTTCCACAGCCAGCCGCAACACCGGTTCCAACAGACCGACATCATCATTTCTGATCTCGAATTGGGTGGAATGTACGGCCACCGCTACACCTCCGGCGCCACTCTCAATGTAATACCGGGTCAACAACCGCTGCCGTGCTTCATCCAGTTTCCGGTCAGCCGTCAACGCCAGTGGATGGGCAGGAATCACAGTCCCTTCATGGAGAAGGGTTCTTATATCATCTTTCAACATAGTCCATGTTTTTTATCTTACACTTATACCACCAACCCCATTTATATAATAAATCAAAACTTGCCCGATCGCTGCTGGAAATGTGTGGGCTTACCCAGGGTCTCCCCTTCATTTTGCACCCAATCTGCAGTCCAGTCCATCACTTCGGTGAGTGATACAGACGGATAGCCAAATAACTGATGTGAATGAGCGGCATTGTTTAATAAAGCGTCCGGTGCCTCTTGATCATTTATTATCGGTTTCTTACCCAGCTTCCGGCCAAATTCATCGGCTACCCAACGAATGGAAATCGTTTCAGGTCCGGTTACATTAAGTAGTTTAGGCGGGGTGGAACAATGCAGTAATGAACGGATAGCAATCTCATTCGCATCCCCCTGCCAGATCACATTCATATGACCCAACCGAAGATTGATTGGCTTTTGCTGGTTAACCGCAGTCGCTATTTCCAACAAATTTCCATACCGCATCTCCACTGCGTAGTTCAATCGATATATAAGCATCGGTATCTCATATCGGTGCGAAAAATGTTCAAAAATCCGCTCCCGGCCCAGACAGGACTGAGCATATTCACCCCGTGGATCCGGCGGGGTAGATTCTGTGGCTCCACCGGACAGAACCGGAACATACGGGTATATATTGCCAGATGAAAACACCACAATCCGGGAATTGCGAAATTTTTCAGCCACGCGGCCCGGCAAATAAGCGTTCATGGCCCAGGTCAAGTGTTCATTTCCACCCGTTCCAAACTTTTTCCCGATCATATAAATCACATTGTCCACTTCGGGCAATGCCTGCAATTCATCCTCTTCCAAGAGATCTGCAGTTATCGTCTCTACACCGATCTTCTCCAGATCTTCTTTTAGCGTCGCATCCGAAAACCGGGATACTCCGATAATTCGTTTGGAATTTTTTCCTTTTTTCGAAGCCCGTACAGCGAGTTCAGCCAGGCTGGGTCCCATTTTGCCCCCCACCCCGAGAATCATAATATCGCCGTCTATTTTTTCAAAATCACGAATCAACCGTTCTGAAGGCTGTGAAAGACGCTCGTTCAATTCTTGTATTGTTTTCATAAAAATATTTTAATAAAATTACCAATAGCGAGAGCGAACAACACCAGGAGTCCAATACCGCCCAGGATATTATTGCCTCGTGTATTTACCAACTCACCCATTACTGTCCGGTCATTGGCCAGCAGAAATATTCCCAGCCCGATGAAAGGCACTACAAAGATGGTGACCCCTTGTGCAAAGATAATCAACTCCAGGGGCAAACGACCAAATACGATAGCTACAGCAGCTCCAATAATCATAATCATGGAAATCGATATGCGTACCGACCGACTGCTCAAATCGCGCCCCATGGATAAGGCATCTGAAAATAAGGTTCCTCCGATGGTCGCATTACCTATTAGAGACGAGAACGAGGCCCCAAATAAGCCGACCATAAATAGAGAGGTAGCCCAGGTCCCATACAGGGGTTCCAGTGCCAGTCCCATATCAGACGCCGACGTCACTTCGATGCCCTGTGGATAAAGTACGGCTCCTGCGCTGATCAGAATCATCCCCGAAATACACCCCAACACCAAAATACCTGTAAAACTTTCTTTGACCACCCGCTTGACCTGATGCTTTTGCCAGCCTTTTTCCTGAACCAGGTAAGACTGGTAAAATGCACCGGCGATGGAAAAACTGGACGCAACCAGCGCAACCACGAGCATGAGCGAACCGGATGGAATCCCGGGCACCAATCCCTGAACGACCTGCCACAGATTTGGCCGGGTGATAATTAATGTAAATAAGAAGGAGATCAGCATGATACCCACCATGGCGATCATCACCTTTTCCAATATTTTATAAAATGATTTGAAAAACAAAAGCGATATACCCAGTACGACCACCAATACGATCCAGGGCGCAGCAGCGGTTCCGAATGTTTCTGCAAAAGCGATCCCGGCACCCACCGAATTCCCTGCCTGAAACGAGGCGGTAACCAGGAATATCCCGATACCGGTTCCCCAGGCCGCCCAGTTTCCCCAGCGATGACGAAACGTGTCCAGCAAGGAGCCTTTCGTTGCAATTCCTATTCGAGCCCCCATGCTGGTGAAAGTCATCATCAAAATTGTGGAGGCCACAATAACCCACACCAGCTGATATTGATACACTGCTCCCAGTTTGGAAGTAATGGTCAGGCTGCCCGGCCCAAACACCAAAGCGGCCGTAATAATGCCGGGTCCCAGGTAGGCAAGCCATTTTGTAATCGCGCTGGAAGAATGGTTCTGCTGCTTCAAATTTTCATTGATTAAGTCTTCGAATTCGCTATTATACGATAATTTGATTTTATAATGAAAATAAACTTAAAACTTCTGTGTACGTTACCGATCTCATCAAATTCTCGGTCGAAAATCAGAACTTACAAACCACTTCAAAGATCGTATTAATGTGCATCACAATAGAGAAATCATATTTTAGAAGAAAAGTTATAAACAAATAGATATTCAGGTATTCAATTTTCCTTATATCTTAGTAAACGATATGAATTATGAAGACCTCATTACATTGGGCATTGCATTTGGACTGGGACTTCTCGTTGGTCTACAACGCGAGAAAAGCAACCATGAAATGGCCGGCGTCCGAACCTTCACTCTCATCGCTATTCTTGGCGCGATCAGCGGTTTTATCACCCGTGATTTTGAGAATCCTTACTTGATCCCTGCTTTAGCCATAGCCATTACAGGATTGATGGTGACTTCGAACTTTATGAAAATTCACACTCAGGACGACCCCGGTATCGGCAAAACCACTGAAATCGCCGTTCTCCTAATGTATGCCATCGGGGTGTACCTCGTACTGGGTGACCGCATTATCGGCGTCCTGACGGGCGGCACTCTGGTCATTCTACTATACATCAAGGAAACCCTTCACAATTTTATACACAATCTAAAAGACAAGGATCTTTCAGCGATCATGACCTTTGCTGCTATCTCACTGGTCATACTACCGATTTTACCGGACAAGACCTATGGTGCGCTGGACGTTCTCAATCCACACGAGATTTGGCTCATGGTTATCCTCATTGTAGGCATCAGCATTCTCGGTTACTTTGTATATAAGTGGCTGGGTAAGAAAGTCGGAATGCTCGCCAATGGGATCCTCGGTGGCATCATAAGCAGTACGGCAACGACCGTGAGCTACGCCCGGTATTCGGCCAACAACCACAGTATAAGTTCGGTTTCAGCGTTCGTAATACTCACAGCAGTGACGGTTTCCATGATTCGAGTGATTGTTGAGATCAGCGTCGTCGCCCCCAATGAATTGCCCTTTCTGATTCTTCCTTTATTGGTTCTTTTTGTTTTTATGATCCTCTTGTCCGTGGGGCTGTACTATACTATTTATAAAAACAACCAGGAGGAACACATGCCTGAACCCGAGAATCCGGCTCAATTCAAAAGCGCATTAATTTTTGGCTTACTATATGGTATAATTATACTAGCTGTGGCTTTTGCTGAGCAAGAATTTGGTGACAGCGGATTGTACTACGTGTCTGTTATTGGCGGACTGGCCAACAAAGATGCCATCACGCTTTCCCTTGCCCACTCTGTGAGAAGTGGCCTCGATACGGAGCTGGGCTGGCGGCTTATCATGACCGGTGTGCTTTCCAACCTGGCGTTCAAAATTGTACTGGCCGCACTAGTGGGGAACAAACAACTTACCAAATGGATAGGAATTACGATGACTCTCTCTATTATGGTCGGTCTGTTGCTGATCTTTTTCTGGCCCGAGAGCTGGCATTTGGGGTAAAGGTTTGATGTAAAACTCATCCACTTTTCAATCGGAATGGGTCATCCAGGTTGGATTCGTTGAAATCAGCCACCTGGCAAAAAAGAAAAAATTGCAATTTGATAAATATTATAAATGGGACCTGATTACTGTTGATCCTGATGATAATAAAATTGTGGATTGTGCGATTTTTCCGACAGACCATACAGATCAACGCAGACAATACCGCTATGTGAGGCGCAATTTCTGCGAAAATCTGCGAGATCATCGGGCAATAGAGTAATACGAATCTCATACGTCACCCAAAAGATTATAAAGGAGAAGGATCTGTTCAATCTAAATTCTTGATTTTTTCCTTAACTTTCATCGTGCCAACGTCAGAAAAGTAATGCAGCTTGTATCACATATTTACCATCCAAAGATCAGCATTCTCTTCTGTGCTATACTAGTAATCATAGCTCCCTTAATACCTGAAAGCCAACTTCACGCCCAGGAGATCCCGGCTATCCTAAGTTTTGACCGAAGTGATTACCAGGGTGGAAATAAAAACTGGGGCTTTGCAGAAGATGATGCCGGCAATCTGTATGTGGCAAACACAGAAGGCATCATGATCTACAACGGCATGAACTGGCAGATGGTCCACCTGCCCAATCACCGGGTACCACGCAGTATTTTCCGGGGTTTCGATGACCGGATCTATGCTGGAGGATTCGAAACCATCGGATACATCGACCGTTCGGATCCAAGTCAACCGGTCTTTGTAGAAATAGGTCAGAAAATTCTTCAGGGTACAGAAGAAGAAATATGGCATATCACAGGTGATCAGGATCAAATTCTATTTCAATCGTTTTCCATCATGTTGTTTTATGACGGAGATGATTTAGATCTGTACACCCCGCATGACAACATCATGTTTGGACAATGGATTGATAGCCAGTTGTGGGTTCCTCAGATCAATAATGGATTCTACCGATTTGAAGAACACACAGAACACACCGTTCAGCCCCGGAATTTGCCGGAAGACGCCGTCATCACCGGTTTTGAAAAATTCAACGATCAACAGCTGGTTATCGCCACACGGAATGAAGGTTTGTTCTTCTTAAATGATTCCCTCGCAATACCCCTCACCAATGATCTGAATGATCGACTAAAAGCAGATCAAATCAATGAACTCATCCGACTCAAAAATGGAGATTATGCTATCGGCACCATACAAAACGGTGTATTTATAACAAATGATTTCAAAAACGTAAAACACCACCTCAACAAAAAAAACGGCCTAGCCAACAACACTGTACTTTCCTTGTATGAAACACGGACCGGGGCATTGTGCATCGGTCTGAATATAGGAATCAACATTCTTAAAGTCCAGGAACCCGATTTGTACTATTACGATATCGAAGGAAAACTTGGCACTGTTTTTACGGCGGCCTACTATCAAAATCGATTTTACGTGGGGACCAACCAAGGAGTCTTTGTATCCAATGACCAGAAGGAATTTGAATTAGTCCCGGGATCACAAGGCCAGGCCTGGGATCTGATCCTCGCAGGTGGCGACCTTTTGTGCGGGCACAATTCAGGTACGCTGCAACTGGTTGATGACCGGTTCCTTCTGGTATCATCCATTACCGGTGGACTGTATATGCAGCTGATCAATGATCATCAACTCCTCCAATCCACCTACAACGGTCTGGTTCTGCTGGAAAAACAGGACGGTCTTTGGCAGAACCCCACCCGGATATCCGGTACGGATAAACTCGTGGACCGGTTTATATACAAGTCCGGAAAAGTAGTCGGGCTCCATCCCTATTTTGGCCTGGTATTTTATCACCTTGACCTTGATAGCCACCAGATGGTCTATCGTAAAACGTTCCAGAATCTGGAAGCTCACATGGGAAATAACACCTTGGGACTTCTTTCCTTCCAGGATTCCATGCTCGTCCAAATTGATTCCGCTTTTTATGAAATAGGCCAGCATGGATCGATTGAAAATATTTCTTCTTCCTTCCAAGCCTTGATCGATCAGAGGATGGGTGATAAGACCCGATACCATATTCTCAAACCCATCAATAATAATTCCGAACAGAGTCGGCTCATCGCTTATTTCCCCAGTAAAAACATAGTAATCAAAAGCATCGAAGAAGGGTATGTAAAACAACAGCTCCCAACTACTAGTCCATCCGATAACCAATCCGTGATTGCCCTGGATTATGCCCTGGTAAACGGGCGTCTCATCGATCAGACGGAACAGAATCCGGAATTCAATCCAAATGACAATAGTCTTGTTTTTCAATTGGGCAATGCGAATGGCTTTTTGAAAAAAGAAAACAATGTACAGTACCGACTTACACCCTACGATCAGAATTGGAACCCCATCCCTCCTGATGGGACGCTGGATTTTAAACAATTGAATCACGGCATCTACCACCTGGATATCCGCTCGAATGAAAAAAACACGCACCATCTTTACACGTTTACTATTCCACCGCACTGGTACGAATCCTGGCCTGGCGTGTTGACCTTACTGGGGTTCTGCGGACTGCTGGTCTGGCTCGTGAACGAACGCAACAAAAAACGTCTGAAGTCAGAAAAACAAAAATTACTCAAAGAGAAGGAACGGGCATTGGAAGCAGAACGAATAAAAGCTAAAACGGAGAAGCTGGAACACGAATTAGCTTACAAAACCAAAATGTTGGCCAATACGGCAATAACCATGGTCCAGAAAAACAAAATGCTCAACGAACTCAAAGCAGTCATAAAAAAAGAAAGTTCGCGGTCCGATTCCGTTCAAAATGTAAAAGGCAAAGCCATCAAATTAATCGATCGAAATCTGAGAAGCGATGAATCCTGGGAAATATTTGATCGAAATTTTGCAGAGGTCCATGAAGATTTCCTGGACCGATTCAAAGAAACTTACCCCAACATCACCCCCGGGGACCTCCGACTAGCTGCCTACATCCGAATGAATATGTCTTCTAAGGAAATTGCTCCCGTTTTACAGATTTCCGTTCGGTCGGTAGAAAACAAAAGATACCGCTTGCGTAAAAAAATGAACCTGTCATCCGATATCAATCTTTCAGAGCATTTGATGAGGTTCTGATTTCCCCATTTTTTACCACGACTACCAACAACACCCACATTAGGTTGTATATCAACCACTTACAGACTAATAAAACGACCACATAATGGTGGTTTTAAAAGAATGATGAGGTATTTGTGAGGTCAACTAAGTGGACGAATCCTGCTTGGGTATCGTTTTTAACTTATATTTAAGCCTCATTCTCTTTGTGATTAAAATTTAAATCATATGAAACCGAAAAGATTTTTACCGTTCTTTTTTATTGGGTTCTTTTTTTGGATTCTGACGCCATCTCTTCTTGCACAGGATGAAATCACTTATACCGGTCAGGTCACCGCCGGAGATTCGGGGGAACCACTGATCGGTGTCAACATCCTCATTCTACGAACCGGATCAGGCACACAGACCGACTTTGACGGAAACTATGAATTGGTGGCACAACCCGGCGATTCAATCCAGATCAGCTATATAGGGTATGACCCCATTTTATACCAACTGGGTGTAGAAACCCAACTTGATTTTAGCATGGAGTCGGGCAATCAGATGTTGGAAGAAATCATTGTCGTGGGGTACGGCACGCAAAAGCAAAAAGATCTGACTTCATCGATTACTACGGTTAGCTCAGAAGAGATCATGAAAACCCCTACTGGCCAGGCCATGCAATCACTCCAAGGGAAAGTTGCCGGCATGCAAATCGTCAGTAGTGGCGCACCCGGAAGTGCCCCACAAGTCCGGGTGCGAGGCATCGGTTCTTATCCAGGTGGCAACAACGAAGCTCCTCTGTATGTAGTGGATGGCATGTTTTTCGATAACATCGACTTTCTGAACACTTCAGACATCGCTACCATCTCGGTGCTCAAAGATGCGTCTGCAGCAGCTATATATGGGGTGCGCGCAGCGAATGGTGTGGTTCTTATCGAGACGAAATCAGGCCGGCAAGACCAGCCTGCCCAGATCACCTACAATGGATACTACGGGGTGCAGGTAGCCAACAACGTAATGAAAATGGCGAACTCCCAACAATTTACACAAATCATCTCGGAATTGGATCCGGATCGGTTCCCGGATTACCAGTTTATCCTCAATGCCATGCAGCGGTATGGCCGCAGCAGAGTAGACCCCAATATACCCGATGTGAATACGGACTGGTACAGTAAAATCATCCGTCCGGCGCCCATCCAAAATCACAGCATTAATGTTACCGGCGGTGGATCCAGTGCCACCTATGCTCTTGGCGCCAATTTTTTTGGCCAGGACGGTATCCTCGATATGAAAAACGAATACCAACGATTTAACCTAAGATCCAAGGTCGATTACCAGGCACTGGACTGGCTGAACCTGGGCGGGAATATGATACTGAGTAACGGAACCAAGTATTCTCCGGAGAACACAGCTTGGTTCCGAGCCTATCTGGCTGTACCCATCCTTCCCGTGTTGGATGAACAGATCCCCAACGCTTTCCCCGATCCGTATGCCAGTGCCCAGTACCTTGGATACCGAGGAGGTCAAAATCCTTTTCCGGCTATGGAATACAATGACAATAAAGAAAAAATACGAAAGCTACTCGCTAACTTTTACGTAGAAGTTGATCTGATCCCGGATAAACTTTCGTTCAAGACCACGTACAATCATAATTTCACCGCATTGGATCTTCGCAATGTTGACCTGCCTTATTTTAGCAGTCCCGGATTTCAAAATCCGGATGCAGGAATCAGACGAACCTGGTCCACCTTTTCGAACCAAATATGGGATAACATATTGACGTTTAAAGATCAGTACGGCGCACACGGGCTGACCATAATGGGTGGCGCATCCTACCGTGATGAGGCATACTCGCAGCTTGGAGCATCGGCTCGGAACTTCCCGACTGATCGCGAAGAGGCCTGGTACATTGACCAGGCTGAGACCATCGTCGTCGATGCTGTGGGAGATGGAGGAAGTCATCAATATGGGATGTCTTATTTTGGAAGACTTTCGTATAATTTTGATCACAAATACTTATTATATGGTACGTTCCGAGCTGATGGAAGCTCAAAATACCAGCAAAAATGGGGCTACTTTCCGACCGTTGGTGCCGGCTGGGTACTCTCGCAGGAAGACTTTTTTGACGTTGCGGGCATCGATTATCTGAAGCTGAGGGGAAGTTGGGGCGAACTGGGCAATGACAATATACAAGCTTCTGATGGTGCCCGGACGACTCAGGTGGTCAATACGGTCTTCGGCGGACAGATGGTTCCAGGCACGCAAACCTCCAATGTATTCTCTTCCCTAAGATGGGAAGTCGTTGAAGAATTGAATTTTGGGTTGACCGCTAATTTAATGGATAGTCGCATGACGGTGGACGCGGATTACTATACCCGGGACACTAAAAATGCTGCGATCCGGGTTGGAATCCCGCTAATCGGTGGTACGGTTTTAAGAAACGTGGGTGTGATACGCAACGCAGGATTTGAACTGGCGCTCAACTGGACGGACAAAATATCCGACGACTGGAACTATCAGATCGGAGGAAATATATCCACCCTGAAAAATGAAGTCCGGGATCTCTTTGGCCAGCCATACATAGATGGCGGATCGGCCGAATTCCGACAACGATCCATCGTGGGGCAACCCGTTCTGGCCTTTTTCGGCCGTGAAGTGACCGGCGTTTATCAGAATCAATCAGAAATCGAAGCGGATCCCATCGCTAAGGACAACAATCTGGAACCGGGCGATCTGAAATTTAAAGATCAAAATGGGGATGGCGTGATGGATGGTGAAGACCGGGTGATTCTGGGATCGTATTTCCCCGATTTGATGTACGGATTTAATCTGGGCATGTCTTTTAGAAGCTTCAACCTATCGGCGAACTTTATCGGCCAATCGGGGAATTCTATATTAAACCGGAAACGGGGCGAATACATATTTACCAATGACACCAATCTTGATGCAGATTTGGCTGTCAATCGATGGCATGGAGAAGGCACTTCTGACAAATACCCCTCCGCCAATGGATTGCGAAAAGGATGGAACCAAAGTTTGAGCGATTATTACATAGAGGATGGCTCATTCTTCCGAATCCAAAATGTGACCCTGTCCTATACAGTTCCGGGCACTACCCTATTGGGTGGTAATTTTCCTGAAACGACCCTGACCCTGACGGCCGACCGTCCGGTGACTATATTCGACTATAACGGATTCAATCCCGAGGTAGCAGATGGCATAGACCGTCAGACCTATCCCATCCCCTCCGTATACACCGTCGGATTGAACGTTAAATTTTAATCACAACAAAACACGCAAGTGATGAAAAATATATTAATTTCTTTTTGCGCTACAGCAGCACTGTTTATAATGTTTTCCTGCCATGACCGTCTCGACCGGCCAGCAGAGAACCGCACCTTCGAAGAAGCCATCGACTACAGCAATACCAGTGAGATGGATGCACCCCTCATTGGTGCATATGCTGCATTTCAGTCGAGAGGCTGGGAGCAGTTTCCACTGATCTCTGTCCGGGGTGACGATGTCAATAATGGCGGACTGGGTGACCAGCAACCGTTTGCCGACACCGACAAATTTCGGTATGACAAAGGCTACTGGATGTACAATTCACTGTGGCAGACCATGTATTCGGACATCATTGATGGCAATGCTGCCAAAGAACAAATCGATCTCTACGCCGAGCAGGCCACCGGAAGTAATCCGGCGGCGCAATACAAAGCCGAAATCGATGTGCTCAATGCATATTTATTATTTAACATAGCACGAGTGTGGAGTGATGTATTCATCCCGGAAACATCCAATCCATCGGACCTGCTCACCGCAGAAGTAAAGCCCAAAACAGAGGTGATGCAGTATATTGCCGATCAAATGAATGCTGCCATTCCTCTGCTTCCCGATATGCGCCCCAACCAGCGCACAGATTTACCGGGCGGTGTTACCAAGCATACAGCACTCGCAGTCAAAGCTCTGGCCAACCTGGAATTGGAAAATTACCAGGGTGTAGCCGATGCCACTTCGCAAATCATCAATTCAGGCCTTTTCAAACTGTATCCCGATTACTACCAGTTGTTCAAAAAGCCCGGTGAACTCAGTGATGAAAATTTATTACAGTTTCAATATTCAGACTTCGACCAGGGAACCGGCACACAGATCACCTACCTGACCGCGTTTTTTGGACCTCAAAAATGGGAGCCCAAAGTCGAAGGCATCAATGGGGGGTGGGGATTTTATGAACCCAGCCTCAAATACATCAAATTTATGCTGGACCGGGGGGATCGGGAACGACTAGTGACCAGTGTACTCTTCACGCCCAGAGGAATTGAAGAAATCAAAAAAGATCCCAATTATGCCGATTTGCCCGATTGGGTTTCCAATGAAACGCCTTCCGGAGATGTCATTCTGGATTACGCGCGCGCGCTATTTGCTAGTGGTAAACACTATCTTCCTTCAGACCAGATCACCCCCGGCCGAAAGTCATGGGCCAATGCTCAAAATATGAAAGTCATCCGATACGCCGAGATACTATTGATGCATGCCGAGGCACTAACCCGCGGTGCCACCAGTACGGCCATCACAGCTGATGCAGCAGTCAATCTCGTGCGGGAAAGGGCCGGAATGACACCTCTTTCGGGGGTCACTAGCGCACAAGTCCTGGACGAAAAGCTGGCCGAATTGGGTATGGAGTGGGGTATCCGGTACTACGATATGCTCCGGACAGAAAATTACGATGAATTAAGCTATGGAGGCCGTGACTTCAGTGCAGATAAAGCCTATCTGCCCTATCCTCAAGCTCAGGTGGATGTATTACCTGGACTCAGTAAATAACAGACTCCCGTGTTCACACAAAAAACATACAAAATGAAAATGACTAAATATTTCTTATCGGTTTTATCGCTTCTTTTTGTTTTCTACAGCTGCAATGAAGGCATCGACGACATCATACCTGTGAATCCGGGACCCGATGAAACGGCACCGGTAGTGAATGTGAAATATCCACAAGAAGGAACCCAGATTCGTGTGCTGGAAGAGGTGACTTCCATTGAGATTCAGTTTGAAGTAGAAGATGATATCGAGATCGGCGAGATTGAACTTCTCATGGATGGAAGTCAGATCGCTTCGTTCTCTGATTTTAAAGATTACCGGAGAGCCAGCGAAGCATACACCTATGAAAACCTGACCAACGGCGCACATGAACTCACCGTCAAAGCAAGCGATCTTTCGGGAAAGACCACCGAAAAGACTGTGAACTTTGAGAAGGTCTCGCCGTATACGTCTTTGTACGAGGGGGAGATGCTCTATATGCCTTTCAATGGAGATTATATTGATCTGGTCAACCTTCAGCCAGCTACTACTGTGGGCAACCCCGGATTTGCCGGTGAAAGCGTGATCATGGGAGATGGGCAAAATGCCTACGCAGGAGCCGAAGGTTCTTATCTGACGCTGCCGGGTGATCAGTTTCACAGTGAAACTTTCTCGGCCGTATTCTGGATGAAAGTGGATGCCGTACCAGACCGCGCAGGAATTCTGGTCATGGGCCCACCCGACCCCAACAATCCAGACAAACAAAACAACAGGAAATCCGGATTTCGGTTTTTCCGGGAAAATGCAGGTGGCATGCAACGATTCAAGCTCAACGTTGGAAATGGAGAAGCGGATACCTGGGTCGATGGCGGTGCCGCTGCAGATGTAGATCCTACTCTGAACGAATGGACTCACATGGCTTTTACCATATCAGAGGACAAAGCATCGGTCTATATCAATGGTCAAGTAGTCAAAGAAGTAGATATTGCAGGGATTGACTGGGCGGGCTGTGATATTCTGTCGATCATGTCCGGAGCACCCCGGTTTACCGGATGGAGCCACCTATCGGATCAAAGCTACATGGACGAATTGCGATTATTCAACCGGGCATTGGCCGTCGAGGAAATCCGCGATATCATCGCTGTAGAATCCGGTGAAATCATCAACGATTATGAACCGAAATACGGGGAGATATTCAATATGCCTTTCGAAGAGGAGTATGTAGATCTGGCTACAAAAACGTCGGCAACCGTAATTGGCACACCCGGTTTCACAGAAGGGAAAGCAGGTAAAGCGTACCAAGGAGCGGCCGATTCTTACCTGACCTTCCCGGCAGACGGTCTTTTGAATGATGAATTCAGCGCATCCTTTTGGATGAATATTAATGCAGATCCGGATCGTGCCGGAATATTGGTCATAGGTCCGGAAGATGCTGACAATGCGGACTATCCAACGAAGCAAAATAACCGCACCTCCGGATTCCGGTTTTTCCGTGAAAAAGCCGGCGACAATCAACGTTTTAAGCTGAATGTTGGCAACGGGGAAAAAGATACCTGGGTGGATGGCGGCGAAGCTGCTGATGTAGATCCTTCCACCGGAGATTGGGTACACTTCGCATTTACCATTTCACAGGAAAAAGCAGCGATATACATTAACGGCGATTTGGCCAAAGAACAGGACCTGGAAGGTCTGGACTGGACAGGGTGTGACATCCTGTCCATCATGTCGGGCGCCCCGCGGTTCTCGGGATGGAATCATTTGTCCGATCTGAGCGCTCTGGATGAATTGAAGATTTTTGATAAAGCTCTGAGTCAGGATGATGTATTGGAGATCATGAATGGGGAGTAAATATTGATTGTTGATTGTTGATTGTTGATTGTTGATTGTTGATTGTTGATTGTTGATTGTTGATTGTTGATTATTAATGGTTAGTGGTTAATTACAAAAATAAAATTTGAATAAAAGTTAGAATGAATCCAATATTGATCAGGCTGATGGTTGGCATATGGAATGGTCTCATCGAAAACACCGACCTCATAGAGGTCACATTTTTTCAGAAATGAGAACCAAGAAAAAAATTCGACCTCAGCGACGTCGCAAAATATGGCTCCTGGTTTTCTTATTCGCTGGTACATTCATTTCATGCAAGAAAGAGGATGTACCGGTGCCCGAGCCCCCCGCGCTAACCATCCAATATGCCCGGCTCGGAGCAGAATCAATATTGCACGGGAGCACGGTAGCACCATATGGAAATATAGTGGTTGGATTTTCAAAACCGGTAGTTGCTGAGTCGGAAGAATACTTTCGGGTGCTCGAAGAATCCCGTCCCATCGAGACCAATGTCTCCTGGTCCACGAACCGAACAGAAGTAACACTGACTAACCCAGATTCCTGGAAAGAAGGAGAAAAATATAGCGTCATTCTAAGCCCGGCAATTTCGGCGGAAGATGGAGGTACTTTTGCAGGAGACACCCTCACTTTTTCGATCATCGTAGGAGAGTTAATGTTGACATTAAGAACCAGAAACGGTGACGTTCTGGACCGGGGAATACGAAATGCCGGAATTGCTTTACTACCTGCCTTGGACCTGATCCTTTCCCATCCTGTGCCGGAGTCTGTGATGCAAAACAATATATCCTGGTCAGGCTCCGGACCAGCGGCACTTATACTCACCGCTACTTCGGACACATCCTATCTCTTGACTACGGACCATCCATTGCCTTACTATACCTCTTATACATTGACTTTTTCCGGCGACCTGGCAGAGGACACCGGTCGTCCTTTTGTCCCCGTCACTTATGAGCTCTTCACAAAACTGGATTCGACCTATAAATTCCAGGAACTAACGGATGAAGCATTACTTACTTTGATACAGAAACACACATTCAAATATTTCTGGGAAGGCGCTGAACCGAACAGCGGTATGGCCCGAGAGCGCAACAGCAGTGCCAACACCGTGACCACGGGCGGGACGGGGTTTGGTCTGATGGCCATGATCGTTGCAGTAGAACGGGGATTTATCACCCGGGAAGAAGCGGTAAAACGATGGCAAAAAATATTTAATTTCCTGGCATCAGCAGATCGCTTCCATGGTGCTTGGCCCCACTGGCTCAATGGCGAGACAGGAAAGGTCAGACCTTTCAGTCAGAAGGATAACGGGGCAGATTTAGTTGAAACCGCCCTTCTCACGCAAGGGGTTTTGACAGTACGGCAGTATCTGGATCCTGATCTTTCCAAAGAAAGAGCGTTAATCGATCAGATCAATATGCTGTGGCGGAACATCGAATGGGACTGGTTTACCAAATCGGATGATAATGTGCTGTTCTGGCACTGGTCGCCGGACTACGAATGGGAAATCAATCTTCCCATTCGGGGTCACAACGAGACCCAAATCGTCTATGTCCTGGCTGCTTCATCACCAACCCACACCATTGATAAGAGCGTTTATGACGAAGGGTATGCCCGTTCGGGAGGAATGAAAAATGGGAACACCTACTATGGATACCCCCTTCCGTTGGGTCCCGAGAAGGGAGGACCGTTGTTTTTTGCACACTATTCTTACGTGGGCATGGATCCCCGAAACCTAAAGGATCAATATGCAGATTATTGGGGCCAGAATAAGAATCATACGTTCATCAACCAGGCCTACTGCATCGAGAACCCAAAGCATTTTATTGGGTATTCGGCAGATTGCTGGGGACTGACCGCCAGTGATGAGAAAGGAGGCTATTCCGCCCACAGTCCCACCAATGACCGGGGCGTGATCACTCCGACAGCGGCTCTCTCTTCCTTTCCATACACACCGGAAGAATCCATGCAGGCCCTACGTCATTTTTATTACCTATTGGGGGATCGGTTGTGGGGTGATTACGGATTCTATGATGCATTCAACATCGGCGAGGAATGGGTCGCCGACTCCTATCTGGCGATCGATCAGGGGCCGATCATCTGCATGATCGAAAATTACCGAACGGGGTTGCTGTGGGAGCTGTTTATGAGCGCCCCTGAAATACAAAATGGATTAGAAAAACTAAACTTTACCTATGAATAAGAACTATCGGTTGAATCATCCCAATGAGAAAGAAGAGGGAACTACTACTATCAATAAATCTCTTAGCACCCAGAACTTCAACATTTGCAGTAGCCCAAGTAGCGGCGACTTCAGTCGCCGAATGGCCGTCGGCTATCTTTTTAATCCGCGGTTGTCCCATGCGGATGACTCTGTGAAACCACCGCTAATTAAAATCAAGAGAAGAATTAATGATCCTTATCGTACATTTTGTACACTTGGCTACTGTCTCTTGTTCGTAGCATTTATATTATTCCTCCCCTCCTGCAACCGCAAGATTGCTGAAAAACCCTTGTCACACCACGGCCTCCTGGACAAAGTACAGGAACAAACCTTCAATTACTTCTGGGAAGGCGGCGAACCCATATCAGGAGGCGCCCGGGAAAGGATTCACATGGACGACGTATATCCCAACCACCCAAAAGACATCATAACTTCAGGTGGAACCGGATTTGGAATCATGGCTACACTGGTCGGAATAGAACGGGGATTTATTACCAGAGAACAAGGCTACGAAAGACTGTTAAAACTCACCAATTGGCTGGCTACATCGGACCGATTTCACGGTGCCTGGCCACACTGGTGGATGCCCGATGGCAAAGTGACCCCTTTTAGTAAATACGACATTGGTGGTGATTTGGTGGAGACTGCCTTCCTGGTGCAAGGTTTGTTAACAGCGCGTCAGTATTTTAAAAAAGGCAATGCGAAAGAAAAAGAACTGGCGCAGAAAATGGATGAATTGTGGCGGGGGGTAGACTGGAAATGGTACACCAGGGGTGAAAATGTGCTGTACTGGCACTGGTCCCCGGAATACGAATGGAAGATGAACTTCCCCGTCCATGGGTATAACGAGTGCTTGATTATGTATGTGCTGGCAGCAAGCTCACCGACCCATGGGGTAGACGCAGCCGTTTACGAAGAAGGCTTTATGATGGATGGGAAAGTGGTGAGCAACGATAAGCACTATAGATTGCCGGAGGTACTGTACCACTATGGTAACGCAGACCGTATGGTGGGTCCTCTGTTTTGGGCACATTATTCGTATCTTGGACTGAACCCGCAAGGTCTGAAAGATCAATACGGCGACTTTTGGAAACTCAATCAAAATCATGCACTTATCCAATACCGGTATTGCGTGGATAATCCCAATGAATGTGAAGGCTACAGCGATTCGTGCTGGGGGCTGACCTCCAGTTATTCGATCAAGGGTTATGCCGGTCACAACCCGGATAATGATTTGTGCGTGATCTCACCCACGGCCGCATTGAGTTCATTTCCTTACACCCCGGAAGAAAGCAATCGCTTTCTGCACTTTCTCTATGATGACCATCCCGAGTTGATCGGCGAGTATGGACCTTATGATGCGTTCAGCCTGGAGAATGATTGGTTCACGCCGCGCTATCTGGCGATCGATCAGTTACCCATCCCGGTGATGATCGAGAATTATCGAACAGGGTTGTTGTGGGATCTTTTTATGTCGGCACCGGAGATACAACAGGGATTGGATAAACTGGGGTTTGAGTATCTTAAGGCTAAATCTTATTAGGATAAGTACAAAAATGAATTCAGATTACATCAAACAGATTTATTTAGGACGAAAGTTCAAATCGCATATTTTATATTTTATCAGGTATCAGATCCAAATGAACTAAAAATCATCAGAATCCTTCACGAGAAAATGGACATCCCAAATATATTGGAGGATTAAACTACTGTTATAAAATCAACACATATCTGCTTTTTATTTTCAGGATATACAACAGCACAGTCCGGTTTTAGGCTAAGAAAGAGAGAAGCGAAAAAATAAATTTGGCCAGATAAATCATTTGTATCACTTTTGATACCAACAAATATAATAGAACAATGGCTGGCAAAATAATTACCACCCGAGTGGATCCGGAAGTACTAGGTGATGCAGAGGAAATACTGACTACCCTTGGTATAAGCCGATCTGTAGCAATCAACATGTTTTACCGGATGGTGATTTTTAAGAAAGGGTTGCCATGGGATCCTAAACTCGATGAAACAGAGTATATCCAGATGAATGAAAATCTTGTAGAGCAAATCGAGAAAGGATTGAAGGACTTTGAAGAAGGAAAATTTTTTCCAGCACCATCCAGCATGACAGATGAGATCAATAGCCTTTCATAACAGGTCATTTCAGGAATATGAAAAGCTTCGACAAAAGAACAAGAAGTTGCATATAAAACTGTTAAAAATCCTTGTCGAGATGCAAAGAAGTAATCCATGGGAAGGTACTGGGAAACCGGAAATGTTGAAAGGAGAATATTCCGGATTATGGTTGCGACGGCTCAATGCAAAGGATAGATTGATTTATCGATTTGACGAGAAGACGATTTATATTTTTGCGATCGGCGGCCATTTTGATGATCATTAGTTTGGAGAGATAGAGCAGCCAGCTTCATTTAACTATTTATCATCTGACCCCAATAGTACTCACCCGCCTGTTGCCATAGGTTTATTCGATGGAGTACAGTTTGGTTAGTAAATATCGCTATAGTACGTGCTGTGTTACGCAGCGTATGCGGCACAAACTCTGCGAAAATCTGAGAGATCAACGGGCAATATAGTATCGAGGATTTAATTCCCTACGGTCTAATACCATTTGTATTTGATCATGCCGTATAAGATTTTGTAAAGATTTTCGAGGAAAAAAACGGAGGTATAGCTGGAGTTACACCACGTATTTTGACGAAGAGAATCGAAGTATATTTCGGAATATATGCGGCAATTACGAATTCAAATGGTATAAGTCAAACGCTCCAAGCGTCTTACTCTGACAACTCCAGCAGCCGGTCCACCGTATAGGGTAGTGCTTCCATAAATGCGATTAGATCGGAAAGTTCCTGATTCGAAAGCGCCTGATCCAGTCCGGGGGGCATCAAAGATAGGTCTCCGGGCTCCATAGAAAGTATATCTTCCCTCGCAATCCGGATTTCCTGACCCGGCGCCGTTTTGACAACGACCACATCTTCCGCCAAGGATTCTTTCAACACCCCGGTATAGGTTCGCTCCGCTGTTTTTATGACATAAGTTTCATATTCCCGGGCAAAACTGACACTCGGGAAGGCAATAGCTTCCAACAGATCATGCTTCGAACGAATGGCGCCAATATTGGTGAGGTCCGGTCCGAAATCATCGCCATCCTGTCCGATGGCATGGCAGGTGGAACAAATCGCTTTTCCAAAAAACAAATCCCGACCCCGCCCAACATCTCCCTTAACCAATCCTTCTTCCATCGCATGCAGTTGACTCAACCGGTTCGCATTTTGTTGACGCAATGTTTCCATCAGTGGTTCTGCAGATTGCTGCACCGAAGTGGGATACCCCTTCAATACGTTGGTCAAATCCTGTTCTGAGAGCGCACCCAACAAATCCTGTTGTTTCAAAAGAGACCCCACCACCAACTCACCGATCTCTGCGGTAGAATCTTTCTCAAAAACACGTACTAATCCTGGAAATACTACTTCATCTGCTTCCGGCAAACTGGATTTAGCCAATAGAACCAGCTGATCCTCGTTCAATGAAGCCCGGTCCATAACCTGTATGGCCGATCGTCGAACGGGCATCGAAAAGGTAGAGTCCATATAGGACTGAACCTGGCCAAACTCCTTTTCGGACAACTCAGGCTGGCTGGTCAATCGGGCGTTGAGGACTTTAAGATACAATGCAGGTTCCTGTGCGGAGGAGGCTAATAAGTTCGTTAATTCGGGCTCCAATTCCTCGATTTGACGAGTCTCTATCACACTCAAAGCGGTGGACCGTACCACTTCTGAAGATGATTGCAGCTGTTTCCCCAGACTGACAATCCATTCTTGCGGTACCGATCCGGCGCATTGCCTCATCACACCGAGCAGCGCCAGCCGAACGGGCTCCGAGGAAGACGACCGGGTCAGTGTCTGACGTATATACGATTGCATTTCAGAATCTCCGCAAAAGGAAATCATTAGATTTTTCAAATCATCCAATTCTTCTTCACTGAGCGTTTTTGCATTCAATCTCCCTTTCAGATAATCGGTGACCATCGAAGACCATTCACTGTGATGCCGGGTGACCCATATCCCCGCTTCTTGCAGTGGTTTCTCTTCACTATCCAAAAACGGGCGAACTTGTTCTTTGGTCAGCGGTGAGTCATCCAGCTGATCCAAAACCATCAAGGCTGTTATTCGGACCGAAGAAGAAGTGTGGTTCAATGCTGAAACCATAGGATCGGTTTGATTCAACGTAATCAGCGCATACCGTATAGCATGCAGCAAAAAACGATCTTCAGCATTCACAGAAGCTTCAATCAAGGCAGGCACAGATTCAGCATCTCCAATCTGACCAAGCGCAGTGGCTGCCTGACGACGAACAGGCAGAGAAGGGTCGGTCACTACAAGATTCATCAACGTGGAAACAGCCTGCTGATCTTTAGCTAATCCGCTTAAGCGGGCGGCCGCTGTACGAACCTCGGCCTTGGCATCCAACAATCCGGAGCGAACCCGTTCGTTTCCTTTTTCCGTACCGATCCGATGCAGTGCATAAATTGCCTCCAGCCGTACTAATTCATCTTCAGATTCATATAGAGTGGACAAGCTTTCCGTTGATGTACCACCCAGCGCTATCAAATGTTCCAGTGCCTTTTTTCGAACCAGGGGTCGATCATCTTCGACAAATGTGAGCGTTTCCTCCGGGGTCATTTCTGAAAATGCGATAGTGGTGCCCCAGGGATCCTTCTTTTCAGGCGTACCATTTTTCTTGATCCGATATATGCCACCCGGCACATTCGGCTTGGCAACCCGGGACAAAGGACACCCCTTGATAAACCAACCACCCGTCACGACGACCAGCATATTTCCATTTCCATCTTGAAGGACATCGGTTGGATGAATATCCGGTAAGTTGGCTGACAAAAAGGTTTCTTCCTCGGAAACGTAAGAACTTCCTTCCGGACGAATGTTATGACGCAAAATTTGACCCGTATTAAAAATAGCACTAAACCACGCCCCCTCATAATCCGACCCCCACTGATCTCCCCGAAACCGGACAATCCCCGAAGGAGCCACCCGGGGCATTTTCGTCACCACCGGCATGAGATCACCGGTCAGCTTTAGTTTATCTTCCGCAATCACAGCCTGTGGTTTGGGATAAACGCCTCCCTTTACCCAATGCATTAAAGCATCCCGCTGGCCATCCGCCGGATCCCGGAAGTAGGTCATGGTGCCGATGGGATCCCCGGAAGGCATAAAATCAATTTCTATACTGTTATCAAACCCACCACCGCTCAGCCACTCCAATTCACTCCCATCCGGAAGACAGCGCCAGATTCGGGCACCTTTGCCCTGAAACCGAACCCCTTCCTGCGAAGTGACATCAAATCCCCGTCGTGCCCCCGCCATGTAGAATCGGCCATCCGGCCCCATAAACGGACCGCTAAGAATAGCTCCATTCACATTTAGGGTCCAACCTGTGAGTACAACCTCTCGTTCATCTGCTATCCCATCCCCGTTCGTATCCGTCAATTTTAACAAATCCGGAGAAGCCACGACATACAGACTGCCATCGTGAAATGTACCCCCCATCGGAAAAGGAATCTTATCCGCATAAACCGTCGATTCATCAAAAATTCCGTCCTGGTCCGTGTCTGTAAGCAGACGAACCTGGTAGGACGGTTCAGCAAGCATATCTTCGGTACTCATCTCATTGGCCTCTGTAGATTCAAAAACAAACAGTCGACCATCCGGATCAAAGCTGGCAAAAAACGGATAAGCAATCAAACTGGAATCTACCACAGGCTCTATGGTGAATCCTTCCGGTACATTAAAACCATTATTTGGAGGTTCCGGTGACGTACACGCTGACACAAAAAGGATCAGTATAATTAGGACCAAGGCGGAGGGTATATACCGCACCTTAAAATGAGAATTTACTGGCTCTGTGCGTTTTCTATTTTTCATATGCTCTATTATTCTCCCAATGTAGGAAATTGAAAATTAATCACCGCTAAAACGGGTGAATAGTCAAACCGACACTATTCAACACAACACCTATTATTTGCTCTTATAATCAACATTATCAACGATTTATTCTTGGAAGGTCTTTGTGTAAAATCCATCCAAGACCGATTTATTTTATAGACCGATTCAAAAGATTGTGTGTGATTTGCTGCACCCGTTCATCCGGCCCGTGCGGACGGCTAAAATGGGACCAGGGCAAGGTGTGCCCGGGTGGCCGGCTCAATCCCTGGCACCAAAATATAGTGGAGGCATTGAATACAAAATTATTTTTGGGACCGGGGTAAAGGACGGCAGACCAGGTTTGTGGATTGTCACCACCCTGCCAGGCGGTTCCAGAGGCCACAACTTCCAGACCGGGTATGTCCGGCGGATCCCCATGGTATTCCCACCCCACCAATCCAGGGATGCCATCTCCTTTCCGAATTTTCGTTTTATCAAAAATCCAATGATCCGGGTTCGTGATCACCCAATCACCCCCACCGTTCACCGGACTAATGTTTCGCACGCCCATCAAATACCCTTCATCGGGCCCTCGCTCAGGAAACGGGCCGTGTCGTTCTTCTCTCAGCACAGCGTATTTGTAATCACCGCCATAGGGTCCGCCACGAAATAGCGTCCGGTTCTCTTTTCCGCTGCTATTGGGGGTAAATGGAGATACCCAACACACAGAATTACCGGAAAAAAATAATAAGTTGATCCCCTGATCTCTCATTTTCTCCACGCTGCGATATTGGCGGATATCCCAATATTCATCGTGGCCGACACTCAAAAAGGCTTTGCATTTCAATCCGCGATCCGGTGTAACCAGATCGCTATTGGAACAATAGGTCACATCGTAACCGTGCTTTTCCAGGAAGTACGCCATGGGAAATTCGAAGGATAAATACTCGCCGGATCCAAAAGACAGGGGATCATTGACTATCGCATTGTACTGGGACTGACGGCCATAGGGTCGGTCGAAGCTGACTTTTGCCCAGGGCCCTTGAATCCCTTTGGGGTCTGTATAGACAGAGTATTTATCGGGCCATCGATTGTAGGCTTGCCAGGTATTGTCCGAGCACTGAAATAGTACATCGGCTGGCCGATCGTCTTTAACGATAAAAACAACATAGCTCTGCCAATACGCGTCCGAAGCATCGGTCTGTACCGTGCTCAGTCGCCCCAGATATACGCCACTGACCCAATCTTCTTCGATTTCTACACTCAAGGCCGGATCCCACTGACATTCATGAATGTTTTTTTCGCCCGGTTCAGGCGTCTTTTGAATGACGCCCTGGAACGGACCCAGTTTTTTCATTAACCGGGCGCCTTTTCCATCATAGTAACCGGTTCGAAAAATCTCTACCGTGAATTCCCGGACCGGATCGGTGGAGACCATGATATCGATGGTCTCTCCGGCCCGAACACTTTGCCGAGAACAATACCCTTCGATCCAGGGCATGCGCTGACCGGATTGGTCAGGCCGCACCCGGGTGAGTTGCCAGTCATCTGAGCCAGGCTTCCCGTTTTCGATAGAAATTACTTTGGATCGTTTTTCACCACTTGAAATGGTGGTCGACGAGAATGGCAACGAAGCGCCAACCCCGGCTAAGGTGGCCTTTTTTATAAACTCTCGTCGTTCGTTTTTCTCGATACCCATAGAAGATGTTTATGTATTTTTCAAATATAAGAAAAGTTAACAAAGACTTTTCGACTTATTTGCACTGCTCTTCTCTAATGCAGTTTCTAATTCTATGCTTTCACGGGTACAGGGTATGGTTGTAATGGCTTGGGTATTTGTGGAGAAGAATTCAAACAGCCTGCATATTACCAACATACACACAAGTTGCATTAAGTGTAATTTCGTACAGAACAAGATGACAAATTCAACGTCTTACGAGTTTATTGACTAAACCTTAAAGACCCACCAATTAAAAGAGGGATGACTTCGGTATCTCTTTTAAAAAATATATCAATAAACTGTGATTAATCTACCAACAGAACTTAATTTAGTATATTGAATGCTTAATTCGAAATTAAGTTAGGTTAGAACAAATCTGAACTAACATCATTTAAGCTGCTATTTAATTATGTAAAAAACCACAAAATGAAACAAGGTATTTTATTATCAATATTGTTATTACTATTCTGTACATCTATGAATTCTCAGGATTTGACTAATTCCAATAATACTATTGTCAGATTCAGTGTAACTTTTACCGGCATACTGGACAAAATGGACCCCTATGAAGCTTCGACAAAAAAAGAAGAAGCGATCCTCAAAAAGAATAAAGAGAAGCTGTATCAAATCCTGTATGATCAAATGTATGGGTATTTTACTGATAAGTTGTCAGATAATCAAGTCCAAATTGAAGATATTGCCGTATTGACTGATCGCGGGGTCATCTATCTCAAGGAGGGATACCCCAATCCAATGTCTGCAAAAAGTGCGATCAAAAAAGCTAATAAAAAGGGGCATACCACGGATTATTATCTGGATGTTCGGATCTCAGTTGGCGCAACACTAGATGTTCTTGGTGGGAAACTGACACGCCAGGTAAAACCTACATCCACGGTAATCATTAATGTATTGGACAATGAAGGGAATAAGCTTGTAAAGCTGGAAGAAACGATAAAAGCAGAGAAACGACTGAAATCTACACAGGTTGTTTCTTCAGGGGGTGGATTTGATAAAATGGATGCTGATCATTATCCTCTGCTTGTTAGTGCGCTCACTCCAATATTGCATGATTGCATTGATAGTGCTGTAGAGCAGTTGTAGTTGCTTCATTGAACGATCACCTTCTTGCTTTGTGTCGAAATGGCTTGATGCACACGGAGGACATAGGCTCCTGCGGGAACAGATGATATATCGACTGATTTTTCAATGCTTTTCGATCCGCTACCGTACAGGGTCCATTTTTTAATTTGACTACCCTGGAGGTTAATTAATTGAGCATTGACCTCTTTTGATTCAATTCCATCCAGCCGGATGAGCAACTCACCACTGGCGGGGTTGGGGTATACATCAACCTCAAAAAAATCCTTACTTCGCACCCCAGGTTCTTTAGCACTGCGCACGCCACAGCCTGGTCTTAAAAGATCCACGTGCTCTGGCGCGTGATCTGGAAGTAAAGTGGGTAGATCGGACGCCGGGACCGCAAACCAATCACTCAGGATGGAACCATATATATTTCGAAAATCTATTTCATACGGGACCCCGTCTTTGGGGCTCACTTCGGGATCGATCACCGGATTGGTTCCGATAATAGAATTCTGAAGGCATGATCCGAATAAAAACATCGGTGCTGCATCTCCATGGTCCGTTCCAAAACTCGCATTGGACCGGATTTTCCGGCCAAATTCGGAATACGTCATTGCCAGTACCCGGTCTTCCAGGCCAAGCAATGCCAGATCATCCCAGAATGCTTCCAGCGCATCGCCGAGGGTCTGCAACAATCCTGGAAACGTCCCTTCCAACGGATTGCCACCATTGACCTGACCAGCATGCGTATCAAACCCCCCGAGCGATACAGTATAGACAGGACTTTGCAGCCCACCCGCCATCAATGTGGCGATCGTACGAAGCTGTTCTGCCAGTGGATTATTGGCCGGATATTTATCAGACATGCTCTTTCCGGCATTGTATTTTTCTTCAAAAAGTGCTCCATATACATTGTTGGCTTTTATCGTGGAATGGATGAAATTCATGTTTTTTGCAAAGGCTCCGTCTCCCCAGTCATATGCTTCTCCATAGGGAAGTTCATTGATCTGTGTGGGATCTTTTAAGGAAACACCATGATTGGTGGCTAAGCCCTGACATGTCTCCGAAACCGTCCGGCCCAGACTTACGGCCCATGGATACTCGACCGGTTCTCCGGATGCCATTTGATCGACATACCGGCCGACCCATCCTGTATCGAGGTATTCATTGGATTGAGAGGCAGTATTCCAGATGTCGGTCGATCGAAAATGGGATCGATTTTGAAACGGGTACCCCACATTTTGCACCACGGTCATTCTATTCTTCTCAAACAGCGAATGAAACCCGGTCAGGCTTGGATGAAAACCGTTTTTATCCCCCGCTTTAAGAAAAGCTTTTTCATCAGGCAGGATATTGGAACGGACCGCCTGGAGAGCACCGTACTGATCTATGGGGATAAAAGCATTGAGCCCGTCACATCCCCCGATCAGCTGAATAATAATCAGTACCCGATCCGTTTCCATTTGCATAAGCCGGGGGCCCCAAAAACCTGAGAATCCCGGAAGACCCAGCCCGACCGGAAGCGTTATAGCAGAAAAGTTTTGTAAAAATTGTCGCCTGTTCATAATCCGTGTTTTTTAGATCACCTGATAATCGGGTAAGGAAATAATGTTGTAAGCCAGAAACTTCAACTTGTCATTTAGGGAGCGTTTCAGCTTTCCATCCGATGGATTATTGAGGTACTGATTGTACTCCACCGTCCATTCATAATCCGGTAGTCCCGGGATAAATAGTTCTTTCAGCTGGATAATTTGTTCATCGCTCAGTGGCTTCGGCAGCATGAACAAGGTCAATTCCCGAACCAGTTCAGTGGGATCTTCGGGTTTTTCAAATTCTTCCAAAAGTTGAAGCATATTGGCTCCAAAACGACTTTCATCAAACCGGGTGTTAATTTTTAGCAAACGCTGGGCATATTCATTTCGGTTGCTAAGAGAAGTTGTCGTAATCCAGTGCTGATACCAGGCCGGGCTCTGGTAATATGCCTTCCAGCCTGCCACCTGAGGGATATTGAAAAAAGCCTGTCCCAACAAATTCGTTGTGTAGTAAACAGACCGGAAGCCTTGGAAGTACTTTTCGGATTGGTCATCCAATTCAAATGAAATATGGTAATATAGCGGCAGCAGAAACTCGAGCGGGGATTTTATGATCGAGCCACAGAATGCTTCGTCATAAAGCACCTGACTGTTCAGCAAGGCCTGAAGTGCCGGTCTGATTTCGTAACCAGAATCAAAGATGAGCTCCCCCATGGGCTGGATGACATTGGCTTCGGTCTCTTCGTCAATATCAGAACCCACAAACCAACGAAAAAGCTTGCGGCTGATAAAATTGGCCGTTTCTTTTTTACTAAAAATGATATCGATAACCCGCCGGTATTCCTGTTCTTCCAGATTGGGTATTTTTTCATGGTCAAACCGTGCGGACAATGTTTTGGTGGACTTATCATGTCTGTTCGTTCTGAAAAAGGAACCAATATCACTTCGCTCCTCGCTGAAATATCCATAGTCCCGCCACCCCGTCAGGCATTTGGCAATCGCCTGCACATCCTGTTCGGTGTAGTTCGAATAATCCCCTTCACCAGCTAATTCGCCTTTTCCGATCGTAAACAGTTCCAACAATTCCCGGGCAAAGTTCTCATTGGGATTTCTACTGGTGTTTTTATTCCCGTTCAAGTACCTTAGCATGGCGGGATGGATGGTCATCTCATAGGTCAGATGCTTAAAGTTGCCCAGCGCATGCTTATGCAGCAAAATGTAATAGTCATAATCAAACCGGAGATCATTCACCTTTGCAATAGGAAAATGATTGTGCCAAAAAAGGATCATTTTTGGATAGATCAAGGCATCCTTTCGCGTCATCTCATGGATCACCCAAGAGATCAAACTATTCCGGCGAAACCGGACAGCCTCTTTATTCTTGCGTGGATAGGGCTTATTCACCCAGGTCTCTCCTATTTTTACATACGGATCGTCCGAAAAATCAATATTGACAGGTGGCTCCGGAACGGACCGTTTCTTCAGTAACGTATTAACCACCTCCTCGCGTGACAGCTTTGATCCTTCATTCCACATGGATTTGCTGTATCCCATCATCGTACGATTCAATAAGGTTCGAAGGTTTGCCGGATTCCAGTCGCTGGAGAAGGGTTGGAGAGTTTTCATAAGTGCTTTTATTGATAACGCAACCTTAACATTCAAATATATGTGTCGGTTTGTTAATTAGATGCGAAATGGCGCCATAGGTTTAAACGCGGAATGAAATATTTTGACAGAAATCAAAATATGTCATCCACATGTCAAGCTATTTAAAAATACAGACTAAATCGGTATATTTGAATTTACAATTGCGTCGCCCGGGTATTTCTGTCATCCAGACCCGACCACTTACATCTAAAAAAAGAGAATTGTGAACTACCGTTACTTTGTGCTGTTTCTTGGTCTTTTGGTTCTGGCTTGTAATCCGGATCAACAGGAAGAAAATCCCGAACCACCCAATATTATTTTCATCATGAGCGATGATCATGGGTACCAAGCCATCAGTGCTTATGGCCATGGCATCAATGAAACACCCAATATTGACCGGATCGCAGACGAGGGGATATTATTTAATCGTTCGACCGTGACCAATTCTATTTGCGCACCCAGTCGGGCCGTGATGTTAACCGGAAAACATAGCTTTGTCAATGGCAAAGTAGACAATCTTCAGCCCTTTAACTGGGACCAGCCCAATTTCCCCAAAGTCCTGCAAGCCAACGGGTACCAGACGGCTATGATCGGAAAAATTCACCTCGATGGATTACCGCAGGGGTTTGATTATTCGATGGTACTCCCCGGACAAGGCCATTACTACAACCCCGACTTTATCGTCAATGGAGAGCGAAAGCGATTCCCGGGCTATGTCACTGATATTACCACCGATCAGACTCTGAAATGGCTCAAAGAAATGCGCAACCCGGATCAACCGTTTTGCCTGCTATACCATCAGAAAGCGCCGCACCGAAACTGGAAACCGGCAGAAGAATACCTCACGCTTTATGATGACATCACCTTTGATCCCCCGGCCAACTTCTACGACGATTACGAAGGACGGGGCAGCGCTGCCAAAGAACAGGAAATGGAAATCGTGCGGGACATGCGTTGGGGACACGACATGAAATTCGTGGTCAATCCGTACACCGGCGACACGACAGCGTTGGCGGGTCAGCTTAAGCGACTGTCTGCGTATCAACTCAAAAACTGGAAAGCGGCGTATGATCCCAAAAATGAAGCGTTCGTAAAAGCCGATTTGAAAGGCAAAGAATTTGCAGAGTGGAAATTCAACCGATACATTCGGGATTACCTGCGCACCATCAAGTCGGTGGATGATGGTGTCGGCGAGCTCTTGGACTTTCTGGATGAAACCGGCCTCGCGGAGAATACCATCGTCGTCTACACCTCTGACCAGGGTTTTTACCTGGGTGAACACGGCTGGTTCGACAAACGATTTATGTATGAGGAGTCGTTCCGGACGCCTCTATTGATGCGATACCCTAAGGAAATCAAAGCCGGCACCGAAACTGATGCATTGGTTCAAAATCTGGACTTTGCACCGACCTTTTTGGATTATGCCGGGATAGAAGCACCAGAAGAAATGCAGGGCGAATCGTTCCGTGACTTGGTCAGCGGAGAAGATCCCTCGTGGCGAGATGCGGTCTACTACACCTACTATGAGTACCCCGCAGAGCACATGGTCAAACGTCACCATGGGGTATCAACCGAACGATACAAGCTCATCCATTTTTACTATGATGTAGATGAATGGGAGTTATACGATCTGCAGGAAGATCCCCGGGAAATGAACAACGTGTACGACGATCCGGCCTATGTAGAGGTACAGGAACAGATGCACCAAAAGTTGGATTCCATACGGGCGGAGTACGGGGACAGCGATGAATTGGATCAAAAATTTCTGGATGCGTGGTTAAATAGATAGAGACAATGGTTATAAGCGTGATTAGAATAACTTCCATAGTACTTCTGTTTTTACTTCTAAGCTGTACCGGCCAAGATAACACAGAACCCGAAGAACCCGCCCGACCCAATATACTTATCCTGATGTCCGATAATCAGTCCTGGAATCATGTGGGGGCCTACGGGGATTCTGTGGTCCACACACCGGCGATGGATCAGGTCGCGAAAGAAGGGGTGTTGTTTGAAAATGCTTTCTGCTCCGCACCGTCGTGCTCACCGGCGCGGGCAGCTATGATTACCGGTCAGGACATCTGGCGGCTGCAACAAGCGGCGAACCTATGGAGCAGTTTTCCAGAGGAAGTTGTATTCCCTGATTTATTAGCAGAAGCAGGCTACCGGGTAGGTATCGAAGGCAAAGGTTGGGGACCGGGCGATGCAACGGCCACCGGATGGCCGCACAATCCAGGTGGACCATCGTATAAATCATTGGATGTGTTTTTGGACTCTACAGCCTCAGAAGAACCCTGGATGTTCTGGTTTAGCAGTCGTCATCCGCACCGCCCGTACCCGGAGAATGGCTGGGAAAATGCACAGGTTAATCTGGAAGATATTGAGGTGCCCCCTTATCTCCCGGATGTACCAGCGGTCCGGGAGGACATTGGAGATTATTACGATGAGGTACAGTCCTTCGACCGTCAGGTCGCTGAATATTTAGACCTTCTCAAACAACGGGGAGAAAGAAAAAACACGATCGTTATCGTCTGCAGCGACAATGGATGGCAGATGCCCCGGGGATTGGCCAATTTATACGATTTTGGCACCAAGATACCTTTCATCGTATCCTGGCCCGGTCACTTCGAAGGCAATCGAAAAGTAACCGATTTTATCAACTTGAGTGATTTGGCTCCAACGATTTTGGATTGGGCCGGACTGGAAACACCGGAGGAAATGACCGCCAAAAGTTTTGCCGACATCCTGGATTCCAAAAAATCGGGGCAGATTTCAAACGACCGCAACCAGGTCTACATGGCCCGGGAACGACATGCATACGTCCGATCTGAAGGATTAGGGTATCCGGGGCGGGCATTGCGCACCAAGGACTACTTGTACATCCGGAACTACGAACCGGATCGTTGGCCAGCGGGGGATCCACCTTTGTATGGGGATGTCGATGCGCATATGTTGCATTATCCAGCCCCCACCAAAATCTTTTTACTCAACCACCACGATCACCCAAAAATCAGACCTCTATTTGAAGACGCATTTGGAAAACGTCCTTATGAGGAGCTGTATGACCTAACCATTGACCCTTACCAAATGAAGAACGTTGCCGACTTCGAAGCCTACCGGTCTATCAAACAACGTCTGTCCAACCAGTTGATCAATTATCTGGTTGCTACGGGTGATCCACGGGAGACAGACGCAACCTTTGACTGGGACGGCGCCGATTACTACAAAGAGCGGGATAAAAATCCAAAGCCCTCTGAAGAGGCGAGAAGGAAGCTGGGGCTAAAGGAGATGTATCATTATGATTGAAGGATCTGGAGGGGAAGATTTCTGACCCATTGGAACGGATTTTCACGATGAGGCTGTCCCAAAATCAGCAAAATGCTTAAATTGCATCAATAATAATAACTTTGGTGCGAAATGAGTGTAGTTAGAAAATCTATAACATTTACAGAACAGCAAGATGCATATATAAAAAGCCTGGTAGAAAAAGGGGGTTATACGAATGAGAGTGAGTTCCTAAGAGATTTGGTACGCAAGGATCAAGAGGAGCGAAGGCGACTCGTAGAGTTGCAAGATGCCTTGGTTGATGGGATTGAAAGTGGACCATCAGATGCAACTATTGAAGGTATATGGATGGAGACTATACAAGAATATGAAGCGGGAAAATAAGTATATTCTAAGTGTCAGGGCGAAGCAAGACATTGGGCATATCGCCCGTTGCACCATCGAAAAGTTCGGGGTTGATCAGTCTTTAATGTATTCTGAAGAACTAATAAAGACAATAACTAAGCTAAGTGCTAACCCGGATATTGGCAGAGCATATATTCCTACGAGAAGAAAGATGCTCAAGATATAAATTCAAAACCCATATGATTTTTTATCATCCCACTCCAGATGAAATATTTGTGGTTAGAGTATTGGGTGGAAGAATGAATTTTCGTAAGCATATTAAGTGAATTTCAATTAAAGAACACACTGCAGTCAGAGATCTTTATGCATTAACAACCAATAAGAGAAAAAGAAATGAACCAGCTTGTTCAGGATATTACTTCCGGAAAAATAAAACTGGTCATCGAAAAAGAATACTCCTTTGAAAAAGTGCTGGACGCCCTTGAGATAACAGAAACGCGTCATGCCAGAGGAAAATTAGTGGTGAAGATGTGAGTTCCCCAACAGAGCAACTAATGAATAAATGACTGGATTATCAAAAACATAATCGGCCGTTATCAAGATGAAATTAATTCATAATAACCATCCTTACTTAATGAACAACCTACAAAAGCATTGTACTGCTCTTTATCTAAACCAAGTTGTTTAGCAAGATTTCTTGCTTTTGATTAACCAAAATTTTTATTGTGTGGATTTGGAATTTTCACTGTGCTGAAGTAAACATCACCAAGATATATTTTTCCTCTCCAATGGGGTGCTCTCTTATTAGCTATTTTTGGTGCTGCTTTTTTCAGTATAGCCTTTCGAACTTCTTTTTCGGAAAAACTACGAAACGGCATCCAACTGCAATTTAGATTTGAAGATATCCTTAATTGATTTTGCTCTTGAAGATAAGGTGTGATGTTCTACGAAGAGATCATTAAACAAATCGTCTAAATCTAATTTTATTTCATCAATGACTTCATTGAGGTCATTGGAATATGCAAAAATATTTAATTCTGGTATGGATCCCACAAATTGATCATCATCCTTTTCTAATTCAACTTTCAGCAGTGATCTGAACTGAAGCCGGGAAGTACAGCTTAGATAATAACAAGCATCCTCGAAAGATTTATCGATGATATGGCTTATTTTGCAACCACTCTTCATTTCTACCATAAAATCATATGCAGTCTTTTTATTATCAAATGAACGACTCTCCAAAAGAACAACACCATCTAAAGTGATTTTAAAATAGTGACAATCCTCATCCTCACAAAACTCAAAGATATAATCCGTTGAATCAGGATTCAAATAACAGCTTAATTTTGTCAAAGCCTCTTCTCGCGAATCAAGATCAGCACTTCTTAATATAGGATAACCTCGTGAATCCAGGCATTCAAACCTGAATCTATTGGTGCTTTCTCTTTTAATCTCACAGGTGTACATAATAATTTTGTAACATCCAACAATAAATATTAGTTTCAAATTTAGGGAAATTTTCTACTACATATCAGCCGAAACACTCCTTCGCACTATCTATAAATCCATGAATAAATTCGTCATTACACCTCCACGTGACTATTTACCTTCATACCCTGTCATTTCAATAAACCCATGGCCGCTAATTTCTTCCCCGTTCATGGTCCCGGCTACGGCCACCGCTCCTTCATAATACCGAACGGACACATCCATTTCCTGATCCGGAAATACCGTATTTATATCCAGTGATAAATCGACCCGTGGTATCGTCAATTTCCATTGGGATGGGTAACTGGATTTGCTGTGCGGGCTTTCCCAATGATCCAGTACTTCAAGGGTAGCATCTTCCTGATCGATCGGCACCTTTTCACCCGCCGGATCTACCAACGTGACGGCTTTAAACCTACTGACAGAGCCATCCTTTAGCCGGAGTTGATAGTACATCAGATCATACCCGTTGGACAGTTGGATGGAAAACCAGTCCCAGCCTTTCTGGTCTTCGTCCAGGGCAGAGGTGCTCCATTCGTGATCCATCCAGCTGTGGCCAGATACTTCAAATAATTGGTCATTAATTTTCAAAGTACCTTTCGTATCCATCCGAGTGAAGGAAAGGTAATAAGATGCATTCCCTGCGGTTGATCCTTTTTGATCATAGCCTCTATCACCTTGCAGCACCAGTGGTTTTGCCGGCGTGATCTGTAGGTCAATGGCGGCACCACCCACCATTTTGGCTTTGAGCCGAACCGGAAAACGTGGATCAGAACCAGATTCACCACCGACTCGTTGCACCTCCCAATCTTCCAGCCAAATGCGATAAGGCACAGCCCGGGCTCCCGCCAGTCCAATCGCGCCCCGGCTCGATCGCTCCTCATAAATATGGTTTTTATTTTCCACATCAGACAGGGCAAAATGGCCCAGATAAAATTGATCAGTACTCCAACCTGATTCTTCCGTAACCGTATCCACCCCTTCCGCTGGTGGATTTAATTGATTCCTAAAAATGGTGAACTGATACCCGAATTGCCGACCATCCCCGGTAAACAAATTACCGGTATAATACCACCATTCCGTTTTGAAGCCCTCATGTGCTCCGTGATCATCGGGGAACACAAATTCACGCGGCCCGTCGGCACGTAGATACCCTTCCGTATCTCCACTCATCGCATCCACGGCCGACAATGACGTACGAATTTCAACCTCAGGTGGGATCGAAATCCACCAGATGACGCCAATAACTGCCATTGTCAAAAACCCAATAACAAACCATCCGGATAGTTTCATACTGTTTTTCTTCTAATTATTACGCAATGCATCGGCCGGGCTGGCTTTGGCCATTTTATAGGATGGATAAATACCAGCTAGTAATGCTGCCAAAAAAGCCAGTAAGACAGCCTGCATGAGCAGTGCGGGCGAAACCATCAACTGCAAGGTCCAGCCAAATGATCGCATATTGATCACATACACCAGAATATACGCCATTATGATGCCCAAAGGCAAGGACAATATACCTGCTATCAAACCCATGGCCCCACTCTGTGTGATCACATAACTCCATAACTGCCCGGGCGTCATTCCGTTCGCTCTCATCACCGCATGCTCTCTTTTCCGCTCCAGCTGAATCGCCATCAGTGCACTCAACACCCCGACAAAAGCCACTAGCATGGCGAGCATCCGAAGTACGATCGTCACCGTAAAGGTCCGGTCAAAAATTGCGATCGAGGCCTCCCGAAGTCCGCGGTTGGACTGAATCAGTACTTCCTGCAGACCCTCTGACCTGCTTCGAAGCCGTTTCACCAACTCATCCACATCCGCCCCATCCGTCGCATACAAGGCAAGACCGGAAACCGCCGGATCATCAAAATACGCATCGTAGGTATTCCGGCTGATCGTTATGGTCCCGAGATCGGAGGCATAGTCATAGAATATACCGGCCACCTGAAATCCTGCTCTACCACGGTCAGTCCGTATAAAAACCGAATCGCCTAAGTCAACATGATGTCGATACGCATAGACTTCCGAAACCATGACGATAGCTTCGTTTCTAAAGCGGTTCCAAAAACCGGGTTCGCTTTCCTTCATCTGATAGGTATTGTGCGAACTTACCTCATTGTCCACCGCCACCAGTTGATCAATTCCAAAGTTTGTGTGGACATCTACACTCCGTACCGTATGAAAACCTGCGACTCCATCCGTTTGTTTCAGACGAAGGACAACGGTCGGATCCAGTTCTCCATCCGCTTTGCGCGTCACTGCCCGTGGAACCTGCACATAAACATCCGCTTGTAATTGGATCTCCAGCCACGACACAACGGTCGTGCGGAAACTATCCACCATAACCCCCACGCCCACGGTAGCGGCTACCGCAACGACGAGGGACGCGATGGCCACAGAAGTCCGGCTCAGTTCCGTCACAATTCCCTGAGCAGACATTTTACCGATCAATCCATTTATGGTGCTCAAAACCGGACGGATCAATCCAGTCAAGCCTGTAACCAATAGTGGAATCGTCAATGAGAATCCGATAATAATCATCAGCAAAGAAACGTACCCCATCCCTATTCTCCCATTTGGAATAAGAAGAAGACCACCCCCCAGGCCTCCGACTACGATTCCCGCAAGAGCCAGTGTCCCTATCCTGCCTTTGATTTTTGATTCACTGGACGACCGGTTAAGAACGGTGGAAACTTCGGCATTGGATGCCTCCCGAGCCGGCCAATAGGCGGCCAACAGGGTGGCGCCCATTCCCAAAACAGCCGCTTTGATCAAGGGATAAATCCCGATCGACAACTCTTGCACGGAGACCACAAAATAAAGATCATTTATCGATTGGGTCACCAACTTTAGCAAAACCTGCGCTAAGAAAAATCCGGCCAAAATTCCGATCGCCGTACCGATCACTCCAATCAGAATCGCTTCCTGAACCACGACCCGGAGAATTTCTCGCTTCGTCACACCAATTCCCCTGAGACGACCGATCAGGGGTCGTCGCTGCACCACAGAAAATGTCATGGTATTGTAGATCAAGAACATCCCCACCAATAAGGCCAGCATACTCAGTGCCTGCAGGTTGAACTCAAAAGCATTGATCATCTGCGAGACAGCCTGTGATCTGGAGTCCGAGCGCGACAGATCAGCACCTTCCGGCAACAAAGTCGTGATGTTTTTAATGGCTCTTTCGTTGGTGTTTTCCGGCAGGATCAGATCGATTCGCGATAATTTCCCGGGCATATTCAGGAGTTTCTGGGCTGTTCCAATATCCACAACCAATAAATTCTCGAGAGCCCGGCGGGTCTGGTCGTTGTCGGGGTTAATCAGACCGATCAATCGCAGCGGAAAAGTGTGTCCACTCACTGACACCATCAACGTGTCCTCCACAGCCAGACCGAGTTCACTCGCCACATCGTGCGAAACTAGCCCTGTAGTTTCTCCGCTGATAAAATCAGAGAGGTTAATCCCTGCTTTCTGACTAGCAAAACTGCGGAAGGGGGCTTCTGCGATGGGATCTACCCCCAGGATCCGGAAGGTCCTGTTCACTACGGAAAGACGACCATAACCTTCTACGACCGGTGCGGACTTCAGCGGTTTCTCCGCCATTCTAAGTTGACGATAGACCGACTCATCGAGCCCGTCAGCAGCTCCGGTGACCTGATGCGTAGCCTCACCGGTGACCGCCTGCGTAGATAGTGAAAAGGCTTTTTGGGCAGAGCTGTTCGACAGATCAATGGAGACCACCATGGACACCCCCAAGGCTACCCCCAGTATAGAGAGTGCGAAGTGCCAGGGATGCTGCAACAAAAACCGGATGCTGGATCGCCACAGGAGATTCGTTTTGGACCGCTTCATTCCCCGGTAATTTCAGTGTGGTTTTTCACTTCATTCAGCACCCCGTCTTGCAAATTGAAGACACGATCCGCAATTTGGCATATATCCCGATCGTGGGTAGCTATGATTATCGTTCGATTGTTTTTTCGAACCAGCGTATGCAGCATTTTGAGGATGAGTTGGCCGGTCTTGTAATCCAGGTTGCCAGTAGGTTCGTCAGCCAGGATCAGCAGCGGTTCATTGGCCAATGCCCGGGCAATAGCCACTCGTTGCCGCTCCCCGCCAGACAGCCGGTCTGGATAACTATCACCCCGATCGCCCAATCCTACCTCTTCCAAAAACCGGGTGGCTTTCCGGAACGCTTCCCGATCAGCGTTGTTTTTTAACTTCAGCGGCAACAGTACATTTTCATGCACCGTCAACGTCGAAATCAGATTGAACGATTGAAACACAAAGCCGATGTTATTCCGGCGAAAGAGGGTTCTTTGTTTTTCATTCAACGAAACCAGGTTTGTACCCCCGATTAAAACCTTTCCCGTATCCGGCTTATCAATTCCGCTGATCAAATTCAGCAGTGTGCTTTTTCCAGACCCGGACCGCCCCAGGAGAACAATCATTTCCCCTTCATCCATATCCAGACTGAGATCCCTGAGAACAGCCCGCGTTACAGATCCTTCCTGATAGCTTTTGGTCAACCGACCCAGCGATATGTATGGTTCGTTATTCATCCGAACATGATCTTATCAATTTCCAAACTAAAATCCTCGTCTTTCCCATTTCCGATCAAAAAAGCAATCCCTTCGATGCAATCACCTTTAAAATTTGACTGGTCCAGTTTTTTACCGCGAAACCAAGGGGTCAACTTGTCCAGAGAAATCGATATTGTTTGCCATTTTCCATTGGTTTCAAAATACTGAATATAGGAATGCCGGTCGTTCCGTTGATTCTTGATCCGAAATTGGTAACGCTTCCCATCGCCTTTGACCCGTATTAGGACTGTTGAATATTCCGAAACATTCCATGGTTTGCCATAATACTGCACCATCGCAAACCCGCCATTGTTCTCCAGAGAAACCTTGCCTTTGAAAACGCCATTTCCTGCTTCATTGCAGACCAGTTTACTGTGGGACAGTCCACCCATCACGGTATCATTCTGGATTTCCCATGGTGACAAATCGTGTTGTTCGCTAAAATCAATATAAGTATTTGATGTCATGAATAGGAAGTTTAAATCAAAACATAAATTATTGGTGTCATAAAAACGCAGAACTTATCATGTTTGCGGCACAGCTCATTTATGATTATGCGAAAACCATATATATTTCCTCTCAAGCTCGCATGTTGCGAATTAGTAAATGATTCTCATTAAAAAAGAAAATACAGCGAAATAGTTCAAAAACGATTCTAATGAAATCAATATGTAACTCTCTTAGAATGGAGAAATTCAAGCTAGCGCTGTAACAATCAGGGCGGGCTGTACGTCCTAGAACCAAAGAAAATAGAATTGGCATGAAATACATTTTACTTTTACTGGTGGCTTCATCGGTTTCAAAGGTCTCAGCCCAGAATCCTACAGTTTCCATTTTGGAAACTGTCCTGACGGATGGTGAGGTTATGAAATACATCTCAGATTATGGTGAAATAGACACCCTTGATTTTGTCCTCTCGGGCAAGGACGTGGACTATGTGTTCCACCACGGAAAAGTCCACTTTTCATCACCGGATTCGAGCACTCCCCAAGAATATGCGGGAACCATAAGGAAATTGAAAGTCCATCCTTCCAAAGCTGCGGTAAAAATATACTTCCATCAAAACAATAATTTTCTGGTCAAAATCAAACTGAAGCATTTTTCAAAAAAAGGTCCATGGCATGTAACATCCCGATTGATTCGACGGAAATTTAAAAATCGTAAGGACCAGCCCGGATTGTTTTATTTTAGCTTGAACTGAGCTCCATAAGAACGACTCTTTTTTAACCAGAGATTGTTAATGCCCATCTCAAAATTCAAAAAGCTATGGAACAAATGGGTTAGTAAAAAAATGAATATCAGAGGTCCTCAATATTGTTGATAAATGCGCGGTACCTCAGCAAGGCCACAAAGACCACGCCTCCGATACCATTCCCCATCAGCGCCAGGCCTATAAACCTCAAATACTCCCATGCATCTATTTCCGGAGAAACCACCAATCCGGAAAAGGCCTCGACATTCCCCACAATACTGTGGTGTAAACCTGTAAACCCCATGATCGCAGTGATCATATAAATCACCAAAATCCGGCTCACCGTATCCCGGGATGAAGTCAGCAACCAGGACAGCAATCCCATCAACCAACCAGCTAGAATGGCGCTGACCAGGATGACAAACCACGGGTGATCGGTCACATGGATGGCAATATCTTCAACGGCTGCATGGTCTGAAATTCCCAGTTTTGGGCCGATCCAAATCAAAATACCAGACATTAAAAACCCACCGGACAAATTCCCCGTTATTACCAGCCCCCACAATTTAAACAGATCCCAGACCGACCGTTTGTTGTTCAAAACTGGAAGGCTCAATAATGACGTTTGTTCGGTAAAGAGTATCGATCGTCCCAATATCACCATGATAAAGCCGACCGGATAGACAAACGTGGTCATTTTCATCACGGCTTCTTCGGACAGTTTGCCCGTAAAAAATGTTACAACCGCACCCATCAGCAGATAACTAAACCCGATTTCGAGGCCGGCGGTGAACGAGCTGATTAATATGCTCCGCTCATTGATATCGTAGATGGCTTCACCTTCTTCAATCTGTTCACTCAGGATCTCCTGGTGAGATTTCCGGGAATCCTCCTTGGATTCCTCGGTATGCTCCAGCTCAGAATCAATGGCTTTCTGCTTCCGAATCTCCTCGAATTCGTCTTTTTCTGTCATAGTCGTGTTCTATTTTACGTCGAATCGACAAACTGCAGTTCGACGTGGGACATAATAAAAGTAATGATTCCAAATCTTTTAGTTTAATTTATTCAAAAAACATGTGAGATAGTTTGTATCTTAAGCAAGTGGAAGCTTGTGAGGCTTTTGATTTCCAGAAAAATTGACAGGATGATGTTCAAGCCAAACTAATTACCAACTGGAGAAAATCATCGCAGCCTGGAAGGCGAAGGGATTTCCGGTGGAGGTAATGGTTAATGGTTAATGGTTAATGCTTAATGGTTAATGGTTAATGGTTAATGGTTAATGGTTAATGGAAAAAATTAGAAATACAATGCAACACCTGACAAAACAATAATGAACCGATTGCCCGTACTTTTTGTTCTTCTAGTCATTACAACCAGCTGTCAGAAAAAGAATGACATCGATACCATCCAGCCTGCGTTGTTCAAAAACACCTGGATCGAATCGTATGAAGAAAACCCCTCGCACGATATTCGGATATACCGGCCTGATGATTACAAAGAATTTCCACCCGCCCGATTCAGACAAGTTTTTGATTTTAAAACCCACAACGATTGTCATTACCTGGTATTAGCACCCAATGACGCCCACTATATGACGGAGGGAGTCTGGACCTACGAGAATTCCAACCGGGTGCTCACCATATTGAATCCGGATTCGGAGGTCGCGCACCGATTTGAAGTCATCGAGTTAAAAGAGGATCTGCTGAAGCTGAAAAGGTGGGAATGAAGTTCGTACCATGAGTCGTGGTACATGGTATCACTGTCAAATCATTCCGCCTGAATATGTATTTAGCGCTGTTGATCCCCTGGGAAGTTAGAGCTCCAGCTCTGACAGCGCCTTCTGCATTCTAATCAGAATTTCAAAGAACGGAGCTGAAGCTCCATTATCCCGGGCAAAAACACGCTAAATATATGTCTGTTTTAGACGAGTCGGACAAGTTTGTCCATCCCGTTTTTGTTAAAATCTTTGCAATTATGAACTACGTACAAACAACTAAACAACCCAATTGTATGTGATTCAGCTGCTCACTCAATTCATACATACCGGGTAAAACCATCTGTTAGATAAAACACACCAAATGACATACATAGAAGACCAGAATTACAAGCAAAAAGACTTTACCGAAACCCCGTTAGAAAAAGGGGAGTATGAATTTTGCACCTTTTCAAACTGCAACTTTTCCAATTCAGATCTGACAGGAATCAAGTTCGTAGATTGCGAATTTTCGGAATGCGATTTGAGCAATGCTCGACTGAACAACACCTCGTTTCAAAATGTAAAGTTTACGTCATGCAAAATGCTGGGTCTTCATTTTGAACTGTGCAGCAAATTTGGTCTTGAATTTGAGTTTGTGGATTGTATTCTGACCCACTCGTCCTTCTTTGACTGTTCCATCAAAAGAACCCATTTTAAGGACTCCCAACTGGAAGAAGTGGACTTTACAGAGGCCGATCTATCCGAAGCTATATTGGATGAATGCAATTTAAAAGGCGCTGTTTTTGACCGGACGAATCTGGAAAAAGCAGATTTCACCACCGCATACCACTTCTCGATCGATCTGGATACCAACCGAATCAAGAAAGCCGAATTCGCACAGAGCAGACTCGCCGGATTGTTGGAGAAGTACCCCATTGTGATCAGAAAAATGTGAGAGCTGAAACTCTGGCGCACTAGTGCATGGAATCATAAATAATGTATAGGATCCATTTCGCGCTTCCATCCTCAAATTTTACCTGTTTAGCGAATATGACACAGTTATACATGGGTGCTGTTTTGCCCCGTCATTTATGGCGGGGTTGGGAATACAAAACAATATTGGGCTTCAGCCCCCATCTGCGACATTTATTAAAGGCTAAAGCCTGACTTGGTAAATCATATTTCTCCCCGGGCTAAAGCACCGGGGCAAAACACTCTAAACAGATAATCCAACTTATTGTGGATGGGAGCGCTTCATATAATACATACAACTTCTGAATTGGAACACTAGACAGTCAACTATTTTCCAAATAATATATTAATTTAACTTGTATACATCTGTATATTTTCCTAATTTTAGTCAAATACAATTGTATTTTCTACTGCACTTCCGACTAAATGAATTACAAATGGCTACAGACAAAAACGATCAAAACAAAAAGCCATCAGCCAATGATGTGACCTGCTGGGACTCCGAAGGTAATATTCAGACCGTGACCAAACGGCTCAAAGAGATGTTCGTCGAAATGGGACAAAAAACCCGGATTGAACGGGGTCAAAAGCCAGCTGAACGGTCCGTGTTCCGAAAGCAGCACGGCATAGCCTATGGCCATTTTATGATCAATAAGGATTTGGATGAAAAATTCAAAATTGGAATTTTCAACGGGAACTCGTACGAATGTGCGGTTCGCTTTTCCAGCGATACCGGACCCAGTTCACCCGACCTGCATTCCACTATTGGCGTCGGGCTGAAGCTTTTCGGAGTCGAAGGCCCCAAACTATTCGGAAAAGGCTCCACAGCGGATTTTATCTTTCAGAACATCGACCGATTTTTTGCACGTGATGCACAGCAAATGTGCAGTTTTACGACGGCCGGTGTCGTCAATCGCGATTACGACTCCTACATCAAGAAGCACCCCGAACTGGCAGCCATTCTGAGGGCCATGACCAAAGAAGAGGCCAGCTGTCTGAGTGCCAGCTACTGGGCCATACTACCATTCAAACTGGGCGAATCTCAAATTGTAAAATATCGACTGGTTCCTGAGGACACCTACCAGGGCGCCCCTTTCAATGACGACGACTATCTTTCACTGGATCTGCAACAGCGATTGCGCAAAAAAGAAGCGACCTTCCGGTTTGAAATACAACTCCGGAATGACGAGGACAACATGCCACTCGACGATGCGCAAGCAGTATGGGACACCGATAAAAGTCCCTACACCTGCATCGCACGGCTCCACCTCCCCCAACAAGATATTTGCGCCATCGGACAGGAATATTTTGGCAGCAACCTTTCATTTAACATCTGGCGCACCTTGGCCGAACATGAGCCTCTTGGATCCGTCGCGCAGGTTCGAAAGGAGGTTTATGCAGCCAGTGCCCGGGCCCGTCACCAGGCGAATGGTCAGCAATTGCAGGAACCAGATGAACGAAATCCCAATTTTGAAGAAAATACGGATGCCAACAGCGATTGCATCGTCAAAGCCGGAATTTATCCGCCGATCGGAGTCATGCGGGTCGGCAATAGCGAAAAGGAGTATTTTATCGGACCTTTGGTGGACAATCCGGAGCCTAAGCCCGATGTATATGCGTACAGGGATGAGATCGGCGCCTTAAAACGACAGGCTGCGCAATTCCGCATATACGGATTCAACGCTGCCGGGAAAGCAGTCCGAGAACTGACCTCAGAAAATGCAAAAATCACCTGGCACGCCCATTTGGCCAATCAAAAAGCATCGTGGTACGAATTTCAACTGGCCATGGATATTCCCGAAGCCGCAGATGCGCCGCCATCGAGATTGCGGAACATCAACGTGAGTGATCGCAGTGAATTGTTGATTGACGGAGGAAAACAAACGGTCGCCGGTCCCGGTATATACAACGGTCCTACTTTCGAAGGCACCTTTCTATCCGAAAAAGTTTATCTGGGTGAAATGCGAACCGATGAGAAGGGGCGACTGATTATGCTGGGTGGACATGGAAAATCCAAAAACACAAACAACAATATTGCCGTGACCTTTGCGAATAATGAAGGCTGGTACGATGATATATCAGACGGACCCGTTACCGCCGAAGTAGAATATGATGACACAGTACTAAAAGTGGATCCCGCTTGGGTGATCTGTGCACCGCCGGATTATGCGCCCATGCAAAAATCCGTCCGGACCATGTGGGATCTCATGCGGGACGTGGCCATCAAGTCCAATATGCTGGCCCGCCCGGCACGTCCTTCTTTTTCGAAAGACATCTTACCCATTTTTCAGCGAATGACCAATTTGCAATGGGCGAATGCCGGGTTTGCAGCGGCCTTTGGGTGGGGTGGTCAGTTTGACTATACCACCAGCGAATGGATTAAAAAACTAGGCAACCCCTCGCCGGCCTATTATGAAATGCGAAGAACCATTTCCAATAATTTCCGGCGCGTGCATATTTCAGGCGCTGAATCCGCTCAATTGTGGCCCTGGCTTTATGGCGATGCCATCAGCATTCCGACCACCGGGTCCATACGTCAGCACGCCACCTTATCGGATTTGCAACTGGAATTTCTGGATCAATGGGTCAAAGGTGATTTTGATGCCGACTACGTGGATCGGAGTGAATGCCCGCATGATCCGAAGCCACCGACCATCGACAGCTTGCCGATTGATGAACAACCGGAGATGCTGACCAAAGCAGCCATGGAATTTTGTCTCGCGGATGCCTTTCATCCGGGCTGTGAGATGACCTGGCCCATGCGGACATCTGGCATGTATATGGCACCTTTTCGATTAAAACATGCCCCGAAAACACCGCCGGTGAACACAGATTACTATGGGCCGGTCTTAAGTCCGGATGTACTGACCCTCGCCAAAGGCCCCTTACAGGGCGGGCAGGTAGCCGGAGGAATCACCCGTTGGATGGCCATTCCCTGGCAGACAGATACCGCCAGCTGCCGGGATGGGTACACCAAATCATACGACCCGTATTTACCGACGTTTTGGCCGGCACGGGTACCAAACACCATTTTGAATGAGGACCGGTATAGAAAAACGATGGATCCGAATCAATCCGAAGAAACCCGAATCGAGTCCTTTGCCTTCCGGTCTGCCTGGTTGGACAATCTTCCACTGGAAGGAAAACCAGCCAATTATACGAATCAGATCAACAGCATGATCAACCATTTTGACAAACTGGCCATCTTGCAGAAACGGCCCGGGCTTCCCGATGATCCCAATTTCCCAGATGAAATGCAGGTGGGAATCCCACCCAGCCCCGACCAAGAGGCTGCTCTGTTATCTGCGGCACAACACGAAATCCGAAAGCTATTGGGAGGAGAGAATGATCTAAGCCATGCAGGGCAAAACCTGTTGGCATCCACTGTCGACAGATTATCGCATGAAAACCTGTTGGATGAGCAGGAATTACTGGAGAAAGCCAAAGTTCAACTCAAGAAATTGGTCAAGACCGAGCTGGAAGACGATCATGCGCTGACACCAACCGTTAAAAAACTATTGGGTCTGCTGGAAACCAAGACGCACAAAGTGGCGAAGTCTACGGCCATGCGTCATCAGACTGAAAGAGTGGAGGTAGGCGTCCCGGAAAAGATGAATCGGTTTACCAGATATCATCCATAGCGGGACCGGATATGTCTTTGGAAAAGCATGCAAAAACAGATCTGTTGGTTATCGGGGCCGGAGTTGCGGGGTGCCTCACAGCAATTTCTTTAGCGGATCAATATGACGTGACCCTCATTGATCAATTGTCAGAGCCATCAGACCGCATCGGCGAATCTTTGGCACCGGCAGCACAGCGCATTTTAAAGCAACTCGGCATTTTTCAAAACCTGAATCCCCGGAAAAAAGAGCAGTTGTATCGTAAAAACATCGGGATGCAATCCTATTGGGGGAGTGATCGAGTGCAAATCGAAGACCATTTGAATAATCCGGACGGACCTGTTCTCTGCCTGAACCGGAAGGAGTTTGAAAACCACCTTCGTCGCACAGCAATGGAAAGGGGTGTCCGGTCCATCTGGCCGACCAGGTTTTATAGCAGTTTTTATGAACAGGGTCGATGGCTGGTCACTACCACGGCAGGTACTCCGTCGCCGAATAATATAAAACAACAGATCACAGCCCGCTTTGTGGTCGACGCCACCGGTCGGCCCTCCCGCTTTGCCAGACAGGTCGGTGTCCGACGCGACCATTTTGACAAACTGATCTCCTGCTGGAGCACCATGCCCGATCACGGAAAAAACAAAATGAGCACCATTTCTGCCTGCGAATCAGGCTGGTGGTACAGCGCAGTCGTGCCGGGCCATCGAAGAGTGCTGGCTTATCAGACCGATGCCGACCTGATCGACCGGAACCAAATGAGAGAACTTGAGGGCTTCCTATTGCTTGCAAAAGAACACCAACCGGTCCGACGCCTACTGCATGAGTCCCATGATGCCATTCAGTTTCATGGAACGGTCAGCGCCAATTCGACCCGCCTGGAACACGTTGCCGGAAATCAATGGGTGGCCATCGGTGATGCAGCCCTCAGCTTTGACCCGCTGTCCTCCCAGGGCCTGTTTCACGCCATGGCGAGCGCCATGCAGTTCAAGGAATTAATTACAGGACTGGATCTCATCAAGGATCCTACCTCCCGGAAGATGGATCAGTTTCGATTACTTTATACCCACCAAATGGACGAGGTATGGGAACGCTACCTGCATCATAAGCGCGTTTATTATGGAGCAGAAAGGCGGTGGGCGGCTTGTCCGTTTTGGCGGCGAAGACAGGAGCGCAGCGACCAATAGGACCGATCCCATTATGTCAATGGATTAAAATCGCATGTGCGACTAGGTCACTTTTACAAGGGGTACTGTTTTGCTCCGTTCCCAACTTGTCCCTCTTCAGCGCAAATAAAAGCTCTATTTGAATTTGATTCAAAAGACCTCGGAGAGGTCATAACTATGTTAGCAGATGGTTTTGCAGTATTTATCGACTTCGGAGAAGTCGCAATGTCTAAATATACATTACGATCCGCCCAAGACCGATCGATATTTTGACAATAACCGTTGCTAAGATACTTCGACCTCGGTGACACAATTGGCGGCAGACTATTTACATATAAAAATAGAGTATTGAATTTAGAAAATCAACGACTAGACTGACTTAATCTCTGTGAAATAGTTAGTATTAATTTACATTGTGTGGTATAAATTATGACGGGATAATTTTCCTTGTTGTTAAACCATAGCTATAATGTAGAGAAATATAGTTGTTCATGAAATTTTGACCGCCATAAATTATCTTGCTATTGTAGATGAGAAAGCTTCTTATTTCGAGCGACTAAAGTCAGCTTGCCCCTATGGAATTTGGGGCCGTTACAGGGGTGCAGTGGTTATTTTTATATTACAAGGATAGTATGTCTTTGTGGGATGAGAAGTGTTTATAAGCGGAAGCTATAATGTAAACTGAACAATTAAATTCTTTGACTCGTTGGGGATGACGGGATGGAAGGCAAAACGATAAGGAGCTTTATTAGCCCTAAATACCATTCCATCAAGGGCTAAGCCTAACCCAGTAGACCTCTGTGAAAAATCTCTATGAACCTCTGTGAAAAGGCCAATCGCTACAGGTGGAAAATCGGATAACCAACCTCAGATAAACCAAATCCATATTGGTTGGACTGCATGAAAATTTACCTCCACGCCATTAACGCGCTATTCAAGACCTCCTCTGCGCGCCATTGCGGTTTATGAAAATAGATCATGCCATGACCCGGAAGCATAATATCCGGATCCAGTTTGGCAAATCGGCGGAGCGACTCGATATAAATTTTTTTATCAAAATCGATGGATCCATCCCATCCAAAATCCCCCACCATCAAGGTTCCAATGATATCACCACTGATCACAATATTTCTATTTTCATGACGTAATGAGAAGGCCGTACACCCCATGGAATGCCCCGGGTAATGGCCTACCTGAATTTCAACACCCAGCAAATGGAGGATTTCACCATCAGACACGACCCGATCCACTTCCACCGGAGTAAAGGTTTTATGGTACAAATACCCGGCACATCGTTCATCTCCAGCCGAGACAGCATCCGCTGTTTCCTCGATAGCGACCAATTCGACCCCTCTTTTTTTGAGAAGATGACCCGCCCCCGCGTGATCTAAATGAGGGTGGGTAAGCAAACAATATTTAATGCCAGCCGGATCCAGATCCCAATACTGCATATTCTCAAATATCTGATCGAGAGTATCTCCACACCCGCAATCAAACAGGATTAATCCGGCTTTCGTTTTCAGGACATAGGAATTTCCGTCGTTCCACGAAGCCCCCTGCAGATCAAAAGTGAGGCCATTGATGTCACCCCCGGTTTGATACAGGTCTTTAAGTATTTGCATGTCAGCACTTTTTGATTGGGTAAATCTGAAAATTAGTGAAAGATTTTGTATTTTGACTTATCGTAGGTTTGATAACTTTACTGCAGATCAATCCTTGGGGTTCCAGGTGAAATTAAGATTAAAAGCATGCCCGGGAATATCCCTATTTGGATGAGGAGTGTATCGAATGGGATGAGCAATATTAGAAACTCTGCTTTGATCATCAGAAATCTATATTGCCTGCTGATCTCGCAGATTTTCGCAGAACTTGTGCCATAAAAAGTGGTATTTACGATCAAACCAAGCCACTGGCTTGCGTGTTATCTGCGTTGATCTGTGTAATCTGCGGGAAAAGATAATGATAAGAACGTTGTTCTTGGTGCACAAGTGCTGCAAGAACGAGAGTCGATAGGTATTTGGGTAAAGTTCGTATTTCATTGACCAACTACTCATATTTCTTCTTGGGCCATGGGTGCACTCCTACCATTTGAATTCATAATTACCGCATATATTTCGAAATATTCTTCGATTCTCTTCATCAAAAATACTCGGTGTAACTCCAGCTATACCTCCGGTTTTTTTCTCGACAATCTTTGAATATTTACAAAATCTTATACGGCATTATCAAATGCAAATGGTATCATTTCCAAATTTATCCGGTAAATTGAGACCTATATAATTTCACTCAACTTGAACGCCATGAATGAATCCAGTAAAATTGCCTTAATAAGAGAGGAGGAGTGGCTACAGGGCTATGAATCCAAAATCGTGGATCGGGTCCATCGATTCCAGGGCGCACTAAAAGCCATCCAAGAGCGCAGCGGAAGCATCGTAAATTTTGCCCGCAATCATGAATATTTTGGGATCCATTTTGATGCAGAAAGAAACGGCTGGGTGTATCGGGAATGGGCTCCGGCGGCACATCAACTCTGTTTTTTTGGTGATTTCAATGATTGGAATCGCTCCAGCCACCCCATGGAACGGAAAGAAAACGGCGTCTGGGAAATCTTTCTCCCCCGGGATGAATACATAGATCGTCTCGTGCACGGAAGCAAAGTCAAGGTACGGGTCCGCTCCGACAAAGGAGAGTTGGATCGTATCCCGGTGTACATCCGCTGGGTCATCCAGGACCCGGATACCCACGACTATACCGGGGTACTGTGGTTCGATCAAAATTTTCAATGGACCGATCAGGACTTTTCATCGAAAGCCAGTCTCGATCAGCCCCTGATCTACGAATGCCATGTGGGTATGGCGCAGGAAAAATTGTGCGTCGGGACCTATCAGGAGTTTGAGGAATTAACCCTCCCCCGGATTAAAGCCGCCGGATACAACACCATCCAGCTGATGGCCGTCATGGAACACCCCTACTACGGCTCATTTGGCTACCACATCTCTAACTTTTTTGCGGCCTCCTCCCGGTTTGGCACCCCGGAAGCACTCAAATCCCTGGTCAACAAAGCCCATGAAATGGGAATTGCGGTGGTCATGGACATCGTTCACTCCCATGCGGTAAAAAACGTCAATGAAGGGCTGAATGAATTCGACGGAACCGACTACCAATACTTTCATGCCGGAGACCGGGGCTATCATACGGCCTGGGATTCCAAGGTGTTCGATTATGGCAAACCGGAGGTCAAGCAGTTTTTACTATCGAATATCCGGTACTGGCTGGAAGAGTTTCACTTTGACGGCTTCCGGTTTGATGGCGTGACCTCGATGATGTACACCCACCATGGATTGTATATGGATTTCGACCACGCGGATTTGTATTTTGACGACCGGGTTGACGACGATGCGATTGTGTATCTGCAACTCGCCAACACCCTGATCCACGAACTTCGGCCCGACGCTCTTTCGATCGCCGAGGATGTAAGCGGCATGCCGGGATTGGCCCGAAAGATTGAGGATGGCGGCATCGGATTTGATTTCCGGATGGCGATGGGTGTCCCGGACTACTGGATCAAGACCCTCAAAGAAAAGTCCGACGAAGAATGGAACCTGCACGAACTCTGGCACCAGCTTACCTACCGGCCCGCGAAAGAACGGTCCATCGCTTACGCCGAAAGCCACGACCAGGCTTTGGTGGGTGACAAATCCCTAGCCTTCTGGTTGATGGACAAAGAAATGTACTACAGCATGTCCACGATGCAGCAAAATCTGATCGTTGATCGGGGGGTTGCGTTGCACAAGCTGATCCGGATGATCACCTTTTCAATCGGTGGCGAAGGGTATTTGAATTTCATCGGGAACGAATTTGGCCATCCGGAGTGGGTGGACTTTCCACGAGAAGGAAACAACTGGAGCTATCAGTACGCTCGGCGGCAGTGGTCGTTGGTGGATGATCCGCTGCTTCGATACGCGCATCTGGGCGCTTGGGATCGGGCGATGATTTCCCTCGGCACCAAATACCAGGTGTTGGCGGCGCCATCAGCCCGTCAGCTTTATCTCGATCCGTACCGAAAACTGCTGGCCTACGAAAGAGCCGGGTTGATTTTTGTGTTTTCGTTTCACCCTTCAGAATCTTTCACCGATTTCCATTTTTGGGTTCCTGAAGCCGGAACCTACCGAATCATTCTTCATTCGGATGCGACAGAATTTGGTGGATTTGATCGTTTGGACACGACGGTGGACCATTTTACCGACGAACACCAAAACCTCAAGGTGTATGTGCCGAGCCGGGTGATGCTTGTGCTGGAAAAGGAATAGGTTTTCCTAGGTAGCCGGAGCCTGCCTCTGCCGTCGCAAAGCAGGCAGGCTTCCAGCTCCGCAAATGATTGACCTTAACAGGTTGTGCTTTATTGATCTAAAACCCATTATTACGAATTATATTGCACCCATATACTGGGTAAAGTACGCTATTCAAACACCGAGATTCAGCACGGAATATATTTCAAAAGCAAGATGCTTTTGCTACATTTATTCCGGACGCAATTGTACTAAGGGTTTGGGATGTAATAAAATAACTGGAATTGACGACGGTATTTTGTGCATTAACGAGGCAAAAAACACAGCTATAGCTAAAGCGAGTCTTTTTAACGAAGTGAATGTGCAAAAGAGCAAGTCAAAACTGTTAGGTTATTACGTACCGGTCCCTAAACCAGGGAGTTTTATATATTAGTCAGAAATCACTGAAGCTAATCCATTACTGAGAAAACAAAACTCATTATAAATTATAAGCCAAAGAATATCGAATAGATGGGGAATTCATTGGCATCCGATGAATAACATCCTGAAGTATATGCGCAACAAAGATATGCTTTAAGTGCAGATTAGAGGGGATGGGTGTAGCTTTTGTTACGCATCAACGGCCCGCGACTAACGGGAGTCCGTATGGAAACTGCCCCGTCAACAACATCTCAATTTTTTAGACCCACTAAATAAATTACAAAGAGGAACTTCTTATCCTGCTGTTCGTGATAAGGATGTTTTTTCTCAAATGATATCTTTACCTACTTTAAACGAACAACATAAAATCTTTCAAGAAACCGAATCCCGTTTATCCGTTTGTGATAAAGTAGAAGAAAGCAGAACAGAGAGTTTAGAAAAAGCAGAAGCTTTACGACAGAGTATTTTGAAAAAAGCTTTGACGGTAAGTTATTAACGGAAGAAGAAATAACGCAATGCAATGCAGATCCGGACTATGAGCCTGCGAGTGTGTTATTGGAGGGGATTAACCCGCTTTATTCACCACGTCAATCTGTTATGATACATAATATACAGTGCATCAATTGCTTAAATCCCAAAATTGGGCCTATTACATAGCCCAATTTTGGGTGACGTTTGACTTTTGCGGGTTAAAGAGGAGAAGAAATATAATGTTTGCAACTCATCCGTGAGCCACAAGTTGCTTTATGACTCATATTGTCGTATATTTGAGCCACAAGCTTTTTTGTTACTCCCCCATAAGCCACAAAAATGAAACCTTATATTCCAGATACCTTACCGCTTAAAAACATAGAATGGGCTAAGTTTATCGACCTGATGGGTAAAGCCAACAGGTATATCGCGCGTTATGATGGCTTGTTGCAATCGGTTATCAATCCCGATGTCTTATTAGCACCTTTACGCACCCAAGAAGCGGTGCACTCCTCAAAAATTGAAGGTACCCAAGCCTCTTTAAGAGATGTTTTGCAGTTCGAGGGGGAGCAAGAGGTCGAGGATTACAAGAAAAGCGACATTTATGAGGTCATTAATTATCGTATTGCCTTAAAGGAAGGAAGAGAGCAGATGCAAAGTAGGCCTCTGACGTTAAACTTGATTCGCAAAATGCACGCAACATTAATGCACGACGTTAGAGGGAGCAGTGCTGATCCGGGAAACTTTAGACGCATCCAAAATTTTATCGGTACACCTGGCTCAACTATAGACACTGCTCGATTTGTACCACCAACTGTTTCCAATATGACAGAAGCATTGGGCAATTGGGAGAAATACATGCATTACGAAGAACAAGATGTTAATGTGCAATTGGCCATTGTCCACGCTCAATTTGAAATAATACATCCCTTTTTGGATGGAAATGGTCGAATGGGCAGAATCCTGATACCATTATTCCTGTATCATAAAAAAATCATTCACGAACCGGTTTTTTACCTCAGTGATTATTTAGAAAGCCACCGATCGGAATATTATGATGCATTAAAAAATATTACGGATAGTGGTAGCTGGACAAATTGGATTCGGTTTTTTCTTGAAACAATTATTGTCCAGTCCGAGAAAAACATTAATAAAACCAAAGCAATTATCCATCTTTACGAAGAGGTTAAAAAAGAGATTATAGAAAGTACCCGTAGTCAATATGCGGTACATTGCTTAGATACTATTTTTATTCAACCTATATTTTCCTCTAAATATTTTTCAAAACACTCAGAAATACCCAAATCGAGTGCCACCCGACTTTTAGATATATTGGTAAAAGAAAGTATACTGGATATTGCAGAAGCTGGCTCGGGTAGAAGACCATCTATTTATGCTTTTAAAAAATTACTGACCATTGTAAATGATTAGCAGAATATCCTTTGTGAATCATAGATAAGCCACAAAGTATTTTGCAACTCATAATCAAAGAAATATTAGTTACAAAATTATAGAACTACAAATGTCCGACTCAAGCATCATATCAAAAATTTGGAACCTTACCAATGTCCTCCGCGATGACGGCGTAGGCTATGGCGATTACCTGGAACAAATCACCTATTTGCTTATCTTGAAAATGGCAGATGAACTCAATTGGATATTCCGGACCAAACTGTGCCACCTATTTCGGAATAACTGTGCCAATATTATGATACTGACCATGACGAATTTCGGTTCAAACCGTGCCACTCTTTGAAAGGTCAAAGCAGAAGTAAGCAAATGCCATCAGATTTAGCCCGCTTTATTCACCACGTCAATTTATTATGACGTATAATACACAGTGCATCAATTGCTTAATTTCCAAAATTGGGCATATTACATAGCCCAATTTTGGGTGACGTTTGACTTTTGATTCATACATTATCCTCGGGACAGAGCCCTCGGTTCTCTCATAGAAAGTTCACTGAACTTTCTGTCTCAGCTCGGCTTTACCGAGATGAGACTACATTCGTTCATGTTACTAACTCCTTGAAATAGAATACTATTCGTGAGGCTACCCTTCCAAAATGAGGGCATTTTGGTTCCCTCATCAAAGATGGATTTACCATCTTTGGTCTGCGTTGCACTCCGACTATATTCAGTCATTCCTTGCATCTGCACCTGTCTAACTGCCATTAAAACAATAATCAACGCCAGGTAGGTAAATCAAAAGCCATGAATTTTGCGGGTTAGGGCCTGTTCTCGGCTGAACTATGACCTCCGATGTACGTGTGAAGGGGATGCACCGTAGAAGCGGCACAAGTTCTAACCCATTTGTGTCACCCCGGCAGCCACGTGCCAGACACTACCCTTGCGCACAAGCCTTCCACGGCAAGTGTCTGACACCACATCCAACACTTTCCAAAAATGTAAGAAGTTGATTCGCAATGTATATATTATAATTTTAGTACCAGGTGAGAGTAATTCACCAAACCATGTCACTGGTGCATTAATAAAGGCAATTCGGCAGATTCGGGAATCCAAAAAAAACTGGCAATATGTGGATAGCTAAGGTATTCGCAACAGCAATCGGCCAGAAAACACAATAGAATGCACACCTACCCTGTTTTCTTTTGTGAAGGATCTGTAGTAAGCTCCACTCAAAAAATAGACTATGAGAAGTATTTTCACCCTTTTCCTATTTGCATCCATACTCTGTGGATGCCAGGACACGGACCAACAAGAGGAAGAATCAACCACACCCTCAGCCATTGAATTGGATCAAAGTGTGGAGGACCTCACGGATCGCATTCAAATCAAAACCATTCAAATCGGGTCAGAAACCACTACCGACAAAAACAAATTCCATACCTCTTACCCCTATACCGAGTATGAATTTATCAACACGCACCAGGAAGAATATGCCTATTATATTATGGAATCTGGACCCCATGGATTGGAAAGATCGCCACGCCGAAACGGTAGCAGAAAGAATGAGCGAGGCCAAAGTAAACGGAATAGTTTTGGCTCATGATATTCACAAATCCACCGTGGATGCGATACCAGCGGTGATTATCAATTTGCAGACAAAAGGATATCACCTGGTCACCATCGACGACCTGTTTTCAGGCCAGGAGCTGACCAACGGCAAAATTTATAATCGACGAAGATAGAACTCTATGCTCCATCTTTGGTTCGCCTGAAAAAGAATTGGCTACATGTTTTTGAACTGAAAATAAAAAAGAAGAGTTTCAACCCATTGTGGTACATTTGAGCAGAACATCCAGTATGGACTATGCTAATATCCTCTATCTTAATCATTGCAGGGTTTACAAGCCTGATATTTGGTGCAAACTGGCTGGTTGACGGGGCTTCCTCCTTAGCCAAAAAGAATCACATATCTGATTTGGTTATCGGGCTGACCATTGTGGCTTTTGGTACGTCCGCACCTGAATTGGTCGTCAATGCGGTCGCTTCATTCAATGGGTTATCGGACATCGTTTTCGGAAATATTATCGGGAGCAATAATTTCAATTTGTTTATTATCCTCGGCATTGCCGGATTGATTTATCCCATTACCGTTCAATCTTCGACGGCTTGGAAAGAAATCCCCCTATCACTGATCATCACCATATTGTTTTTTATCCTTGCTAACAATTTCTTTATTTATCAAAACCTGGCAATTTCAAGATGGGAAGGAATGATATTACTCATAGCTTTTATCGGCTTTCTGTATTATGTGTTTCATCAGCTGAAACAGGAAAAATCGGAGGCTGTCAATTATGAAGAAAAATCAAACTTCAAAATCTGGAGTCTTATACTCTTTGGTATCACTGGATTAATCGCAGGTGGCAAATTGGTCGTCGACCATAGTATAGAAATAGCGACTGAGTTGGACGTCAACCAAAAAATAATCGGATTAACCATCATTGCGGCAGGAACCTCACTACCAGAGTTAGTTACCTCCATCGTTGCAGCCTTAAAAAAGAATAGCAATATTGCTATTGGGAACGTAATAGGCTCCAATATATTCAACATACTGCTGATCCTTTCCATTAGTGCTTTGATTCATCCCATTTCTTACAACACGAACTTTAACCGGGAATTACTGATCTTGATGGGAGGAACCGTTTTTCTAATTCTAGCCATGGTTACCGGAAAAAGGAAAAAGCTCGATCGATGGGAAGCATTCATGATGTTCAGTTTTTACATCATCTATACGTCCTATTTGGTATCAGAAGAGCTATAAAACGTATTCCAGGACTTTTCTTCTGTCCGGACTTAGATATCTGATCTAGGATCCGAAAATGGAGCATGTATTAAGACTATTCCAATAATTTACACGGGTTGATCCGGTTACCACATCACATCTGCGCTTCTGCTATTGTGCAAATAGGTTTTAATGTAGATGCTATGCCTGCCCTAGCCCGCAAAATTCATGGCTTTTGATTTACCTACCTGGCGTTGATTATTGTTTTAATGGCAGTTAGACAGGTGCAGATGCAAGGAATGACTGAATATAGTCGGAGTGCAACGCAGACCAAAGATGGTAAATCCATCTTTGATGAGGGAACCAAAATGCCCTCATTTTGGAAGGGTAGCCTCACGAATAGTATTCTATTTCAAGGAGTTAGTAACATGAACGAATGTAGTCTCATCTCGGTAAAGCCGAGCTGAGACAGAAAGTTCAGTGAACTTTCTATGAGAGAACCGAGGGCTCTGTCCCGAGGATAATGTATGAATCAAAAGTCAAACGTCACCCAAAATTGGGCTATGGAATATGTCCAATTTTGGAATTTAGGTAATTGATGCTCCATGTATTATGTATCATAACAAATTGACGTGATGAATAAAGCGGGCTAGGCAATTTCATCACGAACGATATATTTGCACCCAAAATCGCACAGATCAAATGAATAAACTCTTCCTGATATTACTGGTATTCGCATGCACAGCGTGTCCTACTCATAATTCGATAGAAAGCCCGGTGACCCACCTGGTTGGAAATCTGGTCATCAATAAGCCATCGGATCTGGACGACCCCGCTATTCGGGCATACAAGACCCTCAGTGGCAACCTGGTCATCAACTCTCCGACCATTGAATCAATTGAAGAGCTAAAAAATTTAGAAGAAGTGAAGGGTATATTGATTTTTAAAAATCCAAAATTGAAATCCCTGGATGGTCTGCAAAACATTCAAAAGGCAGACTTCTTATCGATTAGAGATAATAAAGAACTCCAATCCCTGGCGGGGCTTGAAAATCTGGGCATGATCGACGGTGATTTTTCCATTGACAACAATGATCACCTGACCTCCCTGAGTCATTTGAACAGCTTAAAAAAGATAGGTGGCTTGTTTTACATCAACGACAATCGGCGATTAACCAATCTCAATGGTTTGTCAAATCTCGCAGAAGTCGATGAAGTGATCATGCTGAACAACATCAACCTGACAAATATCAATGGTCTAAACGGCATTACTTCTTTTTCTAAAATGACTTTTGTCTCCAATGATTCATTGACCGACTTTTGTTCACTGGCGAATGTTCTTAAAGGAATGGCGGATGCCCAGTCATTTGGAACCATCTACAATAAATACAATCCGACCATTGAAGATATGCAGGCTGGTCGTTGTTCCGAATAAAGCCCCGTCATACCGCTTTATTCCCACCGTCACCCAAAAATGGCATGACTGAAAGAAGAACGGTGAGCTCCTGTAAACAGCGTCAAGGATGTTTGGAGTTTAATAATTGATGCACTGCATATAATGTATCACAATAGATTGATGTGGTGAATAAATAGGGATAAGTAAGCTACCAAAAAATATTTCAACGCTGAAACTTCTTTGTGGTACGCTACGTCTTATACATAGACCAATGCAACGGGCAGATTGGCAGGAACCACTCAAACAACAGACATGAAACTATTCATAGGCACCGTCTTTTTAACCGCATTGATCATTCAGTCGTGTGAAAAAACAAAATCAGATGAATTAGAATTTGATCAGTGGACCCGGACATCGACACCGGTGCTGAGAGATTCGATCGCCAGTGAAAATTATCAGGTCGCCAGTGATGCCCACGTATTTGTGGATGGTAATTCGCTTCAAATGATCTACTCCGGGGATAAAAATGGAAAGTCATCCATAAAACTGGCTCGCTCCAATGGCTTAGATGCATGGAGGCCTTCCAACACCTTGTTAGGTTCTGTGGGTCCATCCGGACTGGATGTCCACAAAGAAACTGCGTATTACCGAAAGGCTTCGACGGGTAAACACCAAATCTACTACATCGGGTATGAGGATGAAACCGCCTATGAAGCCCAAATCTTTCTGGCTGAAGCAGATGTGCTGGACGGACCCTATACTCAAATGAAAAACCCCGTAGTGGCAAAAGGAAATATGGCCGGGAAACAGGTTTATTGCATGACTTCTCCAAGTGTCGTAGAACATGAGGGAACGCTGTACATGACCTTTATTGGCTGGAACGACGCCCCAAAGGACGTGACGGAAGTATGGATCATCGGAGCAACCTCTCAGGATCATGGCCACACGTGGAATGATTTTCAGTTGGTTGACACAAGAATCGGAATGGAGGGTCAGGTAACCAAAGCAGGCGAAAACCAATTCATCGCAGTACGAACCGGTGATCTCGATGGAAAAGAAGCGATATATTATTCGAGAGCTTCCCACCCTTTTGGACCGTGGAACGAATCAGAGCACCCCATATTGATCCAGGCCGGACCACCCTATGAAAAAGATGAAATCATCGCCCCACAAATTTTTATAGACCCGGAAAGCGGCGACGAAGTATTGTTTTACACAGGAGCCGATTATTCGATCGGCTGGTGGATCATGCTGGCTAAAAAATGAACAATGGCTGCTGCCGCGGGATTAACCTAAAATAGCTGGCCCCCTCCGAAGTAGTGAATATAAGATACAAACGAAATCACCATGAATAAAGTCAACTATGTAACATACACTAACTCAGATTTTGACCACCTTCTCAGGATGAGTCAAAAGCTGTGGACAGATTATTCGAAAGATCAGTTGGTAAAATTGCTGACTCAAACGGTCAAGTCTGAAAAGTACCATACGCTAATTGCAAAAGATGCACCAGCTGGCAGATATGCGGGGTTTGCCATTTTTTCAATACGGACGGATCCCGTAGAAGGCGCCGTAAATTCACCCACAGGTTATCTGGAAGGGATCTTTGTGGAATCGGATTACAGAATGATGGGAATAGCTAAAGAATTTCTCCGCATGGGTGAGTTGTGGTGCAAAGAAAAAGGATGCACTCAATTGGGTTCGGACACCTGGTTAACCGATCAGGAATCCCGAGCCTTTCATAAAAATATGGGATTTTGGGAAGAAGAGGAGGTTGTACATTTCTTGAAGAATCTCTAACCATGAGGTTACGTATTCAATAGAATCATTATCACAACCGTCACCGCAGCGTCCCTTCCGGAAACTGCACCTTATCCGGCGCTTCATTTAACAGGGCCAGCGCATACCGCAAAATTCGATTTCGACGGCCGGTCGTATCCCGGGGTTCCACCGGGTACGAAATTACGGCTTCCATCCACGCATAGGTATTTATTCTAAAATAAACCGCCGGCTCCCATTCTTCCCATTCATGCGCTGCAAAATGCCGATAATGTTCTCTAAAATCCCGGTTTGTTGCAGCCAACAGACATTCTTCCACAAACTCCAGATCACTGGTATAAGCCACCTGGATCGGCGTTTCATTCCATATAAACGGAAAGTCTGGTCCCGAATAATTAATTACCTCCTCTTTTAGAATCAGGCTGTTTGGAAAACGGATGATCCGGCCGCTTCTCCGATCATTGACCAAATAATCTCCGCTGCATTCCAGCATCGTCGTATCCAGATAATTGATTTCTACCACATCACCGCGGAGTCCGTTAATCTGGATTCGATCCCCGACCAAATAGGGGCGTCGAAAAATCAGATATATCCAGGCGATAAATGAAGTAATGGGCGCCTGTAGTGCAAAACCAATGATCAGAGAAATTAATCCAAAACTAACCACCGCTGCATACAGGTTCTGAAATAAAAACGAAGTGGCCACGATTAAACTGGAAACGATCGCCAGCAACCGGGTAATGCGCAATAGATTGTACCGGTCGCCCTCCAGATGAGCCCGTGTATTGATCAGCTTCCGAATGATTTTGCTGACCATAAAAATTAATGCAATCAAAAACAAACTCATACTCAGCTTTTCCAAAAAGGGAACGTACTCATTCCAGACCTCGAAAACAGAAAGCTGCAACACATAATGCAGTGCAATCAGCAGTGCGGCGATCACACCATAAATCAGGATCCATTTGTTTGTTTTCTGCATTTTCATATCGCGTAAGTTATTTATTTGACAGACAACCTGCCTTTGGGTTTATAGGGATAGATCTACACGATCTCAACAATAAGATCAATTGTATCTGTTCAAAATAAGGCCATTTTATTACAAAAGAAGAACTGGTTCTCCAATTCACAAATAATGTACAGGTACTATTTCGCACTTCCATCCCCAGCTTGACCCTGCTTAGCGCAAATAAAAGTACTATTTGAGCTTGATTCAATAGATCTCAGCGAGGTCAAAACTAGGTTAGCAGATGGTTTTTGCAGTATTCATCGACTTCGGAGAAGTCTCAATGTCTAAGGATACATTACGACCTCTGAGCGATCGGATTAGGTTCTGAATAGCTTAATTTTGTTAGTTCTATTTTAATTATGAAACACCACTAGTGCTAATCCTCTGTAATGGGACAACTTTTCTTCCTGGCTCATGATCAGGATAACTGACGACGCCTTATGACGCATTATCCCCTTTAAAAAATACACCACCGATCCTGCGAATGCAAAAAAGAGGTGGTAACTCGTTATAAATTTATTATCTTGAAGCGGTTAGAATGAAGCCATTCGTATGGATGCACTGTGGGCAGGTAAAAAAACATACATGTACCTCATACTGGTCAGTAACTTCGTTGAATGAAGGGCGATTAGTACAGAAGACAAAATGACTCAGCCTTCTGAATTTGTAATTTTTTACCGTTCCCACACTCCGATAGGCTTAACGACTTACCTGGGAACAGTCAATCGCATGAAATAATCACATGATAAAGCCAATGTCACGATGAAGATACACAAATACAAAGCCACCATAAGATGGACCGGAAACGAAGGCCAGGGGACGGTAAGCTCGGATGCTTACAACAAAAACCACGACATCAGCGTCGATGGAAAATATGAGGTGATCCGGGGCTCGTCCGATCCCGCCTTTTACGGCGACAAATCCAGATACAACCCCGAAGATCTTTTGTTGTCGGCCATTTCGGCCTGCCACATGTTGTGCTATTTGCATTTGTGCACCGTCCACCATATTGTAGTCACGGCATACACCGACCATGCCACAGGCATTATGGAAGAAGACGCAAACGGTGGTGGGCGGTTCACGAAGGTAACCATCTATCCAAGGGTTATTATTTCAGATCAAAATAATATCGACAAAGCCAACGCACTGCATGAAGAAGCGCACAAACAATGCTTTATTGCCAATTCGTGTAATTTTGAAATTAACCACCGCCCTGATACACGGATCGAGGCGCCTTCGGGTTGAAGTCATTGTAAGCTCAGAATCTTGCTAAACATGATTTTCACACAAAAACAAATAAGATGAAACTGATCGCTCAAGCTATGATTCAAATTCAAAAACCAATTGAAGAAGTTTTTGAAGGCATTGTTAATCCGGATAAAATGACTGGTTACTTTATTTCTGAAAGTAGCGGACGGCTTGAAACCGGTCGTGAAATCACCTGGAAATTTCCGGAATTTAAAGACACCTATCCACTCAAAGACATTACGGTCGAACCACCCCACTTCATATCCTATGTCTGGGATCCGGAAACCGTAGTGACCATGACCCTGGAAGAACAACCTGACAAGAGCACCGTCATCAAGGTAGTTGAAAACGGCAAAAGCCTCAGCGAAAAAAACCTTCAATGGCTGGTAGGCAACACCGGTGGATGGGCCAATTTTCTAGCCAGTATGAAAGCCTACCTGGAATATGACGTTTCCCTGCGAAAAGGAGCCTTTGATTTTATGAAAAAAGATGAAATCGATTCACCTGATCACACCACACCATGAAAACCACACCCGAACACAACCGCCGGATGGCTGAAATGACTTTTGCCTCGGTGTATCCGCATTACATCACCAAGGTGGAACGCAAAGGACGTACGCAAGCAGAGCTCCATCAGGTCATCGAATGGTTAACGGGATTCACGTCGCAAGACATTGAAAATCTCATCGACGAAAAGGTCACCTTCAAAGTCTTTTTTCAAAAAGCCCGCTTAAATCCCAATGCACACCTGATCAAGGGGGTCATCTGTGGTTATCGAATCGAAGATATTGACAACCCGCTGACCCAAAAGGTACGATACCTGGATAAGTTGGTGGATGAATTGGCGAAGGGGCGTAAAATGGAGAAAATACTGCGAAGTGCTTCGTAACCCGGTTTATTCACCACGTCAATGTGCTATGATACATAATATGCAGTGCATCAATTGCTTAAATTTTAAAATTGGGCATATTTCATAGCCCAATTTTGGGTGACGTTTGATTTTGCGGGCTAACCTGGCTGTTCCGATTATTTCAAAAAAGCGCTTCGATCACTGCTTTTCTGTAACTCGAGCCAATCGGAAGTTTTTGGTTGCCAACTTGGACCTGATTACCATCGAGCGCAGACACCTTCGCTTTGGATACGATATAGGACTTGTGAATACGAATAAATTGATCGGCAGGCAGCTCCTCTTCCAGACTTTTCAGAGACCCCAACGACAAGGTGCGTCCTTCGGGTGTATGATAAGCCACATATTCCTTCATACTCTCGATGTACTGGATGTCTCTAAAGAAAATCCGGTACACCTTAAAATCTGATTTCACAAGCAGATAATCCTTGGACTCCTGCTTTTCCGCCGGTCCATCACCCGCAAGATTCACCGCGGCCCCGACCTTCGGCTTCAATATATGCATCGCCTTATGGACCGCCTGAACAAACCGCTCAAACCGAAATGGTTTTAACAAATAATCAACCACATCTAGTTCATAACCTTCCAGGGCGTACTCCTTGTAGGCGGTGGTGAAAATCACCAAAGGCCGTGTCGTCATCGTTTTGAGAAACTCCACGCCCGTCAGTTCCGGCATTTGGATATCGAGAAACATCAGATCCACCTGGTGTTCCTGCATCACCTCAATGGCAGAAAGGGGATTGGCACATTTTCCAACCAGGTGCAGGTTCGGAAGCCGGTTGATGTAGTTCTCGATGAGTCGTCGTGCCGGCTCTTCATCGTCGACGACGAGACAGTTAATTTTACTCATATCAACTCTAATTGACTTAGCATATACGTTGAATTACTGATCAGATGTCTTCCACGACTATACTTCATTTCTGCTTATCTTTAACCGAAGAAAGACTTCAAACTGATTCTCCAGATGACGGATGTCCAGTTGATGCTTCCCCCCGGGGTACAACAAATCCAACCGCTTTCGGATATTCTCCAGACCGACGCCTCCGACTTTATCTTTTGTGTATTCATGCTGCGGCATGCTATTGACCACGCGAAAAGTCACCTCTTCTTCGTCCACCTGGAGTTCTATATCAATAAACGCATCTTCCGAGCTTTCGATCTTGCTGTGTTTAAAAGCGTTCTCCACAAAGGGGATAAATAACAGCGGCGGAACATTTACCCCTGCCACTGATTCCGGCAGATCGAGACGGATATTTCGCCTGTTCGGATCTGAAAGGTTTTTTAGGTGGACATAGTTTTTGATATAGTTAATTTCATGTTCCAGGGGAACCACCTTCGCATTGGAATCATAAACCATATAACGCAGTATCTCTGACAGCTGGATCACACTTTCCGGGGTTTGTGGCGAGCGATCGACGGCCAGGCTGTAGATATTATTGAGTGCATTGAACAAAAAGTGAGGGTTGACCTGTGACTTTAAAAACTTGAGTTCCGTGGCGAGGTTTTCCTTTTCCTTTTTATTTATAAACCATGAAATCTCTACGAGCGTACTGCCCAAAAATGCAAATATAAACGGGATCATCCGGTTGAGCCAACGCACGCCGATAAACATATTTCGCATGCTTCCTCCACGTCGAAATCCCGAACTGCTCCGTCGCTGGTAAGTAAACCAATCCGACCAGGGAAGTCCGTCACTATGAATCAGCAGCGCCGTCAGTATTATCAGTGCGAGACCAGCCAGTACGAACACTCCATGCCGCTTCTTAAAATAAAACTGGGGCACCAAATACCGTATGTTTACCGAGACCACCAGGATGATTCCGACCAAACTGGCCGAACCACGACGGGCAAAAGATTGTGGAGATTCGAGGCCGTTCGTCAAAAAGAAAGAGACCAATATCCACGAGCCACCCCACATCAGGATCTGCCACAGGATCTTATTTTGTTCATATCGCAACATGGCTTAAATGTCAACAAAATTTTGCGGAAATAGAAAAAGACTCAACGTGCATCGCTTTGGTCTCTATAAACCAGGCTATGGTCTCTATAACCTCCCTACACATCACGACATCGCCGGTCATTGAGAAAGGCCACCTCTTTGTGGAGGCCTGCCCTCGATTGGTTGAATTAATTTTAGTGAGCATCCAGGCGGAGTTACATTTACAATAACATAATCAGGAATTATGAAATACAAACTCTACAGAATATTCACAGAATACATTTTTTTAATTCAAAACACACCTTATCATGAAACCATTTATTAAATCAATCACACTCACCGTTTTTGCCCTGTTCGTTGGCATCACCACCTATGCTCAGCGTGGAGAAGGACCAACCACACCCGAGGAAATGGCAGACAAACAAACCGAACGAATGGCAAAGCACCTCGAATTAACCGAGGAGCAGAAAAAGGAAGTCCGTGCCATCAACCTCGATTATGCGCAAAAAATGATGGAAATCCGGAAGGAAACCAAAGAGGACCGCAGCGCCGCCCGGGCTTCTATGAAATCGATGAATCAGGAAAAAAGCGAAGCGCTTAAAAAGGTTTTGAGCGAGGAACAACTCGAAAAACTGGAAAAGGCAGACTCACGAGAAAATCAATCCAAGCGCGGAAACAGGGGAAAAGGCCGACGTGGCAATCGTGGTTAATGAATCACGGCTAATGAAAGATGCAGCTCACACTTTTCAGGATAATCGGGTGATCTGGCATCCATCCCGATTATCCATCTTCTATACATCCAAATCAAATGAAAACATTTCTTTTTCTTCTTCTCTTTTTATCCGCCTTCGCCGCGGTTGGTCAAAACGGCACACTACGTGGCTTGATCAGCGATGAAAATCAGGAGCCGTTGGTAGCAGCCAACGTGGTCGTGGTCCACACCAACACCGCTAAAGTCCATACGGCCACCACAGACATTGATGGCGGGTTCCGGATGGACGATCTACCGAAAGGGGCATACTTGGTCGAAGTCACCTATGTCGGCTTCCAAAAATTAGTCCGACAGATCGAGGTGGACGCAGCAAGTGTTGACCTGGGAATCCTCCGAATGAAACCGGGTGTAGAACTGGATGAACTAACCATAGAAGGTGAAGTGGTGCCCGTGCAGCTGCGGGGGGATACTTCCGTGTATGACGCTGCTGCTTATAAGACTCTGCCCGATGCCAATGCGGAAGACCTGATCGCAAAAATGCCAACAGTGGTATTACAGGACGGAAAGGTTCAGACACAGGGCGAAGACGTGAAAAAAGTGCTGGTGGACGGGAAACCTTTTTTCGGGAATGATCCGACTGCTGCGCTGAGAAACCTGCCCTCTGAGGTGATCGATAAGATCGAAATTTTTGATCAACAAAGCGAGCAGGCTAATTTTACGGGTTTTGAAGATGGAGAAACCTCCAAGACCATCAATATCGTAACCAAAGCCAGTATGCGGAATGGTCAGTTTGGCAAGATTCAGGGCGGCTATGGGTACGAGGACAAATATCAAGCTGGCGGCAACTTAAACATTTTCAATGGGGATCAGCGGATTTCACTGATCGGTATGTCCAATAACGTGAATCAGCAAAATTTCAGTACAGAAGATCTCCTGGGGGTAGTGGGTAGTTCCGGGAACAGCCGGGGCGGTCGAGGTGGAAGAGGCTCTGGCGGGGGTCCTGGAGGAGGTGGTAGAGGCCGAGGAGGTTCTGGCAGCTCGACCAGCGATTTTATGGTGGGGCAGCAAGGTGGAATCACCAATACGACAGCGGCCGGGATCAATTTTTCAGATCAATGGGGCGACAAAACAGAAGTGACGGCCAGTTATTTTTTTAACAAAGGGGATAACACGACCAAACAACTCCTTTCTCAGCAGTTTTTCGGAGAACAAGGCAACAATGAGATGTATTCGGAGGATAATCTGTCCCAAAGCACCAATTACAACCATCGGTTTTCCGCTAAAGTGGACTACACCATCAATGAAAATAATTCGCTCAACTGGAGACCCGGAATTTCACTTCAGACCAACAAAGGCATTCAGTCTGTATTTGGTCAAACCATGCAGGCCCAGGATCTGCTGAGTCAGTCGGACTATGATTTTACGGCAGATTTGTCAGCTTTAAATTTTAATAATGACCTGACCTGGAAACACAAGTTCAACAAACCACGACGAACTTTTTCCGTGCGGATCAATTCGGGTTATGCGCCCCGGAAAGGAAGCAGTTATCTCTATTCCGAAAACATCTTTCAGGATAATATAGGCATTCCATCGATCCTGGATCAGTACGCTTCGTTGGACAATTCCTCATGGAACGCGTCCGCTAATCTGCAGTTCACAGAACCGATCGGCGAGAAAGCTATGTTGATGATGAATTATCGCAGCAGCTATCAGCAGGAAGAAAGTCATAAAGAAACCTATGATATGGATGAAGGTTCGGAAGAATACGACTTGTTCAATCCTGATCTGAGCAATGTGTTTTCCAATGACTATGTTACCCAATCCCTGGGTACTGGATACAACTACCGGTCGGGGGACTTCTCTATGATGTCGAGAGCCGGTCTTCAATACGCCAATCTGTTGAATGAACAGCGAGTGCCGATGGTCAATACCTACGAAAACAGTTACTGGAATGTATTGCCAATGGCTATGCTTAGGTACAAGTTTTCCAGATCTGAAAACCTACGGTTGATGTACCGGACCAGTACGCAGTTGCCTTCCATAGATCAGCTCCAGAATGTACTGAACAATAGTAATCCGCTTCAATTGACTGTAGGAAATCCGGATCTGAATCAATCCTACAACCATAGTCTCTTTGCCCGATATACGAAGACCAATACCGAAAAATCCTCTGTATTTTTTGCCATGGTAGGTGGTAGTCTGACCAATGATTACATAGCCAACAGCACCTTTCTGGCGGCTGATCAGCACCCGATCCTGGATCAGTATGATGTGGAAAAAGGCGCCCAGCTCACACTGCCTGTCAACTTAGACGGCCAGTGGAATATTCGGTCATTTTTGACCTATGGGTTTCCCTTGCGTCCTTTACAGTCCAATCTCAACATTGATCTGACCGGAGGATTTATTCGTTCGCCCGGATTGGTCAACGAAGAGCTGAATTATTCCGACAACACAAATGTCGGCATAGGTCTTACTCTGGGTAGCAATTTTAGCGAACGGGTGGATTTTACACTGTCCAGCCGGAGCAACTTCAACACGGTTCAAAACACCTTGCAAGAGGCTTTGAGCACGGACTATTTTAACCAAAGCACCCGGTTAAAATTTGACTGGGTACTGGGCAATGGAATTGTTTTTCGTACAGATGCGACCCACCAATTTTATAGCGGACTGGATGACAGCTTTGATCAAAATTATCTGTTGTGGAACATGAGTATTGGCAAAAAGCTCTTTAAGAATGACCGCGGAGAGATTAGTTTGGGTGTATTTGATTTGCTCAATCAAAATAACAGCCTGACCCGCCAGGTCACGGAAACTTTCATTGAAGATGTGCAGACCAATGTTTTGCAACAGTATTTAATGCTGAGTTTCAAGATGGATATCCGCCATTTTAAGGTCGGCTTATAAACATGAACAGGATAATACTGATCTACAGCGCGTTTATTCTTCCGGTCATTAACCCGGTTTGTTTAAGAACTTAGTTTTGCCTGCTTTCTCTTCTATGCTAAATCAATGATAGCAAACGTATGATTCTCATTTTTTTCTATCTTAGGTGGTATGATCAAAACCCTTCCATTTATAACTGGTCTTTTATTTTGCATCATCGTAATGTCTTGTCCGGCCACATCGGACCATCCTTCTTTACAAAATAAACGTCCCAATATCATACTGATGATGTCAGACGATCAGGGATGGGGCGATGTAGGATATCTCGGTCACCCCCACCTGAGGACCCCGCATCTGGATCAAATGGCTGCAGAAGGGGTCCGATTCAACCGGTTTTATGCCGCTTCGGCGGTTTGTTCTCCCACCAGAGGCAGCGTGCTGACGGGACGGCATCCCCTGCGCTACGGGATTTGCTACGCCAATTGCGGCCACCTTCTACCCGAAGAAATTACATTGGCGGAAATGGTCCAAGACATAGGATACCGAACCGGACACTTCGGAAAATGGCATCTGGGAACGTTGACCAGAACTGTTCGCGACGCCAACCGCGGCGGACGCCCCGAGCATTATAAGCATTATGCACCACCCTGGGAACATGGGTTTGATGTGTGTTTTTCTACGGAGTCCAAGGTTCCCACCTGGGATCCCATGATTACACCAGACCGATTGGCAGGGGATGTGAGCGCGGGCTTGGAGCAAGGCGCATACTTTGGCACGGCCTACTGGACCCGGCAAGGAGCGGATGGCCCGGGCGAAAAAGTGACAGTGAATCTCCTGGGAGATGATAGCCGGGTGATTATGGACCGGGTGCTGCCATTTATTGCCCAATCTGTGAAAGAAAATGTTCCGTTTTTAAGTGTAGTTTGGTTTCACACCCCCCATTTACCGGTTCTTACGGGTAAAGGGTACCGCGCAATGTACAGTAAATTCTCAGACGACCAGCAGCATTATTATGGTACAATAACCGCCATGGACGAACAGATTGGTCGGTTGCGTATGCACCTAAAGAAGCTGGGCATAGCAGATAATACGTTGCTCTTTTTCACCAGCGACAATGGTCCGGAGGGGCAGAAAGTCGAAGGCAGGAAACAAGGCATCACGAATGGACTTCGCGGACGAAAACGAAGCCTGCATGAAGGGGGGATCCGCGTTCCTGGTTTGATGGTCTGGCCCGGGCACATAGCCGGTGGGCAGGTCATCGATGTGCCGTGTTACACGTCGGATTACTTCCCCACCATCGCTGCACTGCTTGACATTAATACTACAGAATATCAAAGACCCTACGACGGGATTGACTTGCAGAAAGTCCTCAGCAACCCGGAAATGACCCGCCACCTCCCTTTTCGAATAGAAAATCAAGCCGCTTTGATCGGGAACAGGTACAAAATATACAGCAAGGACGACGGTCATTCATTTGAAATGTATGATTTGGTGAACGATTTCAGCGAAACCTCGGATGTAGCGAGTAAACACCCGGCAGAGTTTCAGGCCTTGAAAGCCCAATGGCAAACCTGGAAAACTTCGCAGGAAAAAAGTGCTCAGGGCCTTGATTATCCGACGATCGGCGATCAGTAATAAAGAGCGCTGAAATATCCTTCCATAGGTCGAGCATTCATCAATACCGCCGCTCGAAGCGTATATGTTCAGCTTCTATGCAGATAATATTTCCATGAGACTACATCCTGCCCGAGTATGAGGGAACAAACTGATTACATTCGGATAAATTCCATCCAAAAATTTATTAATTTACACCTCACCGTAACACCAACCTTATGAAATCCACCTTCATCCTGCCTTGGTTCGTCCTTCTATGGGCAGCATTTGGATGCCAGTCTACCGCTGACGATTCCATGGAACCTACAAAACCCAATATTCTCTTTTTGTTTGCCGATGACCTCAGTTATGAAACCATCGGAGCACTCGGTTATGAGAAGGTGCACACACCTCATCTGGACCGATTGGTGAACATGGGGACTACATTTACACATACGTACAATATGGGCGGTTGGAATGGTGCGATCTGCGTGGCTTCCCGATCCATGTTAATCTCCGGTAGATACCTGTGGGAGGCTCAGGAAATGGCAAATCGGTGGGGACAGGGTGACTCCACCGCGCTTGAACAAACCTGGGGTCGTCTGATGGCACAGGCAGGCTACGACACGTATATGTCGGGGAAGTGGCATGTCAGAGCCCCTTCCTCACATGTTTTTGATACCGTGCGTCACGAACGGCCGGGCATGCCACCGGATGCCTGGGGCAAAGGCGGAGGAGGCAAAGGTGTATCGGATGCCATCAAAAATGGTGGGGACGTGGCAGCTGCTATGCCAGTGGGCTACAATTACCCCAGGTCCCGAGAGGATAAAAGTTGGGATCCCACGGATACTACCTTTGGTGGATTTTGGTCCGGGGGTCAGCACTGGAGCGAGGTGGTGCGGGACGATGGCATGAATTTTATTCATCAGGCCGCAGAGAAAGAAAATCCATTTTTTATGTATCTGGCATTCAATGCGGCGCACGACCCGCGGCAGGCTCCGCAAGAATTTCTGGATCAATACCCTGTAAACGATATCCCGGTTCCCGAGAATTATTTGGAAGTTTATCCCGATTATGACAAAATCGGTCTCGGGCCCGGTTTACGAGATGAAGCACTGGCTCCATTCCCAAGGACCGAGTATGCGGTCCAAAAACACCGCCAGGAATATTTTGCGCTCATAACCCACATGGACGAACAGATCGGTCAAATCCTGGATGCCCTGGAATCGTCGGGTCAAATGGAGAACACCTACATCGTTTTCACGGGGGATCATGGATTGTCTGTCGGCCACCATGGACTGCTGGGTAAGCAGAGCATGTACGACCACAGCATGCGCGTTCCTTTTATCGTCACCGGACCGGGTGTTCCGCCCGGCGAACAGCGTGATCAGGCGATTTATCTTCAGGATGTCATGCCCACCTCCCTGGAATGGGCCGATGTGAAAATACCGGACTACGTCGATTTTCATAGTATTACCCGATTACTTCAGGAACCGGAAGCCGATAGTCCCTATCCTGAGGTGTACGGTGCTTATATGAACATCCACCGCATGGTGGTGTCCGGTGACTACAAATTAATCGTCTACCCTACGATCAATACGGTAAAATTGTACAACCTCGCAGAGGACCCGCAGGAAATACACAACCTGGCTGATTTGCCGGAATACGGTAAAAAGGTGGAAGAGATGAAGGGGAAGCTACACCAATTAATGGAAGATATGGATGACCCCCTGGATGCTTCATTGTGATTTTCTGGGGTGTAGCGGTTTGAGCGCCGAACATGACGGGAGGCTACCGCCCCACACCTGGAGAGGCTTATATCAAAAATCAATATCTAGGGGGACTATACCCGGTTTCACCAGGTCATCACCGCACTTCTTAACATAGATCAATGTACAGGTGTAACTGGGGTCTTATCTTTGCTATCAACAATTAATAACCAAGTAAAATTTAAAGACAAAATGGAAACAGCAGTCAAGACAATCTGGAAAATCGATCCTACGCACTCAGAAATCAATTTCAAAGTGAAGCACATGATGATTTCAACCGTAACGGGCAGCTTCGAAACGTATGAGGGTGTGATCGAATCTGAAGATGATACCTTTAAAGGAGCTGAGGTTAAATTCAGTGCAGAAATAGATTCCATCAACACAAGAAATAAAGACCGGGATGCACACTTGAAGTCCGATGATTTTTTCAATGCTGAAAAGCACCCCCAGCTGACCTTTGTTTCCAAATCATTTGATGGAAGCACTTTAGTCGGCGATTTAACCATCCGAGATGTCACGAAAGAGGTTACTTTGGATGTTGATTTTAACGGAATTGTTCAAGACCCTTATGGTCAAACCAAAGCGGGTTTTGAAGCCGAGACATCCATCAGTCGGAAAGAATTCAACCTTCGATGGAATGATGTCACCGAAGCAGGTAGCATCGTAGTGAGCGACAAAGTGAAAATTATTGCCAACGTTCAGTTTGTGAAGCAAGCGTAAGTTGTCGTGGTGATCTCACCACCAAATAACTCATCATAATCAGAAATCCTGAATACACATTGCATTTCGTGTATTCAGGATTTTTTTATATCACACTACTCATCACCACAATGCAATGGGAAATTATCAAAGGAAGGTGAAAAAAGGTCAGGAGCTGCCCACACTCACCAACCACCCGGCAAGCTTCCTCACCTGGGACCAGTTCCCTCCCTATGCTATAAAGACATGGTGATGGGCGGACAAGTCATTAATTGCTTTGTGCTTATAGTCTGACAACCCAGGCATTGAGATTTCTGAGAGGTCAGAACATCGCTTAAAAATTCAGCCCCAAGTAAATCTGTGGCTCAAAAAGAAAGTAGTTTCTCCATTTATCGTCCAGCTGCTTAAAGCCATCGGGCGCATTGTTATCAAACATCCAATACATACAATTAATCTGTGGTTCTATAAAAAATCGTCTCTTCTTACCAAATGCGATATGGTAGCCCAGATGATACGAAGTATAAAGTTTAATATCATTTCCAGTTTTATTACCGTCCAGATCCTTATAGGTTTGAAATTGCGGTAGAACTTCCACAGTTGCAAATAATCCTTTCCATAGCATACGTTGGTAAGTTACGCCTATTCCTATTTCTCGCACATATCCTGGATAGAATTCACTTTCTGACTCTAACTTATCCAATAAACCATCCCACCATGTAATACCCATGGGTTGAAACAACCGCCAGGAGGCAAACTTCAGTCCTATGATGTTCTTATTATCCAGGTTGCGTTTTATATGAAGCTCTAAATGCTGTGTACTTGTTCGATCATCCCAGGAATCCACGATAAGTCCTTCAGGAACAAAATAAGGTAAACTTACCCTGTATTTATGGGCAACTTCAGTTTCCTTACCCTCTGGTAAGTTCATTTGAGCAAAAGCACTAAGTGTGCAAAAAAACAAAAAAAATGTAATCAAACTTTTCATAGTAATACTATTTTATTTTTAAAAATTCCGATTTTCACAAAGCACTTCCCCTATCGTTAGATCATTTAGTAAAGCGAAAAAGGAGACACCATCTGATGATTATTTGCTCTGCCTTATCGATTTGACAATGTAAAGATGGAGTAGAAAGGAACGTGGATCGTCCTGAAATGAAGTTTCGTACTTAATCGTGAGATCTGGGACTTTTTAAATTTGATTAGACCTTAACCAGGCTTTCGGTGTCATCCCTTCAGTTTTTTTAAAGAAGGCATTGAATACCGATTTAGAATTAAAGCCGCTTTCATAGGCTAGCCCTAGAAGGGTCAGGTGGCTGTTGGCAGGATTTAGGGCATTCTCTTTGAAGTTCTCCAAACGCAAACTATTAATGTATTCATTGAAGTTTTGGCCAATTCGTTCATTCAGCAACCAGGAAAGCTTGTTACTGTTAATATTCACTTTTTCGGCTAGCTCGCGTAAGGATAAAGAGGGGTTTTGAAACCACTTTTCTTCCTTCATTCCTTTTTCAATAATTTCTATAGCCATTTCGATTTCAACCGCTGACATTAAGGTTTTGGGCGGAACCACTCGTATTTGTTGTTTGGAATCAGTTGGTAACAACTCTTTTCGGAAAGCAGCTTGCAGTAAATCCTGGAATCTCTGATACCGGTATAAAGGTTTAAGCAGTGGAATATTCATAAAGTTTATGATTTGACCGGTACGTAATTTGATATTTGCTTCCAAAAAGTCCAGTGCCATTTCGTGTTTGTCCAAATGGACCAGCAAAAAAAGTTGCCAGGGAAAAAGCGATCCTCCAGAATCTTCTTTTATCATTAAGCTAACCCTGCTGATATCCAGGTCGACCTTATCTTCAGGATGGACCAATTTATACAATACTCTGCATTCTTCTGGTCTCTCGGCCAAAGGGGTTTGATTCAAGAAGTCATTTAGTGTTTCGTAATCTTTCGAAAGGATTAAGCAAAGTTGTTTTAAGGCGATGGGATGAGTAAAACCTGGATTAATGCTCAGGGAGGCCTCTATGCATTCCAGAGCTTTCGAGTAGTCCTCGTTTAAATAATGAATATTTGCTTTGGTGAAGTAATGATTTGGAGATAAAGGGTTTATTTTTAAGATATTATCCGTATGCCAGAGCGCCTTTTCGAAATAACCTACTGCTGTATACAATTCGCATAAACCTTCTTCGGCTTCCGTATAGGCTGGATTAAGTTCTATTGCTTTTTGAAAATATTTATGCCCTTTGATGAAATCCCAATGGCCCCAAAAGGACAATGTCGCTTTACTAAAATACCCTATATAGGATTGTTTGTTCAGATTAAAACCTTTGCTGAGATTCTCTTCTGACAACTGCAATAAGCTTTTATTATTACCCCAGGATCCGGCCATGGCGTAACAATACGCCAGACCAAAGTAAGGCAAAGCAAATGAGGGGTCTATTGCTACACATTGTTCATAGCGTTCTATGGCATTTGCGATTCCGGGTCCATCCCACATTAAATGGTGGTAACGCCCTTTAAGATAAAGTTTGTAGGCCTCTATGTTTTGCGTAGGTGCTTCAATTAGGTGATCCTGAATATCGAGGTGGCCAAAATTTTCCCGGATCTGGTCAGCAATGCGCAAACTTATTTCATCTTGTAATGCAAATATGTCTTCCAAATCCCGATCGAAACTCTTTGACCAGAAGTGATTGCCGTCATTTGTACTGACTAACTGCGCTGTAATGCGAACCCTGTTTTTGGCTTTCCGGACGCTCCCTTCCAAGACCGTACTTACCCCCAACTGATCACCGATGGTTCGCACGTCTATATTTTTATTTTTAAACGCAAAAGAGGATGTCCGGGCAATGACCTTCAAGCCCTTCACGGTGGTTAGGGCGTTGATTATTTCTTCCGTGATGCCATCACTGAAGTATTCGTTCTCAGGGTCGGCACTCATATTAACAAAAGGGAGAACAGCAATGGATTTATCTGATGGTGATATGTGTACGTGGTTGTTCATTTTTTAAAATACTCCATCAGGGCTTCTATGAACTGACATTGAACTTTCAATTATTCTTCTTTTAATTGGGCATAACGATTTATCATGTGCCTTGTAAAGCTTAGTGTTTTCATTTTTGAAATACTATCATTCTGTAGTCTGTTTCAGTTTGATGTCCGCTGTCTCTGTCTTCAAACGTGTATGCAAATTTTTTCTCCGTCATTCGTAAAAGTTCTTTTTCAAAGTCAACTGCTTTATTAAGAGTATGGACTTTGTCGCCTGTGTCCTGTATGCATACGACTACAAGACTTCCTTTTTTGATATCTGAAACAATTCTTTTTATTAGTCCAATTTCATTTTCCTTGTGATTCTTAGAGAAATGAAACATACTGTCTAAGAGAACAATATCGAATTCGTCAAATCGGTCGAATGAATAAATGTCTCCGACTTGTCCGTCCAAATTCAAATTTTCAATTTCACCGATTTCGTTCATTTGTTCGATACCAACTTTTGAGATGTCAATACCTGTTACAGAATATCCAAGTCGAGCCAAAGCAATTGCATCTCTGCCTTGTCCACAACCTAAGTCAACCACTCTACCTTTTTTAGGGTAATTGGACATAAATTCAATCAACTCGGGATAAGGTTGACCGAATATGTTTTCTGTCTGATAGTATTTGTCGTAGGTTACTGTCATTTCGTTATTTCACATAAGCACTACTTCCGTATAACAACATTGCTGTTATACCTACTATGGCTGTAAGTTACAAATCATCCCACGGATTAGGAAGACTTTATAACTTTTTCATGCTATATAAAACGATAGATTGCCCTTGGGTTATCTCCGGATAAAGTGAATTTTTGAGAATATACTTTTTTCGTTAAAATCAAATGAAAATCAGTGGTATTACGCTTTAGACTATTGTAGACGAGTTTTACATGGCATAGATTTTAAAACAATAATAAAAGTCCGGCGGAAGGTAAAAACTTTTAAAACAAGGCACTAGTGCTCTGTTTCATAAAACATTATAAATAACAATACCTCATATATCTCTAAATGACTCTGAGTTCAATCTAATTAGACCCTGAGTGGGTCGGAATTGGTTTTCCAACTCACATCTAACCTAATCTGACCCTGACTGGGTCAGAATTCTTTCAGGTAAAAGACCTCCGAGAGGTCGGATTAGATTCTGAGTCACATAATTTTATTCGTTACATTTTAATTATAAAAATTTATGAAACGCAACACTAGTTACATAAGCAACCTCATGCTTCTTTTTCTGTTAATTACCTATTTACATATAAACAAGACAAGTTGATACGAGTGAGCAAAAAACACTTTGATCAAGCCAAGAATACGCTATTCTAATATGACCATTGAAATAATGGGATATCCTTTGAGGTCGCTCCCATATTCTCCCTACATATATCTTTCCATTAGTGCGGAATCTCACCAATGAGTTCGGATCATCATTTCAGGACGCACAGGCTTTGGAATCACTTCATATTTGTGTCTTCATTTATTTACTATCTAAAAATTACAATTATGAATCAAAGAAAATTAACCCGCATTGCCGGAGCGAGCTACCTGATCATCTTCTTTGCGGCGATCTTTGCCAATTTTTTTGTTCTGGAATCTTTAAAAAAGGACCCATTGCACACCATCCAGCAAAACGGAATGATGGTCCGGTTTGGGATACTGGCCTTTCTGGTGACGGTGGTATTTGATGTGGTCGTGGCATGGGCCCTGTATGAGCTTTTCCCCAAACACCCGTTATCCCTTTTGAGTACTTTATTCAGAATGATGCACGCAGCCATTATGGGAGCGGCCATATATGCCTTACCGATCGTGCTCAACTCCACTACGAAAGAAGAAATCCTTATTCAGGTCAATAATTTCAACATTATCTGGCTGATTGGCTTGTTCTTTTTTGGCATCCATTTGATCCTCCTTGGAAAGATCATCAGAAGGCCTGGAGTAATTGCCCTCTTCCTCATTATCGCAGGTGCCATGTATATGGCCGATACCGCTGCCCATTTTTTACTCCCGGATTATGAAGCCTATAGTCCTGTGTTTCTGGCCCTGGTGGCTGTCCCCAGCATCGTAGGTGAAATGTCATTGGCTATCTGGCTGTTGATCAGAGGTGAAAATATTTAAAAAAAGATATCTTATCTTTAAGGAATGGCAGGTCTCCAGGATCGATCTGACAAAATTATTAAACGGATAGAAAAAGGAAAGTATTAAGGGGTTTATGAATCAACTTTTTGAAAGTAATATTTAAAAACCACAACAACGAAAATCAAATTTTACCCCCCCCCATGAAAATATTTGCTTTATTTCTAGCCCTTGCGTTGCTGAATAATTCCTGTGATCCAGAGCCGGTTGCGTGGAATGGTCCAAAGTTAACAGAACCACGTGATCAGCTGACCATTGAACATTTGTTTGGTCACGAAGAACTCCCATTAATCGATATGAGTTTTTTTGCAAGACCCGAATGGGCACAAACCACAGCTACTAGGTTCTCCGGTGCTATTTCTTTCAAGGATACTGAAATGATTTATCCTCTGGACCGAGTTTACTATCCCGGTGAGAACACCTTTCCTGGTATTACTTTGGACTTTATCAGCCATAGCGGGGAGTTGATTCCTGTCAAAAAAGAAATTCTGGTTAACAGCCTTCACACCAAAGACGCGTGGAATGTAATTGTCGGCACCGGAAGGGTATGGCATGAAGCAGAGGACGGTGATTGGTCCCGGGCATCTTTTCCCCTTTCCTTAACCGACAGTTACATAGGCCAGGTTAGAAATTGTGTGGCTACGTTTCTCTACAATCAGGAATCCATCAGCAATGTTTGCCTGCAATGCAGTCAGGAGACAGCTGACTATAACGATCATCAGGTAGGTAATATCCGCGCACTATTGCCGGTAGAATATCATCCCGGTACATACAGCGACTCCGCTTCGGTCATCGAACAACGAGAACATCTCCTGTCGAACAGGCTTCCGGTATATGATTTATCCACCATTGACAGAGATCATGAAATAGCCTCTTATTTTCAAAAAAAGTTATACACCAGAGCTCCTACAAGTCTGGGAGCTGTAGTGATGGATGAAGCCATTTATTTACAGCCTCCTACTACGCGTCACGGATTGTATCCTTATCCAAATGAAATGCGTCATGGGGTCTATTCGGTGAGTAAAAGTATGGCCGGAGCACTTGCCATGTTTTATTTTGCAGAACGGTATGACGCGGATATTTTTGATGCATTGATCTCTGATTATGTCCCGCCACTGTCCGGTCTCCCGGAATGGCAGGGAGTAACATTTTCGCATACGCTGAATATGGTTACGGGTACAGAAGGGGGCGAAGATGCCGGCCGCCTGTATGAAGTTATCGTCAAAGCACGTTCAGCGAATGAAGCTATACATAATATTGCAAAGCTTGGTAACACCTCAGCTCAGCCCGGGCAGAATTTTAATTATGCCTCTACCAATTTCTTCGTGCTGTCTTATGCTCTACAAAACTATGTAAAGCAGAAAGAGGGCGACGATATTATATACTGGGATCTGGTTCACGAAAACGTGTTAGTTCCATTAGGAGCAGATGACTTTTATTTACTGCGCACTGTAGAATCAGAAGGTCCGGGCATCCCGCTGTTGGCCTATGGTGCATACCCAACGCTAGATCATGCGGCAAAAATAGCATTGTTGATTTCAAATGAAGGGCAGTACAAAGGGCAACAAATACTCAACAAGGAAAAATGCCGTGAAGCACTTGGCCGCACGTCCTGGTCAGGCTACAGTACTGGAAATGATTTCAGGGGCAGCCAATACCGGCATTCCTTTTGGGCGACTCCTGTCGCGGTGAATGGGTGTGACGTTGATGTATCTTATATGTTGGGCTATGGTGGAAACTATGTATGGTTTTTGCCAAGCAAAGTAATCGCTATCCGGTTTATGGATGAATATGATCTGGATTTTAAGGGTCTTATCAGAAGCCTGGAGAAAATCAAATCTTCCTGTCCTTAAAACACACAAGTTTAATTGTGTGGATTAAATATTTATTTATAGGATATCCACATATTAAACCGGCTTCCACCTGAAAATCCACCCTATATAGACTTTGACCTGACACTTCGGGCACTGGTAAAACAAGTAAAGTTACACCCAACAAGTTATACTAGTGCTCTGTTTCATAAAACATGAAAAATAACAATACCTCATATATGGCTAAATGACTCAGAGTTCAATCTAATTCGACCCTGACTGGGTCGAAATTGGTCTTCTAACTCACATCTAACCTAATCTGACCCTGACTGGGTCAGAATTCTTTCAGGTAAAAGACCTCAGAGTGGTCTAATTAGGTTAGCTATCATTATTTGCACTCAAATTAACGACCTCCGAGAGGTCGGATTAGATTCTGAATCGCATAATTTTGTTCGTTACATTTTAATTCTTCATAAAAGTACGGAATCTCATCAATTGGTACTGATGTTCATTTCAGGACGACCCGTCCGCCGATCCTCAGCATATTTGTATCATCATTTCAAAAATGAATGATCAAAATCAATTTATTCATTAAAACTACTTATTATGAAAAACGCAATCATTTTAGCACTAACACTCTTCACCCTGACTTCTTACGCTCAAAATCCAGGACAAGCCGTGGAGCGGAAAGGGTTTGTTATTGGAATTGGCGCAGGCATTGGCGTAGTCAGCATTTCCCACGGGGACCACGGTTCCTTCGAAAAAGCAGAGGGAGGGCTTAGCTTACCCGACTTGAGGCTTGGATGGATGATCAATGAACGGTTGGCTATTATTGGTAACTCCCCCGGGAAGATTTATGACTACGAAGGGAAAGACCGCCATTTTGGAGCCATTATTCCTACGGTACAATACTGGATTCAGGATCGGTTGTGGATCAATGGCGGTTTTGGACTGGCGATGGACTCTCCCGCCTTATACGATATAGATGATCTCGAAGATGAGGAATGGAATTTTGGATGTGCCGTAACTGCAAGTGCCGGATATGAACTCGTGCAAAAAAAGAATTATGCTCTGGATCTGCATACCCAAGTTCTTTTGGGCAGGGTAAACACCGGTAACGACCAACACAGGGATGGTGTAGTCATTAGTGTCGGCGTCGGGTTTACTTGGTATTAAATTATATCATGTTTCGTAACCCGGTAGGTATTTTGATTGAGTCATGCTCGCTTTGTGAGGGAAAGCTCAGCATCACACTCGTCCGCCGAAGCATAACGTAGGAGGAATCCTCAGCACCCAAGGCTATCACCCGGATTATGAATCTGAAGATCAGGCTAAACTAGGGATTCATAAGCCTTGAGGGAGTGAAGCGACCGAGGGATTGTGAAGCCCGGCTTCAAAACCGATGGCAATTCTTGAAATCAGCCAGTAAAATAGTAATCCATAGCGCCTGTCGCGCCACGCCGTATTTAGTTCTCTGTGTACTACCGACCACTGATGAACATCAGATTATCACCTAGTTAAACTCAATTAATTCAACTTTAAAATTATAAAATCATGAAAGACATTGAAATCCTAAAAATGGGGAAGTCCTACGACAACAAATTGGATAAAATATTGGTACTGAACCAGGAAATCGTGTCGAATCTTAGGAGAAAGAAAGTCATCAATTCGCTTAGCTCTTTGCTGCTGACAAAGGGTATCATTCTTCTGTTCCAAGGTCAAAGAATTTTTCCTATCCGGACCTGAGTGGGATCCGATTCAAAGGGCATCAGAAATTCTTGGGCAGTTGGAAGACGACAGTGAGTGAACGCAATGTGCATTGGGAGCGAAGCTTGTTTCGCATTCAATTCTTTAATCATTAACTTAAATTACTGATATGGTTCATTTAATTACCGGAAATACAGGAGCAGGTAAGACGACCTATGCTTACCAATTAAAAAAGTCCACAAATGGGGTTGTTTTCTCTATTGATCAGTGGAACAGTACCTTGTTTCTGATGGACAAAAAACCGGAGGACGGTCTGGAATGGTTTCTCGAACGGATAGAACGCGCGGAAAAAATGATTATGAATCTGGTTAAGCAACTGGAAAAAACATCAACTGACTCTATACTCGATCTCGGATTCTCAAAACTAGCACACCGGGATAAGTTCAGAAACTTTGCACAATCAAACGGTTTTGAGATCACCATTCATTTTTTGGATATTCCCAGGGACATTCGGTTGAAAAGGGTGCTCGAAAGAAATGAAGAACAGGGTGACACCTTTGAATTTGAAGTAAAAAAGGAAGATTTTGATTTTATGGAAGACTGGTTCGAAAAACCAACTGTGGAAGAGCTAGCCGGGGGAATCACAATCCAGGAATAATACTAATCACCAATCTGATAAAACCAGACTATCTGACTTGGTGTCTGATCTCGTCTCTTCATAGTACCGCAGATATTTTTTTACTGACAGGAAAGCGAAGTATAACCAGGTCATGCCAAATCCCGATAAGCCAAATTACTGAAATCTATTGTGCAAATCTAAATAGGATGGCCAATAAAATTCAAATAGGCGGTGAATGATAATGGCCCCGGAGGTTTACATTCACTATCGATGTTGTGGCAGTAGGCATAGCATTAAATCACTTACCTGCTTTGGCAAAAGGTTAATTTAATAGAATTTTTAATTATCTTACAGTCTGTAAAAAAATTCATAGCTTATTACCATCATATACGTAGTTGTTAAGTACAGATAAAACAAAACTTTCCATCGCAGTCCTTCCGTTTATTAACATAAGCAGAGCGGGTGAGCATGAATATTTCTGCGATGGAATTACAGAAGAGATCATCAATGCACTTTCGAAGATCCGGAGGCTCAAGGTCATTTCCCGGACGTCGAGTTTTTACTATAAAGATCACAAGGCCTCCATCCGTGAAATCGGGAATGCGCTCCAGGTTTCGGTTATCCTGGAAGGGAGCGTACGCATTAGTGATGGTATGCTCCGGATTTCCGCACAATTAATCAATACAGAGGACGACTCCCCTTTTTGGTCAGACAGCTGGGACCGCAGGATGGAGAATATTTTTGATATCCAGGATGAGATCAGTTTGCTGATTGCAGATCAGCTGCGCGAGCACCTTGGCCATATGGATATATCAGACCGACTCGTAGAACGTCCCACACAGAACCTCAACGCTTATGAATATTATCTGAAGGGACGCTTCCATTTTCTCAAATGGAATCCGGAGGATGTGAGCAAAGCCATTGAGGCGTTTGACAAAGCAGTGGCCATGGACGACACACTGATCGAGGCCCATCTGGGTCTGGCGGACAGTTACAGCTTCTTGGCCGTCGCCGGATTTGCGCCCCGTGAAACTTCCTGGAACAAAGCCATCGAATCCATCAATACAGCAAAAGCGTTGGATCCGGGCAACGCCAACCTCAATTATATGCTGGCCAACCAGGCTTTTTTTACTGAAGCCAGTTTTTCGTCTGCTATGAATTACGCTCAAAAATCCCTCGATCGAAAACCGGATTATGCCGAGGCACATCAGTTTATGTCCTTTTTGTATGCGTTACGGGGAGATATGAAAAAATCAAAAAAACACCTGCTTTATGCCCGGTCTGTGGATCCGCTGAGCCAGGAGACAAAGTTCTATGAAGCTTATTATCTCTACAGGTCCGGCCATTATTCCCAAGTGATTGATATTCTCGAAGTCCTGCTGGAAGAAAACCCCAAAAATACGCCCGTACTGATCGTATCTGTTTATACCCGGATCAAGGAAAGGCAATTTGAAAAAGCCATAGAAACACTGGATCTTATCCCACGGGAGCTACTGACCCCGGATGAGGAACTGGGCCTGCGCTGTCTGATCTCCGTAACTGCAGGACATCCTGACCCTGCGCTGATATCTGATCTTGAAGTACAAGCCCGTGAATCCAATGCCCACCATGCTCATGCCTATCTGTTCATGGTGTATTCCGAAATGGGGAAAAATGATGAAGCCTATGCAGTACTGGACCGGCTATTTGAGAATCATTCTTCCATTCTCTTGCTTGGGTTTAGTGATCCGCTGGCTGAGAAGATTTTTAAAGATGACCGGTACGATGAGTATCATTCCCGCGTGTATCCCCTTGCTAACGGGGAGACCAAGCCTCAGAAGTCCAGTGAACCCATCCTCGATGAGCGTACCGCCCGGCGTTTTGTGCAAAAATTAAACGAATACATCCTGGCAGAAGAACCCTACCTGAATCCTTCCATCACTTTACGATTGCTGGCTGAATACATCAATATCCATCCCAATCAACTCTCCTGGGTACTGAATCAATGCATCGGACAAAACTTTAACGAATTCATCAATCAGCTCCGAGTTGAACATTTCAAAAAGATCGTGGTGGATCCGTCGAATAGTCATATCTCAATCCTTGGTCTGGCCTATGAAAGCGGATTCAACTCCAAAACAGTCTTCAACACCCATTTCAAAAAAGTGGAAGGGATGACCCCCAGTCAGTACCTGAAGAGTCGGAAGTAAGAAGAACACCCTAAAAAGTATCCGAAAAGAAGTTTTCTTTATTAAGTGCCATTTCCCCATTGTCGGGGTGCAGGGAGTCGACAAACGTCCTACATTATAATTCCGGACCACTCCGTGAATAATCAGAACGCACACGCCTCAGACCCATCATATATTTGTACTCAACAAATCAACCAGAATCATGACGAACAATAAAATGAAAGCCATAGTGGCCACGAGGTATGGGTCTCCGGATGTTCTACAACTTAAGAAAATGGACAAACCCCGACCCGGACCCCATGAAGTATTGGTAAAGGTTGTCACATCCTCTGCAACGAAAGCAGATACCATGATGCGCACAGGTAAACCCTGGTTTGGCCGATTGATAATCGGATGGCGTAAACCCAAACATCCAATTCCAGGTACGGGCTTCGCAGGTATCATCGAAAGCACGGGAGCTGAAGTTTCCCATTTTGAGAAGGGAGATCGTGTTTTTGGCGAAACCACCCTGGGGTTCAGTGCCAATGCTGAATATCTCACCATTGCAGAAGATGGTGTCATTTTGCACAAGCCAGAATCCCTCCGGTTTATAGAAGCCGCATCCTTTTGTGACGGCCACCTCACATCCTATGTATTCCTGGTTAAACTGGCCCGGGTTCAGTCCGGACAAAAGGTGCTGATCAACGGAGCATCCGGTGCGCTGGGAACCGCTGCGGTACAAATAGCGAAAAACCTCGGTGCGCATGTCACCGCAGTTTGCAGTGGCAAAAATGCCGGATTGGTCCGGTCTCTAGGCGCCGATGAAGTCATCGATTACCAGAAACAGGATTTTACACAGTCACAGAACCGATACGAAATGATCTATGACGCGGTCGGAAAAAGTTCGTTCCGGAGGACTCGTAAAGTGTTGACAAAAAATGGGTTGTATCTGTCGCCGGTACTTCAGCTATCGCTGTTGGTTCAGATGATAATCACTACCGTCGTCAGGCGGAAAAAAGCAAAATTTCAGGCCGTGGGCATGTATGCAGATGAAAAACTACGATCCTACCTCAGCGAAGTTCTTAAGATCCATCAGAAGGGGAAACTTAAGACCGTCATCGATCGACAGTTTCCTCTGGAGAAATTAGCTAATGCCCATAGGTACATAGATACAGGCCGGAAAAAGGGCAACGTCGTTATTGTTAACACAATGCATGAGTCATGAAAATTCGCAACAATGCGATGTGGTGCCCACCTATCTGGCTTAACTCTTATGGCTGTAGCTACCGTGAAGTATGATAATTTCAAAAACACCAATCCCATGAAAATTGTAAAAAAAATAATTTTGAATTTAATTTTATATTTGAGCATTGTCTTGATTGCTGTGGGCGGTGCTTTAGTCATTGATTCGTGGAAGTCCAGCTGCTTCAACATCCAAATGAGACCAAAATCAACGATTTCCAAAACCATAATTCGTTTCGATCCAACCTCCACACTCTCTGGCGACATAATTCGATCCAGACTACCCACAAACCCCACTAAAGCCGGCACCAGCTGTACCGTACAGATTACTCATTGAGATCGTAACTACTCTAGAGTTTCAATCGAAGGACCGATCGGAATTGACCCGGTTCCGGGTCACAGTGTATTAGCGAATGGGATAAAAGAGAAGTTACGACCTCAGGGAGGTCGCAATGTTGGTCGTCGCCGAACGGTTTATTTCAAGGAAACATATCACGTCATCGTCATTGCACCGACAAAGTCAAATGATGTAGAGTTATCGCTCTGAATCTGAATCTGAAAATAATTTGGGAAGGAGACGGCAATAGTTAATTGGTCTGCGACCCGCAGCCGGGTCGAGAATTATGGAGGATGCATGTACTAATAAAATTGGACCTCACCGAGGTCCTCCGGTAACTATTCCGGATGGGTTGGTTTTAAAAAAGTATGGAGTCAATATATTAATAAACTATACAGCAATATTAAGAATTGACTCGATTTGCTCCATCCCTAAAGGGAGCCGATTCTCGGTCTAATCCCTGTTTGGTACGAGCCCGTCTGGGCAGGGTTAGGGCAGAAGAGATCGAAAATCAATTGTTATTATCAGATCGGCTGTTTGCTTACATGAAATCGCCAGTAGTTCTACTCCACGTGAACCCGAAATGTTTCTCACCTTCATTTAGCATCGAGGACACCGTCCTGATCAGGTAGGTAGCTTGGATATAAACTACTACGATCTTTTCATGCAACCTGTCTTAATTTTATTATAAGCGTGCGCTATACCGGAGCGAACGGGTCCGAAAGGAAACCTATTAGTAACCGAACATCTGCAATGACGATCTTATTTGAACCCTGAAAAGCTGCTTCATGAAATTTATCCCATTCATTTTGTAACTAATTTGGTTTTTTCTCCTCTAAGCTTCACCATACTACTCCGAACAAAATCAACATCTGAGAAAATGAACTGAAATTCTCAACCATTAAAAGCTAAATATTATGTTGAACAAAACTATGATGACAAACATGCTGCTGACGATCCTGACCGCATTGGTTCTTTTCAGCTGCAGCAAGGATGATCCCGGCACACCGCCACCGGAACCACCCACACCCCCGGGTGAAGGTGATTTGGACTTACCACCCCTGGATCCGCAACTGGTGGCAGAAGGAAAAGATATTTTCCGGTACGATACTTTTGGTGATGAAACGTTTTGGACTGATGTCCTGCAAATGAACAAGGTCGTAGAAACCGCCGTCAGCCCGGCTACAGCGCTTAGTGTGGGCCTGAAGGTTGATGCAGAAGCTTTACCGGCTCCTGTGGTCGAAGCCATTCAAAATGGAGAGGTTGATCTCAATGATCCGCAGACCACATTGGTTCTTCTCCAGCTCAATGCAGTCGTCGGAGTTCAGGGCCAGGTGAGCGAAAATTCGGATGGCTCATTGAGTCTGGATCGAATGGGGGTAACCTGTGCGCTGTGTCATTCGACCGTGGATGATTCTTTTGCAGCGGGCATAGGAAAACGCCTGGATGGCTGGGCTAACAGAGATCTGGACCCCGGGCTGATTATCTCATTATCGCCGGCTCTCGATCAGGAGACGAAAGATGTTTATGCATCCTGGGGCCCCGGTATTTATGACCCGAGATTCAATCATGATGGCCTGAACAACCCAGTAGTTATTCCGCCGGCCTATGGATTGTACGGACTTCCCAAAGCTATTTTCACCGGAGATGGAGACATAGAACATGAACCGGTGGGTCCGGTCGCATACTGGAACCGCTATGTAGCGGTCACTCAGATGCACGGCCACGGATATTTCTTGGACGACCGCATCGACTGGGAAGTAGATTACCGGGAAGATGATGATCTGGTCACCGATAAACTGCCGGCATTACAGGCCTATCAATTCTCCATTTCAGCACCGGCACCCCCGGCGGGTTCGTTTGACGGTGCAGCCGCTGTTCGTGGAAAAGCATTATTTTCTGGAAAAGCCCAGTGCGCCAGTTGTCATTCGGGCCCTTTATTTACCGACGTAGTGGACGGTGGAAAATTGCATCCGCCCAGTGCTTCAGTGGCTCTGGATAAGGATTATGTAAAACGTTCGGCAACCAAACAATGGCGAGTTTCTCCCTTAAAAGGCATCTGGCAGCATCCACCCTATTTTCACGATGGATCCGCAGCGACTTTGGAAGATGTCGTATCGAGATACAATCAGGAACACAATCTCAACCTAAGCGCTTCCGAACAGGCTGATCTCACGGAATATCTGAAATCGTTATAAGGAACCGTACAATTGAAAAATTTATTCGGTCAACGCGCCTCAATTTTCAGCTACTTTCTGGTAATACGAGGGAACGCTACAAATTTCTTCCACCATTTTCATCTCTTCAGGAGAAGTGGTCCAGGCTTTGACCTGAAGAGGTGATCTTTATTAATTGTTGATATACTGTCGGTAAAGAAGAGGTAAAAATTGACTCTCTGACGAATAGTACATGATGAAAAGCATTCAAAAATTATTCTTTTCCACCCGGACTATGACGGTTCTTTTGCTGCTATTTGGCCTGACTATGGCCGCAGGCACCTTTGTCGAAAATGATTATAACACCGCCACCGCTAAAGCCCTCATTTACGATGCTACGTGGTTTGAAATTTTGATGCTCTGGTTGATTATACTGTTTGCCCGAAACATTAAGACCTACCGGATGACCCGGCGTGCAAAATGGCCCATCCTGATTTTTCACCTGGCTTTTATTTTTATGTTTCTCGGGGGTGCCATCACCCGATACACCAGCTTTGAAGCGCAAATGCCCATCAAAGAAGGTGAGACCACCAATGAAATGATCAGTGATATGACCTATGTCAAACTACAGCTTTCCGATGGGAAGCAGACCCTTCGCTATGACAAATATCCGTACGTGATGTCCCATTTCAATACCAAAGATAGACCCTGGCCATTCCATCGCACTTATGCCCGGAATTTCCAGTTCGGCGATAAAGAAATTTCCTTAAAATCCATCGATTATATCCCGCTGGCCAAAGACTCGATCCGGAAGACCGAAACCGGAAAGAAAATTTTGTCGGTCGTAACGGTAGGACCGGAAGGCCGAACGGATGTGTATATACCGGAAGGTGGGGTCCGGGAAATTGATGGGACTCGATTTAGTTTTGAAAACCCGGTTCCAGGTTCAGTGGCCTTTATAAAAAGGTACGAGGACCTGACTATGATCCTCCCGGAAGCGGGCTCCTGGTTGTCCATGGAAGGGCAGCAAAAGGGGGTGGTGACCAATACGGAGCTATTGAATCAAAATACAGGAAAAATCCAGGCGGGTCAACCGAAACTACTGAACCACCGCGTCCTGTACACGGTCAACCATCTTTCATATATCATCCCAGAAAGTCCTTTTTCAGGAGAAATCGTTTACTACCCGGGTGATAAAAACGACCCAGAAGATCAGAACCGCCTGGATGTCATACAGTTGGAGGTGGCTTCAGGACAGGAAAAAGATACTCTGTATATCAAGGGAGGAAAAGGCGTCACGGGATTGAGCAACACCATACAGCTCAATGGACTCGATATTTCTTTGGGATATGGATCGAAGCTTCTCTACACAGATTTTTACATACGATGTGATGACTTCCTGGTGGACCGGTATCCGGGCTCCAACAATCCATCCTCATATGAAAGCCGGATTACTGTCCTGGATCAGGGGACGGAAAAACAGCATCATGTGTACATGAACAATGTCCTGGATTACCGGGGGTATCGGTTTTTTCAGGCCAGTTATTTCCCCGACGAATCGGGCACCATATTGTCAGTGAATGCCGACAGGTGGGGCACCAACATCACTTATCTGGGATACTTTCTGTTGTTCGTAGGGATGTTTTTCACCTTGTTCTGGAAAGGCTCCCATTTTGGGAATCTGAACCGGGCTTTGAAAAGAATGCATATGAAAAATGCTGTTCTCTTTTTTGCTTTCATTTTCACCTGGATCAGTTTTGATGCCACTTCGCTTTATGCACAAGATACTTCTTTTGAAACCATAGATACCTCCGTGCTTCCGCAGAAAATGCCCGGACCGGACGCCCAATTTGCCGGACCAGGAGAGCTCGGATCCCAACGGATTATTGATCCGGATCATGCCGCTAAATTCGGTTATTTGCTGGTGCAGGATATCCAGGGCCGGATCAAGCCGGTCAATACATTGGCATTGGAATTAATCCGAAAACTATATAAAAAGGATCAATACAATAAAGACGGACATACTTTGTCCGCTGAACAGTGGTTTCTATCCATGCAGATCGATCCAGGGTTCTGGGCCGATGAACCCCTCATCAAGGTAGGCCATAAAGGCGGAGACCAATTGATCCGGGAGTCCGGTGCCAATGTGGATGGGTATACCTCTTACGCCAATCTGGTCGAACCGGAAACCGGGGTGTTTATACTGGAAGAACAGAGCATCCAGTCTTTTAGCAAACCCATGAGCGAACAGTCTAACTACGATAAAGCTGTGATCGCCGTCACGGAACGGTTCAATATTTTCACCAACATTGCCTTCGGATATTTCACCCGGATCGTTCCGGTCATAAATGATCCGGCACAAACCTGGCGTAGTTGGATATACAATACCGAAGAAAATGCGACAGCGATTGACACGACAGCGTATAACCTTTTAACGCCCTATTTCGATGGAATCAAGGAAGGGCTAAAGAGTGGAGATTGGCGGAAAGCAGATGAAAATAGGCTGGCCATCGATGCTTTTCAACAGAAATGGGGAAAAACAGTGGTTCCGTCGACTTCTAAAGTCAACCTGGAAATCCTGTACAATCGATTGAACGTATTTTTCTGGTTGATGATCGCATTCAGCCTGTTGGGAATCCTGATGACTGTGCTTGGATTTGCTGAAGTGTTTTCATCGGGGTCCCGTTCTCACCGCTATTTCCAATGGATAACCAAAGCCGTACTGGGCATGATGATTCTGGCACTGGTCGTACAGGTGATCGCGTTGGGTGTCCGGTGGCATCTTTCCGGACATGCACCGTGGAGCAACGGGTATGAAGCCATTATCTTTATCTCCGGCATCGGCGTGCTCTCCGGGCTGCTATTATACCGAAACCGGAATGCTTTTATCCCGGCGGCCGGTGCCTTGGTCGCGATGATTATGATGGGGTTTGCACACGGCGGATCCATGCTTGACCCTCAGATTACGCCCTTGGAGCCTGTGCTGAAATCCTATTGGTTGATGGTACATGTGAGCATCATCACCTCCAGTTATGGATTTTTTGGTTTGTCGGCTGTGTTGAGCGTGATGGCATTACTCCTTTTTATCCTACCACCCACTACCAAGATCATACATTCGATCCGCGAATTGTCTATCGTCAATGAATTGGCCTTGACCATCGGGCTCTTTGCGTTGACCGTCGGCACCTTTCTGGGTGGTATGTGGGCGAACGAAAGCTGGGGTCGGTACTGGAGCTGGGACCCCAAGGAGACCTGGGCGTTTATCTCAATCATTGTGTATGCCGTGGTTCTCCATTTGCGGTTGGTCCCCGGATTGCGAAGCAAGCTCACCTTCAATTTATTCAGCATGTGGGCGATCTGGTCAATCATATTCACCTATTTTGGCGTCAATTACTACCTGACCGGATTGCATTCCTATGCGGCCGGGGATCCCATCCCGGTGCCTGCCTGGATTTATGCGACAGCAGTGGGTATGCTGGTGTTGTCTTTAGTTGCTTTTCTCAGGAATAATGGGGGGGCAGGAGTACAATAAGTAGATCCAGAATAAATTTATTTCAAGAAAATTTTTTAAAATATTTTCTTTGTTTAAGATATTTATTGCAATATTGCGATTAAGTAATTGATCAACATAACAACATGTATACAGACCAGCAAAAAGAAATCGCTTTATTCGCAAAAGTCTTTGGACATCCTGCGAGAGTGGCTATTCTGCAACAGTTATTTGAAATAGATGCCTGCTACTGCGGCGATTTATCAGAAGAAATCGGACTGGCGCAACCTACTATCTCCCAACATTTAAAAGAATTAAAAACATTGGGATTGATCAAAGGAACCGTGGAAGGCGTCAAAGTGTGTTATTGTATTGACAGCGTAAACTGGGCTAACATGAAGAAGATGATGCACCAATTTTTAGATCAAGAAATACCGAAAGCAGACTGCTGCTAATATTTTTTTCATCAAATAAATTGCATAATCGCAATAAACAAATATAGATATGAAATTATCAGAAATTAAAAACAAATTGCATCAACTGGATAAAATCGCTTTTCAATTACCGAATGGCGATTTGGTTCCCAAACACTTTCATGTCACGGAAGTTGGTAAAATCACTAAGCATTTTATTGATTGTGGCGGCACCGTTCGAAATGAGGAGGTCGTCAACTTCCAACTTTGGAATGCCAATGATTATGACCACAGATTGCATCCGGAAAAATTGCTTAACATCATTGAGCTTTCAGAGAAAACCTTAGGAATAGGAGATTTGGATATTGAAGTGGAATACCAGGGAGACACCATTGGGAAGTTCGGTTTGGACTTTGATGGCACCAATTTTCTATTGACGACCACACAAACCGATTGTTTGGCGAAGGACAAATGTGGGATTCCGGAGAAAAAACAGATTGTACAATTGGCTGACCTGGAAAATGAATCTGCTTGCACCCCTGGTAGTGGCTGTTGCTAAACAACGATCTTAGAAAAATGAAATCAATGCAAATAACCGTATTTCCAGAAATTGAGAAAACCATTGAAACCTTTAATCCTCAAACTATTTCAGAGGAACGTAAAGCAATTTTACAGCCACTGACCGATTTTATTCAGCTAAAAGTTTTAAATAATGAGGCTGTTCGCATCAATTTCATCTGCACACACAATTCCCGAAGGAGTCATTTAGCACAAGTGTGGGCGCAAACATTGGCTTTCCACTTTAATATCAAAAGTGTATTTTGCTATTCTGGCGGAACAGAGGCAACAGCGCTTTTTCCGATGGTGGTGAAAACTTTGAAAAATTCAGGGTTTCAGATAAACGCCATGTCTGAAAGCGAAAACCCAATTTACAGCATCAAATATTCTGAGAATACGCATCCCATCATAGGATTTTCAAAACGGGTGGAGGATGATTTTAACCCAAAGTCTGAATTTGCAGCCGTTATGACCTGTGATTCAGCAAATGAGGCATGTCCCTTTGTTCTCGGTGCCGAAAGTCGTATCCCAATCACTTTTGAAGATCCAAAAATTTTTGATGATACACCACAGCAAGCAGAAAAATATCAGGAAAGAAGTCTGCATATTGCGACTGAACTTTTTCACGTTTACTCCCAGATAAAATCATAATATTAAATATGGGTTCAAAGAAACTCAGCTTCCTCAACACGTATTTAACCCTATGGATATTCATCGCTATGATTTTGGGCGTAGGGATTGGGTATTATTTCCCATCCTTTCCCAATATCATCGATTCATTCAGCAGCGGAACAACGAACATCCCGATAGCCATTGGATTGATTTTAATGATGTATCCGCCGTTGGCGAAAGTCAATTACGCCCTTTTGCCGAAAGTGTTTAAGAACACCAAAATTCTTTCCACATCGATTATTTTAAACTGGATCATTGGTCCCGTTCTTATGTTCTTTCTGGCCATTACATTTTTACGTGATTATCCGGAATATATGGTCGGTGTGATCTTAATCGGCCTGGCGCGTTGTATTGCGATGGTATTGGTTTGGAACGATCTGGCAGAGGGTGATAGCGAATATGGGGCAGGTTTGGTGGCTTTGAACAGTGTTTTCCAGGTCTTTGCATATAGTTTTTATGCCTGGATCTTCATCACTATTCTCCCGCCGTATTTCGGATTTGAAGGAGCGATTGTTGACATCTCCATTGGCACGGTCGCAGAAAGTGTGGCTATTTATTTAGGATTACCGTTCCTAATGGGAATTTTAAGCCGGGTAATTTTGATCAGGTTAAAAGGAGAGAAGTGGTATATTGAGAAATTTATTCCCACCATTTCACCGATCACTTTAATTGCTTTGTTGTTTACCATTGTGGTCATGTTCTCGCTGAAGGGAGAATTAATTGTTGAAATACCATTGGATGTTTTAATTATCGCGGTTCCGTTGATTATTTATTTTAGCTTAATGTTCATGATCAGCTTCTTTTTAACCAAAGCCATGGGCGCTTCATACAAAGAAAATGCGGCCGTTTCATTTACAGCGGCAGGGAATAACTTTGAATTGGCAATTGCCGTGGCTATAGCCGTTTTTGGATTAAATTCTGGGCAGGCATTTGCAGGCGTCATTGGTCCCTTAGTTGAGGTCCCGGTGCTCATTCTTTTGGTTCGGGTGTCTTTTTGGTTGAAGAGCAAGTATTATGGCACTAATAGTATTAACTGATTGCTTGAAAATCCCGTGGGTCTCATTGCACAAACGGTAATTCAGGGAACGGAAGAAATACTAAATTTAAAGTATTGGGATATTGGGCCACAATAGTAAATCTTATATGTCTGAATTAAAGAATGGGGTAATTCCCTTTTCTTTGAAAGACCTAATTGTGATCAGCAAACTACTCAAAATCGAACTTGACAAGCTGATTCTAACGCAAATACCGGACGACGATAAGGTGAAAATAGAACAATCTGTAAAAAAGTTAAACAAGCCGAAGCTTAAATTGGACAAAGAAGGGTTTACCTTTGGGCAATAGTAAATACCCGTTAAAAAACCATTGTTTTTTTCCAAAATTCAAACTTTTAAGCTATCACCTCGTTTCCATTTAAAATCAACCAGACATGGCCGACAAAAGAATGAAACTTGCCGAAGGGCTCTTGTTAAGAGCAGACCTGATGAAGAAGATCGAACATCTGCAACACAGAATCCGGCCGGTGCTTATTGTCTCCGACGACAAAAAACCGCAGGAGGACCCCGATAAAATACTGGCCCAACTAAGGAAGACCATCCAGGATCTGGAATCCCTGGTGATCCGGATCAACAAAACAAATAACGAGACCAGCATTGATGGAGAAGGGACACTCATGGAGGCTCTGGCTAAAAGGGATGCTTTGAAAATGCTTTCGGAACGATTGCGCAACATCCGGTATGCAGCACAAGTAGATAATAGTGGTGATGCCAACCTAAAAACCACGATTGATATCAAAAAGCTGCAAAGCGAAATAGATCAAACGGGACGTGCATTCCGGGAAATTGACAGTAAGATACAGGAAAAAAACTGGCTCACAGAGCTCAAAGATTAAGCCGCGAGGCGGAATGGCCGGGGCGAGTACCAGCCCTTTTTTATGGTGGGAGTTTTCGGGGCAAATGTAAAACTCTACCGTATGGAGCTGCTTGGGTTGCGGCAAAAACGTATTGTTTAGGACCCAGTACTGCTTACATAGTACAACAGTATATTTTAAAACGTACGACCAGGTACTGACCGGCCATTTTTTATTGTGGATCACTCCCCTCCGCCTATGATCGATTATAAACGAACTTCCTCGAAAAACCCCGATTTCAATAAACTTGTAGAGTTATTAAATTCCGATCTTGCCCATCGGGATGGTGCGGACCATCCGCTGGCTCAGTTTAATGCCATTGATGAGACACTACATGTCGTATTGGCGTATAAAAACGACAAACCCATCGCTTGCGGCGCCATATCAGAATATGACTCGACAACCATAGAAATTAAGCGGATGTATGTCCATCCTGAAGCTCGAGGACAAGGTATTGCTGCTCATATTTTAACTGAATTGGAGAGCTGGGCACAAGAGAAGGGCAAAGACCGAACCATTCTGTTCATGGGTATTAACCAGCCAGAAGCCCGCCGGCTTTATGAAAGAAACGGCTATCGACCCATAGAAAAGTATGGCCGACTAAAGGATATCCCGGATAGTCTGTGCTTCACCAAGTCGATTTCATAAGACTGGTCCACCACCCACTTCCTCTTTTCAAAATCATTTGTATCTTGTAACCAACAATCGACGCACGGATTGTCATCCCCCACGTCTCTGCGGACTTGAACCGCAGTCTCAGTAGTGCACCAAATCATAAATACCAAACACTATTGATGGCTTCTTTTTTACCATATCTTCATCATCCAAATCCTTATTTAGCTGTGGCTATATGCGGTTTGGCTTCTTCAATATGTCAAAAAATAATCGCTTCAATAGTATCTTTTACTTATGATTCAGCGCACTAGAATCAGAGCGTATGCTAAAAGGAGGATACATTTATTTTTTGACCAACAAGTACAACAAGGTGCTTTACACTGGCGTAACCAATGACCTGCGGCGTAGAGTGGCAAAAATCAATAAAGGGTTTACATAGAGGTACAATTGTAACAAACTGGTTTATTTTGAAGTCTATGATTCGATCGTTGATGCGATCAGACGGGAGAAGCAACTAAAAAATTGGAAGAGAGCCTGGAAGGATGATTTGATAAATAGTACCAATCCTCTATGGAAGGAGTTGAGTATGGAAATCGGGGTGGATGATGCATTTATTCAGGAAGTGAAGAAGCATTATTGCGGATCAAGTCCGCAATGACTGAAAGGATCAAGTCAAAAAAATTAAAAATGGCAAGAACGAAATCCACCTGGCCATGCCTTACTGCATTTCCCCTATTCCCCAACCACCTCCATCAGGATCACCTGATTCATTTGCTTCATCAGCGTATTGAAGTTGTTATCAGCTATCAATACCAGGGTCCGGTTTCCATTGGGCAGGGTGGGGCCAAAGGTCATCCCTTCGAGATTGTCCACCGACCGGTTCGTCAGCTCCTTTCGGATGCTGTTAAAATCAAATAGCAGGCTTTTATTGGCCAGAGTCACCGTGCTGGGCTTTACCTCCTTTAACCGATTTACTTCCAGTGTGGAATCCGCCTCCCGGCCATCCGCCAGATACAGCAAGACCCGAAAACCGTGTCGGCCATAGCCCGCTGAAAACCCCCGTTCCAACACAAGAAACCGTTCTTCCTCATATTCTTCAATGGCCGTTACCCCGTTCATCCCAAACGGAAGCAATGGTATTTTCCGGACCCGGTCCAGGTCATAAGCGAATTGACGTTCCGGCTTTTTGGTGCTCCGATCCAATCGGGTAAACCGGATCGGAGCATGTTTTTCAAATATTCCTGGCTCAGGTCCATCTCCCTTAAGGGGCAATTCATTGGCAACCCAAATGCCCTTGCCATCCACACTTTCACACAAACCCTCAAAAACGCTGTTGTTTCGGGGACCGGAGGCATGGGACGACAGAAAGTAAGCTGGTAAATCATACAGCTCTTGCACCTGCCCGTTTCTGTCCAGCTCTGCCACAAAAGGATCGCGACCCCTATTAATCGAACCTTCACTGCTCAGGGTAAATCGCTTTTCATCCGGATGGTAGATTACACCTTCCGAATCGAAAACCAGTTGGGTCGATTCGGTGTCCACCGGAATGACCTCTAAGAACTGCAGCGTATCGATCTTGCTGTTTTTGATATCGAGGGAAAACCGGTAAATCCGGGGGGCCGAAGGAAGATCACAAACCGTGTAAAAAAATTCACCGTCATAGTCCAGATCCGACAAGCCGCCGACTAAGGTGCCCGATACATGAAAGTCTGCCGGGATAATATATTCATCGAGAAAACGAATTTTTAGCGAAGCCTGCGGATTCACTCTCGCCACTGCACAGCCACCCAACAGAAAAACAATTAAAGTCCATGTGAAAACCTGGAGAGACAAGAGCAAAGAACCATGGTCTATTTTGGTATTAACATTCTGAATAGAAAGAGGTCTTCTTAGAAGTCTCATCTTGTGTTTTATGATACAGTTTTATACTTTTCAAATATATCCATGATTATGATCATATCCCAAAATATGAGAATAGATAAAATACACATATTGTTTTTTATACGATTATCGTATATTTATTTTGCAAATTGATGTATTGTTAATTTAAAATGCATGCTCTTTATAAATACACCACAGATGACGCGGGCTGAACTCATAGTCACGGATCAATACTCAGCTAAATCAGCGCTCTCTATGGAATCGGATGATCTAAAGCAAACATTATGAAATACCATTTCTTTTTTTTGGGTGCCATATTCATGTTGCTGTCATCTGTAGTACATGCCCATCCGACTGGAAATATGATCGCAGTGGGTGAACATGTCTTGTGGTCGTACATCAATCCCATCGATGACCTCGAGCATCACGCCTGTGTCATGATTTGGAACAAAACCTCCGACCCGAAAGTATTTATGCAATCCAGGCATCCGGCAAGTGACTTTATGCTTTCTCACGACCAGGACGACATTTACATCATAGAAAGACGCCGTGTGACCAGCAGCCAGCGTTTTGAGGTCCGGATACTAAAAACAACCGTAAAAGGCAATTTTAAAGTCATTTGGGATTGGTTCACTGATGAATGGAGAATCGGAGAGGGTGGATTTATGATGAATTCTGATGATGAAATTATTTTTTGTCGATACCCGGATTTGTTGCGTATGAAAAAGGGTGAAAAACCAGTACAACACCTCAATATCAAGCAACCTATAAAACGAATGAGAGCCGTGGAACACAACCAAATCCTTTTAATGGGAGATCAGGACTGCTTTTTAATCGGTCAAAACGGAACGCTTAAAAATCAATGGGACGATGTAATTGACGCCACCGTGGTCAATGCCCCCTTGGATCGCAACCAGTTCTTTGATGCGGATTATAAAAACGGAGCATTATTACTGGCTTATTGGGGCAACAGGTCTTTTGAGCTGATTGATACACACGGAGAACAAAAAACTATCGTCAAGCAAACCGACCCGCTGACCCCTCATTGGGTCGCATTTTGGGAAGATGCCGTACTCCTCTTTTCATCTAAACTTGTATGGGACGGCAGTACTCCCAAACCTTATCTAATCCTTTTTAATAACCAAAACCACTATGATGTGATTTGGGAAGAACCATAACTATGATTATAAAAACAGGCTTTTTCATTCTACTTCTTTCAATCCAGGTTGTCCTAGCTCAACCAGACACCTTCCAGACGGTATTTTTTAAAGTAACCCGGGCTCATGAACCTCAAACATCCTACTTATTTGGCACCCACCATGCCTTTGGCAAATCATTTTTCGATTCTCTGAGTGACGTCCGCCAATCCCTGATGTCGTGTGATGTCCTGATCAAGGAAAATCTGAATATCCCCGGACAAACAACAGAAGACATCATCAACCGGAGAACAACCACGACCCGGTGGAATAAATACCTGAATAAAACAGATCTGGCTTTCATCGAAACCCTGTTTGCTTCCAGTCCGACCGACTTTCACAAAATGACACCCACGGAAATGTACGTTTTCCTGAACAGATACTTCAAACAACAATTCTGTCTGCCCCGGGATTCCACCGACACCTCACTGTCACTGGATGATTACATCGGTTCGATAGCCAAGCAGGGAAAGCTGAACCTGATCGGCCTGGAAACCACGGAAGAACAAATAGATCTTATTAACAAAGATGTGGAAGGGATGCCGCGAAAAGTGCACAAAAAACGACTTGCAGGGGTGATCAATATCATCAGATCCGGAAACACAGAACACTGCGAGCAAACGGCCTGGTACAGGAATATGAATATGGACTACCAACTTGACGCTCCATGCCAGAATGCATTGATATTGACCGGCCGGAACGACCGATGGATGAAGAAAATAGCGTCATCTATAGGATCCAACAGCTGTTTTATCGCGGTCGGGCTAAGTCATCTGATGTATGAGTGCGGCTTGATCAGCCAACTACAGGGAAAGGGGTACACCATCACACCTGTCATGATAAAATAGAATTTATTAATTTCACTTTTAAACAGATGGATCTATTTCATACAACGCCGGACCCCACCCTCAATTTGCTCCCCAAAGACGGCAAGGCATTTTATTACGGTTCTATTCTGGATCAAGATCAAGCCGACTACTACCTCCACGAATTGATGACGAATATCGAATGGCGGCATGATCAGCTTAAAATGTTTGGTCGCACCATCACTACGAAACGAAAAGTCGCATGGTACGGTGATTCCCCTTTTGAATACACATATTCCCATTCTTCCAAACAGGCATTACCCTGGACGAGAGAGCTGTTGGAATTAAAAACATTGTTGGAAAAAACATCGGGTGAATGTTACAATTCCTGCTTGCTCAACCTCTACCATGATGGCAGTGAAGGAATGGGCTGGCACAGTGATGATGAAAAAGAATTGAAAAAAAACGGCGCAATCGCGTCTCTGAGCCTGGGAGCAGATCGAAAATTTATTTTCAGACACAAGAAAACCAAAGAGAAAGTAGACTTATTTCTGCACGACGGAAGCTTATTGGTCATGAAAGGCACCACCCAAACGCATTGGCAGCATCGACTCCCGCCCACACGTCGGGTCCTGGAACCCCGGATCAATCTTACCTTCCGCACGATTGACACAGTTCAGGGGGCATCACCTGCTAAATCTCCAGTCAATTAGAATAACCCGATAAGATTTTGGATATTTAAAACCGGAATAAACGCTGGTCTCACCACCGGATCTTATCCATTCAAAAGATATTACATTGTTTTAAAACCAATTCAGCTATGCGACTGATTCTAACATTCATTCTATTCATTGGACTAAGTCATACGGGGAGCACCCAGGAGGTCCATTATGAGATCCAAAAAAATATTCCCTACTACAGTGATTCGATGAATCAATCGGATCCATACATCATGGAGCGGTGTGTACTGGATGTGTATTATCCGAGCACCCTAGATAATTACCCCACGGTGGTGTGGTTTCATGGCGGAGGATTAACTGCGGGTAAAAAGAGTATTCCCCGGGAATTGCAAGAAAAAGGTATTGGTGTGGTAGCGGTCAATTATCGATTGCATCCCAGGGTAAAGGCACCGAAATACATAGAAGATGCTGCCGCTGCTGTGAGCTGGGTTTTCAACAACATTGATGAATACGGTGGTGATTCTACATTGATTTTTGTATCCGGCGCGTCTGCTGGCGGCTATTTGACCAGTATGATCGGACTGGACAAATCCTGGTTGGCAAAACATCACATCGATGCCAATAGAATTGCCGGTCTGATCCCGTTGAGCGGTCATACGATTACACATTTTACAATCCGGAAAGAACGGGGCATACCGGGCACCCAGCCCGTCGTGGACCATCTGGCTCCACTGTATCATGTCCGTGCGGATGCGCCTCCCTTACTTTTAATCACCGGTGACCGGGAGCTGGAGATGCTCGGTCGGTATGAGGAAAACGCCTACCTGATGCGGATGATGAAAATCGCCGGCCATACGGAGACCACGCTCTACGAACTGGAAGGCTATGGCCACAGTGCGGACTTACCTGTTTATCCATTATTGCTGAAAGAAATTCAAAGAATTATGGAAGATAAAAATGATTGATCCAGACCGACTAAATAGATTTGGTCTCGGTGTAATAATTTGATCTACGGATAAACTTTCAATTGGTTTAAAGCACTTTTGACCTGACATCATGAAGACTTATTGATGGCACGGCAAGGGAAAAATGACCAAATCCTTTATTGAACTGTCTATGGTCCTGATTAGTATACACCGTGGTCCGAACTCCACATAAAACGTTGAGAAAATAAATATTTTTTCTTATTATTATACCAAAACATGATCTACCCCTTAATCCTATTCCTAGTGATCAATTTTGGCGGATTGGCCATCGGAAGTTATTTTACGAGAAGAGGCGTTCCTTCCGATTGGTATCAAAATTTAAACAAAGCACTGTGGACCCCACCGGGCTGGGTCTTCGGCTTTGCGTGGTCCACTATTATGATTTGCTTCAGTATTTACCTGGCTTACTTGTGGCCCATCACTGAAGATAAATCCTTGTTCGTCACTTTATTCATCGTGCAATGGGTCTTCAACGTGTCTTGGAACCCGACTTTTTTTTATTATCACCATGTCGTCACTGGCTTGATCATAATCTCATTACTGACTCTACTTGTGGCTTTCTTTCTACTCTACTACTGGCCGGACCTGCAATTTAAATCCTTGTTGATATTACCCTACCTGATCTGGTTATTGATTGCGACCTCTTTAAATGGGTACGTCTGCATGCATAATTGATGTGATTGTTTCCAAATATTCAGGCAGAAGTTTTGCCAAACATAACGTGTCCTACATTAATACTGCACAGCGAGAACGACAAATCAGTCTCCATTACAATGGGGCACTATGCATCAAGAGAAATTAAAAATTCAACACTAAAAACCTACCATAATAAGTGGGGACATTTGCTATGGGTAGGTGAAGACAGCACCTATCCAAAACAGGATCTACGGGCTTTCTTAAACAAAAACAGCTCTTGAGGATCCATTAAAATTATTGCTAACATACTGTTCTATTCTATCCAGGGTGCATCTCCCGGGCTATAATCGAACACATCCTTCCTCATAACAGTCGGATCCAGATGTAACGAAAATCCTGTTTTCAGGATGGTATCAATCAATAATCAGGGAACCTCTTTTTATTGGATTGGGTTAATTTAATAAGTGAAAAAGTGAAATAGCATTTTGAACAGTCGATTATATAGTATAACAAGTCCGAACAATATGTACTTTGCAAATCTCCTGACGCGCGACACATCCCCTCCGATCGACTTGGTTAAAATCTCGAATTATGAAAAAGATATTTCACCCGAAGCTATGGATGTTATTAATCACATTGTCAATGGGTTGTGTATTATGGTCTTGCCACTCCAATAAAACACTGCCACAAAATTATGGCCCAGACGCTGTCCTAAGCTGGAATGAATTAATCATGAAGCTTGCCGTTGAAAAGGACGCTTTATTGACCCTTAACGGGGTTCGAACAGAAGCTTTGGCGCATACGGCCATGCACAATGCGCTGAACGCAATTACACCTGTTTATGAGATGTATGCATACCAGGGCAACCAGTTCCATGCAGATCCCGTGGCAGCAGTCAGCTAGGCTGCGTACGAAGTAGCAAAGTCTTGCTTTACGGAAAATTTGACTCTACTCAAGCAGCATCATGATCGTTTTCTTTCCCAGGTACCAGATGGACGTTCCAAAGATTTAGGAATTCAATTGGGTAAAGAAACAGCTAGCAAAATATTGGAGTTACGCAACATGGACAATTGGAATGCGGAAGCAGAGTATACCTCGCATCCAATGGCCCCGGGTGTTTATGCTGAATTTAAAGAACATTCTGGAACTCCGCACGGCTTTATATTTGGAGCCGGATGGGCCAAAGCCAAACCATTCTTGCTTACCTCGCCAGATCAGTTTCGAGCACCACCTCCTCCGGACATAAGTAGTGTGGATTACGCCAAGTCATTTAATGAAGTAAAAGAATGTGGTAGCACAAACAGTACAGTAAGAACAGAAGACCAGACCCACGAAGCCATGTGGTGGAAGGACTTCGTCGAAAATTCCCACAATCGGCTAGCCAGATCACTCATTCTTCAGGAGAAGCTCAATTTATGGGAAGCAGCAAGAACTATGGCTCTTTTAAACATGACCATTTTCGATGCATACGTAAATGTGTTCGACAACAAGTTTTACTACAATCATTGGCGGCCATATACCGCTATAAGGTGGGCAGCTAACGATGGAAACCCGGAGACCATGGAAGATAAAGAATGGAATAATCTGCACAAGCATACCTATGCGTTTCCATCCTATCCATCAGCACATGGATCCGCCAGTTCAGCTGCAATGCGGGTCTTATCTCATACACTGGGGACGGGAGATCAGTATACTTTTACAATGACTACAGAGGAAGTAGATATTGCGGGGCCTTTTTTCCAGAAAGATAAAAATGGATCCTCCCACCCGTACCTTCAACTCCTTTACCGAAGCTGGACTGGAAGCCAGTCTCTCCAGACTCTATTTAGGAATACATTTCAGATATGATTCAGAAGAAGGTCATCGACTGGGAAATGCCATTGGAGATTATGCGAATAAAAATTTTCTAACTAAAACAAGACCTCGTGAAGATTAGGTATTGCTGGGCCCCTATATTATTTTGGGCCCATCAAATCCCGTTTTATTGATAAAGCTTCGTTCCTTTATATTCAATAAACTACGTGCCACAATTTAATCTCAATCGCAGCACCTTCTTCAGTTTCCTTAAAATATATAACCTCACATAACTCGTCACTTAAAACTTTTACTATTGCCGGGACGAAATAATTGATTACGCTTCCAATACAATAGGCATTCAATTATCAAAACACAATTTTTCTCTTTTCTACTTGGCACATCTGAAGAAGATTTTAACTTTAGGGTCCAAATCGATAATATATTCTCATGAGAACCTTCAATTTCCTTACCATTTGCGGTTTAATATTGATCACCCTTACAGGATTGATGAACCATTTGGAGGCCCAATCGATCCGCACGGACGATCAGGATATCCAACCACTGGATTTGAAGGAAGGAAGCCGCATCACTTTTGTGGGAAACTCATTGTTTGAGCAAGCGCAGCCTTATGGCATTCAAGAATTTATGTTGCTCAGTGCCTGGCCTGACAAAAGATTGACATTCCGAAACCTGGGCTGGTCCGGAGATACCGCGGAAGGAAGTGCACGGAGTTATATTTCCACGCCGCCTCAACCCTATGATCTGTTGATCCAACAAATTCTGGCCACCGCTCCCGATGTGGTCGTGATCGCTTATGGAGGTATGGAAGCATACGAAGGCTTAAATGGCCTGAAAAAATTTGAGGACAATTTGATTCGACTCATAGACACCATCCATAGCATGGAAGCTCAACCCGTGTTGGTGACACCCATTCCTCAGATTCCCATAGAGAAGATTAATGTAAATGTGAAGGAACGAAACGACAACCTCGCATTGTACACCCAAAAGATAAAAGAAATAGCCCACAAAAAGGACTTGCTCGTTGCGGACTTATTTAACAATTTTCAGCAAATAGGTCAGACCGCTTATACAGAAAACGGCATCCACCTGAATGAATCGGGCTATTATCAGGCAGGAAAAATGCTTCTCAGCAGCCTGGGCCACAAAGATCCGGTCTGGAACATCGATGTGAATAGTAAAACCAATGAAATCAACGCCTCCGGCGATCTAAAAATCACGGACCCCGGGATCAATCGAAAGGGCTTGGAATTTACGGTACATGACAAGCATCTGCCACATCCCGGTCACATCAAAACCCAATCTGGAAGAACTCTGGTCATCCAGGGGCTCCATAAAGGGGTCTATACACTTCTTGTTGATCAGCAAAACATTGTAAGTGCGACGGCCAAAGCATGGGCAAACGGTGTTCAAATTACCCAAGGGCCCGCTTTTGACAAAGCCCGGCAAATCCGGGAAAAGCTTATCCAGATCAATGATTTGTATTTCCAGGCGTACCGCCCACTCAACCGAACCTATTTGGTGGGTATGCGCCTGCACGAACAAGAACAAAACGCCTACGAATTGGAAGTGAATAATTTATTTATAAATCGCCTAGAAGACCAAATAGCTCTTTTACTGAATCAGGATCCCAACCATTACCAGCTGAAGCGCATAAAATAAAAGATCATGAATCGCCTTACCTATTTTTTTAATCAGAAAACAAAAGCACCCTGTCCCGACAGTAGCTTACCTTCTTCGTTGCACGGGAGTCGACTAATCAAAAGAGAATCTGCATTCCCTTTAGCAAACCAATCGGAATGTAGAAGAAACACTTTCATTCTCCGAATCATTGTCGTTTTACTAGTTTCATGGACCGGTCAGTTGCTGCATGGTCAAGACAATCTACGAAGTATTCCGAATACTGATCCCGAATACCAATTGAGTACCTTAAAACCGGCAGAAGGGTTTGATGTTAATCTTTTTGCTGCTGAACCGATGGTGGAAAAGCCCATTCAGATGAACTGGGATGAAAAAGGTCGATTGTGGGTGGTCGGTACGAATCAATACCCGCAGCCCAAACCGGGTGAATTGCCCACTGGTAAAGTTTTCATCCTCGAAGACACCACCGGTGATGGTCAGGCGGATCAATCTACGCTGTTTGCGGACGATCTGCTGGTACCCACTGCTATTCTTCCTGGAGACGGCGGAGTGTATGTAGCCAATTCCACAGAGGTACTCCATCTCAAAGACACGAATGGAGATGGAAAAGCAGATGAACGAAAAGTGCTTTTGTCCGGTTTCGGGACCGGCGATACCCACCACCTTATCCACACCTTTCGCTGGGGACCGGACGGCAGCCTGTATTTCAATCAATCCATATACATTTACAGTCATGTAGAAACCCCTCACGGACTCCGGACACTGGAAGGCGGCGGAGTCTGGCGTTTTCGCCCACAGACCATGGAGCTGGATGTTTTTGCATATGGACTGGTCAACCCGTGGGGATTGGAATTCAATAAATGGGGCCAGTCCTTCCTCACTGACGGCGCGGGGTCCGAAGGCATTAACTATGGTTTCCAAGGGGCCACTTTTCTTACAGCACCAGGAGCTGAACGCATTCTTCACGGGCTCAATCCCGGTCAGCCCAAGCACAGCGGTTTGGACATTGTTTCGGGCCGACATCTTCCGGAAGCATGGTCCGGAGATATGATCACGAACGATTTCAGAGCAAACCGGATTAATCGGTTTTCACTGGATAGGTTGGGTAGTGGGTATGTCTCCACGCAGGAGGAAGATATTTTGTATTCAGACAATGTAGCGTTTCGACCCGTGGATATTTCTGTGGGTCCGGATGGAGCGATCTATGTAGCTGATTGGTACAATCCAATCATCCAGCACGGTGAGGTCGATTTCCGGGATCCACGCCGCGATCACGAAAATGGTCGCATATGGCGAATCACTCGCAAAGGCCATCCCCTCGTCAAGATCCCTGACTTATATGGGGTCGACAATACCGCTTTGTTGGACCATCTGAAATCTCCAGAAGCATGGACGAGAAACCAGGCCAAGCGTGTATTGAAGGAAAGGGGTGCTAAAGAAGTACTCAAAGACCTGGATCGGTGGACCTCCGCCCTGGATGTGTCCGACGCCATTTATGAACGGCTGCTGCTGGAGGCTTTTTGGGTGTACCAATCGCTGAACGAAACGAACAATGCCGTCCTAAAAAAACTGCTCGACGCCACGAACCCCATGGTTCGGGCTGCCGGCGTACGCGCCTTGTTTTTTGATTTTCATAAATACCCGGGCGCAAACCTGTATTTGAAAAAAATGATCAAGGATAGCGATCCGCTGGTCCGCTTGGAAGCTGTTATAGCATTACGTAAATCCGCCGCACCCAAAGCCGCAGCCACTGCCACTATGGCCCTGGAGCAGGCCATGGATCAATACTTGGATTTTGCCCTATGGCAAACCATCCGGAAACTGGAACCCATCTGGATGAAGGAATATGAAAAAGATAATTCTTATTTTGACAGCGATCCAAAAACGGTTTTTGCACTGAAATCCGTCACAAATCCTGGTGCTGTAAAAGAGCTTTTGGATCTTTACGTGAACCATCGAGTCTCCGAAGAAAATCGTCAGGCCGTATACACCTCGGTATCCAAATATGGAACTCCGGAAGAACTATCCTTGTTACTTGATAGGGCGCTAAATCAAAAAAACGAGTACCGGGAGGCCTATTTGCAGGTCTTGATTACTGCTATGCAACAACGAGCTTTAAAGCCAGAAGTTGATCTTTCAGTCATTCACACCTTGTTCGACGACCGCAATGAATCCATTGCCAGAAAAGCGATTACGTTAGCCAGTTTGTGGAAATTAGAAAGTTTTACAGACGAATACAAACAGTGGGCAGAAGATGATGATCCATCCAATCGATCGACTGGATTAACTGCACTCGCCAATCTGGGCGACGCCAGGAGCAAGGAAATACTTATAGTTTTTACCCGACCGGAAAGTCCAATGGAACTTCGACTGAGTGCTATCGAAAAACTGGTATCGTTGGATGCCCATAAAGCAGCGGAAAGTGCCTGGAATCTGATGAGCGACTCAGCGAACAAAGATCATATTACACAGCTATTTTCTGCTTTTTTTGGTAATAATTTGGGCCCGGACGCTTTAAAAAATGTCCTGAATGATAAAGAAATCCCCAAACTGGTAGCACAGACCGGTATGGAGCAAATTAATCGCATGTCCGACCGAAAGAAAAATCAGGATGAAATCATCGCACTCCGGGGCATCCTGCAGACCACAGATATCGAAATTCAAAAACCCACCATGCCTCAAAAGCTCTGCAACTGGGACAAAGATCGTCTGGAGCTCGACATCAAAGCATCCGGTGATCCGGTGAAAGGAGAGTTGATCTATCGTGACTTGAATTGCATGTCCTGCCATGCTATTGGTGGAGCGGGTGGAAAGATTGGTACCGACCTAAGTAGCCTAGGCGCCAATGCCCCCGTCGACTATATCATCAGCAGCATTCTCACTCCGGGTGCTGAGATCAAAGATGGTTATGAATTAAATCAAGTTGTCCGAAAGAACGGGAATGTGGTTATGGGCTATATGGTTCGGGAGACTGATTCAGAGGTGGTTTTGAGGGATGTCACTGGTCAGCAAATCACCATCCCTAAGTTCCAGATTGATACCCACCAAAACATTCCGGGTTCTTTGATGCCGCCGGGCCTCACCAGTGGTCTAACCCGGGATGAGTTTATCGACCTGGTTGGCTTCTTGTCGGAGATCGGCAAACCCGGTGAATTCAGAGTACCTTCAAAACATTATATACGTTATTGGAAGGTTCTTGATGCCAGTGAGGAGGACATTCAGTTGATCGAAGAGAAAGGGATTTCGGTAGTCGTGGAAAATCCCGAATCCTACTTTTGGAGCACAACGTATAGCACCGTTTCTGGTCAGCTACCTGAGGTAGCACCGCTTAGATTCGACAATATGGACGCTCAGATCATCCGGTTCCCTATCGAGGTACTTCGGACGGGCAGCATTTCTCTGAAATTTAATCCCGCAGGAGTATCCGCCTATTGGAATGCAAAAAATGTACCTTTAGCAAAAGATGGTTTGCAAATGGATATGAAGAATGGTATTCACGAAATCATCCTGGTCCGGGAAAATTTTGATTCCACCGAAGAATTTAGTGTAGAAATTTTAGATCGGGAAGATGGTTTGGGCAGAGCCCGGCCGGTTCATTCCGATTGATGGGCTTCGTCGTGAAGCCAAGCCAAAGTAGTGCTTAATCCAAACCAATGTAAATAAAAAATATACCAAGACCGGAAATTTTCGTTATGAAAAGCCACATAACATGAATGCAAAACCAAATTCCTCACAAAATAATTCCAACCATGAAAACAACCTTTTTATTAATAATGCTATTCCTGTCTGCTATAAGCTGTCAAAGTGGTGATCGAACCTCTTCCGATAAAAACCAGCAGAACACTACTGAAAGTGAGATTGTCGGGACACACTGGAAACTGATCCAACTAGAAGGTCAGGATGTAAAAATGGCGGATAACCAGGAAAAGGAAATATACTTTGTTCTGAAAAGTGAGGGGAAAAAAGTGGAAGGCTTTGCCGGATGCAACTCCATAAATGGTACCTATACCCTGGAGGAAGGACAGCGTATTCACTTTTCACAGATGGCTGTGACGCTGAGAGCTTGTCCGGATGTAGCTATTAACGAAAATGATTATTTACAAGTTTTTGAATTAGCCGACAACTACACCATACACAATGGGGAGTTGGCATTGAATGTCGGCAAACGAGCACCACTGGCGGTTTTTAAAGCGGCAGCTGACCACTGACGTCTCCCAATGCTCTGTTTTATAAGTTATGTGGAATAATTCTGAGCTCATTTTTGTGATAGTCAAGGCGTCTAAACGTAGTCATGACTAAGGAAAAGGTGAGGCTTTGCAACGCAGAATAGTACAAATAGGGACCAGAATTAATGAAAATGATATATGAAACGGAGCAGTAGCATTTCCGCCAAGGAGGGTGTTATTTAAAGGAATGCCTTATCAGTTTTCATAGAATTAAATCAAGCTGGAATGGAATAACGCTAAACATTCTATGTTTTTCATTAATACGAACTGATTCTATTGGCTACTTTACTCACCTTATTAAACAAATCAAAATTTAAATTTTATGATTCGTTGGATTATTATTTTCCTGGTGATCGCATTAATTGCTGGACTTCTAGGTTTTGGCGGCATTGCCGGCGCTTCTGCTGGAATTGCTAAAATTATTTTCTACATTTTTATCGTCTTATTGGTTATATCCCTCATTATGAACCTAATGCGGAGAGGCTAACCAGCAAGAAAAGAAAATCTGACCAAAACCGGATATTTTAATCCCCTTCATAATAAAAAGATATGGAGGGTAGATTAAACATTTATCCCGTACGATAATTATTATAAACGACCCAATGATGTGTCATCATTGGGTCTAATTATTTTGGGTATAACCAATGCCACATCATTTGAAGCAGTAGACCGGCTTTGTAAAAAAAAGGAGATGAATGAACTTAACGATTGAAAACATACTATTAGTAGGCTCGGTATTGTTACTCATAAGCGTCATCGCCGGTAAAACCTCGTACAAATTTGGTGTACCAACCCTGATCCTGTTTTTGACCATTGGTATGTTAGCGGGATCGGACGGAATCGGAGGTATTCACTTTAATGATCCTAAAATGGCTCAGTTCATCGGTGTCGTCTCCTTGAACTTTATTTTATTCTCCGGGGGGCTGGACACGAACTGGAAAGCGGTCAAGCCTATATTGGGGGAGGGCATTGTATTATCGACCCTGGGTGTATTTTTGACTGCCATCTCGCTCGGTACTTTTGTGTGGTATGTCACAGATTTCACCATCTATGAAAGCATGTTACTAGGCTCCATCGTATCCTCTACGGATGCAGCCGCTGTTTTCTCCATACTGCGTTCCAGAAGTCTTGCGCTTCGGAAAAATTTAAGGCCGACCCTGGAATTGGAGAGTGGTAGTAACGACCCCATGGCCTATGTACTCACGCTTGCATTTTTGACCTTAGTTATACACCAGGACAAAAGTATCACTTCCATCATTCCAATGTTTTTTCAACAAATGATTATTGGCGGTATTGCCGGTCTTGGATTCGGAAAACTTAGCAAATTGATTATTAACCGGATCCGACTTGACTTCGAGGGGTTGTATCCTGTGTTGGCCATAGCACTGATGTTTATCACTTTCTCCGCTACCGACTTTGTGGGCGGCAATGGATTTTTGGCTATTTATATATGCGCAGTTTTCCTCGGTAATCAAGAATTGATTCATAAAAAAACCATTCTGAAAATGTATGACGGATTAGCATGGTTGATGCAAATCGTACTGTTTCTCACTCTGGGCTTGCTCGTTTTTCCGTCCCAAATCATACCAGTCATGGGCGTAGGATTGCTTATATCGCTTTTCCTGATCCTTATTGCGCGTCCGGTGAGCGTACTATTAAGTTTGGTCTTTTTCAGAATGAAAATGCGAAGACGGTTATATATTTCCTGGGTCGGACTCAGAGGAGCGGTCCCGATCGTGTTTGCCACCTATCCACTCCTGGCCGGCATTGACAAAGCCAATATGATCTTCAATATTGTCTTCTTCATTTCGGTGACCTCGGTGTTGATCCAGGGCACGACCCTTTCTGTATTTGCCAAGTGGCTCAATGTTGGCTCAGAAAAACCAAAACGGTTGACAGCCACTGATCTGTTGCTATCCGACAATCCAAAATCAGAAATGCAGGAAATCAGCATTCCGCCAGATTGTCCGTCGATTAATAAAAAAATTGTCGATCTTCATTTTTCACATGAAGCCTCGATTGCGATGATAAAGCGCAACGGCAGCTACATCACCCCCCACGGTTCCACAAAAATCGAATCGGGCGACACCCTGGTCGTTCTGGCTGACCGTCCTGAGGTATTTGACGAAGTTTGCGGCAAACTCAATATTACTTAAATATTCCATCTACACAGTTGACTATGTGAGACTATCGCAGTATATTGGACTATGAATAGATCCATCGTATATGTTTTAATCCTTCCACTTTTTCTTAGTTCCTGTGCCTCCAGAAAGACCCTAAAAGAGATCCAGGTAGAGACCTTATTAAAAACCACAGAAAGCTGGAACGGGGATCTCCTGCCCACCTACCGGGAAGGAAGCCCGGAAATCACCATCCTTAAAATTACGATCCCACCAGGTTCCCAACTCAAACCGCACAAGCATCCTTTTATTAATGCCGGAATACTGATGGAAGGCGAACTTACCGTAATGACTGAAACGGATCAAACACTTCACCTCAAAAAAGGAGATGCTATTTCGGAATTGGTTAACACCTGGCATTTTGGGAAGAACACCGGATCCAAACCCGCTAAAATTATTGTATTTTATGCGGGAATAAAAGGGAAGCCTATAACGGTCTTACGATAACATCGTTCGCCCTTTAAATTTATAATGAACTGTAAATTTCGAATGTCTTCACCCAAAGTAAAAGTAGATTCGCCACCATCATATTCATCGAACCAATGACCCGGTCCTCTGATGTCATCATCATCGGTGGCGGGCTAGCCGGACTGACTTGCGCCATACATCTTTCCATTAAAGGAATGAAGGTACTCCTGATCGAAAAACACCCCTATCCAAAGCACAAAGTATGTGGAGAATATATATCAAATGAGGTGCTACCTTATTTGAATGCGCTCGGATTTGATCCATTTGAGCATGGAGCCACCCGAATAACCCGACTCACCCTGAGTACTGCCCGGAGCAATTCAATCACGGTTAATCTTCCCAGAGGTGGCTTTGGAATTAGTCGATATCGGATTGATAATGAACTGGCAAAACTGGCTAGTAGCAAAGGGGCAAAGATCATTCGGGCCTCCGTTCAAGATGTAAATTTCCATGAAAACATATTTAAGGTGATGACCAATCGGGGGAAAACGTATTCCACCCCATTGGTTATCGGCGCATTCGGTAAACGATCCAATCTCGATGTGCACTTAGATAGGGAGTTTATGTCTTTACCGGCACCAAATCTGGCCGTAAAAGCCCATTACAGCGGGGTATTCCCAGATGACCTGGTCGGATTACACAATTTTAAGGGCGGGTATTGCGGGGTTTCCAAGGTGGAAGACGATCGCATCAATGTCTGTTACATCACCGATCTTAATGCATTCAAAAAACACAAAAACATCGTGACCTTTCAGCAAGAAGTGATGAGTAAAAACCGATATTTGAGAGCCGCTTTTGATCACATGGAAATGGAGTTTAAAAACCCGGTCACCATCAGTAATATCTCGTTTCACACTAAAAATCCGGTCAAAGACCACGTATTGATGTGCGGGGACAGCGCCGGAATGATCCATCCCTTAGCCGGAAACGGAATGAGTATGGCGATCCGTTCTGCTCAGATGCTATCCCTACTCATTCTAAAATATAAATCTGGCAAAATCACCTCACGCACTAATCTCGAAACATCTTATGCAACGCAGTGGAATGAATCTTTTTCGACGCGACTTCGATGGGGGCGAGTCATTGAACAAATATTCAGAAGGAACATATTGTCCGAAATTATCCTTATCTTACTCAAGATCTTCCCATTTCTATTGTCTTTGATTATCCGGAACACACATGGGAAACCAATGAAACCTGAGATATAAATGTGGATAGGAAAATGAACATGTACCTATTGAGACTTATCAAGATCAGATATGTAGCCATATAACTTAAATAACCCATGAAGCAAGAAAATTAATATTCTTATATTTGGATAAGATGTTGAAACGGCGATTAATGACAACCAATGAAATTAACATTTAATATAGGGTTAAAAGAACTGTTCAATTTAGCTGATCAGTTACCAAAAAAAGAAAAGCACAGATTGATTGCATTACTTCAAAAATCAATCCATCAGGATAAAAATCAAACAAATAATGGTGAAAGACAATTAGGCAAATATGAAGGTAAAATTCAAATGTCTGATGATTTTAATGACCCCATCGAAGATTTTAAGGAATATATGCGATGAAATACCTCCTGGATACTCAAGTTTTGATTTGGATTTTTGGAGAAAAAAATAGACTAACTAATATTGCTTCTGAAATCATCAAAGACAAAACAAACAGTCTATTTGTTCGCAAAGTCAGTTTTTGGGAAGCAGCTATTAAAGTTAATATCGGCAAACTTACCCTTCCATTCGAATTAGAAACATTGGCTAAAGAAGCTTTGTTAAACAAAATTATAATTTCAGAGATAGAAATCAACCATATTTCGAATCTTGGAAATCTTCAGTTTCACCACCGTGATCCATTTGATAGATTAATTCTCAGTAAGGCAATGGTAGATAAGTAACCCGTTATTTCAAGTGATGATAAATTTTCACTTTATGACATTGAAAGGATCTGGTAAATGATATTTAATGTGGATTAACACCGCCCAACGACGTACGGACCTGGAGATCATGGATGATCTCGAAATGGATGGTGATCAACTCATCGACAGTCTGGATCACATCGCCCGGATCAATCAATGGCTCGGAGGGAACCGGTTAACCATTAAAGCACTACAGGTATTATTGAAGGATCAACCGAAAGACACAGAACTCACCATCGTGGATCTGGGGTGTGGCAACGGGGACATGCTTCGTGTAATCGCAGCCATGGGTCGGAAAAAAGGGTACCGCTTCCGGTTATTGGGAATCGATGCAAATCAGACGACCATCGACTATGCTATCCAGTTGTCCGCGGATTATCCGGAAATCGAGTATCTTTCAGAAAATGTGCTTTCCCCCGGATTTAAAGAAATTAAATACGACATTGCTTTGTGTACGCTATTTCTCCATCACTTTGAAAATGAGGTCGCCTTGGAATTTGTGAATACCATTGTAGAAAATTCCCGGATTGGCGTAGTGGTCAATGACCTGCACCGGCACCCCATGGCCTGGTACTTGTTCAACCTGATTACGCTGGGCATGAACAACAAAATGGCGCGGGAAGATGGATTGCTTTCCATATTAAAGGGGTTTAAAAAGAAAGATCTGGAGCTATTTGCCGACAAAATCAATGGCCAAAGCACCATCCGTTGGCGGTGGGCATTCAGATACCAATGGCTTATTACAAAATCAACGCACCCCACTGCAACACAACTATGAGTGTAAAAATAACGACCGTCCAAAAACAGCTTCCGCCTTACACGAGATCCACGGAGGAAATCATCCCTTTTCTAAAAGCCTGGTTAACCGGGCAGGAAGCACGTTTTCAGCGGAAAGTCATCAAGCTGTTTGAAAATGCAGGCGTAGACCGAAGGTATTCCATTATGGACGCAGCAGATGTCTTTCAGAAAACGTCCTTTGAAGAGAAAAATGAACACTATCGACGGGAAACCATCAAACTGGCTGAAAAAGCACTCCTAAAAGCTCTGGGTTCTGCCGGATTAGTAGCCCGGGATATTGATTATATTATCACCGTGAGCTGCACCGGAATCATGATTCCATCCGTGGATGCATACCTGATCAACCGATTGGATATGAAACAGGATATCGTCCGACTTCCGGTCACAGAAATGGGCTGCGTGGCTGGCATTTCTGGAATGATCTATGCCAAAAACTTTTTAAAAGCCAATCCCAATAAGCGAGCTGCCGTGATTGCGGTAGAATCGCCCACCTCCACCTTCCAGCTCGATGATTACTCCATGGTTAATATAGTCTCAGCGGCAATCTTCGGCGATGGCTGTGCCTGTACTATCCTATCATCCTATGAAGAGGAAAAGGGGCCGGAGATCATAGACGAAGCCATGTATCACTTTTACGACGCCGAACATATGATGGGGTTTGAATTGAAAAATACGGGTCTCCAAATGGTCCTGGACAAAGAAGTGCCTGATAAAATCGCTGCGCATTTTCCACATTTTGTTCATCCGTTTCTGGAGCGAAACAACCTGACTATTGCAGATATCGATCACTTGATTTTCCATCCGGGAGGCAAGAAGATCGTCCAAACCGTCGAAGAGCTTTTTGGGGCACTCGGCAAAAACATCGACCATACAAAAGCGGTGCTCAAAGACTATGGCAATATGTCGAGTGCCACGGTACTCTACGTTCTGGAACGGTTTATGGAACAAGACCCCAAAAAAGGTGATATTGGTTTGATGATCAGTTTCGGACCGGGCTTTACGGCTCAAAGATTATTGTTGCGATGGTAAGAGAATTTGCAGATAAAAACGAATGGGCGGTCATTCTCGGAGCTTCCAGCGGATTGGGATTGGCTACCGCTAAGAAATTGGCTGCCCACGGGTTGAATCTGTGTTTGCTGTACCGGGCGAGAAGAAGTGAGCAGCCATCCATTGAAGCAACATTTAATGAAATGGAAAAAGCACATTCGATCCGGCTTATCCATTTCAACGCTGACGTGGTCAAAGTGGAAACCCGGACTAAAGCGACCGAACGTATGAAAGAAATATCCAATGATGGTGGAAAAATTAAAGCACTCGTTCACAGCATTGCCAAAGGGAACTTAAAGCCAATGGTATCTGAATCAAAAAAGGAGCTGGGTAATGATGATTTTCATCTTACGCTGGAAAATATGGCCATCAGCTTGTATGACTGGACCAAAAGCTTGTTTGATGCGAAACTTTTTTCCGAAGATGCTCGTATCGTTAGTTTTACCAGTGAAGGCAATACCAGAGCCTGGAGAAACTATGGAGCCATTTCCACCGCAAAAGTAGCGCTGGAAGCCATTACCCGAAGTATTGCGCTGGAGTTTGCATCCTATGGCATCCGTGCCAATTGCATCCAGGCGGGTATGACAGATACGTCTTCGTTTCGTAGGATTCCCGGTCATGAAATGCTGCGGCAAAATGTCCTAAAGCGCAACCCGTTTCATCGAATGACTACACCCAATGATGTGGCGAATGTGGTTTATTTATTATTGAAAGAGGAAGCCCGATGGATCAACGGCGCCATTATTCCGGTGGACGGCGGGGAGCATTTGAGCTAGGAGTTTACTTATGATGTGGAATATTTAGAACAAGTTGCAAAATCATATGTAACCAGGGAACATGTTCCCGTATGAGTTTAGTGATGAAGATAAGTTGATGGGAGGGTATGTCTTGCTCTGTTATATAGCGTGTTGAGCCGTGCCCTTAGTATCATCGCAGTTAAGGGCTAAAAGCCCAACTTGTCGATCTATATAACACCCCGGGCTAAAGCACCAGGGGCTAACCACGCCACACATACATTTTCCCTTGGAGACGAGAGAAATCAAAGAGAGCATAATTTACATTTAAACCATATGACATCAAAAGAAATTATAGCGCTATTGCCTTATCAATACCCCTTCTTATTCGTAGATGATATATGTACTGTCGATGAAAATGCCATAACGGGAACGTATACTTATGATCGTCACCTCCCCTTTTATGAGGGTCACTTTAAGGCTAATCCGGTCACCCCGGGAGTTATTTTAACCGAAACGATGGCGCAAATCGGTCTGGTGGCGCTTGGTATATATATGATGTATAAGACGGGCGAACTGCAAAAAAATGTGCAAATTGCCTTTACTTCGGCGAACGTGGACTTTTACATCCCCGTATACCCGGAAGAAAAAGTCACCGTAAAAAGTGTCAAAGAATATTTCCGGTTTAACAAGCTAAAATGCAATGTAGAAATGTACAACGAAAATAAAGAATTGGTCAGCCGGGGTACGCTGGCCGGGATGATAAAGCAAAATCAATGAATCAGAGCGTGGTTATTACCGGGCTGGGCGTAGTGGCTCCCAATGGTGTAGGGCTGGTTTCTTTCTTGAAGGCGATTCAAAAAGGCAGCTCCGGAATCCGGTTTTATCCTGAATTAAAAGATTTAGGATTTTCCTGTTGCATTGGGGGAATCCCTGAAGTGTCGGAAGAGTTGAAACGGGAATACCTGACGGACCTGCAATTGAGAAATTTCAATAGTTCGGGAATCCTCTACGGCTGTATAGCGGGGATGGATGCCTGGTCGGATGCCGGTCTGTCTGCGACCGAAAAAGTGGATTACAACAGCGGAACCATCTTTGGCACCGGCATGTCCGGCACTGAAAAGTACCGAGAAGCGATTTACAAGGTAGATGCCGGAAAAGTCCGCCGACTGGGAAGCACGGTGGTCGCACAGACGATGGCCAGCGGGGTAAGCGCCTATCTGGGTGGCATCCTTGGTCTCGGCAATCAGGTCACCACAAATTCTTCCGCGTGCACGACCGGCACCGAAGCACTCTTGATGGGGTATGACCGGATCCGAACCGGTCAGGCGGATCGTATGCTGGTGGGAAGCTGTAGTGATCATGGACCGTACTTATGGGGCGGGTTTGATGCGATGCGCGTGCTGACCTATAAGCACAATGACACCCCGGAAGCCGGCTCCCGACCAATGAGTGCCTCAGCATCGGGATTCGTACCGGGCAGTGGTGCGGGTGCTCTGGTGCTGGAATCACTGGAGAGTGCCAAAAACAGAGGAGCATCGATCTATGCAGAAGTATTGGGCGGTGCGATCAACTCAGGCGGCCAGAGAGGCGGAGGATCTATGTCCGCTCCAAATGGAGATGCCGTCCAACGCTGCATATCCGGAGCTGTTCGTAATGCAGGCATACAATCTACAGATATAGACTTGATCAACGGCCACCTCACCGCCACCAGCAAGGATTACTTTGAAATTCAGAACTGGTCCCAGGCGCTGAAACTAGAAGGTTTGCATTTTCCATATGTTAACACCTTAAAGTCCATGGTAGGGCATTGCCTGGCTGCAGCAGGATCGATCGAATGTGTGGCGAGTGTATTGCAGCTCAAACATGATTTTATAGCACCCAATATTAACTGCACGGATTTGCATGAAGATATTGTACAACTGATTTCTCCGGATAAAATTCCCCGGACAATCATCAAAAAAGATATTCATATCGTGGCAAAAGCAAGTTTTGGCTTTGGCGATGTAAATGCCTGTGTTATCTTTAAAAAACATAAGTAATACGTTGCGGCGTCACGACCATGATCCCTTGGTTTTAGTCTCGCTTTTGTGAAAGATGGACACTGCTATCATCTATAAAAATTAAAAAAATGAAAGATAAGTCACGTATGATCGCCGAGTTAAAAACGATCATAAAACCATATGTCCAGGATCAGGAGGCCTTTGGCAACCTGGATGAGGACACTGATTTCATCAATGACCTGAAGGTGAATTCGGCCAACCTGGTGGATATTATATTGGACATCGAGGATAAATACGATATCGAGATCGACAATGAATCGATGGAAAAGATGCTGACGGTGCGGGCAGCATTAGAAGTAGTTAATAAAAAACTGGGGCATTCTTATGACTCTCCTCAAGAGTAAAATCCTCATGATGATCGGCAATGATATCATCGATCGCGGATATGCTTGCAAGGAATCCAATTGGCGACGAAAGGGGTTTTTAAAAAAGATTTTCACACCCTGTGAACAGGAATTAATCCATGGTGCTTCCGACCCATTTACCACCGTCTGGCGGCTGTGGAGCATGAAAGAAAGCGCGTATAAGCTATTCATGCATACCGGAGTGGAGCGGTTTTTTAACCCACGCCGACTAAGTTGTGAATTCAGTTCTTCTGAAGAAGGCTTAGTAAATATTGAGGCACTACAAATTCATACCCGATCCAAAATACATCCCAAATTTATCTTCACGAGTGCTTCTTCCATCTGTCGTGTTGAAACGATGGATCACGTTTTTAACCTTTCGAAGACAGACCCTCGTTTTCAGTCCAAATTCACACATCGTGCCATGCTGGAATGCATCGCCCAGAAGTATCACCTAAATAAAGAGAAGTTGTATATTCGAAAATCAGATCAAAGTGTACCCGAGGTTTTTTATGGAAAACAAAGGCTAAATATTTCCGTTTCAATGACACATCATGGGTATCATGGGGCGTTTTCTATTTGTGAGAGAAAATTTATTCCGCAATAAGATATTTTATCATTCTATTCTTTTCAAATTATAGAACGATCTGAGGTCGAAGGGTAGTGTAAGGTCTTTGCTCAGGTTTGATTCGTCTGAAATAACGTGCATAAGCTTCGGAAAAAATATAGAAAAAGTTATCTTTAAATAAATGGGGAAATACGATAAGATTTTCACAAGCGTATTAAGGGGAACTTCTGATGCGAATATTAGATTTATTGCATTAACACGACTTCTTCTAAAATTGGGCTTTAATGAACGCATCAAGGGTAGTCATCATATATTTTTCATGGAAGGGATAGATGAAATAATCAATATTCAGGAAATAAATGGGAAAGCAAAAAATTATCAAGTCAAGCAAATCAGGAAATTAATTAAAAAGTATGCCCTTAAATTATAATACTATGTCTGAGATAAAATATGAACTTATTATTTATTGGAGTAAAAGTGATAATTGCTTTATTGCTGAGGTACCAGAATTGCCAGGGTGTTTTTCAGATGGAAAATCATATGAAGAAGCCGTGGAGAATGTGCAAGTAATTATTCAGGAGTGGATCGAAACTGCGAATTCACTTGACAGGGAGATACCAAAGCCCAAGGGTAGGGTAAAGTATGCCTGAATGATCAGGGATTTATCAAGTTATTTGTTGATCTAATACCGATATGATGAAAAAAAATTGTTAAAAAGGATCACTATAAATCCGAATATAAGCTTTGGGAAACCTATTCGAAATATGCGATATCCGGTAGAAATAATGCTTGACCTATTAGCAGTTGGTATGACCATAGAAGAAATTCTCGAAGACTATCCCGATCTGGAAAAAGAGGATCTTCAAGCTTGTATACTTTTAGCAAATGAGGCGATACGGGTAAAAAGTATTCATAATGTAATATTATGATATGCGTTTTATCGTAGATGCATATTTACCAATGCGTTTAGTTTACTGGCTAGAAACAGAGGACACGATGTCGTTCATACTCGCGAACTTCCACTTAAGAACGAAACAGCTGACATACAGATCATACGGTTATCCGTAGCACAAGATAGAATCGTCATAACTAAATCATGTTTCGCATCCGAAAATCAGTTCCAAACATCCCTAAAGTTTCTCATGACGCACATAGATTGGATAATAATATATCATTGTATGATCATGGGAACTATGTGGCGTATTCCGTACAGCTAGGATGATTAATTGAAGGTACAAACAACCTATGGCGTAATGATAAATATCTGAATAATCAATATTATAAAATGCAATTAACCTCATTAAAAAAACATCTGCAATCCTACTTTAAACTCGACAAGAAGGGACTGGATAAAATCAGTAGTTGCTTTGAATTAATGAAACTCGAGAAAAACGAATATTTCTTGAAAGAGTACGCGCTATCCAAAAAACTCGGTTTTATACATTCGGGTATTTTGAGAGAATACACCTCTGACAAGAATGGGAAGGAGGTCACAAAATGGATATCTACCGAAAGCTTTTTTGTCATGGATATCATCAGTTTCTATTTTCATGTGTCCGCCCGATGGAATATTCAGGCACTCACTGATTGTGAGATTCATGTGACCGACAAATCCACACTTTCAGAGCTTTCGGATCAAATTAAAAATTGGGATCAAATAGAAAAACTTTTTATCGTCAAATGTTTTGGTCTTCTTGAAGAACGGATTGTCAACCAAAAATCTTTAAACGTAGAGGAACGATATGAAAAATAAAACACTTGCAATTGTGGGCTGCGGAAAGCTGGCTCAGATCGTGGCCGATGCGCTGACCTCGGGCCTATTACCAGACTACCAGCTGATCGGAACGTATTCCAGAACTTTTGATAAAGCGGAAGCTATCGCGCAACACGTGAACCAATCCAATCCAGGATATACCTGCACCCCAGTCCGGACCATGGAGGATTTACTCGCCATGAAAGCCGACTACATCGTGGAAATGGCTTCTCCGGCAGCCTTGCGTGATTTTGCACTGGATGCCCTGCAAAATGGCTCTTCCATCGTAACGCTTTCGATCGGGGCACTTGCCGATGCACAATTCTATGAAAAAATTAGAACCACAGCTCGCGAGAACAACACCAGAGTCCATTTGGCCTCCGGGTCCATCGGCGGGTTTGATGTGATGCGAACGATATCCTTGATGGGAGATAGTTCAGCTTCCTTCAGAACAGAAAAAGGGCCCGACTCCCTAAAAGACACCTCTGTATATAATGAATCACTGCAGACAGAGCAAAGAACGGTGATGGAGGGAAATGCCGCAGAAGCCATCGAACTGTTTCCCACGAAGGTCAACGTCGCTGTAGCGGCTTCCCTCGCTACCACAGGCCCTAAAAACATCGATGTAGCCATCACCTCAATTCCAGGTTTTGTAGGTGATACCCATCGCATTCATGTGGAAAATGACCAGGCTCATGCCCGCATCGAAGTGTATGGCAAAACGTCGGATATCGCCGGGTGGAGTGTGGTCAACACCTTGCGGAACATTACTGCTCCGATCGTTTTTTGAGGTAGTCTTCGATATTCTCGATGACCTTCTCACTGAGGCGGATGTAAGCCTGACGAGTACGTCCCACGGAAACCTTCATGCATCGGACATTGGGATGATCCAAAAACCGTTCATTACCCAATGCGCCCACGGTGTCACAATACAGTCGGTTGTCATCGTCAATCCACCGGGCAAAAGGAACTTCGTCCCAGGCTGGAGTCAGACCGGTATTGAATAATATCTTCCGATTGCCCAGGGCTTCGAACTCCGCTTCATGGAGGAGAACGGTGTTCTTATTGAGACAACAAAAGACCACTTTACTTTCACGGAGTAGTTCCTGAAGCGGAAGAAAACGGTAGCCTTTTTCTTGGGCTTCCGGTTTTTCACTCCTCGAAAAATAGGCGATCTCTGCACCTAAGAAATGCAGCGCATCAGCGATCATCCCGCCGGATTTACCCAATCCGACAATACCCGCTTTTATACCTGTGATTTCACGAGGAACACCATCCCAGGGCTCCGCCGGAGATCCATCTGGGTTCGTGCCAAATCCATGCAAACACCGGACCAGCTCACTGATCGCATACTCTACAACGCCTTCATCACCATAATCCCGAATGCCGGTCACCGTGATACCCCAGTCTTCGGCAAAAGGGATATCAACATTGGCACTTTCCACCGAATACAACGAACAGGCCATACCAATATATTCCACGTTGCGGCAGGGTTCCAGTGCCTCTCGTCCCAATGTAGAAGTATAACTCAATAAGACCGCATCGGCATCACCAATGCGTGCAGCCATTTCTTCCGGCCCTTCCGGTATGTCCCGGTATAGGACTACTTCCTTCGCAAAATCATGGAGACGCTTTTCAGCAGCCGGAATTAGATCAAGCGGTTCGATGCCGACAAGTTTATTAAACATGGGTTATTCTAATTTTACGCTAATAAACAAAATAAAAACGTATCTTGACAAATAAAACAAACAGGTATTATTAACAACCACATCAACTATATCGAGTTCAAAGCCAACGATCTTGAGGCGGTCAAATCATTTTATAGTACTGTCTTCGGCTGGACTTTTACAGACTACGGCCCCGATTATACTGCATTTTCTAATAGTGGCATGGAAGGTGGATTCGAAAAGAGGGATGAAGAGATCGTCAATAGTGTACTGGTTGTCCTCTACCACGAGGATCTGAAAAAAACCATAGAAAAAGTGGCAAAAGCAGGTGGAGAGATCACGGAAGATATCTTTTCATTTCCCGGTGGTCAGCGATTCCAGTTTAAAGACCCGGCCGGAAATGAATTGGCAGTGTGGACTGAAGCGTAAAATCGGCGAGCTATGCGCACACCTTCATACATCACTGTTTTTGTTTCATCAGCTATCCTGATGTTGTCATGCAGTAAGGAGGCTTCGGTACCGGACAATAGCACAACAGATCATCTTAAGTTTTTTGGATTCACACTGATCGATACGTATTGGGATGACCCGACGGATGGGAAGAACAAGATGAACTACATCGACGAAGTTGCCTCGTTTTCCAATGTGGCGGATATGTTGGTCATTGGTCCCAAGGACAACCTGGTAGAAAGGATGAAGCAAATGGAACGTTATCAGATGAAAGCCATCTTGCACCTTCATGGATTGTTTTTCGAACAAACAGGTACCACCGGCTCATCCGGCGTAAAATATTCGTTGCGTACTGATTTTCAGAATCGGTGGGATGAATTTGTTCAGGTCAATGACCTCCAGACCAACCAGAATCTCATTCAGGCATTTTATATGGGCGAAGAACCCACCTGGAACGGAATATCCTATGAAGATCTGAAATCAGCGACCGACTATGTCGATCAACAATTCCCCGACATCCCCATTATGGTGATCGAAGCGTATCCTATACTCGACCAACTCCAGGTGCCTGCGTCAGTTGATTGGATCGGTTTTGATCATTATTTTGTAAAGGATCCCGTCACCAATCCGGACTATCAGCAGGAATGGGCTTTGATCAAATCAAAACTCTCCAGCTCGCATCAACGGTTGGTGATCATCATGGACAGCCATTACATTCCGGAGATTCACGGTGAGTTAGCCCACATCGCCCTGGAAGAAATGGGTGAAGTCGCTCAAAGCTACTACCAGCTGTCGAAGTCCGACACCTCCGTCATTGCTTTGTTGGGGTATTTTTGGCCCAATGGCTTTGATGTTCCGGAATCGATCGGCGCCCGTGGGATGCCGAAATCGGTCATGGACGAGTATGCCAGGATAGGGAAAGCGATTACGGGAAAGTGATATAGGAATGGCAAGTCTTGCTTTGGAAAGAGGGAAACCAAATGAAAATTGCTTAAGATCGATGTTGCTCTGTTCAGCAACACGCTTTTTTTAAAGGAGGTTTGAATAAGAAAATGAACATCACTATTAAATTGAATATGATAAAAACAGCTTTTATGTCACTCTTCTTAGTATTCGCCTGTTTGGCTCACGCCAAAAGCGTCCAGGACTTCGATGTCCGACCGGGAAACTCCCCTCAAATCAATAAAATTAATTTACAAAAAGCGATTGAGTGGGCTTCGGCCCGCGGAGCTACGTTGTTTTTTGATCCGGAAGTAGAGCCCTATCACATTGATGGAGGGATTGTATTGAAAGAAAATGTGTCCTTAAAAGGAGTCCATGGTCCTACGCCGCGAGGTACTTCACATCCGGATAAGAATCAACCCGTCGGTAGCGTACTTAAAATAACGGATCGAAGAGCTCCATTCATCACCGTGGAGTCGGCTACCCAAATCAAGGGGCTCCAATTCTGGTATTCGGACCAAACCATCGACGACCCTTCAGCGGTTATCCCATACCCGCCAACCATACAGGTCTCTCAGGTCAAAGCAGCACAGGGAATTTACCTATCATGCCTTACTTTTTATGGAGAATATGTGGCGATGGATTTCAATGCGCAGCCGGAACATCCTTGTGAACTCATGGTTTTTGAGCACTGCTACGGTTATCCGCTGAGTGGTGAATTTATCCGGATGGACTACGTATATGACGTGCCCCGGATCCTCCATTGCCATGTCAATCCGGCCATACAACGGTTTATTGGCGGACAGTACCCACCGGCCATTGTGGATGCGGTCATTGCCCAAAAGAGCTTTGCCTATGCCATCAACCATACGGACAATGCTCAGCTCATTGACCTCTTCACTTTTGGCACCTATGGAGGCATACTGCTCGGTGGGGAATCCTATGGCCAGCTCACTAATTTCAATTTTGATTGCGTAACCATCGGCATCCACAAAAAAGGAAACAGCACCAAAAACCGGAACTGGCAAATCGCTCAGGGATCCATTATTGCAAATACCGGCGACAAAATACAGGACATCCATCCGATTCTGATCGAAGGCCAGGGGCACACCTCGCTAACCAATGTCGAAGCATTTTCCGGTGCCAATGCGGCGTTAACCACAGTGGCTGAAAACGCATCCTGGGATTTTATCAAAATCCAGGGGGATCAAAAGTTGAGTGTATCTGTTTTTGGCAGCCGCATGAGGGACTACATTTCAGACGAACCGGCCACGATTACCAATGAGAAAGCGATCGTGCAGTTTGTGGGGTGCATCGATAAGGATGAGATGTTTTATAATCGTACTTTTGAGTAAAGAAAATTCAAAATATGCACATTAAAAAGATTTTAGTCATCTATACAAAATAGTTCAAAAACCTTCTAAAGTCATGAGGTGATTTGTAACTTACGGTTAAAGTATGTATTATAGCCTGGACACTGTTACAAGTAAAAGCTACTTAAAAGATTAAAATAAACCTCAAGACATAAAACGCCATTCTATCGCCATAAATCTTGGCCTAGGCTGATCATCGGATAATGGTGACTATATAATAATGGAAACAACTTAGAATTAAATGGCAAAAAAGAAAGCAAACAACACAGAAGAGCCGATGGAAAAACAGCTCTGGAAATCAGCTAATAAATTAAGGAAAAATATAGATGCCGCAGAATACAAGCACGTCGTTCTCGGACTCATATTTCTGAAATACATTTCTTTCTGAAATACATTTCCGATGCTTTTGAAGAGAAGTATGAACAACTGGTCGCAGAAAAAGACCTAGGAGCGGATCCGGAAGATAACGATGAGTACAAAGCGGAGAATGTATTCTTCGTACCCCCATCGGCCCGATGGAGTTTTATTCAAAGTCATGCCAAGCAACCCACCATTGGCAAAACCATTGATGAATCCATGGATGCGATCGAACGGGAGAATCAATCGCTGAAAGGGGTTCTTCCAAAAGTGTACGCCCGGCAAAATCTGGATCCGACCAGTTTGGGTGAATTGATTGACCTGATCGGGAACATTGCCTTGGGCGATGCCAAATCCAGAAGTGCCGATGTGCTCGGTCACGTTTTTGAATACTTCCTGGGTGAATTTGCTTTGGCGGAAGGAAAGAAGGGCGGGCAATTTTATACTCCCAGAAGTGTGGTTGAATTGTTGGTGGAAATGCTGGAACCATACAAAGGACGTGTCTTTGATCCGTGCTGTGGTTCTGGTGGTATGTTTGTGCAGTCCGAGAAATTTGTTAAAGACCACCAGGGCCGACTCAATGATATTTCCATATACGGACAAGAGAGTAACCGAACCACCTGGCGCCTGTGCAAGATGAATCTCGCCATCCGGGGTATTGATAGTTCACAGGTGAAATGGAACAATGAAGGCTCGTTTTTGAATGATGCCCACAAAGATCTGAAGGCCGACTACATTATTGCCAATCCTCCTTTTAACGTGAGCGACTGGAGTGGAGACTTACTTCGGAATGACGGCCGGTGGAAATTCGGAACACCACCATCTGGAAATGCGAACTACGCATGGATCCAACATTTTCTGTATCACCTGGCGCCCAATGGACAAGCCGGATTTGTATTGGCAAAAGGCGCATTAACAACTAAAACAGGCGGGGAGGGAGAGATTAGAAAAGCCCTTGTAGAATCGGATTTGATCGACTGCATTGTCAATCTACCCGCCAAATTATTCCTAAACACCCAAATTCCGGCATCGCTATGGTTTATGTCGCGCAATCGAAGTAATGGAAAATTCAGAAACCGAACGGGTGAAATTCTTTTCATGGATGCCCGCAACCTGGGACATCTGATTAACCGCAGAACCAAAGTCCTATCGGAGGAAGATATCGGAACAATCTCGGATACTTACCACAATTGGCGTAACAAATCCCCCTCCGATGGAGGGGTGTCCGCATCAGGCGGACAGGGTGGTTATGAAGATGTAAAAGGCTTCTGTGCCTCAGTGCAAAAAGAATGGGTGGCCGAACTGGACTATGTGCTTCCGCCGGGAAGGTATGTGGGGTTACCGGAAGAAGAGGACGATTTTGATTTTGTGGAACGCTTTACCAGTCTTAAAGCTGAGTTTGAATCCCAGCTCAAAGAAGAAGCTGAACTGAATGAGCGGATTTTGGAAAACCTGTCTAAAATTAAGATGCCGGATGACTAAGAAGAATCAAAAAATAGAAGTAATGGGGAAGAGCATTACTATAGATGCAGAAAATTTTATTTCTCTGACAGATATGCTCAAAGCCAAAGATGGAGAATTCTTTATTTCCGATTGGTTGAGAAACCGAAACACGCTGGAATACATGGGTATATGGGAACGCATACATAACCCGGATTTTAATTATGGCGAATTCGCCATAATTAGCCTTCATAAATTAATGGGATAGTACATAGGTGAAATGGCAAAACAGAAAAGCATACAGGTTCAAGGTCTAAAAGTAGGATACACAAGTATTGATAACGATGAATTTATTAGTATCACAGATATTGCGAAGCTAAAAAATGAGAAAGCCCCTGCCGATGTTATCAAGAATTGGATGCGAAATAAAAATACCATTGAATTACTTGGCTTGTGGGAACGATTGAACAATCCTAATTTTAAACTGGTCGAATTCGACCAGTTTAAAAATGAGGCCGGATATAATCATTTTGTATTGTCTCCCAAGAAATGGATCGAATCCACACAGGCAATCGGAATACATTCAAAGTCTGGAAGATATGGAGGAACCTATGCCCACAGGGATATTGCATTGGAATTCACTTCCTGGAATTCTGTTGAATTCAAATTTTACCTGCTAAAAGAGTTTCAACGACTCAAAGAACAGGAGCACAAGTCCCTGGACTGGAACGTAAAACGAAGCCTTACCAAAATCAATTATCGTATCCATACCGATGCAGTAAAGTCACACCTCATTCCGGAACACTTGAGCAAACAACAAATCAACTGGGTTTACGCTACAGAAGCGGATGTACTCACTATGGCCCTCTATGGAATGACCGCCAAGCAATGGCGGAACCAAAACCCGGATAAAGAAGGGAATATTCGCGATTATTCCAATGTGATTCAGTTGGTCTGCCTGGCTAATCTGGAAAACCTGATCGCCATTTGGATCGAAGAAGGCCATTCTCAAAGCGAGCGGCTCCAACGACTGAATGAATTGGCTATTCAACAGATGAAACTCCTGACACAGGATATTTTACAGAAAAATTTAAAAGGAGGGGAAAATGAGTGACTGGAAAGAAGGTTACTTGAGTGAATTACTAGATGTTATAATGGGTCAATCTCCCAAAGGTGAAACATGTAACACCGATGCAATTGGCTTGCCGCTATTAAATGGGCCAACTGAATTTGGTATTAAATCGCCTACACCTATTCAATTTACAAATGATCCTAAAAAGGTAGCAGAGGAAGAGGATATTCTTTTCTGTGTTAGGGGATCGACAACGGGTAAAATGAACTGGGCTGACCAGACTTATGCTATAGGAAGAGGAATTGCTTCTATCAAGCATAAGATAGGAAAAGAATACTCAAGATTTGCCATGGCTATTTTGGAATACAATCTACCTTTACTTCTTTCAAGTGCGACAGGATCAACATTCCCGAATGTCTCAAAAAAACAACTCAATAATCTTGAAATTTTAATCCCGCCCCTTCCCGAACAACGCGCCATCGTCGAAGTCCTTTCCAGCCTAGACGACAAAATAGACCTGCTGCACCGCCAAAATCAAACCCTGGAGCAAATGGCGGAGACACTGTTTCGGCAGTGGTTTGTGCACCGTCCTGAGCCTGTCGAAGGAGAAGAAGCGGATGAGGGGTGGGAGGAAGGTGTTCTAGGAGACGAATTTGACTTCACGATGGGTCAATCACCACCAGGAAGTTCCTATAATGAAGAAGGAGTTGGAATCCCAATGTATCAAGGTAATCGAGATTTTGCCTTTAGATTTCCCCAAAATCGTGTATTTACGACCGAACCTAAACGATTTGCTCAAAAGTTCGATACGTTAGTTAGTGTAAGAGCACCAGTAGGGGAACAAAATATGGCTATTGAAAAATGCTGTATTGGTAGAGGTGTGGCAGCATTTCGGTATAAATCTAATCCTAATTTTTACACCTATACATTTTTTAAAATGAAATCGCTTATGGATGAAATCAAACAGTTCAATGAAACGGGAACTGTATTTGGATTAATAACTAAAAGTGATTTTCAAGAAATGGAGATTTCACTTCCACCACTGAAAAACGTTGAAAGATTTCAGAAGGAGGTAAAACCAATTGATGATAAAATAATCTTGAACTGTACCCAAATCCGTACACTCGAAAAATTTCGCGACACGCTGTTGCCGAAGTTGATGAGTGGTGAAGTGCGGGTGGACCCTAAACAATTCATGGAAAAATGACAGAAGCACAGTTGCATAGCCTGATAGAAGAATTGACCAAACAACCAAGAGAGAGTGAATGGGTAGAGTTCAAACATAATTACCATTCTACAGAAGAAATAGGCAAGATCATTTCTGCATTGAGCAATGGTGCTTGCATTCATCGTCAAGATTATGGTTATTTAGTATTTGGTGTGGAAGATGACTCTCACCAAATTATTGGCACGACCTTTAAAGCCAGAACAGCTAAATATAAAAATGAGGACAAGGAACATTGGTTGGTTCAGCGACTCAACCCACGTATAGACTTTGAAATTCAGGAATTTGATTATAATCGAAAGCACATTTCAATGTTTGTCATTCCAGCTACACACAATCAACCCGTAGAGTTTATGCATACTGCCTACATACGAGTAGCAACCAGCACCAGAAAACTTAACGAATTTCCTGAAAAGGCACGTAAAATCTGGAAGAAAGGTCCCGTAAAAATTTTTGAAGAACGAATCGCAAAAGAAAATTTGAGTACAAATAACATTATAGAGCTGTTGAATACACAATCTTATTTTGAATTATTTTCCATTCCATATCCATCAGATAGAGCAGGTGTATTAGAGCGATTTCTTTCAGAAGGATTTATCACAAAAGATCAGACAACTTACAACATCACTAATTTAGGAGCCATTCTTTTTGCAAAAGATTTAAACGATTTTTCCAGTCTTAAAAGAAAGTCTATGAGGGTGATTATCTATGAGGGGAAGAACAAGCTTAAGACCATACGGGAACAAATAGGAGTAAGAGGATATGCAGTAGGGTTTGAAGGTTTGGTGAACTGGGTAAACGACCAGCTGCCGGCGAATGAAGTTATAGGCAGAGCTTTGCGAAAAGAAGTAAGGATGTATCCTGAAATTGCCATTCGGGAACTCATAGCCAATGCGTTGATCCATCAGGATTTTGACGAAAAAGGCTTTCCTATGATAGAGATATACGCAGATCGTATTGAAATCTCAAATCCTGGTCTTCCTTTTATTACTCCAGAACGTTTTATAGATGAGTACCAATCCAGAAACGAACAGTTGGCTGATGTGCTTAGACGCTTAGGAATATGCGAAGAAAAGGAAGTGGTATTGATAAAGTTATTGCTTCTACCGAAGTATATCAGTTGCCAGCTACAGATTTTATCATTCAACAAAGACATACCAAAGCCATATTATATGCCTATAAGCAACTGAACGATATGAGTAAAAATGATAAAATCAGAGCTACCTATCAGCACTGTTGTCTTAGATATGTAACCAATAAAAAAATGACCAACCAATCTCTTAGAATACGATTTACCATAGAGGAACATAATGCTGCAACAGCATCTCGTATAATACGGGACACTTTAGATTCTGGTCTGATTAAAGATGATGACCCCACCACTAAATCAAGAAAATATGCCAAATACATCCCATTCTGGGCTTAATTCTTATTTGATGAGCAGGACTACAAACACACACTGGTCTGTCATAAGCTATTGTATTTCAATCACTTGCTTATTTGATGGTTATTTGACAGGAAAAAGCTACGTGCTCCATAAAACATCAAAATCACTTGATCAGATTCACCTCTATTCTCCATTACCAAAAAGTTGTCATTATACGGCGATAGAATATAATATTCCAAGTATATGACCCGTATAACCGAAAATACCATTGAAGATTTTGTCATCCATTTGTTGGAACGTTTGGGGTATGGTTATATCTACGCACCAAGCATTGCATATGATGGTGAGAACCCCGAGCGCAGTTCCTACGAAGACGCCCTCCTGACAGGTCGAATGGCCAATGCCATCAGAAGAATCAATCCCACCATTCCGGCAGAAGCCCAGGAGGAAGCCATCAAAGAAATACAACGGATTCATTCCCCGGAACTTTTGACCAATAATGAAAGCTTCCATCGATTATTGACCGAGGGGATCAACGTGAGCTATCAGAAGGGTGGCCACCAACGTGGAGACTTGGTCTGGCTCATCGATTTTACCAATCCTGATAATAATGATTTTATAGTCACTAATCAATTTACCGTAGTGGAGGATGGTGTCACCAAACGACCGGATGTCATCTTGTTTGTGAACGGGATACCACTGGTGGTAATGGAACTGAAAAACGCTACCGATGAAACCGCCACCATCAATTCGGCATTCCGGCAGATCGAAACCTACAAAGCGATGATCCCATCCCTTTTCACTTACAATGCTTTTTCCATCATTTCAGATGGACTGGAAGCCCGGGCAGGAACGCTTTCATCCGGTATAAGCCGATTTATGACCTGGAAATCTGCTGACGGTAAAGAAGAGGCTTCTCATTTGGTCAGCCATATTGAGACCTTGATTACTGGCATGCTAAACAAAGAGACCCTGCTTGATCTGATCCGGCACTTTATCGTGTTTGAAAAATCAAAAAAGGAGGATAGTAAGACCGGAATCACGACCATCTCGACAGTAAAGAAACTGGCCGCTTATCATCAATACTATGCGGTTAACCGAGCGGTGGAATCCACACTACGCGCTACAGGTTATTCCCCTCCTGGGGAGGGGTGGTCGCAGACCGGGGTGGTAAATTCCCCTCCTCAGGAGGGGTGGCAGACGAAGTCTGACGGGGTGGTAAATCTTCCCCATAAAGATATTGAGCTGGAAACCGATCCATTAGATAGGAGCGCCCGTCCCGGCTCTGGCGATCACCAATCCGGTGGAAGCACCACCCCGCCCCATGGGCACCCCTCCAGAGGAGGGGAATTTCGGAAGTCAAAGAACTACTTCTCCCTTCCATACAACCCGAAATTAAAAGAACGTGCCCGGAAGCTTCGAAAAGCAGGGAACCTGCCTGAAGTTTTGTTCTGGCAGAGAGTAAACAAAAAACAATTTAAGGGCTTTGATTTCGACAGACAGAAAATAATAGGTAATTATATTGTCGATTTCTATTGCGGAAATTGTCAGGTGATAGTTGAAATTGACGGAAGCAGCCATGATAATAAGCAAGAGTATGATGCGGAAAGGGATAACTACTTGGAATCATTGGGATTATATATGATTCATATTACGGCGAAGGATGTTTTGCAAAATTTGGATGGGGTTATGAGGTGGCTTGAAAACCACCCCGCCCTGAGGGGCACCCCTCCAGAGGAGGGGAATGTGCAAGAATCACCGGAACAGTATGGATTACCCGGGGTAAAAACCCAATCCCACGGGGATCGGAAAGGCGGCGTTGTATGGCATACTCAAGGGAGTGGCAAATCGCTGTCTATGGTGTTTTTTACAGGAAAAGTTGTCCTGGCTTTGGATAATCCCACCGTGGTGATCATTACCGACAGAAACGATCTGGATGATCAGCTCTTTGATACGTTTGCCGGATCAACCCAGCTGCTCCGGCAAGAACCCCGGCAGGCAGAAGACCGATTGGATTTGAAAGATAAGCTGCGTGTAGCCTCGGGCGGTGTGATCTTTACCACGATTCAAAAATTCCAGCCCCAGGAAGGTAATGTATTTGAGACCCTTTCGGAAAGAAAAAATATCGTCGTAATCGCTGATGAAGCCCACCGGACACAATATGGCTTCAAAGCAAAAACCATAGATGACAAGGATGAACAGGGGAATGTAATAGGGAAGAAAACCGTATATGGATTTGCCAAATACATGCGCGACGCATTACCAAATGCCACCTATGTAGGATTCACTGGGACCCCGATAGAAAGTACAGATGTGAACACTCCGGCTGTATTTGGGAATTATATCGACGTCTATGACATTGCACAAGCGGTTGAGGATGGAGCCACTGTCCGTATTTATTATGAAAGTCGTTTGGCAAAGGTAAACCTCAGTGAAGAAGGTAAAAAGATGGTGGAGGATCTGGATGAGGATCTCACCACGCAGGATCTCACGGATACCCAAAAAGCCAAGGCGAAATGGACTCAGCTCGAAGCCCTGATCGGAAGCGAGAACAGGATCAGGAATGTAGCCAATGATATCGTCCACCATTTTACGCAACGCCAGGAGGTTTTTGAAGGTAAAGGAATGATCGTGGCCATGTCGAGAAGAATAGCCGCTGAATTGTATGATGCGATTATAAAAATCCGTCCGGATTGGCATTCTGATGATTTGAATAAAGGTGTGATAAAAGTGGTAATGACTTCCGCTTCTTCCGATGGCCCTAAAATTGCCCGGCATCATACGACCAAACAACAGCGTCGAACACTGGCCGACCGCATGAAAGATCCGCAAGATGAGTTGAAATTGGTCATAGTACGCGATATGTGGCTTACGGGTTTTGATGCACCAAGTCTGCACACTCTTTATATCGATAAACCCATGAAAGGACACAATCTCATGCAGGCCATAGCCCGGGTGAATAGAGTTTATAAAGATAAACCAGGCGGGCTGGTGGTAGATTACCTGGGGATTGCATCTGATTTGAAAAAGGCGCTTTCCTTTTACTCGGATGCCGGTGGAAAAGGAGATCCTGCGGAAGCGCAGGAGCAAGCGGTAGAACTGATGTTGGAGAAAATGGAAGTGGTTTCCAATATGTATTATGGCTTCCCCTACGAAGACTATTTTCAGGCAGAAACCGGGCAAAAGCTTTCCTTGATTTTAGCAGCCGAAGAACACATTCTCGGTTTGGACGATGGCAAGAAACGATACCTCAATGAAGTGACTGCATTGTCTAAAGCCTTTGCCATCGCTGTACCTCATGAACAGGCCATAGATGTAAAAGATGAAGTTTCGTTCTTTCAGGCAGTTAAAGCCCGATTGGCTAAGTTTGACAGTACCGGTGCTGGAAGAACGGATGAGGAAATCGAAACAACCATTCGTCAGGTCATTGATCAGGCATTGATTTCAGAACAGGTTATCGATGTTTTTGATGCAGCTGGCATTAAGAAACCCGACATATCTATTCTTTCAGAAGAGTTTTTGCTCGAACTAAAGGGCATGGAACATAAGAATCTGGCCCTTGAAGTCTTGAAGAAACTACTCAATGATGAAATCAAAGCTCGATCGAAGAAGAACTTAGTGAAAAGTAAGTCACTGAAGGAAATGTTAGAGAACTCCATCAAGAAATACCACAACAAGATTTTAACCGCAGCTGAGGTGATGGACGAACTTATTAAACTGAGTAAGGAAATCGTCAACATGGATAGTGAAGCCAGCAACCTGGAGCTCACTGATTTTGAGTATGCATTCTACACTGCCGTATCGAACAATGACAGCGCCAAACAGCTCATGCAGCAAGACAAGCTGAGGGAACTTGCCGTAATTCTAACAGAACGGGTAAAGAAAAATGCCTCCATCGACTGGACCATAAAAGAAAGTGTCCGGGCGAAACTAAAAGTGATTATCAAGCGGACCTTAAGACAATATGGCTATCCACCGGATATGCAAAAGCTGGCGACTGAAACCGTTTTGAAGCAAGCCGAAATGATTGCGAAGGAACTTACTAAATAAATTCCATCACGATGAAAACTCCATCACATCCTTTGAATTAAAACCGATCTTGATGTGGTCTTCGATATGGCGTTCGTGGGTAATTACCGACACCCGATGACCATTTTCAAGCTGAAGATCCAGCTGCGTGCTATTCCCCAGAAAGGTTGATTTCAATACTTTCGCGTGGGTTACATACTCACAGTCCGTATTGATGGTCAGGTTTTCATTGCGGATCGCATGACAGCACTGAGGATTCAAAGGACATTCAAAGGCGCTTTGGAGTGCTTTGTCCAGCATAATGGTATTACCAAACAAGGAGGCCACGTACATAGATTTTGGCTGCGTATAGAGTTTAAAAGCCCGATCCTGCTGTATGAGTGATCCATCTTTGAGGATCAAAATTTCATCCGCTACGGTCAGTGCATCCTGCGTGTCATGGGTCACGAATATTGCAGTCACGCCGGTCTTCTTGATGATTTCAAAGACTTGGTTTCTCAGTTGAGCTCGCAAAACCGCATCCAGATTACTGAACGGTTCATCGAGTATCAACAATTCCGGATTGGGCGCCAAAGCACGTGCCAGGGCTACCCGCTGCTGCTGGCCACCTGACAACTGATGTGGATACCGATCTTCCACGCCGTGCAAATCTACTAATTCGAGCACCTCCCTCGCCCGTGCTTTTTTGTTCTTCATTCGGGAGATTCCGTAGGTCACATTGTCGATCAATCGCAGATGTGGAAACAGCGCATACTCCTGAAATACCAGACCAATTTTCCTTTTCTCCGGAGGCACCAACTTATGAATAGAAGATACCAGGGAACCCTGGAAGTATATCTCCCCCGCATCGGGTCGTTCCAACCCCGCTATCAATCGAATTAATGTCGTCTTACCACTTCCACTTTCCCCTACGATCGCCCCCACATCTCCTTTCTCCATCCCAAAACTTACATCACGGAGGGCATAGCTCTTACCACCGTCAAAACTTTTCGATATTTCTTTTATTTGTAGCATTTTTCTATCTGTTTAATAGTAACCGGTTCAATAAAATCACCGGAAGCACTGCTGTCACAATAATCAAAAGGGACGGAATGGCTGATTCCATCACCATTTCGTCACTTGCATACTCATAGGCCTTGACTGCCAGGGTATTTACACGGAACGGCTTCAAAATTAAAGTCAAGGGTAGTTCTTTGAGCACATCGATAAACACCAAAATAAAGGCACTAAAAATACCGGTTTTGATCAATGGAAACTCCACCCGGAAAAAGGTTTTTGCATTTCCTACCCCCAGCATTTTGGATGAATCCGGAATACTTTGTCCCACTTTTTGACTGGTCGATTCGATCGGGTTGTAAGCGACCGCCAGAAACCGCACGCAGTATGCATAGATCAAAACCACCAGACTGCCGGTAAAAATCAATCCTATGTCTATACCCAACAAACTTTCGCCGATTTTGATCAACCATTTATCAAATCCAAGTGCCGGGATCAATACACCCACGGCAATAACCGCACCAGGTATGGCGTATCCCAGTACACCTATTTTGGTTACATTCTGGATAAATGGCAAAGGACTCCATTTTGAAAAGTAGATCAGAAAAGTAGCCAAAATCACTGCGAATAAAGAGGCGATCAGCGCAATACCGAAACTTTGAAGCGACAATTGGAAAAAAGCGGGTCCCAGAACTTTATCGGCAGTTAGGGTCGCCCAATAGATCAATTGGCTGACCGGAAGAATAAATCCCAATAATACCGGAACAAACACCGGAATAAAGATCATCCATCGTTTCCATCGACGTGCCGGTCGGATCCGGTTGATCCCACCGGAATTCGATTTGTTGTCAGACACCCGTACATTTTTACGCTCCCAACGTTCCAGGAGAATAAGCGAAAAAACAATAACAATCAGTAATGCAGATAGATACACCGCGGTCTCCGGTTCTCCAATCGAAAACCACGCCCGGAAGATCCCCGTCGTAAATGTATTGACCCCGTAGTATTTGGCTGCGCCATAATCATTGAGTACTTCCATCAGCACCAAAATCAATCCTGCTATAATGGCTGGACGAGCCAGAGGCAGCATTAATTTAAAAAAGGTCTGACCCTCCCCGGCACCCAACATCCGGGAAGCCTCCAGCAGATTATTCGCCTGATTTAGAAAAAAGGCGCGCGCACTCACATACACGTAGGGAAACAACGAAATACTCAACACAAATGCCAAACCAAACCGATTCATGATGTCCACCTTGGTCATGCTCAGTTCGAAATAACGTAAAATCAACTCCAAACTACCTCCGTAGTCAAAAATACCAGCATAGGCATAGGCTACAATGTAGGACGGTATTGCCAGCGGAAGTATTAGCAACCACTCCAGCTGGGGCCGGAACGGAAATTCATACCGGGAGATTAACCAGGCACAAGTCACCCCAATGACCACGACCATAAGCCCACAAACGAGAAAAAGGAACAGTGAATTGGAGGTATAGTCCCATAAGAGATGCTGGACGATATGACTCCAAGTCTCTCCTGGTCCGGAGAACAGCTTAAAACCTATCGCAAAGATCGGTAAGGCTATTAAAAAAGCAATGGCCAATGCGTACATTGACCATCTGTTGTTGTCTCTTTTAAACCTTTTTAACCGGTTTTTCCAGGAAAATAAATCTTTATGGCCATCCTGTTTCATCAAAAATCAGCACTGCTTTTTTATTGTTAATTCCCAACTGGGAAAGGTTTAATGTATCTTCTTTGAAATCGCCCCATTCCTTCAGTTGGTCCGCCGGTTCGACGCTTTCATTAACAGGGTATTCGAAATTCACATGCGCAAACACCTTCTGGGCTTCCTCTGAAGCTAAAAATTCAATAAACCGGATGGCATTCTCTTTGTGGGGAGCATATTTAGCCACACCGGCCCCACTAACATTGATGTGCGTGCCACGCCCTGCCTGGTTAGGGAAAAACAATCCAACTTTTTGGGCGGTTTCCACCTCCTCTTGATTGGAGGAATTAAGCATTTTACCCAGGTAATACGTATTCACCACTGCGACATCGCCTTCCCCGGCTACCACTGCTTTCACCTGATCGCGATCTCCCCCCTTGGGCGTTCTCGCCATATTATCAACGATGCCTTTTGCCCAAGTCCTGGCTGCTTCCTCTCCGTCATGTGCAATGATCGAAGCCAACAGAGATTGATTGTAAATATTACCCGACGAACGAATCAAGATTTTATCGTTCCACTTATCGGAGGCCAGATCTTCATAGGTGGATAAATCTTCCGGGGAAACCCGGTCTTTCGCATATACGATCACCCGTCCCCGCTTCGTCAGACCATACCAATAATTGTCCTTGTCCTTTAGGTGACCTGGCACAATACTTTTTAATTTATCTGAACTCACAGGCTGTAATAGATCTTGTTCTTTTGCACGATGCAGCCGACCGGCATCCACAGTAATGAGGACGTCAGCAGGAGATTGCTTTCCCTCCATTTTTATTTTTTGGATGAGCTCATCTGCATTGGCATTGACCACATTCACTTTGATGCCCGACTGTTCTTCAAAGGTATCAAATAACATCTGATCAGATTCATAATGCCGATGCGTGTACACGGTGACCTCGCCAGCATCTTCGGACTCATTTCCTGAGTCCTGGCAACCCCACATCAGGATGGTTGCAAATAATACGATATATACTTTTTTCATTGCGCTTCATTTTAGCCGCTGATTTGTTAATCAGCGATGAATGAGGTGCAAATATAACTATTTAGAATCGGTATAAACAATAATGCGATAAAGAATGTACAGATTATTGTGTTTCATGCGGTTAGCGGACGATGCTTGAACATCCGTAAATACACAGTCACTTGGTAATGACCATTTATTTTCGCTCTTTTATGCTCTTCCAAGAGAGAGAAGACTGAAAATCGACTCGGCTCCCTTTAGGGTGGGGCAAAACGAGGCAATTATTCCGACGGCTGTGTAGTTGCGAAAACCTGCATTCTTCCAGATGCACTTTTTATTTACCCATGAAACAACCACATTACGTGGACGACCTATCAGCTATTTTTACCCCTTACAGAATGAGGAAATTTTTATATCGGCTACTAACATATTTGGTATTCAGGTCCAAATCATTGATTAATATTTTACATCAGAAAAGCTATAAATAGTATATTTAGCTGAAATCCTAAAAATAGCATGCTGCCATAGTTACTACATTGGACATGTTTCGATCCAACCTGGTTGCATTTTTGAGAAAACTTAGTAATGAAATAATTATTTGAATCAAATGAAAATTCAAAACGAAATTTATCCGATTAGTGTTCTCGCCTTCGTATTATTGCTTTTTCTTTATTCTTGCCAGTCACCCTCTGACACGAATACATCATATAAAAACAATGGAATGGACGCATTAAAAAAAAGCATTGCCCTTAATTACGACGATTTCGACACCATTGTGAATAGTCAGAACGTTGGGCTGTATTGGATCGAAAATGACAGCATCCTCGCTGCATTCACGAACTATGGCGCCCGGCTCGTGGGTCTGTGGGTTCCGGACAGGGATGGTAAATGGACTGACGTGGTCGTTGGTTTGGGTAGCATTCATGACTATACCAAAAGCACAGAACGCTACTATGGAGCCACTATCGGACGTGTGGGGAATCGTATTGCCAAAGGTAAATTTACATTGGAAGGAAAAGAATACCAGGTTCCGACTAATAATGGAGTGAATGCCCTGCATGGAGGTCCTAATGGATTTCAGGAGGTCGTATGGGAAGTTTCTCAACCGGATCCGAGCACGCTTATCTTTCGATATTTATCACCGGATGGGGAGGAAGGGTTCCCGGGCAACCTCGATGTGACCGTTACTTATTCAGTAACAGCTGAACGATCTGTCTTGATGGATTACAAAGCAACCACGGACCAACCTACGCTTGTCAACCTGACCAATCACGCCTTTTTCAATCTTAATGGAGAAGGTTCAGGCGACATTCTGGATCATAGGGTAATCTTCTACGCAGACAAGTTTACACCGATTGACGATGGGTTGATTCCTACCGGAGAAATAAAAGATGTATATGGGACACCGTTTGATTTTACTGAGGCGCAAACCATTGGAGCGCGGATCGGTGCTGATAATACGCAGTTAAAAAACGGAGGTGGGTATGATCACAATTTCGTACTCAATGGCACCCCGGCACACGGTATGAATCATGCCGCTCAGATTATCGGTGACCAGTCGGGTATCGTCATGGATGTGTACACGGAAGAACCCGGGATGCAGTTTTACAGTGGAAATTTCATGCAAGGAAAAAACACGTTTAAATCTGGGAAAAACGACTTTTATAGAACTGCTTTTGCTTTGGAAACACAGCACTTTCCCGATGCACCAAATCAGCCGGCATTTCCTTCCATCGAACTTCAACCCACTGACTCCTACCATACCGTTTCTGAGTATCAGTTTTCTGTCGTGAAGTAATTCAAAAATTATCGACACTCTACTATCCCATTTTATTGAATAGTTCAGATGCACTTTGTACATTGGAAAACGCAATATTTTTCGTGAAAAAATCTTAATTCAAAAGAAGTGAAATCGGCTTATCAACCAATAGACACCCCCGCTCCTAATCCAATAGGGCCCAGTTCATTTGTCAAGAAAAGACTATTGTCCCTGGATGCACTCCGGGGATTTGATATGTTTTGGATCATGGGGGCAGACAGTCTTATCAAGCGCATCGCGAAAACCACCGATTCTCCATTTTGGGATACCCTCGCCATTCAGCTGGACCACCCGGAATGGAACGGGTTTCACTTTTATGATCTTATTTTTCCCCTGTTCTTATTTATGGCCGGAGTCGCTACACCTTATTCGATCAGCAGCCGCCTCAAAAAAGGCCATACCAAACAGCAGGTACTGCGTCACATTATAAAAAGAGGGATTGTCTTAGTCCTTCTTGGAATAGTATACAACAATGGTCTGGAGCTTAAACCAATTTCTGAAATCCGTTTTGGAAGTGTATTGGGAAGAATAGGATTAGCCTATATGTTTGCTAATATAATCTACCTCTATGCCCGAGAACGCGTACAGTACATGTGGTTCGGCGGGTTACTTCTCGGTTACTGGTTACTTTTAAAATTTAATTCAGCCCCCGGATTCCCAATGGGTGATCTGACCATGGAAGGAAATTTTGCATCCTACCTCGACCGCATCATTATGCCAGGTCGTCTTTACAAGGGGATACACGATCCCGAAGGGTTGATATCCACCATTCCGGCGATCAGCACCGGGCTATTGGGTATTTTTGCAGGAACACTGTTAAAAAACAAGCCCTTTAGCGAGTTGCGAAAAGCAAGTCTTCTGGCGGTAGTTGGTGTTGTTTGCCTGATCATCGCGCAGCTCTGGAACCTGGATTTTCCGATTAACAAAAACCTGTGGAGCAGTTCCTTTGTATTCCATACCGGCGGGATCAGCCTTTTGTTACTCGCTTTATTCTATTACATCATCGACATAAAAGGATATAAATCATGGACCTTCTTTTTTCGTGTGATCGGCATGAACTCGATTCTCATTTATATTTCCGGACATTTCATTGATTGGCGTTACACCACCAGTGCCTTTTTCGAATGGGTGGGACAGTTGGTGGGTGATCCATACAACATCGTGGCGATGGCCATTTGCTATATTCTGGTCAAGTGGGTTTTTCTTTATATTCTTTATCGGAACAAAATATTTCTGCGGGTGTAGTCCAATAGGGAATCGAAGAACACACTCCAAAGATTTGATTATAAGAATGAAGTAATCCGCCTTGATTATGCTTGAATTATTCAAATAATCGCTATATTGATAACCCCGTAGATAATTCGACATTATATAAATCGCAGGTTAAAATGATTAACCATGTTCAAAGCACCCATCATAGAAAATCCCCGGTACTATAAATTGGTGCAAATGCAAACCAGAATATTAATCCTCCTGATCTTTCCATATGGTTGGATTATGACCAGCCTGGATTTACCAGTCTGGACAATTACTTTATTGCTCTTAGGATATATCGGGGTTGTTATTGCGATATTCCGCAACCAAAAAGCTGTCCGAAAAATATTAAATCGGAAGCAATTGGAAATCAACGAGGATGAAATTCACCTGGTTAATCAAAAACACGACATCCTATCGAAATGGGTGGTCAGCCCGACCGATTCGATCATTACCAATACGGATTTTGCAATGCCCCACTACAAATTTTCTGACATCGTGGGAGCCTGGCGCGGGGATTCTCCACATAACTTTCTGGAATTGAGGAAGGGGTCGGAAGAGGTTCGTTTTGAATTTCATCTCGATTCAGATTATATGCGAATTCAAATGCAGAAAATATTAGATCACTGGATAGCCCGGGGCATCCCTGTAAAACGCATATAGATGACTGCTCTTTTTCCTCGGACCATCCTGATTTTATTCCTACTCCTGACATCGGGTGTACTTATTGGCCAGGAAGAAAAGTCAAATTCACCTTGTCTGACGCCAGAACAACTTCAAAAAATTCAATTACCAGAAGTACAGATCCACAAAGTGCTTCCTTCCAATGATCCGGTGCCTCATATTTCATTTTTAGGTACGATCGGTCAGGAAATTCAGTTTGAATTATTACTACCCCGCGAATGGAACGGCCGTTTTGCGATGGGTGGCGGTGGGGGTTTCGTGGGATCCATACAAAACTCGGCTGAATTTTCATTGTCACGTGGATTTGCCACGGCAGGGACCGATACCGGCCATCAGGGGAGCGGCCACCGCGCGACCTGGGCAAAAAACAACATAGAAAGGCAACTAAATTTTGGCTACATGGCTATTCACCGGACCGCCGTAGTGGCCAAAGAAATCATCCGGCAATATTATTGTTCTTCGTCTGAATACAGCTATTTTCTCGGTTGTTCCAGAGGTGGGGGTCAAGCCATGATGGAAGCGCAACGATTCCCGGAGGACTTTGACGGTATTGTAGCTGGCGCCCCCGCATTCACCTGGCCGGCACTGGGCACAGAGTTTATCCAAAACTCCCAAGCCATTTACCCCCGAAAACTCAATGAACCGATACTGACCAGAGCAGATCTCACACTTTTAGAACAACTCATCCTGGAACAATGTGACACCCTCGACGGGCTCCGGGATGGGATCATCAATGACCCCAGAAAGTGCACAATTAACTACACCGTCTTTCCTACATGCGACACACCTGAAGACAAAGATTGCTTCACCCAGGACCAATTAGATGCTATTAAAACGGTGTATCGTGGCGTAGTGCTGAATGGCCGGGAAGTTTATCCGGGGTTTCCATACGGCGCAGAAGGTCAACCAGGTGGTTGGTTTCCCTGGATCGTTGGGTTACCCTCCGATACCGCTTTATTTGAAAGAACAGGTCTGCAATACCGGTACGGCAGCGAGGTATTCAGGTATTTTGTTTATCATGATTCAGCCTGGGATTATCAAAGCGCTGACTTTACAAACTTCTTTGACGAATCAAAATTCGCTTCTTCGTTTTTGGACGCGACATCCACTGATTACGCCTCTTTTGAGGCCAGAGGAGGTAAAATGATTATATACCATGGCTGGAATGATCCGGCGCTTTCCGCTTTCTCCACCATTGATCATTATGAAGCAGCCCTGGCTAAAGATTCCCGCCTTCCGGATTATCTTCGTCTCTTTCTTCTACCTGGTGTTCTTCATTGCGCCGGTGGTCCCGGCCCGCACCAAACGGATTGGTTAGTCCATATCCAAAATTGGGTGGAAAAGGGTAAAGCTCCTGATGAAGTTATTGTGTCCAAAAAACATGGTCCAGATACCCTGATGAGCCGACCCGTATATCCATATCCTTACCTTAGTCAATACAAGGGTGTCGGGGACCCTAATCAAGCAAACAGCTTTCACAAAACACGCTCCAATCCGCACGATATTAAGAGATAACTGATCCTCATCACGTTCTCGGAGAAACCATAGGGAAGCAAATTAGATTTTTTAACGTTTCTTGGAGCATGCGATCAACAAACAAAGCATCCAAACTTGACCAATGGGATGTTAAAAGTTAATTTCAAAAATCTAATTCAAGTAAATAGAACCAATTCCGAAATATGTTTCAAAAATTTCAAAAACGACTGGATGAGGTCAGCGAATTTGAGCGTGAACCAGTACCCAGGAAAAAGCAAAAAGGATTGCGAAGTTTTCTGGGGATGTATGCCGGAGAGCATACCGCCGGTACTGAATTTGTCATCGGGCCCTTGTTTGTGGTTCATGGGGTAACTGCTTTTGACCTGGTCATCGGTTTACTGATTGGTAATTTATTGGCCGTTTTGAGTTGGGCATTCATTGTGGCCCCCATTGCAGTCAAAGAACGGATCACACTCTATTACAAGCTGGAGAAAATATGCGGTAAACGATTGGCTGGTATTTATAATTTGGTCAATGCCCTGATGTTTTGCTTTCTCGCCGGATCGATGATAGCGGTGGCAGCGACCGCGGTAGGTATTCCGTTTGGGCTGCCGATGCCGACACTCAATGACTGGCTACCTACGAGTATCATGTGGATCGTAATAGTTTTTGCTATAGGGGCCATCACGACTTTGGTGGCCATGCTGGGCTACGAACAGGTCTCCCGGTTTGCCAATATAGCCGCTCCATGGCTGATTTTGGTATTTATCGGTGCGGCCGTAGCTGTCTTGCCAGAGCTAGGCGTAAACAAGTTGGGTGATTTCTGGCCGATCGCACAGGAGCGGATCTGGACCGGCCAGGTCATGGAAGGCCAGTCCAAATTCACCATCTGGCACATCATTTTTTTCAGTTGGTTCGCCAATATGGCGATGCACATCGGAATGGCTGACCTTTCGATACTTCGTTATGCTAAAAAGTGGCAATATGGGTTTTCCTCTGCGGCCGGCATGTATGTTGGTCATTACATCGCCTGGTTGGCCTCCGGAATATTGTACGCTGTTTTTCTACATCAAAGTCAACAGTCACTGCAGTTTGCCCCTGGCCCCATTGCATATTATGCGGCCGGAGCAGCTGGCGCCATATGCGTAATTATAGCCGGTTGGACGACCGCCAATCCAACCATTTACCGTGCCGGATTAGCGGTTCAATCTTTATTCCCTAAGTTCAAGACTTGGAAAATCACGCTGATCGTTGGTCTGGTGACCACACTGGCGGCTTGCTTTCCGGCGCTGGTGATGAAATTATTGGAATTTGTTGCTTTGTACGGACTTCTGTTGATGCCGATGGGTGCCATAATTTTTGTAGACTTTCATTTATTCCCCAAACTGCGGCTGTCGCAGAACTGGGCAGAGCGGAGTGGTATTATATTCAATCGCGCAGCCGGATGGACCTGGCTGCTGACATTGGCACTATGTCTTGCCATGTCCTATTTTCTGGGTTGGGAAATTTATTTTCTGGGACTACCCGGCTGGTTTGTAGCGGTATTGTTTTACATATTATTTGGTACCTGGATTCAGAATAAACATAAAACTGCGCTAGCATCATGAAAAATAAAAACATAAATTCTATTTTATGGCTATTGGCCGGACTTGGGCTTCTCCTTACCATTCTTCCTCCTATTCTGGTATTCACTCGTTCCATTGAATTTAGCCTACATACCACGCTCATGACGGTGGGGATGTTTGTATGGTTTGGGGCTCGGATCGGGATTCAAGCCATGGATAATCGTTAATTATTGATTCAGCGGTGATCAATCAACCGAGGAATTTATTAGCCAAGTCCAGTCTCGTCTTTCACGACGCGATGGGTATTAAGCAGTAGAAGTCGTGATGATCAAAAGGATATTAACCCCCTTTATTCACCACATCAATCAATTGCAATGTATAATATGCAGTGTAGCAATTGCTTAAAGTACAAATTTGGGCATATTACACAGCCCAATTTTGGGTGACGTTTGACTTTTTCGAGTTAAAAGATCACTTATAATCTACTCGAAATGGCCTTTGTTATTTTTCCAATCTCGCATTCCAGCCGTAACCTGCGGAATGAAATTGAAAAATCAAGATAAATCTACTTCTACGATAATGGAATACGCAATGTCGTGATCAATCCATGCAGGCCTCTGGAACTTTGCCCTGACAAGAGAGCTTTATGAGTGTTACCGAGTTGGATTCCCCCTTTTAAATAGCCCGAGTTAATTACGAAATAACAAAATTTATTCTTACTTTCGGTAACGTACCCAAATCGTAAATCGTTATACTACGTAGAAAGGCAATGGGAAATATGATTTTCACTTAAAATTAAAATCGGAAAAACCAGGCTCATCAAAACTCTGAAAATGAAAGAGAACGATAGAAAAGCCGAAGAGATAATCTTGGAATCACTAAAGTCCGGCGATGAATCTTCTTTTAAGATAGTTTACAACCAATACTGGGAAAAGTTATACGTGGTGGCCTTTACCCGGATTAAGAATTCAGTGGGCGCAGAAGAAGTTGTACAGAATGTTTTTGTCCAGCTATGGTGCAAAAAAAAATCCCTGGAAATCAACAATCTCTCAGCTTATCTGGCGGCCATGACGAGATATGAAGTATATAAATACCTGGCCAGAGAATCCAAAATGAAACAACGGGAAGAAGTTTGGACCTCAAAGACATATTCATATGTTACTCCTTTTTCAAGTCTTGAAAATAAACTCTTATTAGAATTTATTCGAGATCTCGCTAATGAATTGCCTGAAAAATGTCGCCTCGTTTTTGTGGAAAACAAACTTGAAGATAAGTCTTTAAAGGATGTAGCCCATGCAATGAATATTTCTCAAAAAACAGCTGAGGCCCACTTAACGAAAGCACTCCGCTTTATTCGCATTCAACTACACAACCACCTGGATATCGTTTTATGGATTCTTTCGGCCCCCTTAATCCTCTGATAACAAATATTTTTAAATATTTCAGCTTTTGACTAAGGGTAAACACTGCTTAGATGTCTCTTATATAGTATACGGCCAATACAATAATTGACTAACGAAAAAAGAAACGTGCTGATAATCAATGAACAAAGAGAAAATTAGGCAAATCGCCGCGAAAGTATTACAGGGAAAAGCCACAAAGGAAGAACAAAACATACTGCATAAGTGGTATGACCAAAAAAAGATGGTAGAAGGGGAAGAAATAAGGATTGCAGGTCATTCTCCCAAAAACCGGATGTATAAAAATATTGTGAAGCAAATGCCACAGAAAGTGGACGTATATAAACCAGGACCACATCTTTCGACCGTAAAATGGTTGTGGGCTGCAGCAGCTATCCTGGTTATGATACTATCGTATTCCGTTTTCTATTTTACCGTACCACATAAATCTGTGGAATGGATCGCTGTAACGGTTCCTCTTGGGAAGATGAAAAAGATAATTTTGCCGGACAGTAGTATCGTCTGGTTGAATGCGGGATCGCAATTACGCTACCCTGCTCATTTCAGCGAAAGCGAAAGACGTGTAGAAATCACTGAAGGACAGGCTTTCTTTGAGGTTCAAAAAAACAAGAACCGGCCTTTTAAGGTAACAGTCCATGAATTGCTGGTGACCGTTCTAGGCACTTCATTTGAAGTGAAATCTTTTTTTGATGAAAAGAATGCGGAGGTGGGCGTCCAAACAGGTCTCGTCAATATCTCCTATAAAAATCACAACGAGAAAACTTCACTCCACCCTGGAGACCTGGCTTTTGTGAATAAATCGTCCGGAGAGTTGGATCTAAGAACTCAAACCCCTCAATCCATAGGATCGTGGAAAGAAAATCGACTAGAGTTCAATGGTGAATTATTAGGTGTCGTCACGAACGCATTGGAACGAAAATATGACGTGAATTTTTCCATAGATAACCAGGTACTATTAGACCTTCCAGTCACTATTAAACTGGACCATCAACCCTTAGAAAACATACTGGAAGTACTGGGATATTCACTGGGCTTTAATTATGAGGTAAGCGAAAATGGAAAAATTATAAAAATATTTAAAGAATAAAAAAGCGAACCGGCCAGGTTTACGAGGCATGACCGGTCGCTCCTCTACTAATTATTGAACAATAAAAAGTTATGTAAAGATGACAAAAATTTCACTCATGTTACGGACGAAAAGTCCCTTAATCCTTCGATGTATGCGCATTTCCACATCAATCACCATCATTCAATTATTATGCAGCACCTTTTTAACCGCTCACATCGCCGAAGGTCAGGCTGTAACCCTTAATTTTGAAAAAGTAAAGCTTGACGCTGTTTTCGCAGAAATTGAAAAGCAAGCAGAAGTGACTTTTGTTTACCATCCTCCTACCATAGAGGAAGTAGGTTCTATCTCACTCCGGGTAAAAAACAAACCACTTGAATACATTTTGAGAGAACTAGAGAAGAAAACACCTCTTTCGTTTAAACAGGTTGGAAATATAATTGGTGTATCTGTCACAAAAAATAAACCACCATTATCTGTCAGTAAGAATAAGGCAACTACACTTAATGAACCTGAAAAGATGGACCAAAATCAACCGGTTTCTGTATCAGGTACCGTAACTGATGTTAGTGGCCAACCGTTAATAGGTGTCAATATCGCTGTAGAAGGTAGTAACCAGGGGACTGCCACAGATTTCGATGGCCGATTTGAACTCAATGATATTGCCGAGAATGCCATACTGATCATCTCCTATATCGGGTATAAAACCCAGCGAATTCCATTGAACAATAGATCTACCCTAACGATCATCCTGGAAGAAGATACACAGACCCTTGATGAAGTAGTAGTCGTGGGATATGGTACTCAAAAGAAAAGTTCTTTAACCGGGGCTATTGCCAAGATAGATAATAAGACACTGGATCAAATGCCTACAGGACGAATTGAAAACACATTAGCCGGCAAGATGGCCGGCGTGAGTATTCTCAACAACCGGAATATTCCAGGTGCCGCTCCTTTGATCCGCATCCGGGGTGCAGGATCGATTGATGCCGGAAACAGTCCTTTGGTGGTGATCGATGGTTTCCCTGGCGGAGATCTCGGCCAGTTGAATATGAACGATGTTGAATCCATCGAAGTTCTGAAGGATGCATCTGCGGCCGCGATATACGGATCTCGTGCGGCAGGGGGAGTTGTTATTATTACAACAAAAAGAGGCAGCGGAAAGCCGACCTTGAATTTTAATGCTTACTATGGTATATCTTCTCCTCTCTTACACGACGACTGGTTGACCGGCGAAGAGTGGTATGACTATTTGGTCAAATACCAAAACCGGGAATTTGCCTGGGCCGGTGGAGATGTTTCGTTGCCGATGTTCGGTGATCCTCGGCGACCTGCTTCCTATCAGGTAAATCCATTGACTTACGAATTACCCCAAACCATTTGGCAGGATGAAATCACTAAAAATGCCCCGATTGCCAACTACAACTTATCCATCGGTGGTGGGCAGGGGAAAACTCGTTATTATGTTTCGGCAAGCATGAAAAATGAAGAAGGTAATATCCTGACAGCCGGATATGAACAGTATAGTCTGAGAGCAAACCTGGATGCGGAAATTAATGACCGCATTAATGTGGGCTTTGAATTAAGCCCTTCCTATAGCAAAACAAGAACCGCAGGAAGCAATATGGTTTCACTGGTAAAATATCCGCCATTTGTTGCACCCCTTGATGAAAATGGAAAGTATCCTCGAACCCAGGATTACATCCCCAAAGGTCACTCGGGGCAAGCCAGTCCATATGTTTATTTGTACGGAACGCATGACAATGATAGTTATTTTAAAAATCTGGCCCGAGGTTTTGTGAATATTAATGTGTTGGATGGGCTGGATTTTAAAACCAGTGTAGGTACCAATATCACACAAAATTCATCTGATTATTTCCGCGGAGGCGCGGGGGATCCTTTAATATCCACCAGAGGAAATGCCGGTGATTATCAAAGTATCAATCTGATCAATGAGAATACATTGAATTACACCAAAACATTTGGCAATGTACATGATCTTACTGGACTTTTGGGAGCTTCCTTTCAGCATCAGACATCCCGGGGGACTGCCATCGGAGCAGTTAACGGGTCATTTAATAATGAAACCATTCACACGCTCAATAATGCTATCATAAATCCATCTGCAACCCGGACTACTAAGTCTGAATGGGGATTGGTTTCGTATTTTGGTCGTGTAAACTATGCATACGATAGCCGGTATTTATTGTCTGCTTCCTTGCGAACGGATGCCTCTTCTCGTTTTGGTCCAGATAACAAATGGGCAATATTTCCAGCATTATCCATGGCTTGGAGATTGTCCAATGAAACATTCATGGATAATATTGCCACCATCAGTGAACTAAAGATCAGAGCCAGTTATGGAACCACAGGTAATTTCAATATAGGTGATTTTGCTTACTTAGGACGGGTCGGTTACGTCAGTTATTCACCTGGCAACAGCTTAGTAAATGGTCAGGCGCCTGTTTCTTTTGAAAACAACATGCTGGGATGGGAAATCACCTCCAGTTACAATGCAGGGATTGACCTCGGACTATTTGAAAATAGGTTTTATATGAGTCTGGATATTTATGACAAAAGCACATCTGACCTATTGTACAATGTGTCAATTCCGGCTATAACAGGTTTCACAAGCACCATTACTAATATAGGGGAAATCAATAACAAAGGCGTAGAGCTGGAGTTAACTTCCCGAAACATAGTTGGAGAATTCAACTGGCAAACATCGTTCAATATTTCACACAATAAAAACAAAGTGGTCGATTTGGGACCCGTCAATGAGCGGATATACAACCATAGTCTCGGAATGAGTTGGATCCTGCGGGAAGGAGAACCTATGTTTTCATACTATGGATATAAAATGGAAGGCGTTTATCAAAACGACGCTGAGGTGGAGAATTCTCCACATCTTCCAGGAGCTAAAGCAGGCAATCCCATCATAAAAGATCAAAACAATGATGGCAAAATCGATCCGGAGGATAAAGTCATTCTCGGCAACTTTCAACCCAAATTTTTAATTGGCTTAGTCAATGACTTTTCCTGGAAAAATTTTGACATGAATATGGCCATCCAAACAACACTAGGAGCTGATATTTATAATTTTGAAAATCAATACTATGAGGGCAATACCTTGGGAGCCATGCGGCGATCGTTAGTGGAAAACCAATGGTGGTCGCCCGAGGAACCTGGAGATGGACAAACCCCCGCCGCTGCTTTAAGCCAATTGATTCAATACAATTCAAATACGGATTTCTATATTGAAAACGGGTCCTATCTATCCATTAAGAACCTGAATATTGGCTATACACTACCCGCCAACATCTCACCGAAAATAGGCATGGAACGGTTTCGCATCTATGCCAGTATAAATAACCTGCTAGTCATCAAGGACAAGAACAACCATGCGTACAATCCCGAAGGAATGACCGGAGGTGAAATTGGGGGCATTAATAGTATTCCGGGATACAACAGTGGTTCAGAACCCATTGCCCGGGTATTTGCTCTGGGATTAAACATTTCCTTTTAAACTTAAAAACTCAGTAATGAAAAATAGATCAATAATCACAATCACGTTCGTCACTTGCCTTTTGATATTCATGACCAGTTGTCACAAAGAACTACTGGAACCTATCCCCGAATCTGTGCTGACGACGACGAATGCTTTTAATACGGCAAAGGACATCAATCTAGGCGTCATCGGAATCTATTCCGGCTTGCAATCCAAAGTTCAGAAGGACTATCTACTCATGGAAATGACCTCGGACAACATGTATGCTGAGTACTATGCGACGGAACCAGGGTTGGCTGAAGTAGAAGTACTGGAGGTGTCCTCTGAGAATAATATCCTCAACAACTTCTGGAAGATGTCATATAATGGCATTTTTAGAGCAAATTCTATCCTGTCAAATATTGACCAACCATCGAGTTATGGCCCAGGTGAAAAAGAACAGTACACCGGGGAAGCAAAATTTTTACGCGCCTTGTTTTACTTCGATTTGACCCGTATTTTTGGAGATGTACCACTAGTTACTGAAGCACTTTCGGTCATTGAGGCTGAAAAAGTCGGTCGATCTCCTCAAACTGAAGTTTTAAATTTGGTCGTTTCAGATCTAAAAGACGCCATCGATAAACTACCCGCTCCCTCGAACATAGAAAGTGGCCGGGCGTCAAAAGCAGCTGCCATGGCCTTGCTAGGCAAGGTATACATTCACATGGAAGATTGGGCAAATGCCAAAACATACTTTGGGCAGGTGGTTAATGACTTTGACTATGAATTGGTCTTTGAATTTAAAGACTTGTTCTCATTGGAAACAGAGAATAACAGCGAAGCGATCTATTCGGTCAATTTTATTGAAGGCACTAATGGCCAGGGCATTACCTACAACTTTGCTCCGCTTGGAGGAATATATGGGGTCCTATCCAATGGATCAAGGGTGGGTCGCCCTACCTGGGACTTGCATCAGCTGTATGAACCTGGTGATCAAAGATTTGACGTAACGATTTCAGAAACTCAACTCACTGCAAACTCCAAACCAGGAGACGAGCCAATCTGGTACCCATATGTGAATAAATACATTGTGCCCATAGCAGGTTCAAGTTCTGGATTGGATTTGCCCATTCTCCGTTTGGGGGATATCATCTTGTTATATGCGGAATCACTCTATAAGACAAATGATAAAGAAGCCGCTCTGAAGCAGTTAAACCGTATCCGAACTCGTGCATTTGAAAACGACAATCATGATTATGCTTTGAGTGACATTGCATCGGAACAAGAATTTATGGATCTGCTTTTATTGGAACGACGATTGGAACTGGCTTTCGAGAACCAACGATGGTTTGACCTGGTTCGCACCGGCCGTTTCACTTCGAAACTCACTCAGTTTGAAACGGAATACAATCCGGGTTCTGGAAATGCAGAAATACAAAAAATCAATGTCCAGCCTTATATGAAATATTTCCCAATACCCTATGAACAGATACAATTGTCTGCCCCCGGGGTATTAACACAAAATGAAGGATACTAATTCAAATGTATATGTACGAATAGATATGACCATATCTGTTCGTACATTTTTAAATGTAATAAAAAAACTTAGCTACATGAAGAGGCTCGATCGGAGAGGATTTATAACCAATGCTGCTACAAGTGTTGCTGGTATAGTCCTGCCCCGTCGTGCTTCGGTGAACAGAGCCTCATATATTGCTCAATCCGAGTATTCGATCATCGAGCAGGTTCGAAAATTCCAGTTATTAGATGCCTATTGTACCGCTGATCCGAAAATGGACGATGCAAAGAAATTTGGCATCGAGCAGATGTTCACCGGGAAACCAATGATCTGGTCAAAATGGACCCCGGATGAATTTATCCAAGCCAATGACGACATGCTGGCGTTGATGAAAAAATATCCGAACCAGGTTATTGGTCAGATTTCCATTAATCCACATTATCAAAAGGAATCGTTGGAAGAGATTGATCGATGCGCAGATCTGGGCATGGTTGGAAGCCGACTGTATTATCAGGTAAAGATCAATGACCCTTTGTACTTTCCCATCATAGAAAAATTCATCGATCTGAATATGATCATCTTTATGCATGGCGAAGCACAAATAGGTGTGGGAGGATATCGTATGAAATATGATGTCGGAAGGCCTTTTACCATTTCAACCCCGGAAGATTTCGTGGATGCGGCGGTACGATACCCGGAAGGAATGTTCCAATTTGCACATATCGGCGGAGGTGGAGACTGGGAATATATGTGTAAAGCTTTTCGGGAACACCCCAACATTTATGTAGATACCGGCGGAAGCAATAATGCCGGCGGTATGATCGACTTTGCCGTGGAATACTTGGGAGAAGACCGGATATTTTTTGGTACAGACAACAGTTATTATCAAGGTGTTGGGAAAATATTGGCTGCAGACTTGACGGATCGTCAGAAGCAAAAAATATTTTTCGATAATTACAACCGCGTGCTCACAAAAGGAGGCTATAACATGGATTGATTTCGATTTTCAAAAACAAAAAATAAATAAAATGAGTCACCCAAATAACTGTATTAAGCAGAATCACACATAAATGCTAATCATGCAAAAATCCGCTTATCTAATTCTATTGGTTCTGTTGTTATCAGGATCTGTAAAATCTATGGCTGTGCAGTCCGATACGACTATTTATCTCAAAGCGATCGCCGGGATGCAATACGATAAGGTTCGGATTCAGGTAGAACCTGGTTCTACAGTAACACTAGTCCTTTCAAATGTCGATGACATGAGTCACAACCTGGTCGTGACAAAACCAAAATCAAGGGTCAAGGTAGTGGAAGAGGGCATGGCATTGGCGGAACGCGGTCCCGAAATGAACTTTATCCCGGGTATCACAGAAGTATTATGGTCTATCCCTGTACTTGCTCCCGGTGAAGAAAATACCGTGGTATTTTCCGTGCCGCAGGAAGAAACCATCCTTCCGTATGTGTGTACATTCCCGGGCCATGGATACATTATGTATGGAGCAATATATGTAACGAAGGAGGAACTACCACCGCTGGAGACAGACACGAATATACCGGAACACCGGCGGAAAGCGGGGAGTAAAAAAGGAGAGATGGCGGAACATGCCACCATGAAACCGCATCCCTATAACCTGGATCCGCCTTATTATTACCGGATATTTATGCCCGACGCCAGCCCGGCCTCAATTGCAGTACGACTGACCGATGAAATTTCCTTTTGCTGGGACGCCGGGCCTTGTCAGCTGCTCTACGCTTGGCAAGGTGGCTTTATTGATAATTCAGTAGCCTGGGAAGGCCATAAGAACACGGAATCAAGGATTCTGGGAATTATTTTTTATACAGAAGCAGTGAATAACCCTTTGCGCTTTGGGGGAAAGAACCATGTTTCAGAAGAGATAGAATTTCAGGGGTATCGATTAAAAAACCGGAATCCGGAATTTCATTATCGCATAGATGGTATCGATGTTTATGAATATTTCCAAGTGTCCGATGATGGGCAAAACCTTGTCAGAAATTTCCGAGTGCCCGATGTTTCAGAAACGGTATGGCTAGAAGTACCGGAATACGTAAAGGCTAGTGATGGCCAGATGTCCGGAGGATTTATAACATTGACCCCGATGGAAGCCCGGCAATTTTCGATTGAAATTCCGATAACTGCGCTAAAATGAAAAAGACCGGACATAAACAGATGCTCGAGAAAGGAAATATCAATAACTTTTCAGACATTTCATCCCAAATCGCTAACAATTGCCGTAACCCCCATAGCGGCGGTTTTAACCGCCGACCCATCAAATGGGCTTATACAATTAACAGCTTTATCCACAATAGAAATTTCACTCTTTATAGAATCAAAAGTTGGAGTAGTAACTTAATGGTTGTATTGACGTTGTTAACCGTACTATGCAGCACAGGATGCAATTCGAATGAACCGTCCGAATCTTCACCTTCAACCTCCTATCTGGTAGAAGATATCCCCCTCCCGGATGGTCTGACCGCAGAGGTCGGCGGAATGGACTTCCTACCCAATGGAAATCTGATCGTTTGCTTTCACCGCGGTGAAGTCATGACTTACAATCCGGCAACGAAAGAATGGTCATTATTTGCGATGGGACTTCATGATCCTCTTGGTTTACATGTGGTCAGCGATTCCGAGATTCTGATCATGCAACAGCCGGAACTCACCCGATTAAAAGATACAGATGGTGACGGTGTGGCGGATCTTTATGAAACGGTTAGTGATGAATTTGGTTTGTCTGGGAACTATCATGAATTCAATTATGGTCCGGTAAAAGACAAAGCCGGAAATTTGTATTTTGCCTTGAATACCGCTTCTTCAGGTGGAGAGATCAAAGACATCGTACGAGGTCCCGTAAACCTGCTGGGCCGGGATGGTGAAGATGGACAACGACAAATGTATTCGGTGGTGCCTTACCGGGGATGGATGATGAAATTACATCCGGATGGTGAATTAATACCGTATGCATCGGGGCTGCGCTCCCCTAATGGACTGGGATTTGATGGTGAAGGAAATCTGTTTGTGGCCGATAACCAGGGAGACTGGGTCTCGACAAGCACATTATACCACATCCAGGAGAATCACTTTTACGGTCATCCGGCCAGTCTGGTCTGGAAAGACGACTGGCCGGCACGTAATCCTTTTGATGAACCGATTGAAAAACTAAATAGCATGCGGACCGTTGCAGCGGTACTTTTCCCCCAAGGCATTATGGCAAATTCACCATCCGAACCTTTGTGTGATCTGACTGGTGGGAAGTTTGGCCCGTTTGAAGGGCAACTATTCGTCGGTGAAATGAACCGGGACCGGATTGTCCGTGTGATGCTGGAAAAAGTGAATGGAAAATTTCAGGGTGCCTGCGTCCCCTTCATCGATCATCAAGGTTTGCGCATGGGTAACAACCGGCTGGCTTTTGGTCCCGATGGAGATCTTTGGGTCGGACAGACTGAACACGGATGGGCAGGTGCCATGGGTATCCAAAGAATCCGTTTTACCGGTAAAACGCCATTTGATATACATACCATGAATCTGACAAAAGATGGGTTTGACCTGACCTTCACGCAACCGATCACCAAAGATGCACTGGATAGCACAACATTCCATCTGCGTCATTACTATTATGACTATTATAAAAAGGATTTGAGCGAACCCGTCGACAAATCTATACAGATTGATGTTCAAGAGGTTCCAGTCTCTGATCTTTTACTTTCTAAAGACAAAATGAAAGTATCCATGAAGATTGACGAACTAAAACCGGGGTACATCTACGAACTGAAGCTGGAAAACCTAAAAAGCAATCAGGGCATCGCTTTGGAAAACACCCTTATCTGTTATACTTTAAATGAACTAAAATGAAAGATCCACTCCAACGACGAAAGTTTATATCCAAGCTATCGGCCGGAATGGCCGCTTCTGTGTTAACACCCTCGGCTGTTGTACATCCATTCAATATTAATTCTTCCGGTCGGAAACTAGCCCTAAAAGGGGGGAAAGCGATTTTTCCTTCTACCAAAATCGGTATAGACTGGCCTTATGTCGATGATAAAGTAGTCGATTCGGTGGTGGAAACCACGAAAAGCCGGATATGGAGCCGGATCCAATCCCGGGATGGGAAAGTGCCGACATTCGAAAAAGTATTTGCAGATCTTATCGGTGCGAAACATTCAGTAGGCACCGGGTCTGGTACACAAGCTTTGAGTACAGCCGTCCTGGCATTAGGCATCGGTCCAGGTGATGAAGTGATCACATCGCCCTACTCCGACTTTGGGACGATCTCGTCCATCTTGACCGCACGTGCATTACCCGTATTGGCGGACCTGGATCCACAGTCATTCCAACTGAATCCAGATGAAGTAGAGAAGAAGATCAATAAAAACACCAAAGCGATCATGCCTGTTCACATTTCCGGGTTGCCTGCCGACATGGGCCGCATCATGGATTTAGCACGTAAACACAACCTGAACGTAATCGAAGATGCCTGCCAGGCTCACCTGGCTTCCTACCAGGGGCAACCATTGGGGCTGATCGGGGATCTTGGATGCTTTAGTTTTCAGGCAAGCAAGGCTATAGCCTGCGGAGAAGGCGGTGCCGTCGTGGGGAATGATGAAGCCCTCATGGATGAATGTTACACGGTGCAAAACCGGGGTTCGTCCCGACAGGGTAAAAATGAAACAATCGGCCCTAAATACAGAATGAATGAATTTGAAGGGGCAGTATTGATGGGCCAAATAAGTGGTGCTAGAGAACGGTTTGAAAAGCGGGATCAAAATGCCAATTTTCTAAACCAACATTTAAAAGAAATCAATGGATTGACTCCACAAAAACAATACAAAGGCACGGAAAATGGGGGATATTACCGGTATGCCCTGTCCTATGAAGAGGACAATTTTGATGGTGTCAGCCGGACGGCTTTTCTCAAAGCGGTCAATGCCGAAGGTGTTCCTTTTAGTTCCTATATCCGCAATGGATTTCACCGCGAGCCCTGGGTGGATCATATATTGGGATTAAAAGGTTATCAGACCATGTTTTCTAAAGAAAGATTGGAGAAATACAAAGCGGACATGAAAATGCCAAATTGCGATATCGTGACAGATAAAACCCATATCTCTCTATGGGGGTCGGGCCTTTTACTCGGTTCCCAGGAAGAAATGCAAGGGATCGTCGATGCAGTAACCAAAGTGTACGAAAACAGGGATCAATTAAAAGACCTATAACAGCCATAGAAGCCATTAAAAACCACCTTCATAAATTAATGAGATGAATAAAAAACTCAACCGCAGAAAATTTGTAACCAGAAGTGCGGCTGGTGTAGGGGGCCTTTTAATTGGGAGCCCTCTGGCAGCTAATCAAAAGCAGTTTTTTTCAGACAATGAAGAAGGACATACGTCTTCAGAAAAGCCCGGACACTTCGACCTTATGAAAGAGGTGATGAAGTACCGGAAAATCGATGCCCACGCTCATATATATTTTACAGACAAGAGTCCGGAAGAGCAACTAGAGCAAGGACAGCGCATGGGGATTGATCAACAGGTCATCTCCCGATACCTCAGTGTAATGCTCGGCACCCCGGAACAATTCAGGGAGTACAACGACCTGACAATCAAGGCCATGAAGAAATATCCCGATCAGTTATTGGGCGGATTTGTATTGAATCCTCACTACAAAAAGGAGTCCCTGGAGGAAATTGACCGTTGCGCAGATGCGGGCATGATCGGCACCGGTGAACTGTATTACCAGGTCAAGATTAACGATCCATTGTATTTTCCGATTATTGAAAAACTGATCGACATGAAGATGATCATATTTTCCCATGCGGAATGTCAGCTGGGGGTCGGCGGTTACCGGATGAAGTATGATGGCCACAAAGAACCCAATACGTCCATTCCTGAAGATTTCGTAGACGTTGCAAAACGCTACCCGGAAGGAATCTTTCAATTTGCTCACATTGGTGGTGGTGGAGATTGGGAGTATATGTGTAAAGCATTAGCGGATAGCCCCAATGTATATGTGGATACCTCGGGCAGCAATAATGCAGAAGGAATGATTGATTTTGCGGTAGAGACCTTGGGAGAAGATCGTTTGTTTTTTGCTTCCGACAACAGCTATTATCAGGGTGTCGGCAAAATTCTCGCATCAAACCTGACCGAAACTCAGAAGAAGAAAGTCTTTTTTGACAATTACAATAATCTTTTAAAAAAAGGAGGTAGAAATGTTGATTGATATAAATGCCTATGTGGGCCACTGGCCTTTCGTACAGTTAAGACACAACACCTGTGAAAAGTTGTCACAGCGCATGGACAAATTTGGAGTTGATGTATCTGTGGTTAGTAATCTAAATGGAATATTCTATAAAAACACTCAGTCAGCAAACGAAGAACTCCATGAAGAAATCCGGTCTTCCGGTCGATTCAAGGATCGGCTCATCCCGTTTGCCGTGATTAATCCGATTTATGCAGGATGGCGACGTGATCTCGAGACCAGCGTCAACAAGCTCGGCATGAAAGGATTACGGCTGTACCCCAAATATCACGACTATAAAATGACGGACCCTGCCCTGATCGAACTGGTAAAAAGAGCCAGGGACCTGGATTTACCGGTAGCATTCACATACCGAATGGTGGATAGTCGGCAACGGTCCTGGTTGGATATCGACCGGGTACCTTATACGCCAAGACCAGAGTGGTCTTTGAAAGATATCATGCCCATCATACGGGAAGTTCCCGATGCACGGTATATGATCTTGAATGTAGCGAATAGCCTAAGTCTGGAGCAAGAAGATGCCAATATTTTTAAAAAAGCAAACGTGTTGATGGACACCTCAGGCCGGTCTATGAACAGCCTGGGCAACTTACTAAAGACACAAGGTAAAGAGCGGTTTGCTTTTGGTACGCATTCCCCCTTGTTGGATTATCTCACCGGGATGCTTCGGATAGAAGCTTTGCGGGATGATGAAGCCAACGAAACAACAAAAAAGCTATTGAGAGCGGAGAATGCACAAGCTTTTTTGGAAATATGAACCTGAAAATCACCTGCTCAAAAAAGATTGTGAGGGCAAAAATATCGTGTTGACATCCAAATGTTATTGATACATTTGCACCAGAATCAATAGCATCATCGTGGCACGAAAGTCTGAAATCAGAATTTTCTGGCGGGACATACACATCTGGGAGACCTTACGTGGAAGTGGTATCTACCTCATTATCAAAATATTTGGCTCCCTGGGTGCCTATCTGCTGGCCTGGTATATTTCCAAAAAGTATGGCCCCGAAGGAAATGGAATCCTGTCTTTTGTACTGACTTTGTCTGTCCTACTTGCAGCGATCTACAACCTTGGACTGAACATCTACGCCGTCAAAATAATCCCCCAATTTCAGCATCAAAAAGATGAGTCAGGCGCACAGTCGTTTTATCGAACCGCTTTGACCTGGGTTCGAAACGTCACTATCAGCGGGAGCCTGCTCTGTTATGCTCTTTCTCACGTTGTCCCATCTCCCAGTCTCTCCAGAGACCTGGAGCTGGTCAGCTTTCTGACGGTTCCGGTATCGCTACTCCTGTTTCTAAGCCATAGCTTTAAAGCACGAAAAAATATGTTTGGTTTTTCGTTGCTCCAAAATAACATCATCCAACTCGTCGCTGCGCTGCTTTTAGTAATACCTTTTTGGCATCGAACCGCTCCGTCTGAACCGGTTTGGGCTTGCATTTTGGCTGGCACATTAATGACTCTTATAGGCTTGTTAGCAAATCCCCAAAGGCAGGGATTTACAACAAAGCTTCCCTCGGTTTCTTTCTATTCCCATCTCCGCGAATCCCTCCCCATGTTAGCGGGTGGAATTGGTTTTATGGTTCTAAGTCTGACAGATCGGTTAATGCTTCGTTTTCTCGATTCGACGACACAACTGGGTATTTATGATATTGTGCTCCGGTTGTCCAATCTGACCCTGCTGGGCATAATCTCTCTGAACGCCATGACAGAGCCAAAATTCGCAGGATTTTACGCACAAAAAGCCATGAAAAGTTTGCATCGGTACGTAACTCGGATGACTTGGACAGGAATATTTATCTCCCTGCCTATGTTAATCGTACTGGGACTTTTCGCAGACTTTTGGCTGGGGCTATTTGGTCAAAGCGGTGATTTTCTCTCGGGGCGCGACACCCTTTACATATTGCTGGTCGGTCAATTAATACATGTGAGCTGCGGGGCTGGCCTTATCCTTCTGACGATGACCGATCATCAACGATCGGCACAATACATTCTCCTGACAGCAGCCCTGGTAAATATAGTGCTCAATGCTCTGTTCATACCCGCTATGGGTATCGAGGGAGCAGCGCTCGCTACGACGATCACCACGCTCATATGGAGTATTTGGGCGTTCATACTGGTGCGACGAAACCTGGGATTTTGGATGTGGCGGTAGTCATTCTAAAAGCCTACCTGTGCTTGCAACCGAAACCCGAATCGACCTGTAAAGTCGGTGCCCCTCGTACGGCTTTCATGCAACGTAGCGTCCGCCTGTAATTTGATAGCTCGTCCGCTGATGTACCGGTTGAGCCCGATGGTCCAATCCCTTTTCTCCGGTGTCAGATCCTGAATTCCATCCCCAGGCCTCACCCCGGCAAGTCGTCCGACCAGCTCCCAGTCAGACCGGAAGTACTTACTCATTTGAGTACTATAACCCGACCCATTATATACATAGCTAATCTGTTCTCCGGAAGGATCAAAGGTTATCGGATCCTCGCTGTCTCTTGTGGTAAATGCACCTTGAATGCTCCAGCCTCTGTACTTGAAAATCACATCGCCATATATCGTTGATATATTCCGATTTGCATAAAGCAGTCCACCCCGCTGTCCGCCTGCGCGCTGCGCCCGATCGTTGTAATTATATGATAATCCGGCCATCAACCGTGGACTGGTATGCCATTCCAGATCCCCTTCTTTATAGGCACTGCTTTTCAGAAACGAGCCGAACGGATACCAATCCAAACGCCCCGTATACGAAAAGCCGGCTTGTTCTACGACGACCCAGTTTTTTCCTTCACCAGTGGTGATCGCACCATGGAATACAAGTGGTCGCTGACCACCGGGGTTGAATTTATACTTTCCTTGTAAACCAAAATCCAGATCTAAATTAAAGGTCGAATTGAGCAGCGAACGATCGACCAGTTGGAGGGAAGTAGAAGAATTTATACGGTCTCGATTTCCAGGTAAAGCGGTTTGACCAAAGCCCAGAGAAAATCTATTGTTGAATTGGTAATAAATCATCGCGTCATACATCACCCGGGGTGCCTGACCCTGCGTAACGCTACTAATATTTCCTGGTGCCATTGCCAGCTGTATCTTGTAGGTCAACCGGGGATTGAGAACAAAACCACTGAACTTTAATCGGAACCGTCGGATTTTTGCTGAAAATTCATCCACAGTCCAATTCTCAGTAGATGGGGTTTTTAATTCCACCCTATTTTGCATATTAAATTGAAAATGAAGACTCAGCGAACTATCAGGCGCTACAATCCCTACTCCTTTGTCAAAAGAAAACTGTGGGTCGTTCTGTGCGGTCAATTTTACTGTTATCAAGAAAAATAGGCTTACTGTCAAATACGAAAAAAAGTATTTTATCATTTATATATACATTTATATTCCAATGCCAAACAACACGGGAAGAACAGTTAAGACATACTCTGCTGCTCTGTTCTGTCACCCAGGCCTACTGTTCTCAACCCAGACTTCACACCATGTCAGCCTTTGGTACGATCCGGTGCCCAGCAACCCCATCAGCGTGGAGAATCCTACATTTCATTTTCCACATTCTCTTATCAAATTTCCTTTCTAAACTTTTCTCTTCTCCACATCGTAAAGTATAATAATCGCACTAAAACCCCAAACGAGGACCGAAACTTTATCAGAGTTTAAGAAATTGTTCAAAACTCCATGGGTGAAATAAGCCACGAGACCCAGCAACGCTCCCAATAAAACCAATCGGTCCCTACCCCGTAATTTCAATACCCGACGATAAGCCGTTCCGAGTGTCACCACCACCAATAATAAAAATAAAATAAAAGCCGGAGTCCCGCTTTCGGCCAGCGTCCCTAAAAATTCACTGTGTGCATTGCCCACATCCCCAATATTGGTACTGATGATCGTGAGATCTGCCGAATTCTGAAAAGGTGCATATTCGAACTGATAGGTTCCCGGGCCCCAACCAAACAATGGGCGTACCTTCCACATTTCGATGGCCGAGTTCCATCGGTTGATCCGTTCCAGATTGCTGGCGTCTGAGGAAATATTGCTGATCGATTCAATGTTCTCAACGAGTTCTCCGCTGGATTCGGATTGATTGGCACTCAACTTTTCTATCAACGTATCCTGATTCCAAATAACCAAACCAAGAATCATAAGACCAGCTGCCACCAGCACCCGGAAACGGACACGAAATCGCACAAAAAGATAAATCACTCCAGCTGCTGCTAAAGAAAGTAAAGCTGCTCTCGAGTGGGTATAGATCAATACAGCGGTGGATAAACCAGCAAGTCCCATCCACAGAAACCGTTTTGTCACCGTGGATTCTACTGAGAAGGATCGTAAGTACAGATAAGGCATCACCAATCCAAGAATAGCCCCCAGAAGCGTATGGTCTTTTACAAATGGTTGCATCAGCCATTGCGATGCTTTTACCGGAAAGCCATGAATCCACAATCGAATGAAGGTATAGAAAAGAACTACCGCAAATCCAGCTATATATAAGTGAAGAAACTGAAGCCTTTTATTTTTCTTTTTCAATAGCCTGCTACCCAAATACAAGACTGGGACTACGTACCACATATGTGCCGTAAAACTTTTGAGGCTTACTAAGAAATGGGATGAAAAAAACACCGATATAAACATCCAACCGTAATAGAGCATGACCAGCCGGCTAATCGGATGATTAACATATTTTCTTTCTATGGGATGCTTGATAAAATACAGTAAAGACAAAATCAAAAACCCTAACAGTAAAGGTTCTGTAGGCAGGTACATACCCACTGCGCTATCCATAAATATTTCTGTATTCACGGACAAAGGAACCAATCCGATCAACATCCACCAAAACGGAGTGGCCCCAAAAAGGTAACCAATCACCACCATCGGAAGCATCACCACAATTCCCACCAACGGACTCCAGGTCAACATCAGATAATAAAGCACCATTGATACGACCGCCAGAGGAAACAGTTCCTTCCACCAGCTCAACGTTTGTGCTTTGACATTCTGATTCATGATTCCAATCTCTGTCGCAACGCCAACCAATTGACACGGATATACAGGTAAAAAAGCAATACAATTAACGAAAAGCCTATGGCGCCCAGAACGACATAGAGTCGTTTTGGAGCGTGCTTCTTATCGGCGACATGTCCGTGCTCAAAAATAAATTGTTGGGATGCATCGGGTGAAAGATTTGTTTGAAGCTGAGTTCTGATTTTATTCATCGTCGTGATCTGCCCCTGAACAGACTCCACATGTCGTTCTACAATATCATACTGTGCACCGTATCGGATATTGGCATCTATCCTTCTCTTTATTTCTGCGCTGTTGCCCCGCACATTTCCCAAAGATTCCAAAAGAGCTGCCCGTTCTTCCTGACTGACCACGCCCTGCTCTTGGAGAGTCAGCAAACTGTCTGTCCACACTGCCATTGCATGCTGAAGACTATCTTTGGATTTTTCAATTGTACGATAGTGCGTTCGGATCCGCCGACTAATAATCTGGTTGCGAAACCGGTCCAATTCATCAATAATCAGATTGACGATTTCAGCGGCCTTGGCCGGTTCCCGATCCTGTACCGATATTTTGACAGCATTGTACCTGTTTCGCTCGGCCTGGATCAACTCCCGATATTTCTGATGGATTTTGAACCGGGCTTCTTTTCCGTCCGGATCTATATTATAATGCTCAAAAAGTCCGGCTTTCCCGATGATTTTATTTTTAAAATCCTGGGATGAGAACATCTCCAGAATTTGCTCTGCCTGTTCGGTATCGCCCAGTTCATTGACATTACCCCGACGGTACACCAAGTCGGTAGACTCCACATATGAAATTGCAGCCGGGTAAATGGTGGCTGTAGATTGGTAGTATACCGGCAGTAAAAAAGCCACCACCAGACCCAGGACACCAGCAACGATAGCGGTCAGAATAAAATGTTGCCGAAATCGCCAAATTACCCGTCCAATATCGGTGAATTCCACGCTGTTTTTTTCTTTCATGTGATTCATTTATAGTGCAAAAATACTTAAATTTTACGGGAAAAAAGATGTCATCAATGCAATGACACCCTCCCCAAAGGATGCTATAGAAACTGCTACCAATGGTGAAAGAATTGCAGGATATTTGATTTTGAAGAAAGATGTTGTATTATTAACCGGATCACAACATCACCAGGATAAAGAATCATACCATGAAGGGAGATGTACCCTCGAAGAAGAAAGTGCCTTTTAATATTAGCAAAGGTTTTATGGACTATTTGAAAAAATATGGCCGCCAACACCCTTTACCCTTGCAATACAGCGATTTACTTCGTTTTATTTCTTCCGTTCCGTTGTTGGATTTAAGAGGAGATGATACGTTGTGGGAAACCGTCTATTATTCGGAATTGGACACACTCGAACTCCACGAGTCACTAACCCATATTTATGCTCTTTTAAAGACGGAAGGCGACTATTCGGTCATGGAACACCTCACTATTTCCCGGATTGACTACTGCACATTTGGCAATACCAAACCATTTCGTGTCCGCATTCTGAACAAACTCAACGATAATTACGATCATTTCTACATCAAGGTAGCTGATGCTTCCCGGGTGTACGGGCTGGAGCTAGAACATATCCTATCACCAAACCGGATTACTTACCTGGTGGATGACAAGACGCTCATCGAAGAACATATCGCCGGTATTCCAGGAGATGATTTCATCAAAAATTATACCGACATCTCGGTTTTCAATAAAACCCGAATTGCCAAGGAATTTGTGAAGTTCAATGAACGGTGCTTTATCCGTTTACTCGGTGATATGCGCAGTTATAACTATGTCATCGATATCACCCCGGATATAGAAGGGAACCAATACCGGATCCGTGCTATTGACTTTGATCAGCAATCATACGAAGGACGAAAAAGCTTTTATTTACCGCAGTACTTCAAAGAAAATAATCCAATCATTTATATGGGAATCGATCACATGGAAATGACCACAGTCCGACAGTATCAGACCGAAGAACGAAGCCTCATTGCCGTGCGGACAAAGAGTTCGACCGTACAACTCAAGCATCTATTCAAGAACATGATCAAGGATAAGCTTTCCTTTCCCGAGAAGGTGGGACAACTCAAGGAGGAATTGGCTTACCATCATAAGACGGATCTTTTCTACACGTGTGACAATATGGGCGAAATCGTGCTCGCCAATCTTAAGTTGCTCCTTGCGAAGGAATTTCATGGGATATCTTTGTGATGACCAAATTATAGACCAGTTCAATCTTCAAGCCACAAATCAACTTCTTATTCGGCCGAAGATACAGCGTTGGCGACGGGTTGCGGTAGTCATTTAGTTTTCCACGCTCAAATTTTAATTTAAGACATACTCCATCCGCACTGCAGGCAACATGCCTACAGTACCAGGCTGAAGCAAATTGATCATTCGGGCTCCACCGTGGATCTTCCATTGATTACCCCATTGATAATGGACGGACACGGTCCCATACCAAAGGCTGTTCTTAAGATCGGACAATTCTGTTCGAGCAGCAATGCCTTGGTTGGGTTTTGCTTTCTGAGTGAAGTCATACCGGAACCCAATTCGACCAAGTCCTGCACTGATTCCCCAATGTTCGGTTAACTCTCGATGCATGTATAGATTCATCATAAGTCCAGGATTCATGGCGTATTTTTCATAATAAACCGCCTCGGAACTACTGGACAAGCTCGCATCCTGATTAAAACTTTCTTGTTGTTTATCAAAGTTGTACTGCCCTGAAAATGGAATATTGGAAGCATAAAAAGCCTTTTGGCGGGGCAAGGGTATCGTCACACCCCCCGACAGCCCCACGGCCCATTTTCCAAAACCATATGCAATACCAGGTCCGGCGTTAACAAATCCAAACCGGTCAGAGAATGACCACATCATTTCTGAAAAAACAGAGACAGAAAATCTTCCGGTCGATTCTGGAGCTGTGATTGGTACAAGTTCATCGCTAATTCCAATAGACGGTTCAAGATATTTTCGTGGGCTCTCCACCACTAAAGACCGTCGATCCAAATTGACTACGATGTGGCCATTGCTGGGAGGATCAAGCGCATCCAGCACATCTTGACGATCCCTCAATTCAAGGGCATACCCTTTTCTTTCTCCTCTGCCATTCGTTTTTTCTATTTCTTTAAATTCAACATATTCTTTCTGTCTTGCATTGGCTTGACTATCTCTCGGATCAAAGGAGTTAGCTCCGGCAAAATCATCTCGACCTTTCGGTGTGGTTCCGGGTTCTTTCCCTGGTAAAGGTACAGCTTTACTGCTTATCTCCTTCCGGTCATCAGTCGGTGTAGAATTCTGTTCATCAGATGATATGACAGATTCCTGATCGACCATAGCAGTGGTTGGGGCAGTAGAAATATCATCCTTCAGTAGCATCCACGGTATGGCTACAGCCAGCACCAACGCCGCTGCACCAGCCATCCAATACCACCAGATCACGGGACGTTTATTTTCATGGGGCATGTGTTCATCCAACAGAGTGGCCATCTGCTCCCAACCTTGTTCTCTAATTTGATCTATATTGTTATTCTCATCCATGATTATTCTTTAATTTTTCTGCCATCAGCTTCCGGGCTTTCCCCAAGTGATATTTAGAATTACTCTCGCTCATATTTAGCTTTCGTGCGATTTCAGTGTGCCTATATCCCTGAACTGCATAAAGTTCAAGTACTTCTCGTGTTTGGCTCGGAAGAGATTTCATGGCTCGGTGTATATACTCTGTATCCAGGGGGGCATGACCTTTACCATTTACTTCTCCCCAAAAAGACACCGTTTCGGAATCAAAGATCAAGTCGGTTTTATCCCGATTTGACGTTCTGAAATGATTCAAAATATTGTTTTTGTGAATCATATGAATCCAACTCTCAAAAGCCCCTTTACCCTGATACGTATCAATGTTTTGAAATACCTTGAGCATCGTTTCATTGATCAGCGAGATTACATCCTGACCGGTCAATCGGTAGCTTTGGCTATGGGCATACAATCCCTCAAAATACCGATCGTACAGTATTTTCTGAGAAGCGCGATTGTTTTTGCGACAACCGTCTATGATCGCCTCTATATCTCCTGATATATGATCATCAACAGGTTTCAAGTCATCAGCCAGGTGGACTTTTAGAATTCATATAACAAACTCGTATCCGCATTCAGCAGATTCAGTATCATTTTCTCTCCTGAAGATCGAAGGGTCTTAAGATCAAAAGTCATTTCTTTGACAAAATAAGCCTCACACATTTCCTCATTCTTCAGAGACAATCGGACATCACGTTGAGGTGGGATAGACAGGTATTCCTTTTCGGAGCCGACCAACTTCAATTCCCACGTTTCACCGGAACAACCGCTTGAACCAAATTTTATCCAAAGACAGTCCTCATCGATCTCTGACGCCAAAATAGTCAAATGATCTGCGGGTGCATTTTTGAACTCTTCTTCACTCAAAATTGCTATTTGATCACACTCCGAAATCGTCAAATCTTCTTTTTCACATCCAGCCAAGTGGAGGAAAACCGGCAAAAAAAACAGAATTATACTTTTCATAATCAATGACTTAAATTAAATTGTTCGCAATAAATCATAAAGTAACCATTACCCATTTACAATTGATTAATCGCCTTATTCACTTCATCAATAAAATCATGCAGATACACGGGCACCGCGCTTTTATTCTGGTCGATTCGCCAACTGTTCGTTTTTCCATTATCTGAGAACTCAATATACAACCCGCCCTGATCAGCACAATCCGGACAGCCAATGGTGTCCTCCTCTTCATTCAAAAGTTGACCAGGTATTGCATTCATCAGGTCCTTCACCTGCTGGTATTTATCATTGCTCAATGGAACAAAGTCAAATTCGGTGGCCAGATAACTGTCTGCGGTGTCCTCGAGTAATTGATCGGAAGTCAATTTGAACATCTTTACACAATCTTTACCCCGGCATTCTCCGTAAAATCGTCCAAAGATCAAGAAATCATTTGCTTTTAATTCAACGCCTTCTTTACTGCAGGAAACCCATGTCAACAAAGCTATTCCTAAAATCAGGTATTTCATCTTTTTGGATTTTTATTCAATTAATAGATCACTTCCGTACAAATTTATGAGCGTCACAATCCGCACACTGATCGGTCAGGTTCAATGTGTCCTGCTCTATATAAAACGATTGATCAACGCGACTGCTGTCATTAAATCGGTAAATAAACCGTTGGGCGCCTTCCACTGTATCAATTTGCACGGTGTAGGTATGCGCTTCCGCAATGGAGTCATTCCGTTTCCAGCTGTACGCACCTTGCGGTGTAACTTCCAAAGATTGGGAATAATCTACAGAATCCACATAGGTCGTCACGCCCCATCCTGTTGTCGAGGAAACCCAGTCCCATGTGCCAAACACATTTTCGTAAGGCAACATGGGCTCTGGCTTTTCCTTCTCACAACTCAGAGCCAACAGTATGCCGGCAAAAGTCAACATGGTTATGATTTGAATATTTTTCATATCTTTCTATTTTAACATAAAATGATTTCGGTAGAGTGGCTGTTATATCCTTTGACCGATCACCGGGCACCCTACTTTGCCTTTAAGACACCGGTCGAGCATAAACCGTCAGTGACCAGAGATATTTTTAGGATATTTTAACACAATGAAGACAATCTGTTGGAGTATCTTGAGCTTAGCCCTTTCCTTTTTGAATAAACTTCAACCTACTATCAGTTCAAAAACTAACAACCAATAACTCGTCAATGAAAATCAATAGATCTCAATTTTTGAAAATATTTACCCTCCTTTTGTTCTCCGGGCTTGTCATATCAAGCTGCCAGGACAAAACCGCTACAGCAGAAAAATTCGGTGCAGATACCGTTGATTTTCCTAAGGTGTCCGACCCTATTCTATTGATTGACAACGAGAAAGAGCATTTATATGCCAGCTACTACGGAATCAATTCGTTTAGTCAAAATGACAAATACGCTACCATCCTGGAGACTGATATCAAGGACCGCCTCCCGACCGAAAATGATCCGGCCACCCTGGGGTTGGTTCACCTGGAAACGCAGGAATTTACCCCACTGGCCGAAACCAGAGCCTGGAATTTCCAACAGGGCTGCATGGCCCACTGGCTGGGGACTTCACCCGATTCTTTGATTATCTACAATGACCTGAGAGACGGTCAATTTGTTTCGGTTATACTAAATGTGCACACCAAAGAAGAATTGAGAACCATCCCTTATCCGGTTAGTGCGGTATCTCCGGATGGCAAAAAGGCAGTCAGTATCAATTTTTCCCGGATTCGTAAGACCCGCCCAGACTATGGATATGGGGGGGATGGGCAGGATGCAAACCTGGAGACCGCTTTCCCGGAAGATGATGGCCTTTTTGTTATTGATCTGGAAACGGGAACCGCAGAACTCATTGTATCGCTGGCTGATGTCCAAGAGCTGGTACCGGAATTGCCTGAGGAAGGCATCGAATACTTCAACCACACCTTGATAAGCAGAGGAGGTTCCAAAATATTCTGGCTGGCCCGGGCCATACCTCATCGAAACACCACCGCCCTGACCGTGAACATCGATGGATCCGGATTGACCAAATGTTTTCCGGATGGCTGGGGCGGATCACACTTTGACTGGCTGAACGATGATGAGTTGATGGTTACCGCAGCGTATCAGGCTACGCAGTACAGCCACATTCTTTTTACTCCTGATCAGAAGAACTATAAACGACTCGGTGGCGGCTTACTTGATTACGATGGTCATGGAACATTTTCTCCGGATGGAAAATGGATGATTACCGACACCTACCCCTCGAAAAGTCCCATACGGGAACAAAAAATCTACCTGATGGACATGAATAGCCAGGCTGTTCTGCCGTTAGGTCGATTTGTTCAGCCGGAGGAATTTTCCGGTCCGTGGCGGTGTGACATCCACTGTCGATGGAGCAGTAGCGGGAACCTCGTCGGATTCAATTCGACACATACGGGAAGCAGACAGGCGTATTTGTTCCGGTTGAGGTAAAAATGAAATAGAAATGAAGAATAAGAATTAAATCAAATAATAATTCACCTAATCTGCCGCCTGCAGAATCCGGTCAAAGTGCTCCCAGTACCCTTCAAACAATGTATGATCCTTTAATATCACTGTGACTTCATTATTATACCGAAGTGCATTGCCGGTAAAATTTTGAGAACCTGTGATCAGTAACCGGGTCTGCTGATTTTCTATCACACCATCGATAAGCATCATCTTGGAATGAATATTGGAATTAGTCAATCTGTGAAATAAAGCCCCTTTATCCGCCAGGTCCAGTAATCCGGCGTACACCTTATCTCCCAATCGTTTTTTGGTTACAATTTCTATCTGTGCACCCGCATCGTGAAGTTCATTCAATTTTTTGACGAGGTTAAACCGTGTATCCGTCCACAGCGACATTCCAATGCGGATAATCGTGGAATCCGGTGCGGTAATGGAATTGAGTATTTCTTCGATCGTGTCGTCACCAAAGAATTTTCCATTTTTTCTTTTTGGCATGAATGAAACCCGGATTCCGGCTGCTGGGTCCACATATTCCCGGTATTCAAAATCAGCCATACCGCCATTGGCCTTGTCTTTCAAATCTTCCCAATAATTCAGGTAAGCTTCATATAGCCCTCTATCAGCCAAAATCACGGCATCTTGGAATTTCTTAGCTCCTCCGTATGAAAAATTTTGAGACGTTTGGAATACAACATTCTCTTTCAATCCTTCAGTGGTTTCCACTTCGCTAAACAATAAAAACTTATTGCGATTGATCGCAATTGAGCGGGCATCATTGACAATCGGAAACACCTCTGAGTTTGTACTGAGTACACTTTTCAATCGACTTAGGGTCGCATAATTTTCTTCGTTACCTTCCGGACTGCGATCGATCATCAAGTGGAGTTCTACCCCACGCAAATCCGCTCTTATAAATGCATTTATCAAGTCCTGGTAATCAAAACCAAAAATAGACATATAAATTTGACTTCCTTCTACCGCAGCATCAATCAAATCGATCAACTGATCCAAAATCACGGTAGAAGCTTCCTGTTCTGAAACCCTGCTGACATCTGTAAAAACAGCTTTGGGTGTCGTCAATTCGACCGCTGTAATTTCCGGAATATCCACTTTTTGCTCCGTGGTTTCTGTCTGACACGCCCATACAAACCACGACAAAACCAAAAAAAGAATCGGAGTAATATGTGTTTGCTTTATAATCATAGTTCATTCATTCAGATTTATCGACAGATTCACCGCCAGAATATCCCAACCAGCGTAAATGCAAAATATACCGTTGGTTTCTTAAAAGTAAAGATAATGTTATCCATCAATTTCTGTATATTTCGTTCTCTAAGACCAATCCATTATGCGTGTAACTATAATTCTAATCTTTTTATCACTCCATATTTCTGCCTGTGCCCAGATTAATGCAGAAGAAAATAATGACGGGGTTCTGATCTCCGAAAACAACGTTCCGGTCCTATTCTACCAGAAAGCGCCAAAAGATCACGACGGGCACTATGAACGTACCAACTACATTCATCCGCTCTGGAATGTGGATGGTACCGTTCTCACAGAAGATTTCCCCTCAGACCATCTTCATCAGCGGGGGGTGTTTTGGGCCTGGCATCAGATCTGGGTAGACGGGCAGCGGGTCGGTGACGGTTGGGCCCTGGAAGATTATGAGCAAAAGGTCCTTCGCACCACGTGGAAAGAACATCAAGATGGTAGTGGAACCTTGTCGTCGGTTGTTTCCTGGCAGTCAGACCTCTACACGGAGAACGGAGCACCCGTGCCCTATATCGAGGAATTGACCTCGATGACGATTCATCCCAAACAAGATAATTACCGAAAAATTAATTTTAGCATCACCCTGAACGCGCTTAACCGTCCTGTGGCTGTCGGAGGTTCAGAAGATGAAAAAGGATACAGCGGGTTTTCAGTGCGGATGAAATTACCGGAAGATGTTCATTTTGCCGGTCCGGATGGCATGATTGATCCTCAGGTTACTGCCGTACATTCCCCGGGATTTGTGAATGTGCCAGCCACCTTTGACGGTGACCATCCGGGTGGCATTCTTATGATAGATCATCCCGGGAATCCCGGTTATCCACAGCCCTGGATCCTACGGGCCAAAAACAGCATGCAAAACGCTGTATACCCCGGACGGGAACCGGTGAAGATAACTCCTGACGCTCCTTTGACTTTAAGATATTCCCTGGTCACCTACCAGGGTACTTTGTCTCAAGACCAGATAAAAAATATTTTACAAACAATGTAAATCCTGTCCTATGAGAATAAATCCTCACATCACTTTTATATCCAGCGCCATTCTGCTCATGTTAACCCTGGGATGTTCCTCTACCAGAACTTATCAAAGAGTCAATCACATTATATACCCGGAAAAACGATTACCGGATCAAACTTCCGAAATCACTGTCATTCATACCATTCCTTTAGAGAAACCCCAAATCACCTCGTCTACGGAACCATCAGCACATGATCATGTCAATGACCAACCAACTCAATTTGGGCTCCATGATAAAATCGGCTATCTGGTAAATATGGTGGCCAGGGAATTAAAACGTTCGAAATTTTATGTAATCAAAGAAAGGCAACTGTCCCAAAATGAAATAAAACTATGGGATGCGAATAAAGTCAATAGCTATATATCCAGTAATCAGGGAGTACTCCTTGTTTTGGATGAATTGCATTCGGATTATGATTTCAAGTCCGAAAAAATCAGAAAACACCAGCTGGATGAAGCTGGCCAGGATTATTACATCGATGCTTATGAAGCAACCCGACGCTATGTGATCGATGCAAACTGGAATATATATCATGGTGAATCCCCAGAACCCATTTACGCGATAAAAAATCAGGGTAAAAAAACCGTCAAAACACAAGGTTTGCGCAAGGACCAGACTATTGAAAAACTAGACAGTGTAGCCCAACATACGGAACGGTTTTTACTTGATTCTTTGGCTGCTGATCTGGCCAGTCTCATAATGCCTCTAAAGGTTTTTGATTCCTGGTCCTATTATGTAAAAGGCTCTGAAATTCTGAAAGAAGGGAAAAAATACATGGAACTGGATCATCTGAATGAGGCGATGCAGATGTATAAAGCGGAACTGAAAAAAGAAGATGATAAAAAAATAATCGCGCGGTTACATTATAATCTGGCCATCATCCACGACATCCGGGGTGAATCCGCCCTGGCCTTTCAATATGCCGAAAAAGCCCTGTTAGCCGATAACAAATACTTACATAAAACGCTATATGATAAACTCAAAATACAAAATGATCGCGCTAATAAATCATAAATGGAGAGATCGCTTTTGCATTTATTTCAACCTTAAAATATTAACAAGTTCCATCGTTTTTCTGGTTTTATCTTTGATAAATCCCAGTGTTCAGGGGCAAAATCATCAGCCCAATATCGTTTTTATCCTGGCAGACGACCTGGGATGGGCCGACCTGCCGGTATATGGTAATACATTCAATGAAGCACCACATCTCACAAAGCTGGCAGAAGAAGGTATTCAATTCATGAAGGCCTATGCTGCTGCACCGGTCTGCTCACCGAGTCGTGCCAGCATCCAGTCCGGCCAATATCCGCCCCGGGTGGGCATTACTGATTTTATAACGGGACACTGGCGACCTTATGAAGAAGTTAGAGTACCGATAAACCGTACCCAGTTTCTCCCAACAGAAATCACCACCATAGCTGAATCGTTGAAATCAGCAGGTTATGCGACCGCCTATTTTGGAAAGTGGCATTTGGGAAACGGACCGGATCACCATCCATTGGCCCAAGGCTATGATGAGGCAAATGTTGGCACCGGATTTTACAATGTTAATATGATTCCTTCGCGTTCCGAGGACAAATCACAACGACTCTCCGAACGCATTACCAATTACGGCACCGATTTTATCCGGAAAAACAAGGATCAGCCTTTCTTTCTATTTCTGTCCCATTATGATGTTCACGTTCAACTGGACGCAGACCACGATTTGATCGAAAAGTATCAATCCAAAGCCAAAGACCCAACCTATCCTTCCAACCCCATTTATGCAGCCATGATCGAGCATATCGACCGGAGCGTAGCCCGGATTACACAGGTCTTGGAAGACGAAGGACTATCGGATAACACCATGGTCCTATTTTTCTCAGACAATGGCGGATTAATCAGCCGGTTTGACCAGATTCCTTTGGTTGCAACATCGAAGCTGCCGCTCATAAATGATGAACCACTGCAATACATCGCTTCCTCCAATGCACCACTTCGGTCGGAGAAAGGAACTGTTTATGAAGGCGGAATTCGGGAACCCTTAATCATAAAGTGGCCAGCAATCATTTCCGGTGGTCAGGTCAGCGATGCACTGGTATCCAGTGTGGATTTTTTCCCTACGATCCTGGATGTGGCCGGGGCTTCTCCACCAGCCGGCCAGACACTGGATGGTATATCGTTGCTCCCCACATTGTCTTCTGGAACCCATAATCCGGAGCGAGCTATTTTTTGGCATTATCCGGTATATCACCACGATGTCCCTGCTTCCGCAATCCGGAAAGGAGATTGGAAATTAATCGAAAACCTGGTCACCAAAGAGACTGCACTGTACAACTTATCGGCTGATATCAGCGAAGCCATGGATTTGTCTCGTCTATACCCAGAAAAAACCAAAGCCCTTTATGCTCTGCTGCAGGAGTGGCAAGAAAAAACAGGTGCTGAATTTCCTTCCCCCAATCCGGATTTTGATTCCGAAAAAAGGTACCGTTGGGGTACGCACCCCGATCGTAAATAAAGATTTCACAATTTCTAAAGCACCATATAGCACAAAATGATGAATTCGGTGAATCAATACAGTTTTCGGGATGATTACAGTGAAGGGGCGCATCCCCGTATTCTTGAGGCAATTGCGAGATACAACAACGGCCAGGTAGAAGGGTACGGTATGGATCCGTACTGTCAAGAAGCCATCCGGTTAATCAGGCAAGAAACGGGGGCCATGAAGGCAGCTGTGCATTTTGTGTCGGGCGGCACCCAGGCGAATCTCCTCATATTAAGTGCTATCCTGAGACCTTACGAAGCAGTGATTGCAGCCGGTTCTGCTCATATTTCAGTGCATGAAACCGGCTCTATTGAAGCAACAGGCCACAAGATCATCTTGATCGATACAGAGACCGGAAAGTTGACTCCCCATCTCATTGCACCCATTCTCGATCGACACCAGGACGAACATAGAGTCAAGCCAAAAGCAGTGTTTATATCCCAGACCACCGAATGTGGTACTATCTACACAAAGACAGAGCTCGAAAATCTTTCAAGGTACTGCCGGAAGAATGACCTCTGGCTTTATGTGGACGGCGCCCGTCTGGGGGCAGCACTTACTTCACCCTCAAATGATCTATCCTTACAAGATCTGGCCCAAATGGTTGACGTATTCTATATCGGAGGCACTAAAAATGGCGCATTGTTTGGTGAGGCAATTGTCATCACCAATGAAGCGCTTCAAAGCAATTTTCGGTATATTATGAAGCAAAAGGGTGGCTTGTTGGCCAAAAGCCGGTTTTTCGGAATCCAGTTTACCGAAATGTTCAGGGATGGATTGTATTACGAACTGGGACAACACGCCAACTTTTGTGCCAGGGAATTATCTGAAGGTTTGCAGGTCGCTGGATACACCTTTGATCGTCCGCCTGCCTCTAATCAGCTTTTTCCTGTATTTCCCGACCAGGTCATTGAAGAATTGCAAAACAAGTACACTTTTCATATTTGGGGTCCATGTAACAAAAGCGAGTCTGTCGTTCGTTTGGTGACTTCATGGGCTACGTCGACTTCTGCCATACATGCCTTTCTTGCTTCATTATAGAAAGACTTAGCCCGGATAAAATTTTTCTTGTAACGTGCAATTAGGCGGACGGCACTGTAGGTGGCAAAACGAAGGTCTTGTTCTTCAGGTTGTACATTGATGTCCTATGCATTTCACAATGTGGTATAATATTCAGCAGATCGTCCAAGATTATCGAGGGAAAAAGCAGAGGGATAGCTTGAGGCACACCGGGTTTTGTTGACGAAGAAAATTGAGGCATATCGCGGTATACATGCGGCATTTATAAATAAGAATGATACCAAGGAATAAAATCAAAAAAGGCTGCTCCAGTGGAGCAGCCTATGAACGTAGCGTGAGGCGGGCTTGAACCGCCGACCTCAGAATTATGAATCCTGCGCTCTAACCAGCTGAGCTACCACGCCATTCTATTTCTTAAAAGACCGCAAATATAAGTTCAAATTCAGATAATCCAAACCTATATCTCTTACTTTTATTAATTTTTTACGACACAGAAAAAATGCACTTTTGCACCACTTATTATGCTTCCACTTCTTCTCCGGCGATCGACTGGTCAACCAATATCCGTCCGCAATGCTCACATACGATCACCTTATTCATCAGAGAAATCTCCAGCTGTGTCTGAGGTGGAATTTTGTTGAAGCAACCGCCACATGAGTTCCGTTCTACCGTAACCACGGCCAGACCGTTCCGGTAAGATCCCCGGACTTTATTATAGGCTTTCATCAATCGTTTCTCGATCTTTTCTCTTTGTTTTTCGGATTGCTTTTCCAGCTTCTTCTCGTCCTTCTCTGTCTTCTCAATGATCTTTCCAAGTTCACTTTTTTTCAGGTCAAGCGTCTCCTGTTTTTTATCTAGTCGGCTTTGAGTTTCAGCCAAAACCTCTTTTTTGGCTTCAATCTTGGCTTTATCGTCCCGAATTCGCTTTTCGGATAATTCAATTTCAAGACTTTGCAATTCAAGCTCCTTACTTAAAGCCTCATACTCCCGATTGTTTTTCACATCATCGAGCTGCTTGTTATACCGGTCGATCAAAGCTTGAGCTTCTTTGATGTTGGTGGTTTGTCGATTGTTGTCCTCTTCCATCTCCTCGATGGTTGCCTCCAATCGTTTAACACGTTTTTTCAGTCCTTCAATCTCATCTTCCAGATCATTTACTTCTACAGGAAGCTCTCCTTTGAGAATTTCAATTTTATCCAGCTCTGAATCAATCGACTGCAATTCATATAAATCAGTCAATTTTTCTTCTACTGTAAGTTCTTTCTTTTTTGCCATAATATTCTCTTCCTTTTATTTGAAATATCGAACCGGGTTCGTATCGACTTTCGTTATTTGAGCCGCAAAATTACGAAAATTATTGGATAATAGTTCATGCAACAATTGAATTGTGTATTTTTCACTTTCATAATGGCCGATATCCAAAATCATTATCCGATCCTCGGCATCAAAGTATTGATGGTATTTAAAGTCAGCGGTGATAAATGCATCGGCACCACTTTGGATCGCATCCTGCAGCAGGAAGCTCCCCGAACCTCCACACGCTGCCACCGTTCGCACTTTTTGGACTGATGACGCTGGAACATACTTGATGACTTCCAATTCAAATCGATCCCGGACCATTCCCAGGAAGTCAATCACAGAAAATGGATCAGGATAGTTACCTACAACACCTGCTCCTATTTTAGATTCTCCTTCTTTTGGGGCCAAAATCCGAACATTGCTGAGGTTCAGTCGCTGAGCGATCCGCTCATTAACACCATGTCGAAGCACATTGTCCAGATTGGTATGGATTGCGTAAATCGCAATGTCATGACGTATGGCCATGACGACTGCACGAACTATATAGGAATCCCCACTAAGCTTTTTCAAACCCTGAAATATGATCGGGTGATGGCAGACGATGAGGTTACACCCCTCTTCCCTGGCTTCCATGACCACTTCTGGTGTGCAATCCAAAGCGCAGAGTACCCCCGTCACGTTCCAGGAAAAAGAGCCCGTGATCAAACCGCTGTTATCATAATCTTCCTGAAGCTCCAGCGGCGCTATATTTTCCAAAAAATCTGCAACTGTTTTTACTTTAGTCATGGTTCGCCCGTATTTTTTCGATTAACGAGGTAGTACTTTTTCCTTCCACCAGAGGAATGGTCGTCACCTGGCCACCATACCGAACCACTTCGTGATACCCAACAATGTCTTCTACTTTGTAATCACCTCCTTTGACCAATAGATCCGGCTTTATTATTTCGATCCACTTCAATGGCGTATCCTCTTCATAGACGAACACATAATCCACGAAGAAAAAGGATGCCAGATGAAGAATACGCTCTTCCACACTATTCACTGGTCTATTAACGCCCTTGAGCCTGCGAACAGAAGCATCACTATTCAGCCCCACTATGAGTCGACCGCCCAGCATTTTGCAACCATATAAATAGGTAATGTGTCCGGCATGAATAATATCAAAACACCCATTGGTCCAAATCAGCTTCTCTTCACGTTGATCTGACAGAGCGTGTAGTTCGGATGAATGGATGAGTTTTTTAGCTACGAAATCAGTGGTCATGCTCCCGTTGCGGTTTATAGTTTGTATTTACGATCGGTAAAGCTATTAAAGAAACTACCCCCATCACTAAATTTACACATATATTGATAACCAGAAAAATAATCATTGCAAAAGAAAAAGCATCCGGTCCGGATACACCATATATACTCAGCCCCGCAATCACCATAGCATGATAGGTACCAATCCCACCAGGCGCTGGTAACACCATCCCCAATCCTCCAAATATAAACACCAGCAAACCAGCGACCGGGGTAAGATGAGCGGTAGAATCAAAACTAAGAAATGGCAAAAAGGTCATCAGATAATACATCAACCATATGTTGAGGCTGTGAAATACAAGCAACTTATAGTTTTTAACATTCCGAATACTCATCACGCCTGCCACAAATGATTTCACTTTTGCTTTCAAACGCTGCATAATCCGGTGGTACTTAAACCGCACACCAAGATATACAGTCAGGCCAAGAACCAACAAAATACCCAGAATAAGACCTGTAATCATAAAAGAAGAAATATTCGGCAATTGTGCATGAGTTGAGAGATAGTCCAGTATTTGTCCTGATGCCAGGATCATCCCAAGCCCAAACATCAACAACAGACAAAGCACATCCAGCAAACGATCTGTTACTACCGTCCCCATCACTTCTGCAGACCCTATCTTTTCGTACCTGGAAAGCACCCCTGCCCGGACAAATTCACCAAATCTAGGAATTGCCAGGTTTGCAAAGTATCCCACCATGGTTGCCAGAAAAGTATTTCTCACTCGAACAGGTCCGTTGTCGGGTTCGACCAATAATTTCCAGCGAATGGCCCGGGAAACATTACTGATAAAGTATAAGACCAGGGTCATAACCAACCAAAATGGACGGGCATGCCGCAAATCATTGATGATTTTATCGACCAGGCTACATTCAGATGCACTGTTTCCCTGCTCGAGACAAAAATTCATATACTGAGCAGCTTGTTCTTTATACACAAAGTAAAAGATAAAGACACCCAGCGATAGGAAAAGAAGGAGGCGCAGTAGGGTCGAGATGCTTTTTTTCAAATTAGCTTAGGATATCTTATTGTTTTCAGCAGGAAAAACCGTGATCGGGGTATACTCCGCAGCTTCCTCCGGGGTCATCAAAGCATATGAGATTATAATAATTACATCCCCCACCTCAGCTTTTCGTGCTGCCGCACCATTCAGGCAAATCACTCCCGAACCACGTTCTCCGGCAATGGTATAAGTTTCTAAACGTTCTCCGTTATTATTGTTGACGATTTGCACACGCTCCCCTTCCTGAATATTGCACGCCTCCAGCAAGGCTATATCGATGGTAATGCTACCGACATAGTTCAGGTTCGCTTCGGTCACCGTGGCCCGATGGATTTTGGATTTAAATCTTTGGATTAACATAAGAGCGCAAATTTAGGAATATTTGATCGTTAAATTAAAATAATGGATCAATTTCGTAAGCATAACAGTTTTAATCCCGCGAAAGTTTAGATCAGGGTCTGGGTTCTTCTACATGTTTTTCATCCTGTTGCAGTAAGCTGGATGATTTGTCCCAGCCCGGCCAAGAAGAAACAATCCTGGAAAATGATCCCCCTTTCCCCTAACGCCTTTCACCTAACACCTTTTCTTCTAATCCGGCATGGCCATATTATCGATGAGCCGAATATCCGTACACCACACAGCAGTCACGGCATATATTACCCCCTGATATTCATCCTTTTGTGATAAAATCTGCAAATTATCTCCCCGCACAAATTCAAAATACTCAGGCCGAAATGGAGATTGATTCAAGTGAGCTATAGCCTCGGATTTCAGATCCTCCAGTTTGTCCGACTTAAAGTTTTCCGCAACCCAGGAAAGGGTGGTATAAATCAGAGAAGCCGCTGCCCGGTGCTCAGCAGTCAGACGTTCATTGCGACTACTCAAGGCCAGTCCATTTTCTTCGCGAACTGTGGGTACAGCTTCCAATTCAATCGATAATTTCTTTGATTCGATCAACTTTCGAATGACCAATAATTGTTGCAAATCTTTTTCTCCCATGAACAAAATATCAGGTTGGACGATGTTCAATAACCGATCTACTACCTGCAGAACCCCTTCAAAATGGCCAGGCCGGAATGCTGCCTCAAGGGTCGTCCCAAGATGCCTCAGATCCAAATCAGGTCCGGCCTTACGTCCATCCGGATAAACCTCTCCGTCGGTTGGCAGAAATAATACGTCGCAACCCAAATCAAAAAGAAATTGAAGATCCCGAACCAGCGGACGGGGATACTTGGCCAGATCATCCACATCATTAAACTGAGTCGGATTAACATAAATACTAACTACAGTATAGCACTGCTTGTTTAAGGACGCTTTAATCAATGAACCATGTCCACGATGCAAAGCACCCAACGTGGGTACAAAACCAATAGCTTTTCCTTCTTTGCGTCTTTCCTGGAGATGATTCTGAAGCGCCGTCACCGTTTTATATAAGAACATATGCAATTATTTGTTATACCATATTGAAAGAATTTCCTCCGCCTCTTTGTTCTGAACCGTATAATCCCGGGCTTGATTCCGCACCCGGTATCCCGGCGGGTACCACTTCCAGATAAAACCACCACTCCACCATTTTTTGGGATAAAAACAATCAAACAATACATCAATCGCCAACGATTGAGCGGCTTCGTTAACCGGCAGTTCTTCAATTATCTTTTCTTTCTCCCAGGTATTGTGCGCATTGAAATCTGTACTGAGATAACCAAATTCTGTAAACAAGACCGGCTTATCCGTTCTTTGATGAAGGCTTTCTATTTTTTTGATGATCGGGGACCAAGCTTGAATCAGTTCCACCCGTGTTGGATGCCGGGCATCAGACAGTGGGAAATATGCATTGATACCAATATAATCCATTTCATTCCAAAAAGGAAAAGCTTCATACGAATCCCAATTCGCTGCATAAGTCAACTGACCTTTATAGATACGTCGAATCTGATCAATCAACTGGGCCCAAAACAAGGGGCGGATCTCCACAGATTTTTTGAGCTCTGTTCCAATACAAAGCATTTCAACCTTCATGCTGTCTGCAGTATGAGCCATCTCCAATATGTAGTTGCGATAAGCACTTTCCCATTGATTCCATGAATTTTCAGAGTGATACTCAATTTCGCCGCTCCATTTATGACGTGCCCAGATCTGGGGCTTTAGCATGATCTTTAAACCCGCATTGTGACCATGCTTTACGGTTTGGATGATTCCCGGAATGGTTTCTCCCCACCATTGTCGGGAATGATTATACCATACGGTGGATTCATCAGCAGGTGTAAAGCCATAGGGCACTACAGCCAACCACCCGGCTCCCATTTGTTCCACATCGACAGCAGGGTCTCTGCTAAAAGGACGGGAAGGTGCCACCAATGTAACTCCATTTATAAACTCCGCTCTTTGACTGTAATTCTGTTTGTTCATCTCCTCCGAACAGGAACTGAATATAAACACAAGCGGAACCCATAGAAAATGACTGTAATAAATCAGCACAGTATAAATTTAGCTGTAAAATAAAGCAATTTTTTTAAAATGTTTGCTGACTTGGGTGTTCGCTGCGACGAAGGCCATGGATTTCTACGTGCTAATTAGTGAAACCGCTTTGTCTGATTCGACTTCCCGGTAAAAATGCTTACATTAGGAATTCGTAGATCAAAATAATACTTCATATGCAAGGATTTTATGTTGCTGCAACCAATCAGCATGTGGGAAAAACCACCTCCACCCTGGGTTTGACCGCTATATATCATGCCCTGGGGTACAACGTCGGATATTGCAAACCAGTAGGACAACAATTTCTGGACCTGGATGACCTTCGAGTAGATAAAGACACCTTGTTATTTGCTGACTTATTGGGATTTTCACTGGAACCGACGCATCATTCACCAGTCATCCTCGGATCTGGAGCTACCACTGCTTACCTGGACAACCCACAAGATTACCACTACAAAGATGATATACTGAAGGCCGCCAAATACCTTGATCAAGCTCATGATCTTGTCATCTATGAAGGAACCGGTCACCCCGGTGTAGGCAGTATCGTCAACCTTTCCAATGCCGATGTCGCCAAACTACTCGACTTGGGTGTCGTGATGATCGTAGAGGGAGGAATAGGGCGTACTATCGACCGTCTCAATGCCTGCGTAGCACTTTTTCGTGAACAAAATGTTCCAATCATTGGGGTCATTATCAACAAAGTAATTCCCGAAAAAATGGAGAAAACCAAATACTACGTTTCCAAGAAACTCCGGGAAATGAACTTAAAACCTTTGGGCTTTGTACCCTATGATAAATCCATGGCTTTCCCGATTATAAAAGGGATCATTGACCAGATTCAAGGCACCGTTACATTCAATGAAGACCACGTATACAACAAAGTAGAAGACATCATTTCAGGTTCTGTGCTCGAACGGAATCAGCTGCAGACTTCGCAAAAAAATCTTTTATTGGTCGTGGCCGCAGACCGCGTTGACAACGCCATTAATAAAGTCAAAATCTGGAGCTATGAAAAACACGGCGATTTTTCACCACTATCCGGAATCGTAGCCACCGGGGATGGATTTATTAATTCAGAAACAGAAGATTATATAAAGCGAAACAAGATACCTTTTATTCGTACACATTTGGACACCTTGGGTACGGTGAGAAAGATATCAAAGATGGAAGTGAAGATCAATTTAAAGACACCATGGAAGATCCAACGCGCTATAGAACTCATTAAAGAGAACGTAGATTTGGAATATCTACAGGAATCTGTCAAAAAATTATAAAAAACTTTTTGAATATTCTTGGATTTATAAAAATATGTCTTATATTTAAGCAATGAATTTGAGCAGCCCTTATGCAATGTTCATCTTCACATAATTGATCTTTTCACAATCAGAGAGTTAGTAAAATCCTATTAATCAACATTCGAAGGGCTGCCATTTTCACATTTCTATCTTTAAAACGCCTCCCCCCAAACTTCCGCTGCCTGCCAACTCAAATTATTTTAATTTTTTTTCCGAAACAGTTCTACTCCATCTGCTATAAAAATATATTCCTCCCTGGGAGTCGTGATCATGGCTACATCCTGCTCACTTTTCCCTGCATCCCGCGCAAAATGTTTTAGAGTTTCCACATCGGTTACCTGTCGGAAAGCCTTCCCCTGGAGAAGTACGGTATCACCAGATATATCCTTGGGCATAAAAAATCCATAATCCTTAAATTTCACCATAAAAACTGGAGCCTCTTCTCCTTCAGACCGGATCGTCATCCAGCATCCTTTCTTCTGACAAACTTTGCTAACCAATCCAACCGTTGAAGTAAAAACGGTATCTGTAGTTTGCAGGTCATTTTGAATCGCCAAAAGCGATTGATTCTTTTTCACAGATATGCGTTCACCAAATGTTTCGCTATCAGAATGACTTGCGTTTAATTCCTTACGCAATCCTGAGTTGCAAGCAATCAGCAGCGTTGCAACTAGTAAGCAGACCAACTTCTTCATAATATCTTTTTTAAAATCCATTGCCCAAGGGCCAAAAGGCTCGGAGGTAATTTAACAAATAAACAAATAATAATTTACGGGATCAGGGGTTCTAATAGCACATTTTCACACAAATATATCGAATATTCTGAAATAAGCCCTTACTCAAAAACCACATAAGATTTATGAGAAACTGGCTCTTTTCATTGGCTATCCTTTTACCATTCTACGGCCTTGGTCAATGCCTTTCCGGAAACTGTTACAATGGATCCGGAAAATTCAAATACACCAACCAAGCAGTCTATGAAGGCGCATTTCAAAAAGGAAAACCAAATGGAAAAGGCACCCTGCTTTACTCCAATGGCAACCTCTATAAAGGTGATTGGGAAAATGGTAAAAAAGCCGGAGAAGGCGTCCTATTGTTCTCCAATGGCGCTAAGTATTCCGGACAGTTCAAAAATAATTTTATGGAAGGCATGGGCACCTACACCTTTAAAGATGGCAGTGCATATACAGGTTTTTTTGAAACAGACCGACCCAATGGACAAGGCACGCTGGTCCGCCAAGATGGCAGCAAAATATCTGGGCTGTGGAAGGACGGCAAACTGCAATCCAACCAGACAGCGTCCCATGCACAAAATCACTCTCAGCCTCAGCCTCAGCCTCAATCTCGACCTCGACCTCGACCTCGACCTCAACCTCAAAAAGGTGACGTCAATATTTACGCCGTCATTGTAGGGGTCAGCCGGTACGAAAATTTTAAAACTCTAAAGTATTCAGATGATGATGCTTACCGGATTTATGCTTTTTTGAAAAGCCCGGAAGGTGGCGCAATTCCCGATGAAAACATTCATATACTCATTGATGAAAGTGCGGTCAAAGAAAACATCGTCCATGCTATGAAAACGGTGTCTGCAAAGGCGGACGAAAATGATGTCATTATTTGTTATTTTGCAGGTCACGGACTGGATGGTTATTTTCTCCCGGCGGATTCCGATGGCTACCGCCACAGAATACCTTATCTAAGTTTGCGTAAATATTTAGCATCGAGTCAAGCGAAACAAAAATTATTTATGGCCGATGCCTGCTTTAGCGGGAGTTTACTGGCCAGCAGAACACCCAATCTCTCCCAGTTGCAAGATTTTTATCAACAAATCTCCCAATCCACCGGAGGTACTGCATTTCTCCTCTCCTCCAAAGAAACTGAATACAGCAAAGAAGCCAGTGGTTTACGTCAAGGGGTATTCTCATACTTTTTAATAGAAGGGATGAAAGGCGAAGCGGATATCAACCGAGACCAGATTGTCACCATTCAAGAACTTTACCATTACATTCGTACAGGAGTCCGGAAATATACAAAAAATGAGCAAAATCCCATGCTAGCCGGTCAGTACCAAACTGATCTTCCGATAAGCTGGGTGAGAAAATAAAGAGCAATACACAATATATTACACAGAAACAAATAATTTACCTATCTTTGCGCTCCATTATCTTAACCGCGCTCAATAAAATCATAATAGATTGGGCTACAAACTACTAAACCATGCGGACATATGAAGTTACCTTCATCGTAGATCCTGTATTGTCGACCGAGGAGATAAAGTCGACGGCACAAAACTACGTTGACCACTTAAAAAGTGAAAATTGTAACATTGTTGACTTGCAGGACATCGGTCTTCGTCAACTTGCTTACCCGATTAACAAACGCTCCACCGGGGTATACTACAGCCTCGAATTCACCTCAGAAACAGGAGAGATCGTTAAAAAACTCGAACTCGCGCTTAAAAGAGACGAACGGGTCATTCGCTATTTGTTGATCAAACTGGACAAATTTGCAGTTCAGTACAACGATGACAAGCGAAATGGCCGCATCGGCAAATCGCTTCCCAAAGAAGAGAATGCACCGAAGGAGGAGCAACCTAAAAAAGCTGCGAAAGTAGTCGCAGGTGGAGAAGAAGAATAATTTAGTAAGCATTAAAAATTAAAAAAAATGGCAAAGAGAGACGATATAAAGTTCCTGTCAAATCCAAATATTGGTCAGAATAAGAAAAAATACTGCCGGTTCAAACGATACGGCATTAAACATGTAGATTACAAAGATCCCGAGTTTTTGAAGAAGTTTTTGAACGAACAAGGAAAAATTCTTCCACGACGAATTACGGGAAACTCCCTGAAATACCAGCGGAAACTAGCTGTTGCCGTAAAAAGAGCTCGGCACCTGGCTATCTTGCCTTACGTGACCGACCTTATGAAGTAATTCTATCACCGATCAAATTAACATTACAATGGACATTATACTTTTAAAAGATATAGAAAAGTTAGGTGAAAAGCACGACGTCGTATCGGTAAAGCCCGGTTTTGCCAGGAATTATCTTATACCTCAAGGTTTGGCCAAAGCAGCTAACAAATCCAATCTCAAAACACTAAACCACATTTTACAACGGGAAGAGGCCAAAGAGCTCGAAAAACTTTCTGATTACAAAGAGATCGCAGATTCGCTTGACGGAAAAGTGCTCCGCATTGGTGCCAAGTCAGGGGCAGAAGGAAAGATTTTTGGAAGTGTCACCGCTCTTCAGATTTCTCAGGCAATTAAAGAGCAATTGGGCACTGATATTCCACGTAAAAAAATCAGTTTAGTCGAAGAAGTAAAGACCCTGGGTACATATCAGGCAGAAATAGCTTTCCACAAAGAGGTCAAAGGAAATATTTCTTTTGAAGTGGTCAGTGAATAGGTTTATCTACCGAATTAGAATACTATTAAAAGCACCTTCAAGACCGGAGGTGCTTTTTTTTGTGCCGGGCGAGGTTCAATCTTGCGGGTGATTTACCTTTTCAGCACTGTTTATTGATTTCCATAGCGTTTTGATAGATCCCGACCAGACCCATGGTCCATAAGCTGGGTTCCGGGGTTTTCAAGTGGTGGTTCGATCATAGATTTCAGTCACCTTCTGCTGAATATCTCCAATCCGTTCTGACATATCACGGTCGACCATCCCTCCCAAATACGATTCCGGCGACTGATCCGAAAATCCCAGATGGGCATAATACTGCCAGATCTCAGCGATGGAATCATAGTCTATGTCATAAGCGGGGAACAACGGATTATCAGATATAGCAGTTAGGAAATTCCCTGCCAGGTTTTTCTGAATCCGTTTGTAAACCATCCCTTCGCGTTTGGTTATGATGATGTAAGTCCGCTGATTACGCAAGGCTTCCAAGCTCTCCACCTTCACACCGATAATCACAGATCCAGATTCCATCGGCAACATGGAATCACCTTCTATTTCAAATCCACGGTACTCATTTTTTGGCAAATAGGGCAAATAAAGCTTCGGCAAATCCCGGATATATTCCGGATCCTGAAAGCTCTCCAGGTACCCTGCTTCCGCTTTGGTCTCCACTAAATCAATGGCCTGCAAATACTCAGACGACGGATCCACATATCTTTTGACTTGCTCAGAAGAAGGTTGGATGTTGACCCCTTCCTGATAGACTGCCCTGGTAATGAGTGCATCGATATCAATATTGAACAGGTCCGCCAATTGGGTGAGCATCTCAAAATTGGGCTCTGTTTTCTCCCGCTCATAATCTCCAAGGGTGGTTCGAGCAATGTCCAGCCGGTCCGCCAGTTCAGCCTGGGTCCAGTTATGCGCTTTCCTTAAATACACAAGATTCTTTCCAAACATGATGTAAGATACCCATTTTCGTCGATATAAACGACAATCAGGACGAATAATTCGTCGGCAAGTACTTCTAAGCACATATATCGTACCAGAGATACCGAGATATTTCTCGTGACTAGCTACTCACTCGCGGAGATATTGAAAATATCATTTACTATTTCTGTCATCCGTGTCACTACAACCTTTTCTATTTTTGCACCTTTGTCAGCGGTCGCAAAGCGTGGGTCCCCATAAATACCATTTTTTGTCATAGATGACATGGATCGGTAATAGGATACTTCTGCGCCCTGCAAAAGATCTCCTTCTGCCCAGGAAAAGGTGGGAATGTTCCTCATGGACGAAATATTATTCTCATCAACGAGATGTGGTGCTATTCGCAGCATTAATGAAGTCTCAAATTCACCACCATGGCCAATCCCCCCAGGCCCGGACTCTGACAATTTACGCAGTTCTTCAACTGCCAAACGGAACCAATTCATCATAAAGAAATGACCGTGTGGATATTTATCCCCCATTTTTTCAATAAACACCTGGCCCAATGCCTGGTTTCCCCCATGACTATTAAACAAGATGAATTTTGTAAACTTATGTGCAAAAACCGAATCCACGATCTCTTCCAGTTGTGCTATGAGCGTGGAATGACTAAGGCTTAGTGTGCCTGGAAAACCCAGATGATGCCTGGAATAACCGATGGACAAATTGGGCAACAAAAGGACTTTATCAGCTATTCTATCGTTTAGTTTTCTACAAAAATAATCACCGATGATACGATCCGTGCCCAGCGGTAAATGATTCCCATGCTGTTCTGTAGCCGAGATATTAACCATAACCGGCAAGCTTTTCCCTGCCTTCGCTAACTGTAGGCTGCTTAATTCTTCCCAGATCATGACGTCGTAGCCCAAATTTCAATTTCAACTAATAATTCACCGATTAAACCGGCTTGTACTGCAGTTCGCACCGGGCGAGGTTCCTCAAAGTAATCTTTATAAATTGCATTGAAGGCAGGCCAATCATCCATATTTTTCAAATAGACTGTCACCTTAAACACATCATTAAGCCCACAACCAGCCACAGACAAATGAATTTTACAGTTCTGCATCATATACAGGGTTTGTTCTTCAATGGTCTCACCCACAATCTTTCCGTCTTCATCAATCGCAGCCTGTCCTGATAAAACCACTAATTTCCCTGGATCTACCACTAACACAGGAGAGTAAGGACCGGCTGTTTTATGCTGCTTTGCTGAGGCAGGCAATGATTTGCTTAGATGTTTTCTGGTAGTTTCTTTCATGCTAATTTAAATTCTTTATGTCGTATCATATAATGTCTGACAGCCTCCTCATCCACTTCCACACCCAGACCCGGTCCATCCGGAAGATAAGCATAAGGCGGATCAATCCGAATGGGTTGTTTGAGCAGATCATGTTCTCGAATCAATCTGCCAAATATATCACTCGGCCAGGTACATGCCGTAGAAGCAATGGCCGAATGTACATATCTCGCTTCGAGGATTCCCAAATCGATCTCTGAACCGTGCCAGCAGGGGATTTCAGCCGCCGCCGCAATATTTGACAACCTTTGGAAATCAGACAAACACCCATTAAAGTTGAATCCATCGACGGCATTATTCTGGATGGCCTGAATAGCATCTTTTATCCTTTGGCCGTGCTGGATATATGGCAAAGCCACATGCAGTGCAATTGGAACAGATGAAAAATTCCGGAGTAAATGAAAATCATTCAATTTCCATCGGGAAATGGGATCTTCGATGCACAGCACATTTCCTATCTCCGACAAAGGTTTCAATCTTTTTTTGACTTCATACACATTGAGCCACCGCTCATTAGGATCCAGAATGATCTTCATTTGAGGATTTGCAGCGTGTACAGCCGCACTCCATTGCACCACCTCGTCTTCCAAATCGCATTTGAATTTAATACAGTCATATCCTTGATTTGTAAAATTACCAACCAATTCTGCAATATCTTCCATATTCCTGTGACTCGACCAGGCGCCTACTCTGACTTTATCTTGTACCGCTCCTCCCAATAAATCTACAACCTGCATGTGGTGTACTTTGGCATAGGCATCCCAGATCGCGCACTCAAATCCATCGTACTCCCGACAATATGAAAATGGAAGTTTCTGTAAGGTTATCGAATTTATATCCATGTCAATCAATATAGCCGCAATGTCTGAAACGTTCTGCCAACTGTGCCCACGATACAACTCCCCCCACCCGACAATACCACCATCCAGCTCCAGTTTCACGATTAGTTTAGAAACCTGATCAAATTGCATCGTCCATGCTTTCTGAACACCGGACTCTAATTTATGCAGTGGTTTATTGATAGACTTGCTCTCTACAGATCCTTTCTTCGCTGGTACTATTACTTCAAAGCATGCAATCCTTGAGATCTTCATATTCACTTATTTCTTTATAAAGTCGTTTCCATAAAGCATTAGAGATGTCCCATGATCTACGTAAATTGATTGTCCTGTCACTCCTTCGCTGAGCTGTGATAATAAAAAGGCAATGACATTTCCACACTTTACTGGTTCCATCACCCGATTAACAACCTGATAATGATTAACATGGTCATCGACCCATTTTTCCGGGTCATCGGTAAGAGATTGAAGTAAGTGTATATTTTGATCAGAATGTACGAACCCGGGTCCAACCGAATTAACCCGTATATTATTTTTGCCCAATTCAACGGCCATTCCCCGCGTCAACCCTTCTACTGCAGATTTTGCACTGGAGTACAACGCATATTTACCCACGGTTTTTAAAACATGTATGGAAGTAACATTCACAATGTTTCCAAGATGGTCATGCTTTAGAAGATGATTTACAAAGTTTTTTGACACCTGCCAAAGCCCCTTGACGTCTACATCATACAACTTATCAAATCCAATGCTGTCCACTTTATGAGCGTACTCGACCAATCCTATACCTGCATTGTTCACCAATCCATCTAATTTCCCTACCGTCTTTTCGATTTCTTCAAAAATCTTTTCTACTTCCTCCGCACGTGAAATATCCGCCTGGATAAAAACAGCATGAGGATACTTATCTCTAAGATTCGTAAAATGGTTTTCCGAAACATCATTGATAATTAGTTGAGCACCGTTTTGATCAAGTGCTTTACAGATTCCGGAAGCTAACCCATTCCCCCCTCCGCCTGTTATCAGTATATTTTTACCTTTCAAATCCTGCATCATAGTATTAAATAACCCCGTATTTTTCAAAAGCTGCACACGCACTCATCCCCTCCTGAATCTTTTTTTGGACAATTTTTTCTGACCTGGCTTTCTCCAAAGCTCTTTCTATGACCTCGTTCTCGAAGTCCTGAGGAATGATGCAGACCCCGTCAAAATCACCGTAGATGATATCACCCGGATGAATAGTAACCTTTCCAATGGTGATGGGTACCCGATAGTCTACCACTTTGCCCCTGGCCTGTTGATCCTGTGAATACGGCCCGTACGAAAAGGTCGGAAATCCGGTTTTTAATACGCCGGCAGTATCCCTGGAGTAGCCGTCCAGCACAGCCCCAGCAGCGCCCAGACTTTGTGCTCTGATTGACATTATTTCTCCCCAGACGGCATAGTTTGGCGACGACCCCGAACAAATATAAACTTCATTGGGTTGCAGATCATCCAGCGCCTCAAGCATAACACCGAATGGCTTGTCAATGATGTCTTTATTGATGACGGATGAGCCAATATCTGCTTCCACCACGGGAAATGCCCGCCCAACGACCACCATGTCTTTTTGCAAAGGACGGATGTTGGGTGGCATAAACTGATGTATGAGATTCATTGAATCCATGGCGTCTCCTATGACCGCAGAAAATAATTCTTTTTTCATTGCGCTAAAAAGCTCCTGATCATCCTTCCAATTGGTGTTGTTCATTTTTAAATCAATAATTTTACATGTATTTCAATTCATTATTCTCTACGACAATACAGTGGATCCATTTTTTTTCTGAATTCAAGAACTGGAGAAATTTCCGGTGTCTGGATTCCTAAAAGCATCCGCACGCTCAGATGCGGCTATGAAAATCTATATTCAGCGAACGAGATACTCTCTACAGGTCCGGTATCGGGCACATCACACCGACTACTAATTCGCAACCCCGTTAATTCACACAACTTGAATCCCCATCAGCAGGAATCGTTAGAAATAAATCCATCGATTTGCTCTATATGGAACTCAGATAAATTCTTTCTCCATCCCTATGTTTGCTCTGCTCGGCGGCTTCCATAAAAGCAAAAATTTCTAATGTTTCTTCAATATCTATCGGAGGTTGGTGGGTATTAAAAAATTTGATGATCTCATGCAATAGTCCGTTATACCCATCAAAATTATTGAGATATTCAATCCCTTCCTCTGCATAGACTACAGCGCCATATCCCCCTTTCCCTTTTCTGATGCCGCGATAAGTTCCTATTCTTTCGTTATCCCACATTCCGATCACCAGATCTGTATCATAAGTATATGTCCTTTCTACCCATTGACATCCGGTCCCCATAAGGGTGAATAATATTTCCACCCCATGCACACCATACCAAAACAAATCCGGATGATGTGGTTCGATGTGTGCGGGGCTATAAGCCTCTACTCCATTCACTGTTCCCAGGCTTCCATTCCTTACTTCACGAGCGCCTTTCATAAACCGCAATGAAGAAGAGGAAAATAGGGGGGTATGATACTTATCAGCCGCTTGTGCAATTTTACGTGCTTCTTCTATCGAAGCCGCAAAAGGTTTGTCTACAAATACAGGCACCCCAGACTTCAATACAGGTAAAACTTGCTCTAAGTGTTTGTTCCCATCAATGGTGGTCAAAATCACAAAATCAACTTTTTGAAGTAGTTCGGAGATAGAGTTTACTGTTTCCACACCATGTTTTTTTACCTCGGCTGTGAATTCTGGAATTTTGTTTTTCCACTCCAAAATATCATCGGTTCCCTTCGGATAAGCAGCTACTACTTTATAATCGTCAAATTCATGGTTTTTTGCTGTATTTAATGCTTTAACAAATGCAATACTATGGCCGGTATCCAAGCCGATCATTCCAACTTTCTTAGCAGGTTCTGTGGTTGGTTCATGAAAAGCATTTGCGGCCGTCACAATTCCCAGGCCCAGCCCGGCCGTTAGCGATTGTTTTAAAAATTTTCTTCGGTGATTACCTTTCATGGTCTGTGATTTCAGGAAGATACTATATATACCACATTACAAGTATTCTGACGGAAATTTCCAGGGAGAACGATACTCCGGGATCGCCTTTTGACTAGCTATATCATCCCCCACAATCTTTTCAGTTTCAGGATCAAATTTAATCGAGCGTCCGAGCTTGAGAGACAAAATGCTGAGCTGTATGGGCAAATCCACTTTAATATGGTAATCAGCATTGCACAGCGGTTGTTGACCTGATCTGATTCCCTCGAGCCACTCAAGCTCCTGTCCGGGTGAGGATTCAATAGACTCTGCCGGTGCAGCCATACCCGCCATTCTATCCCCTTCAGGAACTAAAATATGAGAATTATAATCTGTGATCAATGTACCATTTGCGCCATGGAAATAAATCCCCAATCGTCTCCTTGTACCTGTTTCATAACCCACTCCATCTTTGTCTGCCTTTTGAAATGCCCATCCGTGGCTGTTGGTCGAGGAATTCATCCAGGTCATGGTGAGTTCAGGATATTGCCAGATCACTTCATGGTTGTCATATGCATCGCCGTCGTCTCGGATTATATACCGGCCACCCATCGCACTAATCTCCGTGGGATAACCCAAATCAAGAGCCCATATGGGCAGATCCGTAATGTGAGGAGCCATCCCCGGTGTCCAACCACCACTAAAATCCATCCAAAAGCAATGATAAAACGCATCTTTAACCAGATGTGGGTTGAAGGGTTGCATGCGAGCCGGACCCACCCACTGCTGCCAATCCAACCCCTTGGGTGCGGTATCTCTGTTATTCCCTGACCCGATACCATCTGGGGCTTCATTCATCACAAAAAAGGTTCGTACGGTAGCTATATCCCCCAGATTTCCTGAACGCACCAACTCGACCATTCTCCTGTAGTGGTCACCGGAATGAATCTGTGTACCGATCTGATTGATCGTTCCGTGTTTCCGGAACGCATTGCGTATAGCGAGGCTTTCTGCGGGAAACATGGACATCGGTTTTTGTAAATAGACAGCCACACCTGCTTCCGCGGCTGCTACGGCTTGTAGGGCGTGCCAATGCGCCGGCGTGGCTACGATGACTGCATCCAGACCAGGGTGTTCCAACATTTTCCTGTAATCGTGATAACCGGTACAGGTGTCCTTATGTTGTTCCACCACTGGGTCGAGTCTCTTGTCCCATACATCACAGGCAGCAACCAGTTCTACACCATCATCCTGCAGACAAGCTCTAAGGTTTGCTTTTCCCAGAGCTCCACAACCAATAATTCCCAGATTGATCTTATCATTGGGCGATGTTTTCCCCTGGCGGGACAATACAGATGAAGGTACAATATAAGGAAGTGTGAAAGCTGCCATAGAGCTGTTCTTTACAAATTGCCGTCTGGTAATGTTGGATTTATTCTTCATTGTCGTTAATGTTTAATTATTCAAATCTGGTGAATTTATCGAGGCAGTTCCTTTGGCATTTGCCTTCATTATGTCTTCAGTTTTCTTTCTGGATCAGCTTCCTATCGATCCTTTACCTGGGGTAAATTTTGAGAATTATAAGCATCCCAATAGGCCTTTGATACATCAGGAGTTGGTTCACCTCCCGCATGCACCACAAAGCGGTATCTCAACACCAATGGCTCCGTGAGACTCAATCGGTACCTGGACTTGGGCGTTGGAAAAGTAGGCTGGATCCAGGATAGGTTCGGATACTCCACCCAGTCGCCGGGATATTCCGGATTGGATTTATGTTGTAATATCATCAATCCTGATTTGGCCTCATTTCCTTCAAAGATTCCATTAAAATCGGCCCATGCTCTCGAAGGACTGCCCCCTGGTTCATCCGTAAAATACGAAATCTCCTGTTCTTCCGGTGTTTGCATTCGAATATTTAACCCCCCATAACTGTCCGTAAATCGAGTAGCAAGGGTTATGTTTTCTTCGAGTGCCTGGAATTCCAGTGTCAAGTCTATGATTCTTTGTCTATCGTTGGCACGGTACGCTCTGATAGTCACCTGTTCATGAACAATGGGCACTTCATCCTCCCACATCCAACGATTTTCAGCGTAGATCTGAGCATACACCGGCCCGCTGATGAAATCAATTTTCCCTGTTGGACGGGCAAAGACCCTTTGTAAAGCATAAATATCACCTCGCTGACCATTATATTCCACCTCAGGCCACGCCCAAAATATCCCTCTGTGATGAGGGTGTCCACCATCCGGCCAATCGCGGGTTAACATTTCGCCATTCAAACCGTATAAAGGATGGATATAATCAGATCTAGGTACGCCATACACGGCACCTGTGAGCACCGTGTCCTTTGGATAGGTGGGGTGCGATTTTAATAATTCTTCATAATAGATACCCGATGAAAATTCAGAATACGTCAATTCTTTTTTTTCGCCCCCTGGCCGCACAACATCCTCGGCATGAACTTTCTCATAGTTGTATTGGAGCACCTTTTGATTCCCTTCAGTAATGAATGGTTGGGCACTCTCCTGACCTGGTTCGGCCTGAATAATGGAAAATGCTGGCTTATCCTTTGCTGTGAGTTGGTATTCCTGCTTCCCAGTATGGCCTCCCGGCAGGAGTGCTGTTATTCTGAACTTATGTGCGTTTAATTCTTTGTCCAGCTGAACAGAGATCTCTGCATGATCAGAAACCCCGGTTAATACCAGCCTGTTCTCCCTAGCTGCTGTCAGGAGAGCCTCACTCAGCTCCACGTCAAATGATACCGGGGTGGTGGTCCACTCTTCACCGTAAGAATGGTTAACGAGTACGATATCATCTGTGGAAGGTGCCGAACAAGAAACAGCTACTGCGATGGTACTTGCTAAACACGCAACAAAAAATAATAATTTAGCGGTCATTTTATTTTATTGATTTCGATCCAATTAAATTTACAAAATACTTCTATCCTGAAATAATTTGCAACATTCCATGGGATTTAAATATGTGGAGTAAATTACCAATCTGGATTTTGTAATAACATGATTTTATATTCTACGCTACCCTTATAGAACTCATAACCTGTAACCTTTGATCCACCCACCTCAAAATCCTATTGTTTTCGCTAATTAAAACTATAGGAGTTCTATATAGAATCGTATAATTATTATATTACAGCACAATATTGATAGAAATGGAAGTGCAATTAGATTTTCGATCGACATCAGACCGGAAGATATATGATCTGAGAGATACGGGAATTTCGAGTATTATGCTATTGGGTCACTATACTTACCAAAGAGCAGGGCAGGTTTTAAAACAACATCAGCACAACAACATGTTTGAGATTTGTTACCTGGAAACTGGCAAACAAATTTATGAAATAGAATCCAAGGAATATCTTTTAAAAGGCGGGGACCTTCTTTTAACAAAACCCAATCAAATTCACGGCACCAGCAATTACCCTGAATCAATCGGGAGCCTCTACTGGATAATCTTGAAAGCCCCGGACGAAAATCAATCGTTGTTAGGATTTAAAAAAAGCTGGAGTGAATCCTTGTATTCGGAACTGCTTAATGCCCCTCATGTTCATTTTCCCGGAAATCAACGTATCCGTCAACGGTTCAGAACTCTTGAAAGCCAATGCAGATCCAGGGACCGACCTTTGATCAATCTTCATATCTTCAATAGTATTGTAAGTATTTTACTAGAAGTTATCGAATTGTCCAAATCTGACAATAGCGTTGATCTTCCATGAGACATCTCAAGAGTAGTGACATACATTAATGAAAATATTTGGGAACAGTTGACCATCGAAGAACTAAGTGAGATCACAGATTTATCTCAATCCAGGTTCAAACACAAGTTTAAAGAACATATTGGTCGGAGCCCCATCGATTACATTAACAGCCTCAAGATAGAAAAGGCTAAAGAAATAATTCCTAAAACAGACTCCATGAAAGACGTTGGGTATAAGTTAAGCTATTCCTCTCCTGCCTATTTTTCCCATGTATTTAAAAAATACACCAGAATGACTCCTTTGGAATTCAAAAATCGATTTGCGGATTTATCTTCCCAGATTGCTAATAGCAACCAGACAGAATCCTTCTAAGGATGAGAAACCAAATTAACCACAGCATTATATATGGAATACAAATGCCATTTTATGCATTCTGGTCTCAAACTCAAGAACTAATCCTTTCATCTGTTTGTTGTTCCTGTTAATGCCTTACATATATGCATATCCTACTTCGTATGAATAATTACTGACACCATGTAGAATCAACAAATCGCGATGAAACACCTCTTTATATTTCTTTTTTCAGTCACACTGGTTCTATGCAGCTTTGCGCAACCGGACTCTGCTTTCTCCCAAAACAAAGAGGTCACTCTGATCAATGTCAACGGTGCCATTTCACCGACGACCACGAATTATATCAAGCGGGGTATTACAAAAGCGCGGGAATCAGGTTCTGTTGCCCTGATCATCGAAATGGATACCCCGGGAGGTCTCCTGGAATCGACCAAGAATATCGTCCAGGCTATTTTGGATTCCGATGACCTACCCATTGTCGTTTATATAGCCCCTGAGGGTGCTTCAGCGGCAAGTGCAGGTACTTTTATTACCATGGCTGCACACATTGCGGCGATGGCACCCGCCACCAATATCGGTGCGGCCTCTCCGGTACAGATGGGTCCGTCTGGCTCTTCCCAACCGGACACCGTGATGCAAAAAAAGATATTTAACTACACAGAAAGTTATATCGAATCCATCGCAAACCGTCGGGGACGCAATGCAGATTGGGCGATTTCAGCAGTCCGCGATGGCAAGTCTATTACAGCAGATAAAGCAGTGGAGCTTAATGTAGTGGATATGATCGCTTCAAGTCGCCAAGACTTACTGGAAAAAATAAACGGTAAAACAGTAGCTGGTAAAACCCTTGAAACCCGGTCCGCAGAAATAGTGATCTTAAAACCCAATCTCATGGAAAGCTTGCTGGGGTTTGCCATGCGGCCTGAAGTGATGTTGATCCTCACCATGGTAGCCATCTACGGCATTATTGGCGAAATAACTAATCCAGGTGCCATTATTCCCGGTGTGTCGGGTGTAATCGCGCTTATCCTGTTACTGTTTGCATCTGCCGCCATGCCGATCAATATGGCCGGATTTTTGTTAATCGGATTAGCCATTGCGCTGTTTATAGCGGAAGCTTTTACCCCTACTTTTGGCCTATTAATCGCCGGTGGTGCTGTTTCATTTTTCCTGGGAGCCCTTATGCTTTTCCAAGATCTACCCGAGCCAATGTCCATCTCGTTGGGTTGGTTGATTCCAGCCACCGTGTTAACCGCACTATTTTTTATTTGGGTGGCCGCCGAAGGGATCCGCGCCCAGTTTCGCGAAAGCAAAACCGGTAAAGAAGCGATGATTGGGAAAAAAGCAGAAGTAGTAGACCGGATCGACCAGACCGGTGGTCGTGTTCTCCTTTTTGGAGAGTACTGGAATGCCGTTAGTGAAGATACGCTGGAAGTGGGAATGAAATGTGAAGTTATCAGCATTCACAACCTTCAATTGACCGTAAAAAAAATAAATCCAGAAACCACCTAAAACCAAGTAAAAGGCTGGATGAGCCATCCCTGCACAGTGGATCTGAAAAAGTTGCCTTTTTTGTTTATTTTGTAACCTAATAATCTAAATATGAATCCTATGGAAAATTTGGTCAATCAACTCAGTTGGGTGATTCCTGTTATCGTCATTGCCTTTATGATGCTCATTCAAATGTTTAAAATACTTCGTGAGTATGAACGTGCAGTGGTCTTTCGATTGGGTAAATACATGAGCACAAAAGGACCGGGGCTGATTTTCCTGATTCCGTTCATTGATAAAATACAACGGGTAGATCTGCGGGTCCTGACCATCAACGTCGACAAACAGGAAGTAATCACCAAAGACAACGTGACAGTGAATGTGGATGCCATCACCTTCTTCCGGGTGGTCGATGCCGAACGTGCTGTGATACAGGTCGAAAAATACATCCACGCCACCTCCATGCTCGCCCAAACTACGCTCCGAAGTATCGTAGGCCAGGTAGAATTGGACGAACTATTGGCAGAACGTGAAAAGGTTAACAAACAGATTCAGGAAATCATCGATCGCCATACAGATCCCTGGGGAATCAAAGTTGTGTCTGTGGAAGTCCGGGATGTTGTCCTGCCTGAAAACATGAAACGCGCCATGGCCCGGCAAGCTGAGACCGAACGGGATCGACGGGCAAAGGTCATCAATGCGGAAGGGGAGTTTCAGGCTGCCGAACGACTGGTTGATGCAGCGCATATGATCGAAAAAGCACCAGCAGCCCTACAGCTCCGTTTCCTTCAAACCATGAATGAAGTGGCCGATGAGAGCTCTACCTTTGTTTTCATGCCCATTCCCATGGATTTTCTGGAAGCTTTTAAAGCTATAAAAGATAGCGGCGTGCCCATAATAAAAACAGATGATGAGTAATACCATTTGTATTTGATAATGCCGCATAAGATTTTGCAAATATTCAAAGATTGTCGAGGAAAGAAACGCCGGTATAGCTGGAGTTACACCGGGTATTTTTGACAAAGAGCATCGAAGATGATTTCGGAATATATGCGGCAATTATGAATTCAAATGGTATAAGAAGAAGACCAGCGAACCAATTCGTTGCAAGAAGATTAAATATGCAAATACTTCTCGCTAAGGCTTCACGACACAAAGGATAATCGCTCTTAGTTCAGAAAAGATTTGTTCAGCTGTTTTTGCAACGTGGTAAATGGAAGCTTACAATGAGTGCATCGAATAGGAAGCGACCCCCAGACATCGACCATCTTCTCAGGTTATCTTCCAATTTTCACTGCCTCGCCGCTTTTTGAAGATTCATAGGCGGCATCCACTATCTGCAGAACCACCATTCCTTCTTTGATCCCGGGAACCGGCGTGCTTCGAGTACGGATGCAGTCGACAAAATGAGCCATCTGATTCGTATAGATCACCTGGTCGCAGTGTTCGGTCCGTTCAGGCAGTTCCGGAGTAATTGTCTCTGAGGATTCTTCGCCCTTCGTCAATTTCAGAAACGTAGGAAATAGGCTGGCGTAGCCTTTGGTGCCATACAGTCCGGTACTGGCTTCCGGTCCATCCATGTGAGGGTGCCACCAGCCGCTCTCGATGATACTTTCTGTTCCATTGTCCCAGGTAATCATCAGTATGCCTGTATCGTCCACATCATAATCGCCAAAGTGGGTCGCTATGCGGGCATATACCTTCACCGGCAAGGGATCTCCCAGGAGATACCTGACCGTATCGATCGCATGAACCCCCATGTCGGCCAAAGCACCCCCACCAGCAAGTTCTTGCTTCGTAAACCACCCGGAAGGCCCCCAGTTTTCATGGATCCCATACCCTTTGGTTTTAAAGATTTTACCCAGACGACCTGACTCAATGCTCTGCTTAACACAATCTGTATCGGCATCAAACCGCCACATATGACCGACCATAACCAGGTTTCCGGTTTGAACAGCGATATCCTGTATTTGCTGGCCTTCTAGTGCATCCATCGCCATGGGTTTCTCCAGAAAAACATCCTTGCCGCTTTGGAGAAATTCAATGGCATAGGGCGCATGAAATGCATTGGGTGTACTAATGATGACCGCATCAATCCGATCATCAGCGACTACTTCTGCGATGGAATCGTACGCATGTGGGATGTCGTACTTTTGCGCAAACTTTTTTGCATTCGCGAGTTGTCCGGAAACCACACTGGTCATTTCCACTCCATCCAGGGTTTGTAAACCCCGCGCATGATAATCCGCTATGTAGCCGGCACCGATTAATGCTATTCGTAGGGTTTTCATGCTGTCATCAATTCATCGGCGTGTTCATACACTTTCCTTATTGCCTCGGCTATCCCATCCATGTCTTGCTCAGACCCCAACAGGACCTTATGATGCAAACACACGGATTCTTCCCGGTAAATTCGTTCGCACACCGGCAGTGAAAAGCGCTTCGGATCAATAGCGGCCCAATATTCTTCGTTCAGCTTGTGGCGGGATGGCTTGGTATGGGGTACATACAACGAACAATTATTCAAAGGTTCATAGCACGCATCAACGACGATCCCCAATTCAGCCTCCAAAGCACTTCGAAATCGATCCACAGACAATCCTTTAAATTCCTCTTGGTGGTAACGAAAAGCAAAATTAAAATACGCTTTTTTAGTTTCCCGTTCATCTCGTCTCAAGGGCGTAATACCAGGAATATCCTTTAATAACGCATTAAGGTAGGCGCCGTTCGCATCGCGCGTGGCGTTTTGTCCGGGCATCCTCTTCAAACCTTCAATAAGTATAGCTGCCTGAAATTCGGTGATTCTGTAATTACCGGATTGTATGAAATTACCATCGTCTCCATAGGTTCCAATGCCTTTGTCCGCCCCGATCAGTGAATCGCCTTCCGGTCTTCGCCCACAATTGCGAAGTGCATCCAGCCGCTCTGCCAGGTCGACGTTATTGGTCGTCACCACACCCCCTTCACCTGCTGTAAGATGCTTGGACAACTGAAAACTAAAACTCCCGACATCACCGATACTTCCAGCTTTTTTACCCTTCCATTCTCCTCCGTGTTTGTGCGCACAATCTTCAATAACGAATAGATCGTGTTCATGAGCGATTTCCATAATGGCATCCATGTCAGCAAACCCGCCGTACAAATGGACAGGAACAATAGCTTTCGTTTTCGGGGTAATCGCTTTCCGTACTGCTTCCGGATCGATGCACCAGGTATCTTCCATCACATCAACCAACACCGGAATCGCATTGACGTCGATCACAGTAGCTGCTGTCGCCTGCCAGGTCAGTCCGGGAATGATCACTTCATCACCGAGACCTATGCCGAGTGCTTCCAAAGCGATCTGTAAGGTTACCGTACCATTCACGGCACAAATAGCATGACGGACGCCCGTGAATTCCGCAAAGCGTTTATTGAATTCGGTTTCCTTCGGGCCATTATAGGACCACACACCACTATGCAACACCTCCAGCAAAGCTTTTTCTTCTTCCGGACCCCAAATCGGCCATTGTGGCCAAGGATTCGTCTTTACATCCCGGGTAGACTTACCACCCGTTAATGCCAAATTTTTCATAAACTAAATATTTATCCGGAGTGGTATCACTCCATCATTTTAAAAATATTCATTCACATGCTCTTCATATTCCAGCCCTCCACCTGAAGTTCGGGTTGGCCATCGGATTCAAATCCAGCCTGTAGAGTTCGCTTTTCCCCGGGCAGAAGACTGACGAAGTTATCATTCCAAAAAACGGGGAGAATCAGTTCGTTCGTTTGTTGATCTATCAATTTAAGATTGATCATAAAAGCGATGGTATTCCCCGTGTTTTCCAGGTGGACCACAATTTCACGCCCTGACTTGGCATCGCTAACCTCATAAGACACCGCGACCGTGGTAGACTTGAGTTCATTGAGTTGCCGCAAGTCCGCATACTGCTTGCTGGGTGTGTGGTAGGCAAAATCACCAAGATCAGCCTCATAATCAAGAATTTCCTCTTTGGTAGACAACCAATAAAAATTGGTACTTATTGGGACTTCATTGGCGTCATACAGCCGCAAATCCAAAAACCAGGTCGTTGACATATCCTTTAATTTCTCGATTTGAAAAAGAGAGACCGATGAATCCGGTTCGGCATCAAAGGTGATTATTTCTTCGAAAATAACTTTCGAATGAATGTCATAGCCCCGGATGTGCGCTTTCAAGCCATTCACAGGCTGTTGGTAATCATTCACCCCATAGACCTGTTGATTCCCATAGTTGTAGATTAGTTGAAGTGGTTCACACGCTTTGAGCGTTGCATAAAATGCGCCATTGGGATTGAGGTAGTAGTCATACAACTGCCAATACATTTTTGGCCAGGCCCCATTCAACATCCACTGAATCACACCGGTTGCCTTCTTTTTATTTACCTGAAAAGCTTCGAACATCGGCCGCATCAGCTCATAATTCATGGCCTGCGCTTTTCGATCAAATTCTGTTATATCTTTCGGCGTCCCATAGCGCTCATTGATGGCGGTGATAAATCGATTGATGGTCGAAAATTCATAGCGACCGCAGTGGTAATCCCAGACTTCGTTGACCGGCCACAGCTGATCCTCCGGGATAAATTTCCTCAAACTCTCCAACTGGGGCACTTGAGCACCTGGTCCGGTTTCCGTATTAAATCCATAGGCACCCCCGAATTGGGTGTCCGTATACCAATATCCGGGTGCGGTATACGCGTAAGGACCCAGCATTTTCACACCGGAAGAGCCACTAATTTCACTGATAACATCTTCCGGGCCGATCACATGCTGGTCGCTACCTACCCCTCCGGTGGAGTTCAGATAGGGCCGATCGGGATCATATTCTGCAAAAGTATCGATGTATTTTTGTTCCAGTTCAGTGATCGGCACTTTGTCACTCGCTACTGTCCACACAAATATACTGGGGTGATTTCGCAACCAAAGCAACTGATCCTCCCAGGCCTGAGCCACATGTTCGATGTCATCGGGTTTGTAAACTGCTCCATAACGTTCATTCACGGGTATGCCCATATGAATCTCATGCTCCCAGTGGCAGCTCCATCCCGCCATCAAAAGAATCCCATACTCATCACATAGATCATAAAGCTTTTTATCGGTTCCCCAAAATCCTTCCAGACGGATGCAGTTCATATTCATGTGCTTGACATATCTGACCTGGGCTTCAATTTTTTCATGGCTGTCCATGAGCAATAAGTCATCCGTCCAACCCGCTCCTTTGATCAGTACTTTCACGCCATTAACCATGTATCCTCTGTGGGTATCTTCCAGCCAGTAATCCTTTATCTCACGGATCCCGAACCGCGTTCTCGATTCACTGGAAACTACTCCATTCACTTCGAATCGCATGTCCAGATCGTACAAATGTGGTTCGCCCAACTGATAGGGCCACCATAGTTTTGGATTGGATAATATTAATGGATCATAATCTTCCGGAGTAAAAACAACCTTTACCTTGCTTCCGCCCGGTGACAGAGTGACGGGTTGTTGAAACACAGCATCACCTATTTTACCTTTTAATACACCCTCGATCGCTTGATCCGCATCATTGGATAATTCTGCTGAAACGGTCAGCTTGGCCGACACAGGATCATTAAAATCAATCCGGGAACGAACGAATGGATTTTCGACACGCACACCCCGATGAAGACGCAGTATAACAGGTCTGAAAACTCCCATATTGCCATCGGGCGGAGCCGGATTCCAATCCACAAAACCGGTACTAAAATCACCGGGCACAGGTGGGATAACTTCTATGGCCAGGATATTTTCGCCTTTGCGTATGGCCGTAGTCACATCGACCGATGTCCGTTTATATGCTCCATCAATGAGCCCGCTATCCGCTATCAGATTCCCATTTAACCAGACATTGGCCTTATAATTAATACCGTCAAAATACAGCATCCCATAGAGACCAGAAAGATCTTCTTCAATGGAAAAAGTAGTTGTATACCACCATGGAACCTTGAATTGATCGGTCGGAATAGCTTTTAGATTTTCTCCAAAGTACGGGTCCTTGTAGACGTCATTTTCAACCAAAGCACCTAAAACAGTGGCGGGCACACTGGTTGCATATCCGTTCTGAGAAAAGGAAGCATCTGTTGAAAGCACCTGACCGGAATGCGCAGTGCTTTCGGAAGAAAACACTTTCCAGCCGTCTGACAATACCACATTGAACAATTTACTCATGTTTGATTTAGCCTGTTTTCTTTATTTTTGAGATCATATTTCTTAATCAGTCTTCGGGCATTCCACATCATCCCCCCGCCAATACATACAATGACGCCGCCTGCAATTATGTTGGTCATCTTCTGTGTAAATGTTTCTGATAGTGATACCGAGAACACCACGATAAATCCGAAAAGAAGCATGAAAAATCCAAGTGCGTTATTGATCTGGCAGGTCTTTAATTTTCCCTGTTTTTCGATTGCATTCATTGCTTATTAGTTATTAGGTTAGTAGTTAGTGAGTTATCTGTATGGCCACCGCGTATTTTTTGATAACTCGGCTCTCCGCACGCGGATTAGATGGCTAAATCACCCGTCATTATCCTGCTGAAACGAATCAAGCTGTTGTAAATATGAGCATTCCATTCTAAGCGCATCGTATGTGTAGTTGGTTTTTTAAAAGATATAGTATATAAAAAAGAGGATAGATAAAGAACATATCGCCCACAATTTCAGATTGTTGTACCAATGCCGATCCTCTTTTTTCACGCCAACATAAATATAATCGGTGGGAATGAGTAGAACCAGCCCCCCGATGAGGACATATAGCCCTAAAAATATGTATCGGGCCGTTTCCTGTGATATTCCTGAAAGCCAGTCAAAGTTTAGCATACTATATTTCTTTAGATGTACTCAATATTTTCGGATCATATACCAGTCCTTTCAAGTGTTCTTTGGTATGGGGTCTTGTCATCAAACTGACCACGACATTCACCACAAAACCAACCAAAAACGACCACCAGGAGATGAAAAGGAATGGATCTTCGATATGGAAAAACTGCCCTTTGAAAATGTGCATTAGGATTGCCGAACCGATACCTATAACCAACGCGGAGAGTCCACCCAGCGGAGTTGATTTTTTCCAAAAGATACCCAGTAACAAGATCGCAAACAAAGGACCCTGAAAAAACGACATAAACGTTTGGATCGCCACATAAATTCCGGGGAATCCTGAACTGATCGGTGCGGTCGCTACGCCAATAAGCAGCAGTACCAACGTGGTTAGTTTTCCGACTTTTAAATAATGGTCATCATCCCCGTCTTTTTTGATAAAAGGTTCATAAATATCCTTGGTAAACAGGGTTGCTGTGGAGTTGAGCAATGAATCCACACTGGACATCAACCCGGCAAAAAATGCAGCAAACATCAGTCCCACTAGACCGGGGGGTAGAATCGTCTTGATCATCATCGGCAACGCCTGATCCCCGTCAGCCAACCCCGGATGAACCACGATGGCCATTAAACCAGGAAATAGAACTAGAACAGGAATGGCCATTTTCAACGCCGAGGCCAGAATCATACTGGCTTTGGCATGCCATTCATTTTTTGCGGTCAAACACCGCTGCACGATCGATTGATTACCGATCATATAGGCATTGGACATAACAAAGGTCAGACCAAAAAGAATGCCGGTCCAGGGAAAGGGGGACTTGGTATCCGATGGCTGGATGATGTGAAAATGCTCCCGATATTCCGGCCCCATATTGTAGACCTTATCCACCAGATTGTCCCAGCCACCGACCGCATCGAGACTGAGATAAACGAGTGCTGCACCACCTACAAACATGATCACCATCTGCACCACATCGGTCATGATCACCGCTGTGATCCCCCCGAAATAGGTATAAAGCCCCACGACACCTGCTGTGATCAGGATGGAGGACCATATCGTCCATCCCAGCAAGACATTTAACAACACCGCACTGGACCAGAAAAGCACTCCCAGATCCAAAGCAAAAAACAAGATCCACGTCAGTGATGCGATCGTCCGGACAGATAGATTGTACCGCTTGCCCAGATATTCCGGGATGGTGTACATTCCACCGCGCCAAAAATAGGGAATGAAAATAAAGGCCGCCAGGAGCATGGCAGGTACCGAGCCTACCCAGTCAAAGTTCCCGACTGACACACCGTATCGGTACGCCTGACCGGAAACACCGACAAAATCCAGCGCACCGATGTCAGAAACTACAATGGACATTCCGATCGCCCAGAACGGAAGGCTTCGTCCTCCCAGGAAATAATCTTCAGAACTATCCACAAACCGCTTGAAATAAAGTCCGAGCAACAACATCCCAATGATGTAAGCAATCACAACAAAATAATCGACTCCTGTGAGCATGGCGTTTTATTTTAATTTCAACCGGCTCGAAATTCAAATTTGAACCGGGGTTAAAACTACATCGTCACCTCCCCATGGCATTATTCTGCATTAGCGTACATCACCGTATTCTGCTGGGGTTGATCAGACTTACTTTTACAAACCATCTAAAAAGCACGGTTCATTGCATGAATGAATCAAATAAATTTTCAAAATCAAATGTGAAATAACCGCATCGAAAAACAGTGCTTATAATAGCAGTTCGTCCGTTAAATTAAGGACAATACCGATATGCTCCAAATTGCAAATTAGATTTTCAGTCAAAACGTAAAGATCAACACAATATCGGGCTAAATACTATAAAAAGAATGCAGATTCCTTCCCTCGATGATGACTGTCGGGACCCGCAGAATTGGTCGGATATGCCACATCCATTCCCCACCAAACAGATCGACCACGCTTCGAGACAACCATTAATTTTTCATTATTTTATGAAATAAAACGAAACTCCTGCCGCGAACTAAAAAGTAAACATTACTTTTGTGCCCTGAAAAAAAATCGATGTCTGAATACATCGGTTTTTTGAATGATCCTCAGGGTGAGGAGTGTTATAGTGAAGCTGTCCGTTTTTTATATGTCCAGTAACTTCCCATTAGCACGCATATAAAAAACATAATTTAATACCATGACAGCATTCAAAGCACTCGGCTTAGAAGAGTACCTTCTAAAAGCCATTGCCGATATGGGGTTTGAAACCCCTTCGGAAGTACAAAAAAAAGCCATTCCCATTTTATTGAACCGTGGAACCGACATGGTTTCTCTGGCACAGACCGGAACGGGCAAAACCGCAGCATTTGGTTTCCCAATGTTGCAAAAAATAGACCCCAACAATCGAACCACACAAGGGCTTATTCTTTCGCCTACCCGTGAGCTCTGCTTGCAAATCACCAATGAAATGGAGGCGTATGGCAAATATATGCCGGGTTTGAATGTGACCGCTATTTATGGTGGGGCAAGCATTACCGAACAAGCACGTCAGATCAAAAAAGGCGCCCAAATCATCGTTGCGACACCGGGTCGTATGAAAGACATGATTGGCCGTGGACTGATTGATATTTCAAAAATTGAATATTGTGTACTGGATGAGGCTGATGAAATGCTCAATATGGGTTTTTACGAAGACATCAGTGAAATCCTTTCTCATTCACCCAAGGCCAAAAGTACCTGGCTTTTTAGCGCAACGATGCCAAAGCAGGTGTCGACCATCGCGAAAAACTTCATGAATTCTCCCGTAGAAATTACTGTGGGCACCAAGAATGTGGGGTCGGACCAGGTATCACACGAATACTATGTAGTCAATGCCAGAGATCGATACAATGCCTTAAAGCGCCTCGCTGATGCCAACCCGGATATCTTTTCTGTCATTTTCTGCCGAACCAAAAGAGACACGCAAAAAGTAGCCGAAAAACTGATTGAAGACGGTTACAATGCCGGCGCAATACATGGAGACCTGAGTCAAAACCAACGGGACCTGGTCATGAAATCCTTTCGCAACCGACAGATTCAAATGCTGGTAGCCACCGATGTAGCGGCACGCGGGATCGATGTAGACGATATTACCCATGTCATTAATTACCAACTCCCGGACGAAACTGAAATATATACGCACCGAAGTGGTCGGACGGGTCGGGCCGGAAAAACAGGTGTTTCCATGGTGATCGTTTCTAAAAGTGAAGTCCGGAAGATCAAGGCCATTGAAAAGAGAATCCAAAAGAAATTTGTAGCCAAGGAAATTCCGTCGGGTATAGAAATTTGTGAGGTCCAGATGTTTAACCTGGCCAATAACATCAAGAATTCTGAAATTAATCCGGAAATAGACGCTTATCTTCCCGTCATCAACGAGGTACTGTCTGATTTTTCAAAAGAAGAGTTGATCCAGAAAGTATTTTCGGTAGAATTTACCCGCTTTTTGAACTACTATAAAGACAGTAAAGACCTGAATGCATCAGCAGATCAGGGTGGTTCCGGCGGGAACGAAGACAGCACCCGGTACTTCATCAATGTGGGTGCCCGGGACGATTTTGATTGGATGAGCCTAAAAGACTTCCTCCGCGATTTATTGAATCTGGGCAAAGAAGAGGTGTATCGCGTGGATGTAAAAGATAGCTTTTCCTTTTTCAATACGGATACCGTGCACCAGGATATGGTCATGAATGCCTTTAATGGGTTCAAGCTGGAAGGCCGGAATATCAACATCGAAATCTCTAAAGATACGGGTCGGAAAAATCGGGGTGGCGGCCGGAATAAAAGAAAAGGGAAACGTGGCGCAGGCAATGAACGAAAGGGCCAGTTCAAAAAACGAAAATCGAAAGGAAAAGGCCGCAAGAAAAAGTAAATCATTAGCTCGCAAAATTCATGGCTTTTGATTTTACCCACCTGGCGTTGTTTCGCGTTTTATACCATTTGAATTTGATAATGCCGTATAAGATTTTGTAAATATTCAAAGATTGTCGAGGAAAAAAACAGAGGTCTAGCTGGAGTTACACCGAGTATTTTTGACGAAGAGCATCATAGAATATTTCGGAATATATGCGACAATGATGAATTCAAATGGTATTTATCGCAGTTAGGCAGGTGCACATGTGAGTGAATATAGTCTCGACGGGCCCAGAGATGTTTAACGGGCAGTATATCTTACACTTATTTCCATCCGATAAGAATTGCTCCTAATACTACAAAACAACTACGATGGTCATTCTTAACTTCCAAAGTCAGAAAATGACATTGGTCGCCAAAATAATTCATACATTTTTAGATGAGATGAGAAAAACTCAACCCATCTCGAGCGACTAAAGTCAGCTTGCCCCGTATGGAATTTGGGGTCGATACAAGGGTTGTAGTGGTTGTTTCCAAGCTTAAGGGTTCCTTGTGTTTGGGGAAAAGGAATTTTTTTACACAAAAGTGTATTATTTATTTAGGATGTAAAATCGTTGGCTGGCCCGAGACCAGAGGTCCTCAATCGTCCTTTGTTGAAGGCAGGGTGAGCTCCCGCGAACAGCGCTTAGGATGTTTTGGAATTCAAGCAATTGACCCACTGCATGTGATGCATCACAACAGATGTACGTAGTGAATAAAGCGGGTTCAGTTATTTCTTCCAGCTGTAGCCTCTTCCTTGATCAGCCACACCTCCGACACCTGGGCCCCGCGTTCTCCCTCACCGCAGGTCCATTTGAACACCACCTGACCATCGGCTACAGCATCCATTGGAACTTCGAACTCATAGATGGGTTGGATGCCCGTCTGAATGAAATCATGAACCAAAAGGTCATCAGCCAACATTTTCATTCGCGACCTAAAACGACCGGTGTATGCAACACGGATGGTGTAACCACTTTTTGGATCAAGATTATCGTACTCTATTTCAAGTGGTTGATCATAAAGGGCAGTAACCTGGTTCATCCATGCCACTGGCGAAGCTGATCCCTCAAAACCTTTTGCCGTCACTTCATGAACCCATTCCTGGTTTTTTAAACCCACTCCAAAGCTAACACGCGGCGATAAAAGAGAGCCTGGATCCTGTGCCCAGCTCACATTTGATCTAACCCTTGCCCAGCTGCGGGGCGACCCAAAATTGTCATAATAACCACCCGGGCCGGGATTTGTACGCTGGAGCATCTCCTCAATCTGTGCTCTCCGGTCAGATTCGGATTGGAGTTTCTCGATGACAGATATCCGATCGAGCAGCCACATGGCATCATTCAAAGGCAAATCAATATTGTCGATAAAATTCCCACGACCAGCGGCTGCATGATGCTTTTCGACGGTTAATTGAGCACCGATGCTATTGAAAAGCGAATCGGCCAGTGCCAAACAGCGCTTCTTCCATTCCGGCATTACAGGATTCTTCCATGCGCTTGTCAATACCTCCCTGGCTTCATTTAAGGCATGGAGCGAACCCTGGGTTTGGTCTCCTGCTAAAACAGCGCGTGCTTTGTGTTCCAGTTCAGTTTCATATATCAGCCGGCGATAAGTGTACGCATCAAAATATGCTCTGATCAAACCCATTTGAAACCGATAATTATCCTTTACGAAAAGTGGTGCTTTCCTTGCTATATCCTGCCATTGCTGAAGCGTCCGCAGTACACCATCATTTACCATCAAAGGCCCCATAATATTCTCTTCAAGTGCCAACATTCCACTTGCAATTTCATGGGTCAGATCCGGACTGATAAAATAGCGGGCGTATTCACGCAGTGTTTCCATGACAGGAGTTTCGGGGTTCCAGTCCTGATCACTCCATACCATTTTATTCACATCGTCATTGGTTCCCTCTGAATAACTAATACTCCCTTGGGCCAAATGGTCAAACGCATTGTGAATCGCTTTCTCATCGACAGGACGTGGATTGATGCATTCACGTCCCAAAGTAATCGCATACGCCAAATCCCATTTTGGAATCGGATACTGACTGCTCAAGCTGTGTGTAATATCCGGATATCGGCGGATAGGTATGCCGGGATTAATCTTTTCTCTGATTTCTTCAATGGGCGTTTTAATCCAGGGGCCAAATACCACGCCACCAAACCAATCATATTCTTGATTGACATGCGCATAAAAAGCATCAAACCATTTTTGAGTGGGTCGAAACACCTGTGGAGAAACCCATATTTTAGCTTCAGGGTGAAATTGATGGAGTACTTTTGCTTCCTTTTTGAGAAATTCGAATAGGACGTCGGGTTCCAGATCACCCGGATCACCACCAGGCACAAAAAGATGGTCGAGCCGGGGTAAGGCCTTAAAAACAGAAGAACGTTCTTCCAGTTCACGAGCCACAGAATCGGGATGTGTGTAATCCGACCCTAAGTTTGGGTACCACATCCACACATCCATGCCATATGAGTCGCATATTCTGGATTGTTCTACCATCATTTGGCTCGCCGGTAACTTCATATGTATATTGGTAAAGTCGTCGTCGGTCCGTGGTGGCATAATCTCAATGCTGTTGGCACCAAAAACGGCGAGATCCCGGATGTATTGATCAAACTGGTTTACCGTCCATGCATCGTACGAATTGGTCTTCGGCCGGTAGCCCAGTTGATGACCACGAATAGGGTAGGCAGGAGACGACGAAATATTAAAATCCTGCGGAATCAATAGCTGGTTCGTCCTCATTTCCATCGTTCGCAGCAGCTTGCCCACACCGTATAGAACACCACGTTTATCGGCGCCGATCACCGCCACCGTTTTGTTTGTTTTGCTGACAGCGATTTTGTACCCTTCCTTGTAAACCGGTGGCATTTTTGAAGTCATCGACCGAACGTCCTGGGGTAGTGCCTCCATATCACTTTCCAATCCGATAAAAATGGAGGGCTGATCGGATGTGGACCATTTATTATAAATGATCAATTCAATACCTGTTCGCTTTTCTACTTCTTCTTTTAATACCACAATTGATTTTGACACCAATCCGTCATCCTGCTCTATAGCGATGATTCGTGCATGACGCAGGTCCATCATTTGCGTGAATGCGTTTGACGAAAACAGAGACAAAAGGAAAAGTATAAGAACCCCATTCACTCTAGTTTTTTTCATAAATTGATCATTTTCACATGATTAAACAATTTCATATACGCTGACATCCTCCGACCAGGTAGACCTATGCCCACCGCCCGCCTTTTTGTTTTGATTGATACCGTTTCGAAATTCCTTCGATAAAATAGCAATATCAGAGGAGTCAAAAACGAATCTGGGCCATGATGGGATTGTGATCCGAAATAAAGACCTCGCCACGCTGCTCTGATATATTCAAATATTGACTTACCCGGGCTTTTGTTGTGGTAAATATGAAATCAATTCGCTCTCTTTTATCGAAGGGTACGCTTCCAAAGCCATGAAAAGTCCCTGCGGGTCCATAGCTGTTTTTTGCATAGCGTACTGCATCGTAAAACACCTTCTTCTTTTCAGTCTCGTCCGTCAGATTAAGATAAGCCTGTGTTTTGGGATTGGAATTAAAATCACCCATCACAACAGCTGGCAACTCTTCTGCAATCTCATGAACTCTTTCTACCATCAAATCCGCGCTTTTATTCCGGGCAATTTCCCGGTTGTCAAAGTGTGTATTGAAAATAAAAAATGTTTTGTCCGTAGTCTTATCCCGGAATTTACCCCAGGTCACGATCCGATAGGTTGCCGCGCCCCAGCTGATCGATGGCTTGGTGGGAGTTTCTGACAGCCAAAAGGTCGCACTTTGAAGCAGTTCATACTGTGCCTGATTATAAAACACCGGGCTATATTCTCCTTCGGTCTTAGCATCATTGCGGCCAACTCCTATGTAACCATACTCCGGAAGCATCTCCTGAAGTTCGATCAGCTGATCATGCAACACCTCCTGCATCCCAATGATACCCGGACGATAATAATGAAACATATCCCGAACCCAGTCTTTTCGATTTGGCCAACCATTTATTCCGTCCTTTATGCTGGCATTGGAATTTCGGACATTAAAGGACATGGCACCAAGTTCGAGCGCCTGTGCATTTTTTGTGTTTTGCGCCTTCGCGTCCATGTGGAAAACACTTGTTGAGATGAAAACTAAGATAAAAATCAGCTTATTCATTTCATTATTGGTTTTATGAAATATTTACAGTGGTCCCTGGCTTCCCTCAAAAATTATCCCATGAAGAACTTTTCAGTCCCAACTTTTCTTCCAGATCGGTTTCCGTCATAGTTTCTGCCGATCGGATACTTTTCATTGGGCGTCACCGCCTGCTCCATGAAGTCTTCTATTTTTCTGACCACCCCGGGGGAGCATTCGCCAAATCATCCTCTTCTCCAATATCTTTGCTCACATCATCCAGTTCTAAATCTCCTTTTACTCTCATTCGGATCCCTTTCCATTTTCCCATTATACTCGTACTAAAAAAGTCAAGAACTTGTTTCCCGACAATCGTTGAAGCGCATTCCTGTGACTGACCAGTACTCATTCAAAAAATAAGGCGGAAGAGGCTCGCAAAGTAAGGTATAACTCACTTGCGACACCTCTGACCAACCTTCAGGATCTCCGGATGCAGGTGTTTGCCGGTTAAGTTGACATGGTTATTTTTCACTTGTCGGCGCACCAATCACATCCAGGTATCTTCCAATCCAATAAGGCAGCAACCAGATATCTCCGGCACCATATTCTCTCCATCCCTTACCATCCCGATCTAGCGTAAACCGATTGGCATTGTGTTGGCGAATGGGAAGTTCATCCGGCGGCAGGACCTCTTTGATGGTTTGGCCTCTAAAATTCTCAGGTAAGTGTTCAATATCCTTGCGATGACTGTTTTCCACAGACCAGGTAATCAGGTCCAATGGATATTCCTGCAAAAACCAGATGGCTTCCTCAAAATCATAATTATCATCCCCTACCAGCGCTGTCATGATGTTCCACAGCCCTTCCTTCTCCGGCCGCTCCGCTTCCCAATGATCAATGATGGCCTCTTTGTACTTGGCTTTCAACTCTTCATTGAATGCATACCGGTACAACCCCCAGTACCCCAAATAGTACATTTCATCGTCCGAATGATTCCAGGTGCTGGAAAGCATTTTACTATAGTCATCATCATCTTCCGCGGCCTGACCGATCTCATCCATGGGACGCATCAGGTTTTCCAGATACCCATGATCATTCATCAGCTCGAAAGCCTTTTCCTTGTAGATTTCTTTTTTTGTGAAATAATAGGCCGACTGCAACATTGCTATGATGTTGGAGCTGTTGAGTTTTCGGTCTCCGATGTAGGTTGCAAAGTTGTTGACATACTCTGGATTCCAGCGTCCCCAGGTGGTTGGTTTACCATCAAAGTCGATCAGATAAAAATCATTGTCGACGATGTGCTGCATCAATCCATCGAGCAATTCAATAGCTTTGGTCCGGATCGGCTCCACATCGACTAACTCAGCAATGACTGCAAAAACAAACGCATGCCCAATGGCTTCGTCACTGCTGGTCGTGGACTTCCAGTCCCACTCAGGATCTTCGGTCGGCCGCCAGGGTTTACTGTCTTTATTATATCCCGCTCTTTGGAAAGAGCGCGATGGAAATCCGGAATTCATGGGGTTGATGGTATAAAGTCGTTCCATGGCAGCCAGGGATTCTCGAATATTACCCAAGGCATCTTCAGAGTTTGTGACCGCATATCGAAATGTTTCGCCACCAAGGTACATCGCCGTCCACAGACCGTCATTATCCGAATTCTGGAGGGTTCCCGTGGTGACATCACCATCTTGCAAGCCATCCAACCGGGCGTTAAAACCTGTCCGAATATGTCGTTCACGGACTTGGTGATCATAAAAGTCAGCCTTCTCTGCTAAGGTCATCTCTTTAAAATAAATCCTTCCTACACCAGCATCCGTTAAAACCAATACGGAGTTTTCAGGACCTGGCGCAATATCGATGATCTGATCAGATGGCACCCACCGCTTGGAGGCATAGTAATTAAAGCCACCATCTGCTCTTAGTAGCATCGCACCGCGAGGTGAACCGAACCAAAGCCGACCGTCGATATACCGAATAGTAGTCAACTCGGTCCAGGGCATTTTACGCTGAACTGATCCTGTTTTCTTTTTTGTTCTGGAATTAATTTCAAAATAGCCGTTATCTGTACCGACGACCAGTTTGCCCGGAGCGACCTCTATACATGTCACATTGGAGTTTTCCAGAACTTTGGTGATTTTATTCTGCCCCGGTGAAAAAGTACTGATCGATGATTTACCCAAAATCCAAAACAGTTGAGCATCCGCATCGTATTTGATATCCCGCACTTCGTCGTCCGACAGGTTTCCGTCCCACAAACTTTTGGAATCTTTGAGGAAGCGGAGTTTTTTACCATTGGAAATCAAAAATGCGAAATCTTTACCTCCTGCAAATAGATGGGCATCAGGCATTTGGTGTCGCGAATACAATTTCCCTGCCCAGGCATTGCTGAATACGGCTTCATCATCGATGTACACCAATTCATTTTGATAAGTACCGAGCGATGCTATATTTTTATCCGAAGTCGGCCGGTAATGCACATCGGTCACTAACGTGCCCGGGAAAAGAAACTGACCGGCTCTGGGGCGCAACAGCCCGGCTGATGAGAAGACCTGAATATAACCATTTCGGTCAGCAGCAACCTGAATTAAGTCTGTGTTCGCATCCTCCTTCAGGTACCTGATGCTGTAATCCTGAACAAATGGTTCGTCCGGAATAGTTTGAGCTTTGGGTAGATTGGAAGTTTGTGCGCAGGCGGAGATGGCCAGTGCCATAAAGAAGAATAAAAACAATTGATTTTTCATTTTGAGTTTACCTTTGGTTTATATGTGCCAAATTAACAACAGCAACTGCAATTATCCAGTCCATTTGTTAGCTATTTTTGATACAATATTATCTTTTGGGTGAAGAGGGGCAGGGGTCCAAACTTTAAATACCTAAAGTTAGTTATGACCGCCCGCAGATTATGCAGATGAACGCAGCTATGAACCACGCCGATTGCATGGTCAGAAAGCATGGGACGCCAAGTCATCCACGCCTTGGTGTGGATTAGCAATACCAGGGAAAAATTAAGCTATAGCTTTTTAATTTGGTGCAAAAGTGTACGGAATCGCAAATTAGGTAATATCTCACCGCGTCCGACGAAGCTTTGAAAGCATAGGAGGAAGATCTGTTAAATCTACCTCTCACTAAGAAAAAGTCTGTAATTTTAAGTTCTGATGAATTCCCAGCCAAAAAACAACAGATATGCATAGAATACTACTTATTTTGTTTTGGACCATCCTCGGCCTAAACAATGTCCTCACCCAGAATATGGACTTCGAAGATTACGATCCGCCCTCCACGCTGGTGGTTCCTGGTGAGGAGATTCACCAGGCCAAATACCCATTTATCGACGTACACAATCATCAGTTTGGCATGCCGGACATGGACCTGAGCAAGCTGGTAAAGGACATGGACGATCTCAATATGAAGGTCATGGTTAATCTCTCCGGGCGGGGTCGCGGGTCAGCAGAGCACCTCAAGGGCGCACTGGAGAATGTGAATCAACATTATCCCAACCGGTTTATTGTATTTACCAATATTGATTTCAACAACGTCGACGAACCGGGCTGGACCGAAAATGCCGTGGCTCAGCTAGAGAACGATGTACGTCTCGGAGCCAAAGGCCTCAAAGTGTACAAAAGCCTAGGCATGCACAACACGGACAGCGAGGGGAACCGGGTTCGGATCGACGACCCGCGGATCGGTCCCGTCTGGGAAAAATGTGGCGAACTGGGTATTCCGGTCTTGATTCATTCCGCCGACCCCAAACCATTCTGGTCCCCGCACGATAATCAAAACGAGCGGTGGCTGGAACTAAAGTTGCGATCCCGGCGCAAACGAAGCGACACCGATCCGGCCCCCTGGCAGACCATCATCGATGAACAGCACAATGTGTTTCGAAAACACAAAAACACGACCTTCATCAACGCCCACCTGGGGTGGTACGCCAATGATCTGGCTACCCTGGGCGAATTACTCGACGAAATGCCCAATGTCTATACCGAGATCGGTGCGGTGATCGCCGAGCTGGGCAGACAACCCCGGTTTGCGAAAAAGTTTTTGACCAAATACCAAGATCGGGTCCTGTTTGGGAAAGACGCCTGGAATCCGGAAGAATACTACACCTACTTTCGGGTCTTGGAATCGGCTGACGAATACTTTCCGTATTACAAACGTTATCACGCGTTTTGGAAAATGTATGGCCTGGACCTGGATGATGAAGTACTGAAAAAAATCTATTATAAAAATGCATTGAACGTGATTCCTGGGATCGATAAGACCTTGTTCGAATAAAAACAAATGAATCACTTTTTCTGCAAAAAATTATTTTCTAATTTACCAGTCCATAGAAATTAAAAGACACATCGCCATGGCAGGAATTAGCAAAAAAGAATTAACCCCAGACCAAACCGATAAATTACTACAATCTTTAAAAGCACGGTTTGAATCTAACCGACACCGACATAAAGCTATTCAATGGGAAGATATTGAGAAGAAACTAAATTCGGCAGAATCAGTACAAAAACTTTGGTCGCTTCACCAAATGGAAGAAACCGGAGGAGAACCGGATGTGGTCGGATATGATAAAGAGAAAGACGAATTCCTCTATTTTGATTGTGCCCCGGAAAGTCCCCAAGGTCGACGCAGCCTGTGCTACGACCAAAATGCACTGGAATCCCGAAAAAAATTCAAACCTGAAAGCTCAGCTATGGAAAGGGCAGCGGAGATGGGCATTGAAGTCGTCACGGAGGATCAATACCGGGATTATCAAAATGTCGGTCCTTTTGATACTAAAACATCAAGTTGGGTCAAGACTCCCAATGAGATCCGGGAATTGGGCGGAGCCATCTTTGGGGACTATCGGTTTGGCCGGGTTTTTATATACCACAATGGCGCCGAGTCCTATTACAAGTCCCGGGGATTTCGCGGTGTGTTGCGGGTATAATACCAATCCAAGCTCTTATACTTCAGGCTTTCCAGCAACTACAGGTGGAAAATTCTCAATCTGCCATGTCTAGCCATCACCTGATTTCCAGAAATTTTTAGTTCGTTCCACCCATCTGAGGGTCGGTCCTGCCATCCTGCCCGGTTTCCACGCGGCCTGCATAATGATAACAGAGGTTCCCCGGGTTTTTAACTGCCACCTTAAGATCGTACCATCGATGGCTTTCACTCAGGTCAACCACAGTAGTTTGCTTCCCAGGCGCTATGGTCAATTCAACAGGTGGTTTGCCATATGCCAAATCGGTTAATGTAACCTTTTGATTCATCCTGGTGGGGTTATTAAAATGAATTTCCAGATTCCCCGTTAACCTGGAAGGGTTCCGGGTATCCTGTTCATAATCACACCGTATATCCAAAGCCGGATCGTCCCCGGCCCCCTGAAATTCCCTGTAGAACCCATTGGGCCCATATACCCGAAGATGATACCCCGGATCCTGAAAGTAGTCCAGAGGAAACGAATCGTCCAAATGATCGCCAGGTGCCACAGCGTAATTCCAGGATCTGGATTTTTCATATTCCTCAGAATGAGCCTTTCTATATGTCCCGGGCGCATAGACGAGATAGGGGACTCCTCTGGTTTTCTCACCAAATACGTAATTACGAGCTTCCATATCCAAATGAAACACCCCATCGGACCGATTTAGATGGCCATCCACTATCATGTGGTAGTTTAGAGCATTGCTGTTTTTGATTCCAGGTTCCTGCTGGGGCATAAACGGGGATTGGCCTGGAAATTCGTTAATCTGTTTTTGTTCTGATGGGGACAGTGCCTTAAATCCTTTTGGAAGCGCTCTAAATTGAGCCTGGTGGATGGATGCAACAAATTCGTCCCGTTCCACAGGGGGCGGGAATGTTATATTATCTCCGCGGTAAGGTCTGAAAGCCGAGGACAAATCACCACAGACCAACCGACGCCAGGAGCTAATATTATCTTCTCTCAAAGATCCCTTTGCTTTTTTAGCCATCACCCTTTCGATCAACTGAAGTGTAGAGGTGTGATCCAATACGTCAGAATTGACATAGCCCCCTCGGCTCCATGGGGAAACCACCACCATGGGCACCCGAAACCCAAGTCCGACCGGGCCCCATCGGGCTCCGGAAGGGTTATTACTATGACGATCCAGTTCATCTTCCGGACGGGCAAATTCCTGCCAGGTATCCATATTATGACTCACCTGGCCTGTTTCCGGATTTCCTGTCTCCGGTGGAACAAAGGGTGGAATATGGTCAAAGTAACCGTCATTCTCATCATACGTAACGACGAATATCGTTTTTTTCCATACTTCCGGATCTTCGGTCAGGATATTCATTACCTCAGAAATATACCACGCGCCATACCAGGGGACACTCGGATGATCGGAAAACTGCTGTGGAGCAACCACCCACGAAACGGCAGGTAAATCTCCATTTTTTACTTCTTTTCTGAATTGATGAAGAACGTCTCCTTTGGGTACTTTCATTTGACGTTCAACACCATCATCTGAATAGTTCAGTGTCTCCAGCTCATGATAATGTGGGTCATCTATATTACTACAGAAAGCTTTGTTATGAATGTTTTTTTCAAACTCTGATAATTCTTCAAATACTTGCCGGCCCCATTTTTCTGTATTGTCCCGAGCAGACTGCAGATGACTTCTTAACTCCTCCAGTTCTTTTTTCAGCGCCGCATAATCCTCACTATGTTCGTCCAATTTTTTCAAGTTATTTTCAGCCACAACAATCCGTTCCGGCATTTTTTCAATGACTTCCGTCAGGTAATTCTGAAACCCGGTAGCATATCGAACACCATATTGTTCAAACCATTCCAGATTGTTATTGGTGAAATTAGCGAGCCAGGATTCTTCTTCCCATTCAAAACCACAGGGCATACTTATTTCATTTTGGTAGACGCTCCAAGAAACACCATTTTCTTCCAGTCGCTCCGGAAAGGTTTTCCAACGAGCCCATCGATAGTAAGTCACATCTCCGTTGTGAACATTGGCCTTGGATTGACGATACTTCGGATCACGCATCGAGCCGGTCCAGAGATAATGCCTGTTTGCAACCGTGCCAGTCAGTGAAGAACAAAAATGGTGGTCACAGACGGTAAATGCATCGGCTAGGGCGTAATAGAAAGGAAGATCTTCCCGATCATAAAAACCCATGGTAAGTGGCATATCCCGATAATCCTGGTGCCAGGACTTTTTTGCTTCCAGCCATCCATCATACTTACCACCATTTCGGGCGTCGACCATATCTTCCCAACTGTGAGGCAACGAGGACATCCAGGTTGCTTTGGAGTTTTTTATATCAAAACGAAACGGTGCATAGGTCTCTCCTTTTCGATTAGTTTGTAACCAGACTTTATTCTTATTGGGTAAGTGGATGGCCCGGGGATCATTGAACCCACGCACCCCTTTGAGTTTACCAAAAGCATGGTCAAAAGATCGGTTCTCCTGCATAAGTATCACAATATGTTCAGCATCCATATAGGTACTATCCTGGATGGGGTCGATGGCTAAAGCGCGTTGGATAGCCGATGGAAAAACACCTGCAAAAGCAGTGGATCCGGACAGCATCGCTGCTTGCTTGATAAAATTTCTTCTTGAAGTCATATTGATAAATTTTAAATGGGACTCTTTATGCTGTTGAAATAAAACGGGTCGTGTTTTCACATCCGAATTTTTATCAACCGCTGAATGGGTCATAAACTCAAATATTAGTTGAAACTAACAAAATATTCTATCTTCAGCATTTTATTATAAACCACAGTCAGCAAAAATCATATGCCAATATGATAATAACGAAAAGCTGACTCTAGAGCCCCGGAACGGTAAAAATAATTGAAACGCTTAAGAGTTGGAGGTTAATTTAAATGGACGATGAAATATATAATACGGTTAACTAGCCTGTTTATACTGATGATATGGAGTGCCTTGCCAGGTAGCGCCACTATTGATAACCCCGGCACGGTGCAGCCCTTCAGTCTGGAACACATAGCCATACATAATAAAAACAGCTCCCTGACCGACAGAAGTTCTGAATTCGATCAAACGACCTTAACCATCCACCCGACACAAGAAAACCCGGGCGTGGTTATCTGGGAAAAGGGCGATCAAGGAGATTGGAACGCCGGACAGTACCTCGTATTTGAGGTGTTCGCCAACAATAAATACAGCGGTCAAGTAAATATTGAATTTTACATAAACGCCGAACAGTCAGATTCTGAAAACAATCCGAACCAAAAAGCAAAGACCATCAAAGGGATTTATACCCACATGGGGATCCTTCCCAAACTGAAAACCAAAATGATCTTCCCATTGAGCTACCTCGATGGACAAAATGTGTTTATGCCCCGCTTCCCCCGCCAACTAAAAGGAACGGTCTGGGGCCGGCGACTAGATCCGGCAGATATCGTCAAAGTTGTCCTGCGGTTTGGTCCGATCCACAAAGTCTATCCGTCACCGGAATATGAGGTCGCTTCTATCTCTATCACTGAAAATCTGCCCCCGCCTTATCCACCCATTGAGGAATCGATCATCGATGAATTTGGCCAGTGGAAGCTCAAAAAATGGAAAGACAAGATTCGAAATGAACGACAACTCAAAAGAAAAAACAGGAAGGTCGAAAAATTAGCACAGTCAGCGACTTATCCAGATAACTGGAGCCAATATGGTGGTTGGAAAGAAAAACAATTTGAACCATCCGGATATTTCCGGACCGAGCACGATGGTCACAGATGGTGGCTGGTCGATCCGGAAGGCTATGCTTTTTTGAGCACCGGCGTGGATGTCATGCAGTATGGTTCTGCTGGCCCGGTCAATGACATTGAAGACTTATTTGAGCAACTCCCGGAAGACACCAAAAATGTGGATTTTTATGTGCAAAACCTGACCAAAGTATATGGCGAGGAGGCGCGCAGGAAATGGGAAACCACCACTAGGGGATTGATGAAAAAATACCGATTTAACACGGTGGGCAATTGGTCCGATATAACATTTATCAAAAACAACAATTTGCCGTATGTCTTGCCCCTCTACGGTTTCCCAACGACCAAAATTCGTGTATTTAGGGATTTTCCTGATGTCTTTTCCAACGAGTACCACAAAAATTCGGTTCACTTTGCCAAACAGCTTCATGATTACAAAGACGACCCTTACCTGATCGGATATTTTTTACAAAATGAACCCCAATGGGCATCCGGGGATCTCAACATTGCCTTTGAGATGTTTGGGACAACCCAGCAGTCCGAAACCAAAAATAAATTTGTCGAATGGATTCGTGAAAAATATGGCGGGGATATCAAGGATTTTAATAACAGCTGGAACCTTGATCTCCATGCTTTTCAGGAATTACTCCAAAAATCCTTCAAATCCTACCCGTCAAAAACAGCTGATAAAGATTTCTACGCATTTTCGGAAATCATGGTATCCAGATATGTAGATATCCCCTGCGATGAAATTGACAAGGTTGATCAAAACCACCTCAATCTGGGGATGCGGTATGCCTGGTTGAGTTCGGATTTACTTTACAAGGCCGGAGAACGTTTTGATGCATTTTCCATTAATGGCTATGGCATGGATCCACCTGAAACAGCGAAAATTGCCGAAAAAAGTGGCAAACCGGTACTTATTGGCGAATTCCATCACGGCGCCGTGGATCGGGCGTTACCCGCCACCGGAATCGTAGGAGTAGCTAATCAAAAAGACCGGGGAAGGGCCTATCGACACTACCTCGAACAAGGGTTTTCCCGGCCTGAGGTAATCGGAATGCATTATTTTCAATGGATCGATTTGCCGTTTTATGGACGTTTTGATGGGGAGAATTATAACATCGGGGTGGTGAATATGAACAATATCCCCTATCCCGAACTCACCAAAGCCATGACCGTTTCCAACGAACGAATCTACAAAGTGGGCAGCGGACAAGTACCTCCCGTTGATGAAAACATGAAAAAAATTCCAGCTATCCACTATTAAATATGAAACTACAATACAACCAGTTTTCCCGGATTAAAATCCCGAGCTACACTATTTCATAACTGTTTTGAATGTATTCCGAAGCTACTCCGTCGCTTTCCGGCGATTGCTGGGCCCCCAGAAAGCCCGCATGGAGACGATCTTACCTTCTTCATTGAAGTGGAAGACATCAATAATATCCGTGACCATGGGTACACCGTCTACGTCCATTCGCAATTGAAAAGGAAAGGCCGCCTCTACGCCAGCTACACGCACCGGTCCGGTCCGCATCAGGCTCAAATCCATCGTCACTGCGCCGGAATAAAATTTATAGACAGCCTCTTTGCCCGAGACGATTTCACTTCCCACGGGATCTTCCACCGTAGCGTTGTCCGCATAAAGCGACATGATCAATTCCAGATTTTGCTCATTTAATCCTTTCAAATAATTGTCCGCCACCGCCGTATAATGGCGCGCTTTCGCTTGTTCATCCATATTTTCAAAAATTACTTGATCTGCTTCATTTCCGACAGAAATAAAACTTATAAAAATCACCCCCATTACGGAAGTTATGAATACCGACAAAAGTTCTGTTTAATCATCTCGATAATTTACAATAATCATTCAAAAAACACAAGACCCCACAGCAATTGCTCGGGCCACCACCAAGATAGTCTACTATTTCCTAAATAGGATTGGGATTAAGAACTTCTGTCTGCCAGAATGATTCGCCGAGAAGATAATAAAGCTCAGCACTGGATTCTAAAACTAAACATGTTTCGTTTATCAATGTTATTCACGATGGAGGAGAACAACAAAATGGCTGGCCTCAATAGCCCGGAGTAAAAAATAAAAAACATGAAAGCAATAGGATTTAAAGAATCACTTCCCATTTCCGAACCAAATAGTTTTATCGAGTTTGAAACTGAGAAGCCGACGCCCTCGGGACACGATTTATTGGTGAAAATAGCCGCTATTTCAGTGAACCCTATCGATTATAAGATCAGACAAAAGGCAGCTCAGGATAAAGTGCTTGATACACCAAAAATCATTGGATGGGATGCTGTGGGTACCGTGGAGGCTGTTGGCGATAAGACCTCCAGATTCAAAGTAGGAGATGAAGTATTTTATGCCGGGGATCTTACCCGAAGCGGTAGTAACGCTGAATATCAGCTTGTTGATGAGCGCATCGTAGGGAACAAGCCCAAAAGCTTAAACGTGGCAGAAGCAGCTGCTATTCCTTTAACAGGATTGACGGCCTATGAATCTCTTTTCGATCGGATCCGGGTAAACCTAAAGACAGACCAGAGGAAGACGATATTGATTTTGGCAGGAGCCGGCGGGGTAGGCTCCATCGCCATACAACTCGCTAAAAAAATAGGGAATCTCACCGTGATCGCAACCGCTTCAAGGCCAGAATCCATCCAGTGGTGCAAGGACCGGGGTGCCGACGTGGTGGTTAACCACTATAAACTAAAAGAAGAACTGAAAAAAGCAGGGCATCAGGAGGTAGACTACATCCTTGACTGTGTGGATCTGGAGGGATATTGGGATACGATGGCAGAAATTATCAAGCCACAGGGACATATTGTGTCCATTACCGGCAGCAGCAAACCTTTGAACCTGGATGTCCTTAAAACCAAGAGTGTCACGTTTTCCTGGGAATTGATGTACACCCGTTCTATGTTCACTACGGATGACATCGCCCGACAGCATGATATTCTTAATAAATTGGGTGATTTACTGGACGCAGGCACCCTCCATACAACCCGGAATACTACCTTGGAAGGTTTTACTGTCAGCAATCTCAAGAAGGCCCATGAAATGCAGGAATCCGGAAAAAGCATTGGCAAAACAGTGATTCGATTCTAAAAAATCCTGCCGTTCCGAAAAAAGCTATCCTACCTGGATTAACCCGCTTTTTTCACCACGAAAATCTGTTATGACGGATAATATGCATTGCATCAAGTGCTTAAATTCCAAAATTGGGCATATTGCATAGCCCAATTTTGGGTGACGTTTGACTTTTGCGGGTTAAGGTCCTGAATGGACAGGGTTCGAAGAAAATGGAATCACCAAAAATCAGGTTCTGGAAAATTGCAAAGAGTGTCGATTGCATTAATCGCAATTGGCCTGGTGCTCCAACAAGAATAATCAGCCTATTCCCTTTTTCGTACGTCAATCCCAAAAGCCATCGCTGGGTTCACAGTGAGCAACTGATGGATATCGCGCCGGGTAAAACCAGACGCCATTAATCGAGGTATCAACACCTCAAAAATATTGGTAAAAGGCTGAATGGATTGTTCCTCTTTTTGCGGATCATACCACCCTGCATCGTGAGAGATCAGGACGCGATCTAGCAGATCCATCTCCTTTGCCCAACGAAGTTTCTCGACATAGAGTTCTGTTTTCCAGCCCACCCCATCCAGACTGATCCAGCAGCCTTCTTCGGCCGCTTTAATATATGCATCCGTGTCAGATTCGTTTTGTGCATGCACCCAAATAAAAGCAGCAGGTGACACGCCGGCATTCTTCAGTATTTGGAGCTGTGGCCACAGTCCCAGTGCTTTTCCTGTATGGGATGCGATGGTCAATCCGGTCTCCAGGTGGGTCAGCGCAGCCGCTTTGACAATTTTTTCATGCATGGGATCCAGGGGATCTTTAGGATCGACACTAATCTTTATAAATCCGGGGCGGATCCCGGTATCGTCAATACCCTGCCGGTACTCCTTTATCCACCTTTCGGATAGTTCTTGAGCGGTCAGATCAAAAGCATAAGCCGGAATGAATTTGTTTTGCTGAGCTCCATATAGCCCGGTGTTGGTCAGAATCGATACCCCTGACGCCACAGAAAGTTGCCGGAGCAGTTCGGGGTCTCTTCCCAGAAATGGTGGGGTCGCATCGACGAAGTAACCGATCTGGTATTTTTTAAGCGCCGACAGATATGGAAGCATTTCATGGAATACTGTGCTACGATTGTAATCATTCATTGTAATTTTGTCTGCGCCAATAAAATCCACCAGAATATGCTCATGGGAAAGCCAGATCGATTTCTGGTCAGCGTTTCGTGACCCGGTGACCGTTACTACAGGCTGAGCCCACATCGTCCAGCCGGCACATACAAGGACTGCAATAAGCAGAAAATTTTTGGCATTCATCATCTACAAGGTATCGTGAAATGCATATAAGTACATGCAATTTACAAAAATACATCTGCCGGACCTCCCATTTATCTTCCTAATATACTTCTTCCAGGGGCCAATCTGTCCGGAAAAACAAGACTGATATTCACCATGATCAATCATTTCCATACCTGTATACAAGAAAGACAATCGCCGTTTTGACAGGAGACTGGTCATGGAGCGATTCGGTAGCTCAAAGTGTTGGAATATCAGAAACAAAACCTATTAAGTTGGGTTTTATCAACATTACGCGTGCTTCGCCAAATTTGGTCCAAGGTTAAATAAAATTTTGTGCTATGAAATTATCTATTGTTGATCTATCCACCGTCATTCCTGGAGAAACCAGACACGACGCCCTCATGAAAAGTATCGATGTCGCCCAGCACATCGAAAAGCTAGGCTTTCACCGGATTTGGGTGGCCGAACATCACGGAGCCGCGTCTATTGCCGGTCGCGCGCCCGAGGTGCTCATCCCAGCTATAGCAGCCAACACCTCGAGCATCCGGGTCGGATCAGGCTCGGTGCTTCTGAATCACTACAGTGTGTTCAAGGTGGCTGAAGTTTTTTGCACGCTCAATGAACTATACCCCGGACGGATTGATCTGGGGGCGGGACGGGCAACGACAGGCCCCATCACTGATTTTGCCCTGCAGCAAGATCGGAGCAAGCAGTTTCGCAGTGATTCCGACCAACAAATAACAGAATTGGTAGCCTGGTTGGATCACAGTTTTCCCGATGACCACCCTTTTGCAAAAGCCCCGATTCACACCATCGACAGCCATCCCGAACTCTATCTGCTGGGCTCCAGCGCCTGGAGTGCCTCGGCGGCTTCCCAGCTCGGTTTGCCCTATGTGTTTGCCGGATTTATCAACCAAAAAGGAACACGACAAATCATTGATTCCTATCGGTCGGGATTTAAACCATCTGCAGGGCGTACAGGTGTTAAATCCCCTGAAGTGATCCTTTCCGTCCATGTGGTTTGTGCGGACACAGAAGAGGAGGCGCGCAGACAAATCGCTCCGGTCCATGTGATGTACGATAATCTCGCCCGAGGTATAATTGACGCACAAATGCCAGCTCCCGATGACGCCGTCAAAAAGCTGGGTGGGTTACCCAGCCTCGAAACTTATATGAAAGGCTCAGGCAAACCACCCCGGTTTGTGGCCGGTACGCCCGATCAGGTTCATGAGCAGCTTACTCAGCTGAGCAACGATTTATCCGTAGATGAAATCATCATCCAGGATATGATGACGAACCATGACGCACGATTGCACTCTTATGACCTTTTGGCGGGGGTATTTGATTTTATCTGATCAAAAAGATCATGACCTAGAAAAAGTATTATTACTATATTTGAGTAATCTATATTACCAGGCATGGCTCTACTATTGCTATGAAAAGAAAACTTGAAGCGTTTGGATCGGTTATAACATGGCTGACAATCGTCATCCAGCTCGTGCTTATGATCCAAAACAGAGTGGCATCTGTTCCGGAAACACTCATTCGTTTCTTTAGCTTTTTCACTATTTTGACCAATTTATTGGTTGCATTGTATTTCACGATCCGGTTTTTTAAGTGGAAGAAAAGACCCCTTCAATTTTTTTTCAAACCGGAAGCCATCACAGCGATTACCGTTTTTATACTCATCGTGGGCCTGGTCTACCAATTCGTGCTACGTCCAATCTGGGAACCCACCGGCTTGCAACTGGTCGTAGATGAGTTCTTACACAGTGTCATTCCAGTTTATTTTTTAATTTATTGGCTGATCACGATAAGACACACGGCACCCCGGATGAAGCTGGTCTTTCTATGGTTGGCTTACCCTGTATTGTACATTACTTTCATTCTCATGCGAGGTTCGGTATCCGGATATTATCCATACCCTTTTTTACATATTGGGGAAATTGGACTTTCAAGTACGCTATGGAATATGGGTGCTATCCTCGGTGTGATGATCCTTCTGATGATTGGTCTGACCCTCGTCGGAAAGTGGATTCAAAAAGATCGATAAGTCGCCGATTCATTAGATATACCCCCCCTCCAGGCGACCACGGTTTGTTTTAACACACATTAACGAATTTTGATTTTAACATAAATTCTCAATTTTATAATTTTGGGTAAATGTGATAGCAATGTCGTAGAAGATTCTTAAAAACGCTTTAGTATTTCGTGGTGTTGTTTACACACAGATGAAGAGAACTTCTCACCCTGGAATAGTGGAGCGATCCCTAAAACCTCTGCGATATTATAATCAATTTGCGGTTTTAAAATACGTACAAATGTCCATCAGGGTACACAATTTGACAAAATATTACGGGGATCAAAAAGCAGTGGACCAGATTTCATTTGAGATTCAGACTGGTGAAGTCATCGGGTTTTTAGGACCCAACGGTGCCGGAAAAAGCACCACGATGAAAATGATGACGGGATATATGGCGCCCTCCGACGGAACCATTTATATAGAGGGTGTCAATGTAGCAGAAGAACCTTTAACCATTAAAAGGAAGATTGGGTACTTACCTGAAAACAACCCGTTGTACACCGACATGCCCATCATTGATTACCTCCATTTTTGTGCAGAAATTCAGGGGGTCCACCGCGATGCCATCAAGGAACGTATACGGCAAATGATTGACCTGTGCGGTTTGGATGATGAAAAGCACAAATACATTCACGAACTATCCAAAGGATATCGACAGCGGGTCGGGCTGGCGCAGTCCATCATTCACGACCCTGATGTATTGATCTTTGATGAACCCACCACAGGGCTGGATCCCAACCAGATCATAGAGATCCGAAAATTGATCAAAAAGTTGGGAGAAGAAAAAACGGTTATCCTCAGTAGTCACATCCTATCGGAAGTAGAGGCTACATGCGATCGAATCCTGATTATCAATCAAGGCAAAATAGTGGCAGATGGTACGGCAGAATCATTAAGAAAACAAGCAGAAGGGGAAGAAATACTTCATGTTCAGCTGGGTACTATCGCAGGCGAAAGCGCAGAAATGGGTTTGCGCAGTCTCCCCACCGTGGCTTCTGTGGAAAAGCTGGATAAGAAAACCAATTACTTTAAAGTATCTTCTGAACACGGAAAAACATCACGCAAAGCTATTTTTGATTTGTGCGTCAAAAACCAATGGTATCTTATGGAACTGACACCAATGGAAACCAGGCTGGAGGATGTATTTAGAAATGTAACTTCACAGCCAGGTACAAAGAACAGGGAAGATTATATGCAGAATACCAAAATGGATATAGCATGAAAAAAATCTGGATCATAGCCCGACGAGAATTGGACAGCTATTTTGATTCACTGATTGCCTATTTGATGATCATTCTATTTTTAGGGTTGAGTGGATTTTTTACGTGGTTGTCGAACAGCAGCAATATATTTCTCATTGGTCAAGCCGATTTGCAAGTGTTTTTTAGCATTGCATTTTGGACGCTGTTTTTCTTTATTCCAGCTATTACTATGCGATCGTTGGCAGAAGAAAATCGGTCCGGCACCATTGAGCTCTTGAGTACAAAAGCGATAAGGGATTGGGAAATCGTCTCCGGAAAATTTTTATCCTGCCTGCTTTTAGTCATGATCGCTGTGGCATGTACATTTCCATATTATTGGAGTGTATCTTCTCTCGGCAACATCGATCACGGTGCTGTCACAGGTGGTTATCTGGGGTTGATACTACTCAGTGGGATGTACATTAGCATCGGAATATTTGCCAGCAGCATCACGCAAAACCAGATTGTGGCCTTTCTGTTGGCGCTCCTAATCGGGCTGTTTTTCCATCTGCTCTTTGGAATATTAGCTCGTGGTCAGTCCGGATGGTTAAGTCAACTCTTCGAGTATCTGAGTGCCCGATCCCATTTTGAATCCATTTCTAGAGGGGTGTTAGACAGCCGAGACTTTATTTATTTTCTGACGCTCATTGTATTGGGCTTATTTTTATCCACCATTTCGCTGAATAAGCGGAATTGGCAGGATTAAAACCTGATGGAAGCTATGAGAAAAAAGACGATTTATACACGAATATTTTTAGTGCTAAGCATACTAGTTTTGGTTAATTTACTTTCGGAATTATGGTATGTCCGACTGGATTTTACAGCCGACAAACAATACACCTTGAGCCAGGCCACCGATGACATCCTGGCAGAGCTGGATGATGTGGTCACAGTTACGGCCTATTTTACAAAAAATTTACCGCCACAGCTCCAAAAGTCGCGTCAAGACTTTGAAGATTTACTCACGGAATATGAAAACCGATCCGAAGGGAGCGTTGTATTTCGATTTGTTAATCCCAATGCGAACGAAACAGAAGAGCAAAAAGCTCAGGAAAAAGGCATACGACCGGTCATGGTCAATATTACAGAAAAAGATCAGGCGAGCCAGTTGCGTGCTTACATGGGGGCCACAGTGCAACTGGGCGACCGATCTGAAGTGATCCCTCTCATACAGCCCGGTGCTGGCGTGGAATATGCACTGACCACAGCCATCAAAAAATTGTCTGTGGATGAAAAACCAAAAGTCGCATTTATCCAGGGTCATGGTGAAGCCGGGATGGACGCGATGCCCCAGGTCACAGAACAACTCACAGTGCTTTATGATCCGGAAAACTACACGATCACGGACACCACCGAGATACCGACCTATTACCGCAGCATAGCAATGATCAATCCGACAGACTCCATTCCCCCGAGTCACCTGGAACAGATGGATCGATATCTGAATACTGGCGGTCATATATTAATAGCTTACAGCAATCTTCAGCCCGATCTGAACCAGGGCTTCCTGACGACGGCACCCCCGATTGGACTTAATGAATGGATGGAACGGAAGGGTTGGTCTCTGGCCAATGAATACCTTATTGATGCTACCAGCGGATCCATAAGTGTACAGCAGAACCTGGGTGGATTTGTGATGAACACCCAAAAACCGTTTCCTTTTTTTCCAATTATCTCACATTTTACAAACCATCCCGTGACAGAAGGTCTGGAGACCGTTATTTTGCCTTTTACCAGTCCGATCAATATAAATCAGACGGACAGTGCTATCCATATTAGTCCCTTGGCTATGACATCGAAAAACACCGGATTGGTTTCCTCGCCGGTTATGGTGGACATCAACAAAGAATGGACCCGGGGCGATTTCAATGCTTCCCCCCAAGTGGTGGCTCTTGCTGCAGAAGGTCCGCTAGGAGGTTCCGCAAACGGTCGAATGGTAGTCGTCAGCAATGGGACGTTTGCGGTCAATGGAACCGGTCAACAACAGCAAAGAGTCAGTGAAGATAATGTAAACCTAATCAGTAATGCTATGGACTGGCTCGCTGATGATACGGGATTGATCAACCTGAGAACAAAGGGAATAACCTCCAGACCTTTAGCTGAGGTAGATGATGGAACCCGGAACTTGTATAAATATGGGAATGTACTTGCTCCGATTCTACTCGTGATAGTCCTTGCATTATACCGTCGTCATCGGGCACGTATCCGCCGCCATAAAAGACAAACAGAACAATGGTGATTCAGTCAGTTCACATTAAATGTAAACCGCTATGCTAATAGATAAAATCAATCGAAATTTACTTGGAATTCTGATTGTACTGGCACTGACTTACGTGGTATCATTAAGTCTAAAACGAGGCTCATCAGGTAGCGCAGTATTGACACAGGATTTATTCCAGGTAGACACCGCACAAATCACGAAAATACTGATCGAAAAACAAGGCGATCAAATTCAGTTGTCCAAAGCGGGTAATTCCTGGTCAATAACCCCAAATAATGGGACCGAAGTACCTGCCTTGTCTCCTCGCGTTCACAGCTTACTCGATGCGCTGTTACGCATTTCTCCCAGCCGCATCGTATCTCAAAGGCCCGATCAATGGCGGGACTACCAAGTCGACTCCACGGGTCAACGGGTTCAGTTATTCCAGGGGCCCAAAAAATCAATGGATTTAATCATTGGCCGCGGATCGATGCAGGACCAACGTACATATATCACCTATGTTCGCCCAAAGGACGAAAATACCGTTTATGTCATCGAAAACTTTTCGGGTTCCTCGGTTTCTACCAATGCCTCAAATTACCGCAATAAAACGGTGCTCAATGCCACTGTGGACTCTATCCAGCAAATCATTTTCAATTATCCAAATGATAACGATTTTGTTCTTATGCGGATGAAAAACGAGTGGCAGATCAATGGCGTACCTGCCGATTCTGCCCGGGTGGCGGATTACTTGAATGGATTAGGACGGGTTACCAGTACGCAGTTTGCTGATCAGTATCCCCTTGCTTTGAACAATCCCCCGGCTTCAAGCATGACCATTCAAACCAATACCTCACCCGACATAATTATTGAATTATATCGCGCTGAGGACGGGAAACAAATTCTACACTCCAGCCAGAATCCAAATAATAACTTTGCAGACACCGCGGTGATAAACAAGTTGTTTGTGCGTTCTGTAGAATTTAAATAAACTCGATGGTCTCGACTACGGTACGGTCATCACATCGATTTCGGCCACCCGCATTTCTTGCCCGTTATCAACCAGAGATTTCGCTTCGAGTTTGATGTAACGTCCTTTTGATTTGCGAAAGCGGATAACTTGTTCGATGGGATTGTTTTTAATGTTGGAGAATTCACCCTGAGCCACCGTTTTCCATTTCTTACCGTTCTTACTGACCGAGAACCGGTAGTCTTGAATAATACCTGAAGCATACCGACCCTGATCAGGGGTGTACGTAAATCCATTTAACTGATGGATGTCACCAAGATCGATGATCGCTGATTCGCCAACCTTGAAGGTCGATAAAGATCGTGGATTGCCATCGATTATAGTCCGGTCTCCGCTCAGCACCTTCCAGCCTTTTTTGGGGATATCGAGCCGGGCTTCTGCTACCGGGCTCCACTGTGAGGTTACCGGATCAAGCACCGCCACACGCAATGAAGTCTTTCGGGGCAGATGAAAAGGATTCGCGTACCGGGTGGCATTTTTATCCGGGGAGCTTCCATCGGTGGTATAATATATTTCGACATCTTCATCCCCCGGCACGATGGTCACCCGGTCCTGATCATCCCGTGTTATCCGGGGCAGCGATAACACTTTGGGTGCTCGATACAGCTCGATCGACGTGATCAATGGAGCTGCCAGCGCAGAGTCCACCGTAAACCGTACTTTTTGGGTTGTCACATCATCAAACCGAAGAATGCGTTTCCGGCCAATCGTTGTTTCCTCGGCAATCTCTTCCCATTGACCCTGTTCATCCAGGACTTCCACACGAAAAGCTTCGACCCGTTGGCCCAAGGGGATGTATTCACTGACCAGAAACCGATTCAATGTTTGTGGAGCGCCCAGATCGAGCGTCAGTGAACCCGATCGTGTAAACTCATCGGTGGCCCAATAAGTCTCCGGATCCCCATCGGTGGTTTTTTCCGGGCCATACTTTGGATCATCCCATCGATAGGAAGATGCTTCTACTGCAACGTCCACAGCAAGGTTGGTCTCAAAATCTTTGCGAAGTTGATCCGCCAACGCCATCATTTGCGCCGAATCCGTAGCATGCACCTGACCGGTCCGGTCTACAGGAATATTGAGCAGAAAGGAAGCATTGCGTCCGATCGAATTGTAGTAAATATCAAGCAATTTCGGTAAGGTCTTCACCTTATGATCTTCCGACGCATGGTAGTACCAACCGGGTCGTATAGAAACATCCACCTCGGCAGGCACCCAGTGTGTTCCGTTTTTGTGACCGTACTGAAGTTCTTTGTAATGCGGCCACCCAGGCCATACCAGATCCCGGTTCAGCGTCGACCAGTTGGTTTTACCGGCAAACCCGCTTTCATTACCCACCCACCGCACATCGGGTCCTCCATCGCTGAAGATCACCGCGTTGGGTTGTAGTTCACGGACATGGTTCCATATTCTCGGGAAATTGTAATACGTCCGGCGGTCCACTTTACGATCTTCATTGGCCCCACCGTAATAACCGGTCCCCCCATTCGCACCATCAAACCATACTTCAAATACATCCCCGTATTCCGTCAGCACTTCTTCGAGTTGGTTATGAAAATACTCCAGATATTTTTCCGTCCCATAATCGGCATGATTCCGGTCCCAGGGGGAATAGTAAATCCCCATTTTGAGTCCATAATGATCACAAGCTTCGCGCAACTCCTGCAAAACATCTCCCTTTCCATTTTTCCATGGGCTGTTCTTGACTGAATGTTCCGTGTATTTGGAGGGCCAAATGACAAAACCGTCGTGGTGCTTGGCTGTGATTATGATCCCTTTCATACCCGCTTTTTTCGCCAGCCGCGCCCACTGCATACAGTCCAGATCGGTGGGATTGAAGAGGGACGGGTCTTCACCTCCGAGCCCCCATTCCATATCGGTAAAGGTGTTCATGTTAAAATGGACGAACATGTAGTACTCCATATCGGCCCACTCCAACTGTCGCTGACTGGGCAGTGCGCCATGGGGTTCGGGATGCTGACTAAAACCAGTACAAAACAAGAATATAAATAAAACAAGGGTAAAAAAGTATCTCATGTCCTAGTATTGTTAATTTCAATAATCACATTTTTATTAGTGCTCCCATGAGGTCGGTCCCTTTAAAACTCAAACCGCCGCGTCCCTGTCCCATTCGTAGAGACCTTCTGCTCTTTCCAAAGATCCCGGTCCGGCTCACCCACTTTTACTACATATTCCCCTGCTGCCAACACGCTGGCCTGATACGGAAGTCGTGATTCCGGAACCCGGATGGCAGATACGAGTTCCTCCCCAGCCTTGTCATAGACCATGACCACGGGATTGTCCAGTCCAGTTACCTCCACCGGCGGCAGTGAAATCCGCGATGAAAACCCAAAATTATCCAGCTGATTGATCTCAAAAGGCCAATCGTCGTATTGCCCCTGATTCCCTTTCGCGGGATCTGAAAACCTGGGCCAGCACTCAAATCGGATTCGTCGACTGGATTTATCAAAATGTACCACGCCATATCCAGTGGATCGATCGTACAACAATGCGGGCTCCAGGCCGGTCTTGACCGGATTCGCAACCGAAAATACAGTCATCTTATTCCCGAAGCCATCGTGGAAGTTCCCGGTGTATTTTTCACGCCCCATAATTCCTCTGTGGTCATCTGTTACCGGTGGCCACCACCTCCGGGGCCAGATACTCGTAATGGCAGGAACCGTAAAGACAAAACTACTGTCCTGAAATTCATCTACGCCATATTGCGCTACCGACGCCAAATGTTGGTCACCTACGATATGGGTTGCATACGCTTTGCGCAGGATCCGGACGATTTCATCCCGCCGAATCTGTGGCCAACCGTTTGAATCCATATCCCGGGTATAGTAATCCCCAGAAACATACTGACCGGGTTCAGGAATCTCCAATTTTGGGGTGATCTGATCGTTCTTTGTCCCTTCGGGCAGCGTTTGCAAGGTCATAAAGGAGGTAGCCGACAAGAGTGCTTTGATTTGGGTCCGATCACTCCAATCTTCCACCCATTCCTCGAGAAAAATCTTTTGACGGTCTCCGATCAGCTGTGCGGTATCGTAATCTTTAAAAGAACTGAAGTCAAAGTCGGGGTTTTCCGCATACCCATTGAAAACCTCTGCATTGGCAGGTAAAATATTTTTTGGAGCCGACTTAAATTTTCTGTCTTCAATAATCCCAAAATCAATTCCCCCATATTTCCAGCTGGTATAAAATACGGTGATGTCTTGTTTGACCGGGGTCGGATCAAAAGGGTCCGGCATATGACTGGTCTGGGTTCGCTGAACAATATTGACCCACGGCCCGGGCATTTTATACCCTCCACTGTCCTGACGGGCAGCAGCACCGCCTTTTTTAATGGTCGCTTTGCCTTCCTCACCCCACACATTCCCATGAAATACATCGTGATCATCCGGTAAACAAATGGAAGGAATGTGCCGGAAAAGATCCCGGTGGGCCCATCCGAACTGAACCCACTTTCTCAGATAGTCCAACGCTGCCTTTTCAGGCGGCTCCATCTGAATTCCAAAACCTCCGTTCGGCTCGTAAAACTGGTCGCCCAGAAAAAGAGCCAGGTCCGCATCGTGCTTACCGGCATTTCGGACCAATTCGTTGTCCGGAAAACCCAGATCCCAGTTGCAGCTGAAGGCCACAGCCTTGATCGTATCTTTGTGGTGTGGCTCAGCAGCTATCCGTCCTTTATATTCGTACTTTTTTTCAGCTCCTTCTCCAAGGGTCAAGGCGGTGGTGACTTTATAATCGTACTCTTTGGACGCATCATGGTCTTCCACCCTGAAGTGCGCTGTACGGGACCAGCCATCGATAGCCGATGAATCCACTTTTTGCCAATCCTGTTTTTTTTCTCGAAACCACAGTTCAGCCTGAAGGTTTTCCTGATCCAAAGGAGCCAGTTGCGCCGTCATTTTGAGCACATTATTATTTATCGTGTACTGCGCAAAGTAAACCGGGCCAAAAACCTGTTCTTCATTCACATCCAATAAGTCACCCCGCAGCTCCCAGGCATCGAACTGCACGGACCAGGTCTCCTGAATAGGTTTTTCAAAATCAGCAAATAATCCAATATTTCCGGCCATGGCTTCTTTCTCAAATTCGATGCCCTGTAAGGTGACCACGGGTCTTCCTTCGTACCACGCCGACAAATCAGCCGTCACTTTCTTTCCATCCGCATTCAAAAACAGTTTCAGGTCAACCCCCTCCAGCAAAAATTCTTTTTCCACCGGTTTTCCGGATCGGTGTGAACCAAGAATTAAGTGACCATCCTGATCAATTCCGGATGAAATTCCCTGACCGGTTACACAGGCACTCCGGTAATCATCAAATCGCCCCTGAATGCCCCATCGAAATCCGGCCGTTCCTTTGTATTGAAGTGCTTCTTCATTCCACCGAAGCGCGATGGACGTTTGCATAAAATTCCCTTCATCTGATAATTGATGGGTGAGTAATTGAATGTTTCGGTTGGGGCCACAGAGATTGCAACGGAGGACCTTGTTGTGGATCTCCCAATCCTGCATCCTGTTGGCCCAAAATTCCGGACCTGTCCAGACCATGTCCGGCCATTCGTGCCAGGAACTCAGATAGAATGGATTGCTGGTCTCGGGTTCTCGCTCTGCACGCCTTTGTGTCTGCAGCTCATGAACCGATGAAGCTAATTGGGACGGTGGTGTCGGTGCGGCCATGGCATAGGGTATTTTAAGTGATTATGGGCAGTTAATTCAGTAAGAAAGGAAACACAAGATCAAAGGAAGGGATACTGACATAAAATTTCTCATCGCTATTCATATCAGCCATTTGATACCGACCATCCATTCGGCCAATTTCTGTGGTTACCGGACACCAGGACGAATAGCTGTGGTAATCTCCGGGCTGTATGATGGGCTGTTTACCGATCACCCCTTCCCCAATGATTTCACGTTTCACCCCATACGCATCAAAAATCCGCCAATGCCGGGCCATCAACTGAACAGGATAGTCGGTCAGGTTTTCAATAAGAACCTCATAGACATGAACAAATTTTTTCTGCACCGGGTCTGAATGTTCTTTGTTGTAAAATGTCCGCACGCTGATCCGGATTCCATTTGTGGTGGTCGTTTGCATCTCTATTCATTTTTTAATGTTCAGGAACTCTTCTACCATGAGTTCGGCCTCTTTAAGTGTCACGTGTAATATATCATTAACAAGGATTTTATCGAAACGGTTCTGATAGGTCAGCTCATTCCGCACCTTATCGATGCGAATTTGCAGATCTTCCGCGGACTCAGTTCTCCGATTCTGGAGCCGGTTAACCAACACCGATTCATTGGGTGGTTTGATAAATATGGTCAGACATTCTTCTGTGCTGTTGTCCTGGATCTTCAAGGCGCCCTGTACATCTATGTCAAATAATATGGTTTTATCCGCTTCCCAGAGCCGGGTTAGCTCTGACCGGAGCGTACCATACAAACGCCCTTTGTAGACTTCTTCATATTCCAAAAATTCATCATTTTCAATTTTACGTTTGAATTCACTGGTCGTCAGGAAGTAATAATCTTTCCCGTCTACTTCATTGGGTCTTTGGGGTCGGTTGGTTGCAGAGATGGAGAAGCCCAGGTGGTCGGGATAGGTTTTGAGCAGATGGCTGACAATGGTCGTTTTCCCGGCACCGGATGGTGCTGTTATAATGATACTTTTTTTCATGTTCACCTTTTTATCCATATCCTCGTTTCATTATAGGTTATCGGTTATTGGGTTATTCAATTATTGGTTAACAGTAATGAGCTTCCCGATGCTTTGCACGGGACGAGCCTGGCCAAGCTCACTTTAACCTGGAATGATCCGTCTCAAAAACTTCCTCAAGTACCTTTATACGCACCAACTAAAAATTATACACTAATCATTAAAAATTCGCTAAAGCACATTGGCCAATTGCTCCTTGATTTTATCCAGTTCGTTTTTCATCTCTACCACCAGTCGTTGAATATCGGAATGGTTTGCCTTCGCACCCAGCGTGTTAATTTCACGACCAATCTCCTGACCGATAAAATTTAACTTTTTTCCTTTAACCGAATCTTCATTTCGCAGTTCCTCCATAAAATAGACACAGTGTTGCTTCAGTCGGATCATTTCCTCGTGTATATCCATCTTATCCAAATAGTAGACCAATTCTTGTTCATACCGTCCGTTATCTATTTTCTCCGGTGGAATGTGTTGTTCCAGATTTTGGCTGAGCCGGGTTCGGACATTCTCCATCCGCTCAGATTCTAGTTCAGCAATGCGTTCCTGGCCATCTACAATTTTTTGGATACTCGCACTCAAGGCTGATTCCAGCGCCTGACCCTCTTTTTTCCGATGATTCATGAGACGTCCCAGGGCAACCTCTATAGCGTTCAGGATATCGCTTTTCATATCCTTGTCTACTTTGAATTCCTGCAGTTTCACTACACCGGGAAGCTGAAGTATGGCAGATACGATGTTTTTACTATCAGCACCCAGGGAGTTGGACAACCGATCCAGCTGGTGGTAATAATTGGAAAACACCTGTTCGTCCACTTCACTGAGGCTTCCCTCCATATTTTGTCCTTCGAGGGTCAGGCTGATTTCTATCTTGCCACGCAAGGCAATTTCCATCGCCTGCTGGCGCACTTCCATTTCAAGCATTGAAAACTCTGGCGGTGCCTTAAAGCGCACATCTGTAAATTTGCTGTTTAGAGACTTGATCTCCACATTTATTTTATACGGTTCGTGCATGGTGCTGGCACTTCCAAAACCGGTCATTGAATACATAGTGTCAATTTTGGACTAAATAAAAAGAAATTAATTGAATTAATCCCATGAAGCCGTTGCTATTTGGATAAAAACTCTGTAATTTCCTGATTTTAATGCGGTTGCGCCAAAACTTTTTAAAAATCTTCGTGTTTTAATTTCCGGATACAAGATAAAATCACGTACTTTGCCGTCCATTTTGAAATGTTATAAAAACAAATTGTAATTCATGAGGAAAGCCGAACTTGTATCAGCCATATCGGAGAAGACGGGAGTACCTAAGGTCGATGTGCTGGTCACCCTGGAGAATTTTTTCACAGAGGTGAAAGAAACATTAGCAGACGGAGAGAATGTTTATATCCGCGGATTTGGTTCATTCGTTGTTAAAAAACGAGCAGAAAAAATCGGGCGTCACATTAAGAAAAACAAAGCGATTGTTATCCCCGAACATTATATCCCTGCTTTCAAACCCGCTAAAATATTTATGGACTCGGTTAAAGACCAGGTCACAGATGAAGAAGTAGCAAAACATGAATAAAAAACAGCTTTGGCTGGTTATTGGCGGATTTATATTAATCCAGATCTTTTACTTTGGCTTCGACACGGTCCAGCTGGACAAAGAAGGTGAAGTAGCCGGTGGGGATGAAGTTGCTATGGATCACGCCTGGGATGACCATCTGGATGAAGCTTTAGCCGAATTGTCAGATGAAGACCGGGATACGATCAATGCCTGGATGAGCCGGGCTGAAGAGCAGGATGTGGTCGCCCGTAAACAACTTGCTTCCTTTTGGGTTTCCAAGAGTGAGTGGGAATTGGGCGGACATTATCTGGAAGAAATCGCGAAATCGTCGCCGACCACAGAGAACCTGAGTACCGCGGCTCGAACCTATGCGACTGGCGCTCAGCAAATGGAAGATGAGCTTCATCGAACTTTTTTACGCCAAAAAGCGCTATCATTATACGATCAGGCGGTCGAAGAAGGGGCCGGGTTCCAGGTTGAATTGGATAAGACCTTGTTCCTCATCAAAATGCCGGACGATCAAAACCCCATGCAAGGCGTGTTAGCTTTGGTGGATTTGAGTAAGAAATACCCGCAGGAACCAGAGGTTTTTGTTCAGCTGGGACGATTTTCCATCCAGACCGGACAATGGGATAAAGCTCTGGAGCGTTTGCTACAGGCTTATGAACTGGATCCTGATCGCAAAGAGACCAACTGCCTGCTTTCATCTGTATACAAAGAGATGGGCGATGCAGATAAAAGTGCCGAGTTTAGCCGGCGCTGCGAGAACAATTAGATTTTAATCATTAAAACGAATATATATGCCAAGTGGTAAAAAAAGAAAGAGACATAAGATCTCGACACACAAACGTAAAAAGCGGCTGCGCAAAAACAGACACAAGAAGAAAAAATAAACTATCTAAAAATCGATTTAAGAATAGGTAAGGTTTTGAATGAAAGGTTTATCTCTATGAACCAGCTACATACTGTTTTTCAAAACCAAACCTTTGTGAGCCAAACGAAGCGATTCTGAACACCATTTTATCGTCACCTTATCAACAACTGTGATCGCATAGTCGGTCCATCGAAAGGAATACTTTCGATACAGCATATAAAATGACAGCGCAGATTGAGTGACCCGAAAACTAGTGTCTCGGTCTTATGTTAACCTTTTCGATCAAAGTCTTGCCATTGTAAAATAAAATAACAGTGGAAAAAGAACTGATAATAAATTCCAACAACAAGAAGGTCGACGTTGCTATTCTTGAAGATAAAAAATTAGTAGAATACCACCAGCAGGATTCGGATTCGAAGATTGTGGTGGGTGATATTTATTTGGGCCGGGTCAAGAAATTGGTTCCCGGACTCAATGCAGCTTTCTTGGATATCGGGTATAGCAAGGATGCCTTCTTGCACTATTCCGATCTGGGTCCTAAACTACCCTCGGTCAAGAAGTTCACCAATAAAGCCACCAGTGGACACAACACCACATGGAGGCTCAACGACTATGATCTCAACGAAGAGATCATCAAGACCGGCCGGATTGACGAAGTGCTCAAGAAAAAGGGCTTGCTTTTAGTGCAAATCCTCAAAGAGCCCATCTCGACCAAGGGACCGCGCCTGACCTGTGAAATCACTATCCCGGGAAGGCTACTGGTATTGGTTCCTTTCAGCAACATCGTAACCATCTCTAAAAAGGTCAGCAGCAATGATGAACGCAAACGGCTCAAAGTACTCATCGAAAGCATTAAGCCAGCGAATTTCGGGGTCATTCTGCGAACAGCTGCCGAAGGCAAAAAAGCAGCAGATCTCCATGAAGAGCTGAATGAATTGCTCGAGAATTGGAAGAAGATGTTCCAAAACATGATCAAAAACCGAAAAGTCGGTAAACTGCTCAGTGAATTGGATATGACCGAAAGTCTGATTCGAGACATCCTCACCGATGATTTCACCCGGATCGCAGTAAATGATAAAGACCTCTACGGCAACATCAAGAAGTTTCTGGATCATGCCATTCCCGAAAAAGCTAAAATCGTTCAAATGTACAATGGCCGGCAGGCCATTTTTGATACGTTTGGAATCACCAAACAGATCAAAGCATCCTTTGGAAAGACATCTACCATGAATAGTGGCGCTTATCTGGTGATCGAACACACCGAAGCGATGCACGTGATCGACGTGAACAGTGGACCTAAAGTCTCTACCCAAAATCAGCAAGACGCTGTTTTAAAAGTGAATATGGAGGCGGCCAAGGAGATTGCACGGCAACTCCGGTTGCGTGATATCGGCGGATTAATCATTATTGATTTTATCGATATGCGTAAGTATGAGCACCGGAAGGCACTGTTTCACCAAATGCGGGAGTTTATGAGTCCCGACCATGCCCAACACACCATCCTGCCGTTGAGTAAGTTTGGATTGATGCAAATCACCCGTCAACGGGTGCGACCGGAAGTAAAAATCGCAACCGCTGAAGTGTGTCCTTCCTGCAATGGAACCGGAAAAATCAATTCCACCATATTAACGATTGATGAACTGGAACGCGATCTGGAGTACGTGATTAAGCTGAGACCCAATACCCGTTTTGAAGTTAAAATTCATCCGTTCCTTTTTGCTTATCTGAAAAAAGGATTTCCCAGCAGACAAATGAACTGGTTTATGAAGTATAAAAAATGGATAAAGATCCAGCCCGATCAGAACCTGCCCATTAATCAGTACAAGTTTTTTGATTCCCAGGGGGAAGAGATTAATATGGAAATAGGAGATTGAGTTGATTTTAGATTGTTGATTGCAGTTTATCGGCGGGTGACTTCGACGCATGCAGTGGGACATGAATTTTTGATGTTGATAGAGTTGATGGGGTTGAAAAGGTTTATTTGTTGAGGTGTTTGTAGGCTTAGAGCTTGATTCTTTCAGTTTACAGCATCCCTTGTATATAGTTCCGCTTCTGCAAAGTTTTAATTTTCTGGTGTCAGAAATTTGCAGAAGCTCAGTACCGGGGGTTCTAACCGCCGACCGTCGGCAAGTTCACCCTGTGGGCATTCTCCTACAAGCTAAATTCGCCGCCTAACTAACTTCGTTCTTGGTGCATCAGGTTTAGATGAGGTACAAAAACGACATATGACAAATGTGAAGTGCGCCAATAGCTAATAACTCAGTGACCAGTAACTGATATACTATGATTGGGTCTACTTTACATCAAAAGAAAGTTCTTCTGTGTCCGTTGAATTGGGGACTGGGTCACGCTGCTCGGAGCATACCCATCGCCCGGGAATTCCAAAAACAGGGGTACAGTGTAGATTTTGCAAGTGATGGCGCGCCGTTGGAATTACTCCGAAAGGAGTTTCCAACGGCCCGGTTTTTTGAATTGCCCGGATTCGGAATCACCTATCCTACAAACAATATTGTTATTAATGTGGGGCGGAAGATGATCCAATTTATCACAGCCCTGCGAGCAGAACATAAAGTGGTCCGTGAAATTGTGGACCAACATAAGTACGATATCGTGGTCAGCGATAATCGATTCGGTTGCTACAGCCCGGACACCTATAATATTTTTATCACGCACCAGGTTAACATCATGTCGTCCAGCGGTCTTCTGGACCCTGCCGTCAATATCTTCAATCACCACTACATACGTAAGTACCATCAATGTTGGATACCGGATTACCCAAATTCACCCGGCCTGACCGGCCAACTTGGACACGACCACATACTGCCTCACGCCCGCTACATCGGACCCGTTTCAAGATTTAGCAGAGCGCGCCGGCCTGAACGGTTTCGTTTGGCTGCTGTATTGTCGGGACCGGAGCCCCAACGCAGTCTATTGGAAAAACAGCTGCGCCAACAATTGTCCCGTTTTCCATTTCCGACTGTACTTATTGGTGGGGTGGTATCGGAAGGCGTTCCCGTTCAGCGTGAGGAAAACATGACCCACTATCCCTTTATGACATCTCAAGAATTGAATGAAGTCATGTTGGAAAGCCAGATCATTGTTTGCCGCGGTGGCTACACCACGATCATGGATCTGGTCGCTCTGGGGAAAAAGGCCATTTGCATTCCCACGCCGGGTCAGACGGAGCAGGAATACCTCACGCGTTTGTATGAAGAGAAAAGGTATTTTCTACGGCAGGAGCAGCATGATTTGGATTTAGCATCGGCTCTGGAACGCATAGATGCTTATACAGGAATCCCAATGGATATTGAACAAGAATTAATGGAGAAGGCCGTGAGTGATTTGAAAGAGTATCTGCCTGGTTAAAGTATCAAATGGGACTGTCAAGTAGTTTGTGTATTTGTGGAGTTCAAGAAGACTTTCCAAAAAAATTTGTGTTGAGCGGAATTGATCTGATTTTGTGAGTCTAAAAACTTTATACTATGAAAGATCAAACTCAAAAATTACTCGATGAATTGGTCAATCAGATTGCAGACAAGGATGAACTTGC